>DASYWJ010000014.1:0-42678 GCA_035936155.1 Tepidisphaeraceae bacterium | reverse complement strand
GGCTGGCCGCCGCGTGCGCCGCGTTCATGCATGAACGCAACCGGTCCGGATCCGGCGTGAACTGGCGCTTTACCACCGTCGACGCCCGCATCAAGCTAAAGCGGCTTTACCCGACAATCGAAGTGTGGTGATCCACTAGTTTGGGTGGTTGAGAGCAAGGGGAAGCATCTGGAAGGCAATCCGGACACCGAGTACAAGCGCGACGTGGCCAGGTTCTTCAGCGAGGTCGGCAAGCGCGTGACTTGGCAGCAGCTCGGCGATGAGTTCAAAGATCATCTGTTCTGCTTTCACGTCCTGGATGAGGCGCAGGAGCAGGGCCGCGATTGGAAAGATGAGCTTCGATCGGTCCTGAGTGCCGCGGACGAATGAGCACCGGTTGTAGATTCAGTCCGTCCTTGACAACGTTTCCCAAACATTCAACAATTCATCCGGATTGACGGATGGAGTGGGTTTGCGCCTGGCGAGGGCTTTTTCGGCCCTATCGGTGTGCATCCGTGCCCCATCCGTGGCAGAATCCCCCGTTTTCCGTTGGACGACGTCGCTAAGACCTGAGGAGAAGGACCCATGAGCCGCACGATGACCGAGAAGCCCGCATCGTCGCCCGTGAAGCACGGGCACAAGACCCTGACCGATACGAATCGTCAGAAGCCCTCGATCAAGCCCCGCAAGGACCTCACCGCCAAGCGGAACGGGAAGAACGGCTCGGCCAAGGCGCCGGCGCGGGCGGGGCTGGAGTTCAAGGTCGCGGACCTGTCGCTGGCGGAGTGGGGGCGGAAGGAAATCATGCTGGCCGAGCAGGAGATGCCCGGGCTGATGGCCGTACGGGCGGAGTACGCGAAGCGCCAGCCGCTGCGCGGGTTGAAGATCGTTGGTTCGCTGCACATGACGATCCAGACGGCGGTGCTGATCGAGACGCTGACGGCGCTGGGGGGTAGCGTGCGCTGGTGCTCGTGCAACATTTTCAGCACGCAGGACCACGCGGCCGCGGCCGTCGTCGTCGGACCGAAGGGGACGGTGGACAAGCCCGCGGGCGTGCCGGTGTTCGCGTGGAAGGGGGAGACGCTGGAGGAATACTGGTGGTGCACAGAGCGGGCGCTGGATTTCGGGACCGGGCCCGGCGGTGAGCAGATCGGTCCCGATCAGATCGTCGACGACGGCGGCGACGTGACGCTGCTGATCCATAAGGGCGCAGAGTTCGAGAAGGCGGGGAAGGTGCCTTCGCCGGATTCAACCGACAACGAGGAATACAAGGTCATCCTCGAGCTGCTGGCCAGGACGGTAAAAGCGACGCCGCAGCGCTGGACGAACGTGGCCGAGCAGTGCCAGGGCGTCAGCGAGGAAACGACGACGGGGGTGCATCGGTTGTACGAGATGCAAAAGGCGGGAAAGCTGCTGTTCCCCGCCATCAACGTGAACGACAGCGTGACCAAGAGCAAGTTCGATAACCTGTACGGCTGCCGGCACAGCCTGATCGACGGGTTGAACCGCGCAACCGACGTGATGCTGAGCGGGAAGGTGGCGGTGGTGTGCGGGTATGGTGATGTGGGCAAAGGCTGCTGCCAGGCGCTAAAGGGCCAGGGCTGCCGCGTCATCGTGACCGAGATCGATCCGATCTGCGCCCTGCAGGCGGCGATGGAGGGATACCAGGTCCTCACCCTCGAAGACGCGCTCGACTACGCCGACATCTTCATCACGACCACAGGCAACTTCAACATCATCAGCGCAACGTCCATGTCGAGAATGAAAGATAAAACCATCGTCGCCAATATCGGCCACTTCGACAACGAAATCGATATGGCGGGCCTGAAGAAGTGGAAGGGGATCAAGAAGACGAACATCAAGCCGCAGTACGACATGTGGACGTTCCCCGACGGACACAGCGTCATGATTCTGGCGGAAGGCCGGCTGATGAATCTCGGCTGCGCCACCGGCCATCCGTCGTTCGTCATGAGCAACAGCTTTACCAACCAGACGATCGCGCAGATCGAGCTGGCGACGAACAACAAGAACTACGAGAACAAGGTCTACGTGCTGCCCAAGCACCTCGACGAGAAGGTGGCCCGCCTGCACCTGGACAAGCTGGGCGTGAAGCTGACGAAGCTCACGAAGCAGCAGGCTGATTACATTGGTGTGCCGGTGGAGGGGCCGTATAAGAGCGAGCACTATCGGTATTGATCTGCGCTCCCCCGAGCGGTCAAATCCGTGCAACGCCGCGGTATTTCCCGCTTACGTCGCCTCATCGCGTAGCGGGCCGTAGATATCGAAATCGATCATCAGGTTGCGCTCGGCCAAGCTGCTGATCAGCTCGCGCGGTAGCGCGAAGCCCTCGTTGAGGCATTCCATCCACAGTCCGCAGAAAAGGTCCGCGTCGTAGATGCGCGTGATCTTCTGCCAGACCGTCACGTCACTGCTCGTGCGGTCGAGCACGTCCCGGACGTGATCCTCGACCAGCGCGTCGGCGGGCAGCGTGGAACTCAGAAACCACGCTCCAGTCCGTCGCGATCGTACCGGCTGGCCGCGGGCGATCCATGAATCACCCTTGAGCCACGCCTCGTCCGGCGTCGCGTGCAGCCAGATCGACAGCTCCGCCGGATCGAGCGCATCACCAAAAATGCGAAGAGATGCCGTGCATCGCGCAATCGCCGCCAAGATTATTCCTCCTCGAGGACTGCCAGCAGCTTATCAAGCACTTCCTCCACGACCTCCCGCGGTGCCTCGACAATGAAGGCCGCTTGGCGTTCGCGATAATCCACCTGCCGCACCGAATCGGCGACGACCACGCTTGCTACCGCGCCCACACCACGCTTGTCCGGCAGCAGTCCTGTCGTAAGCATCACCTCGAAGGGTCCGCCTCTGACCCGACTGGTGACCGCGCACACAATCGCCATGCCGCTCTTGCGGTTGTACGAGGCGGGGCTGAGTACGAGGGCGTAATGCCGATCGGCCATCTCGTGGCCGGCGGAGGGGGAAAAGTTGAGATGCACCACATCGCCACGTTTGGGGTGATAGGTGCGATAGGTCATATCAGCTCTCTCCCTTTTGGTTCATCCCTTTGCAACTCACCGTGGCGATGGCGAGGCTTCATCTGCCGCAGGAGGTCGGCGAGTTTGAACTTGCGGCGGCGATGTTTCGGACGAATCGTGAGTACACCGCCTGAGGTTTCGAATTCGACCTCCGTGCCGTCTGTCAGGTTGGTCTGCTCGGCGACCGCTTTGGGCACTCGGATTCCAAGGCTGTTTCCCCATTTTTGGACCGTTGTCGGCATGTGCGAACCTCCTATGACTATACAATGAATATACCTTTGGAAACGCGCTAGCGTCAAGGAACTGTTGCCCGGGCGCCCCGACGCTTTTCGCGCAAGCCATGGGCTGACGGCTGGCGGGGGAGTCGCGCCTCTAGGAATCGCGTTCACCGGGTTCATCGGCTGGAGCTTTATCGGACTCCTCAATTCCCGTTGAACTCGCCCCCATCGATTGTTCGATATTCACATCGAGAACACCGTGCTGATCCTCCCCATTCAAGACGCGCGCCCGGGCATGAAGCTGGCGATGACCGTGGCCGATCCGGCTCACCCGGAGAAGGAGTTGCTCACGGCGGGCTACCCGCTCGATGAGCAGCTGCTGAACCGCTTGCGCGATCTGGGCATCACCGTGCTGTACGTTGCCTACCCGGACCTGGCCGATCTGGACCGGCACCTCGCACCGTACCTCACGCCGGTGCGGCGCGAGATTTACGGACATATCCGGGACACGATCTCGCTCATGCAGGCCGAAGCTCGGCTGACGGTGAACTTCGGGCAGTACTACACGGCCACGCGCGAGCTGATCACGTCATTGTTCCGCCAGGGCCGGCATCCCGTTTACCTCGAGGAGATGCTCAGCGGCCTCGGCGCTGATGGCGTGCGTCATGCCGCGGCCGTCGCGCACCTGGCGATGGTCATGGGCATCCGCCTCGAGTCATACATCGTCAAGCAGCGCAAGCTTCCCCCTGACCACGCGCGCGAGATCACCAACCTCGGCGTCGCCGGAATGCTGCACGACATCGGCAAGATGCGCATCCCCGGGCGGCTCCAGCAGCACACGGCGCTGGATGAGCCTAAGAACCTCGATGACGCGCGGTTGTGGCAGGCGCACCCGAGCTGGTCGTACGAGATGATCCGCAATGGGGTGGAGGCGTCGGCGGCCGCGGCGGTGCTGCACCACCACCAGCACTTCGACGGCAGCGGCTTTCCGCAGCTCACCATTCGCCGCGGCAGCCTTCAGGAGCGCGTCGAGGGGCTGAAGATCCACATCTTCGGCCGCATCCTGGTCGCGGCCGACCTGTACGAGCGCCTCACGCTGACGCCCGCCGGGCGGCGGCGCTCGACATTGCAGATCCTGCACCTGATGCGGACGACGTACGCGGGGCGGGTCGACCCGCAAATTCTCCGCGTGCTGCCGTCGATCATCCCCCCATATCCGCCGGGCGCAACGCTCAAGCTGTCGGACGGAACTCTGGCGGCTGTGTTGGAGTTCCACCCGCGCGAGCCGTACTACCCAACCATCCGGCGGCTGGACACCCAGCGCTGGACGCTCAGCGGCGCGCCATTCAACGTGCTGCCCGGCGCGGGTCCGTCAATCCTGTCGGTGTGCGGCACATCGATCGCCGACGCACCCCCTGCGGCGTTCTACGCGGACGTGGACAGCGCGTTGCGCGAAATCGAAGGGGAAGCCGCGGCCGTGTGAGGGGGGGCGAATTCATCGCCCCTGCGTCTCGTCGCGGACATCGCCGAGCAGGAGGCTGCGCATCGACGCGCCGATCTCCCCAAATGGCACGAGCTTGACGGTGGGTTCTTTGACCGTGCCGCCAACGACGGCGGGGGTGACATCGCTCTGGAGCACGGCCAGGACGTCGTCCACATCGGCCAACAGCGGGAGCTTCAAGGAGCTGAATGGGCGCACCGACCCGACGGCGGTTCCCTCCAGGGGGCTGTAGGGCAGTCGGAAGACCCGTCGCACGTTCGCGTTGGCGCGGATCTCGGTGCCGCGGTTGAAATAGCGGATGTTGCTCAGGTACAGCGTGTCGGCCTCGAACCGCAGGTCGACCGAGCCCTGCCCGCGGAGCTGCGGCTTGTCGCTGCCCCAGTTCAGCACGTTCATGCGCTCGTAGAGGAATGTGAAGACGTCGAAGTTCGCCAGGTCCGAATCGGTGATGCGCAGCGACCCGAGGCCGGAGAGACGCGAGAGATCAACCCCCGAGCCGTCGAAGTCGAGCGACCCATAGAGATTCAGCGTCCCGCTCAGACGACCGGGCATCGGATCAGCATCAGGGGCGCCCACGTGCACGAGTTGATCGACGCTGAGCCGGTCGAGATCGAGCGTGATTTGTCCAGCCGGCTGCCGCACGCCGCGATGGCGGGTGAGGCGGCCCCAGATGCGGACGATCCCGTCGCCGAAGCGGATAAAGCTGGGTCCTTCCTGTCCGTCGCCGCGTTCCGGATCGTACGCGCGATCGCCGAGGACGATGCGGAAACGATCGCCGACACCCGGCACTTTCGCCTCGCCCATCTCGTAATTCATGAACGCGGTCAGCGTACCATCCCCGATGGGCGCGTCGCGATAGCTTCCGCCGTAGCTGTCGAGCACGATGTCGAGGCGCAGGGGCTCGAGCGCGCGCGGGTCGGTGGCCGGCGCTAGTTTTGCCTTCCCGCCGAAGCGACCGGCGAGCCCCTCGAGGCGCGGGAAGAGCTTGGCAATCTGCGCCGCGTCGATGTCGCTCCACGTGAGCTGGCCCGTGGTCGCCAGCGGGGCGTCCAGGCTGAAGCTCGCGCTGCCGGCGGCGGTTCCCCCGAAGGCGTCGGCTTCCAGCGACTTGAGTGTCCCCGAATGCCCGCTTAATTCGGCCGCGACGCGCGCCTGCCCGAGCGGCTCTTCGCGGTAGATGACATCGGCGGTGGCGCTCAGCGGCCCGGTTGCGCTGCGCGTCGCCAGGTCAAGGTTGAGCTTCGTTTCCGCCGACAGCTTCAAAGCCGCGCCGGCGGCGGGGAGGTTGATGGGCCACTCCGAGGCCGTCAGTCCGATCGTTGGTTTCTTCGGCGCCGCCAGCGCAACCGATACGTTGGCGGTCGCCTTGCCAGCCCCCTGCGTGAGCTCGACCGGCGCTGCATCGATGCGGCCGTCCTTCATGGTCATCTGGCCGACAATGCGCTCGACCGGGAACCCTGCGACCTCGACGCCGCGCGCCTCAAAGCCGCCGCTGGCCGTGAGCCGCGCGCGGTCGAGGTCGGGAAGGTTGAAGGTCCACTTGCCGTCCAGCGTGCCTGCGACGTCGTGGCGACCGGCGGCAGCGCCGACCTGGGCCAGCGGGAGGTCGCGCACGCGCACGTTCAGCCGCGCAAGGTTTTCCTTGCCTATCCATGTGCCGACGAGCGACCACTGTCCGCCCAGCACTTCGAGCTCGTTTGACGTGATGCTCGCGTGCTCGCGCGTGATGCTGCCCTCCACGTCGATGGCGACGTCGCCGACCACGTGCCCCTTCACGCGAAGCGCTTCGCCGAATACCTTGCCCGTGAGCCCCACGTCGAGCGGCCACGCTACCCCCTTCACCCGCGCCTGCGCACGCAACGTGCCGCGGATGGTTGGGTCTGATTCCGTGGTGGCCGACGTGACGTGGCGGACGTTCAGGGTCAAATCGAGCGGCTTGGGGAGCTCGCGGTCGTAGAAACCATTGCCGCTCACCTGCATGTCACCGCTCTGAAGGAACAGCTCGTTCAGCTTGTAGCGTATGAAGTCGCCCGCCGCATCGAGGCGGAACTCGAGCGTGGATTCGGGCAGACGCGGCAGGGGCCACCCGCGGCCGCTGAGGTCCACCGACCACGCCTGTGCTTCAACGTCGATTTTGCCGTTGCCCCTCACGCGCTCGGCGCTGGGCAGTTCCACGCTCGTCAGCTCCAGCACCTTGCCGCGTGTGATGATCTTCGCTACAAGACCGTCGAGCACCACTTCGCGCGGCGGGCCCTTCCACGAGAGAACGGGCGCGGCGAGGGTCCACCTCATCTGATTCCACTCACGACCGCCGCCCGTAAGCTTCACCTCTGCATCCCACTGTCCGCCGCGAACCGTGCCGTGGGTCGCCAGATCAGCGGTGACCGTGCGATTGCCGAGCGTGTTAGTGACGGAGGCGGCAAGCCGCCCGCCATGCCGTACGCCGCCCGCCTGCACGATCTCATCCCACGTGGCATTGATCTCCCCGACCTCCTGATTCATGGCCCAGCGGCCGTCGACCTGCGCCATCCCGTTCAGCGCCGACACCTGCACCCGGCGCGCGCGCACGGTCGAGCCGGTCAGCTCAATAGCGCCGGAGGCAATCTGAATCTTCGGCAGCATTTTCTGTGACGTTGTAACCGTGAGCTTCTGCGGTTCGATGACCGCCGCGCCGCCGCCCGCGCGGGCACGCACGACGCCCGAAACTTCAGCGCCCATCGCCTGCAGCTTCGCAAGCGTCAGTCTGCCGACCGCCTGTCCTGCCTGCAGTTGGCCTTCCCACCGCCCGGCGACATTGAGCGGGTCCGCCAGTTCGCCCACCCACGGCTTCAGCAACTCGCCGGCGTCATTCACCTCGAATCGGACCTGATGCTTCCATTCAAAACCCGGCGACAGCTGCCCAACGGCCTGGAGTATCGATCCCGCCGTCGCCTCATACCGCCACACGAGCAGCCCCTCGGGGAGCCCTGTGAACTCCAGCGGTGCAAGCGTGGCAGTTTTGCCCGACTTGTCCGTGACCGACAGCGTGGCGTTGTGCAGGACGAGCCCTGGCAGCTTCGGGCCGCTGCGGCGGTTGCTCGTAGCATCTGCCTGCTGCTTGCCGCCCGTGCGGGCCAGCAATTCGACAACGTCCTGGAGGTTCCATCGCCCGGTGGCGTCCTGACGAACCACCAGCTGCGCATCGTCGAGCGTCAGCCGGTCGATCACGAGCTTTCGCGTCACCAACAGGATCGGCAGCCACGTGTGCTTCACGCGCAGCTCCGGCGTCGCCAGCAGCGACTCCTCTGCGAGCGGCAGCGACAGCGTGACATCCTTGAGCACCGTCTTGCCGAACCACCCCGCGTCGACCGACGACGCCGTCATTCGCAAACCGAGCTGCTGCTGGACGCCTGACAGGACGATGCGGTCAGGAACTGTCGTCAGCGACAAAACAGCCTGCGTCACCGCGATCACGACGATCAGCAGGACCACGACAGCGATGAGGATGCGGAGGGACCAACGACGCATGGGGAACAGCTGCCAGTTGTTTAGTTGCCAGTTGCCAGCGGGAAAGACGCCCTTGCCGTTACTGGCAACTGGCAACTGTCCACTGACGACTCTTCCGTCATTTCTCCGCCGGCGGAATGTTGCCCACCGTTCTCGGGCCGGTTCCAAGGATCCACCAGTCTTCGCGGATTGTTCGTCCAATGAAGGGGCCGGAGTGGGCCACGACTTCGCCGGTGTCGATCCAGTATGCGACGTAGGCGACGCTCGCGTAACCGCGCTGCTTGGTGCTCTTGATGATCGCCAGCTCGGGGGTGGCCACGGGGACGGTGTTCTGCGACGCCTGCGGCAGGTACAGCGCGGGGATGCCCAGCAGGTACTCCAGCCTGTCGATCCCCAGCCCCCCGCTGCGCAGCTCGAGCAGGATCTGCGCCTCCTCGCGCTTGGGGACCAGACGGATGCCGCTCAGCAGCAGCTTGGCGCGCAGCTCGCCGACGAGGAAGGCGTATTCGTTGGCCGTTTGTGCCGAGCCGAGGTAGGTCGTCTCGATGAAGACGCGGCGGTCGCGCAGCGATTCGCTGGAGAGCTGATCGATAGCGCGGGCGGCGGCAACGGAGAGGAGGAACTGCTCGGTGGCCGTGCGCGGCGGATCGGTCGTGCGGATCGTCGCGCAGCCGGTGGCGCCGGCGAGCGCGCCGGCCATCATCAAGATGCTCAGCGGGAAGCGGATCTGCATGGCGGTCCGGTGAGAACTCCCTTTCGCGGCCAAACCGTCGCGCGCGGCTCCCCATCACAGGAGGATCGCATGGGCATGAGCACGATCATCGCCGTGGGCGTGCGTAACTTCAACAGCCTTGCTTGCGTGATCAACATTACCGCAGGGATTTGCATTTTCGCCCAAGGGGGATCGAGGGCGATCGCGTTCATGGCGCCCATCGCCATGGCGTCATGGACTCCGGAGGATTCAGTGGACCGATCAGTGGTCCAGCGCAGGGTGGAGCCGCTATGATGCGGGCATGATCCGGATCGCCGCCGTGATCATCCTCGCCATGGGAATCGTGCCGCTCGTGGCGCAGACGAACGTTCTCCCGGCGCCCGCCGCGCCCGCGCCAACGCCGCTGCTCTCGCCCGCCGCCCGCGCAGCTGCTGCGGCGGCGACGGAATTGGCCGACGCAGAGAAGCTCTTCCGGACCGGCCAATACCATGCATGCGCCCTCGCCTGCGAAGCGGCCATCGATAGCCGCCAGTGGAGTGAGGAGTGGTGGATTCTCAAGATCCGCTCCGAGATGGCCACCGGCGAGTACGAGAGCGCACTGAAAACATACCAGCAGGGCATCGAAGTCCACCGGTGCAGCGTGCAGATGCGGCTGGTCGGGTATGACGTGTACCGCGCCAACGGCGATCCCCAGTGGGCCGAGCAGGCGCTGCAGGAAGTGCGAGAGCTGGTCGGGCGCGACCCCCGGCGGTACTCGGATGCCGTCAGCCGTGTCGTCATTGGAAGGGCCCTGCTGCTCAGCGGCGCCGATGCGCGGCAGGTGCTGGAGCTGTTTTATGACACGGCGAAGAAGCTGGACCCGGCGTCGGCGGTGCCGCACATCGCCAGCGGCGAGCTGGCGCTGTCGAAGCAGGACTACGCGCTGGCGGCGGAGTCGTTCGCGGAGGCGGCCAAGCGCAGCCCGAACGATCCGGACATCCACTTCGGACTCGCCCGCGCGTTCCACGATGATTCCGATCGGGCCACCGCGGCCCTGACGCGGGCGCTGACGATCAACCCGCGCCACGCCGACAGTCTGCTGTTCCAGGTGGACAACGCCATCGACCGCGAGGCGTACGAGCAGGCCGAGCAGCTCATCGCGCAGGTACTGGAGGTGAACCCCCGGCGGAGCGAGGCGCACGCGTACCGGGCGGTGTTGGCGCACCTCCGCGGCGATCGCAAGGCCGAAGAAGCGCACCGCGACGCGGCCCTGGGGACCTGGAAGACCAATCCGGCTGTCGATCATCTTATTGGTCTAAAGCTGTCGCAGAAGTACCGATTCTTCGAAGGCCAGCTGTATCAGCGCGTCGCCCTGCGGTTCGACCGGAACTATCGGCCGGCGAAGGTGCAGCTCTGCCAGGATCTGCTGCGGCTGGGGGAGGAAGACGAGGGGTGGCAGCTGGCGGCGGAGGTGTTCAAGGAGGATCCATATAACGTCGTGGCGTACAACCTCAACACGCTGCACGACCATCTGGCGAAGTTCCGCACGCTCCAAGGCGAAGGGTTCATCGTTCGTATGGACGCGCGCGAGGCCGACATCTATGGCCACCGCGTGCTGGAGCTGCTCGCCAAAGCGCGAAAGGAGCTGTCGGAGAAGTACGACGTGATAATGAGCGAGCCGATCACGATCGAGATCTTCCCTTCGCAGAAGGATTTCGCCATCCGCACGTTCGGGTTGCCCGGCGGAGATGGGTATCTGGGTGTGTGCTTCGGGCCGGTGATCACGGTGAACTCCCCCGCGTCGCGCATGGCCCGGCCGGTGAATTGGGAGGCGGTCGTCTGGCACGAGTTCTGTCACGCCGTGACGCTGCACAAGACGCGCAACAAGATGCCGCGCTGGCTGAGCGAGGGGATCAGCGTGTATGAGGAGCGGGAGCGAAATCGCGCGTGGGGGCAGTCGATGAACCCGCAGTACCGCGAGATGATTCTGGGTGAGGGTGAAGAGAATGCGATCACGCCGGTAAGCCAGCTCAGCGGGGCATTTCTCCAGCCGCCGACGCCGATGCACCTGCAGTTCGCGTATTACGAGTCGTCGATGGTGATCGAACATATCGTCGAGCGGTGGGGGATCGAGGCGATTCGGAAGGTGTTGACGGATCTCGGCGACGACGTGCCGATCAACGCGGCGTTGGCGAAGCACACCGAGCCGATTGAGAAGCTTGATGAGTCATTCATGGTGTGGCTGAAGCAGCGGGCGGACAACCTGGCGCCGGGCATCGACTGGACGCAGCCGGACCTCTCGCTCGATGCCGGGAGCGAGGCCATGGCGGCCTGGGTGAAGGAGCACCCCGACAGCTTCTGGGCACTGCTCGGCCAAGGCCGCGCGCTGCTGGCGGAAGGGAAGTTTGAGGAAGCGAAACGGCCGCTGATAAAGCTGATCGGGCTGTACCCGACATACGGAGAAGCGGGCGGGCCATATGTGCTGCTCGCGGCGGCGCATCGCGAGTTGGGCGAGACGGACGCGGAGCGGGCGATGCTGGAAAAACACGTGTCGCTCAACGCTGACGCGATTGAGCCGCGGCTGCGGCTGATCGAACTGGCGGCGGCGGCGCAGGAGTGGAAGGCGGTGAAGGCGCTGGCGGAAGACGTGCTGGCGATCAACCCGCTCATCCCGCTGCCGCACCGTTACCTCGCGCAGTCCGCCGAAGCATTATCCGACCGGGCCGCGGCCGTCCAGGCGCACCGGACGCTTTTGCAGATGGATCCGCTCGACGCGGCGGATCATCATTACCGGCTGGCGAGCCTGCTCGCGGCCGAGCAGCAGCTGCCCGAAGCGCGGCGGGCCGTGGTGCGCGCACTGGAAGAAGCCCCGCGATTCCGCGCCGCGCATCAGCTCTTGCTGGAGATCGCGACTAAGATGGATTCATTGTCTCCGACGACGCAGTCGGCAGCGGCGGCGAACTAAACCGGAGGGTGTGCCCATGAAACCGAAGCTGTGCGTGATTGTCGCCGCCACTTTGGCTATGGGTTGCCTCGCCGCAGGTCTGGTCTTCGCTCAGCAGCGCGGATGGGGCGACTACGGTGGCCGGGGCTACGGCGGCTACTCACGCGACGTCTCCGACCGCAACGGCGTCCCCGACTGGCAAGTCGATCCGCAGTTCAAGAAGGACCTGTTCACCTTCGTCCGCGTGCGCTACTCCAGCGCCGGCTACGGACGACGCCGCGGCGGCGACTGGGCCACCGACTACCCCGATGCCGACCTCAACCTCTCCTTCCGCCTGCAGCAGCTCACCAGCCTGAAGGTCGACCCCAATCCGAAGGTCGTCGAGCTTACGGACGATGCGCTGTTCGACTACCCGTTCATCTACATGATCGAGCCGGGCAATCTTTATTTTGACGATGATGAAATCGTCGCCCTCCGCCGGTACCTGACGAACGGCGGATTCATGATGGTCGATGACTTCTGGGGGGAGTACGAGTACCAGAACTTCTACGAGCAGATGAAGCGCGTGTTCCCGGAAGCGAAACAGGAGCCGGTCGAGCTGGACATCAGTCACCCCATTTTCAGCTGCGTCTACCAGCTGAAGGAGAAGCCGCAGGTTCCCTCGATCGGCATGGCCTACCGCGGCCGCGCCGCTGGCATCACCTGGGAACGGTCCGACGCGCGCGAAGTTCACTTCAAGGCGATCTACGACGACAAGGACCGCATGATGGTGATCATCTGCCACAACACCGACCTGGGCGACGGCTGGGAACGCGAGGGCGAGGACGAGTGGTACTTCAAGGAGTTCTCGGAGAAGAAGGCCTACCCAATGGGCATCAACATCGTCTTCTACGCCATGACGCATTGAAGGAGATGAACCACCAAGACAGGAAGATCACCAGGCGGTTCTCCTCAATTTCAAACTGCACCGGACGAATTACGCTGAGGAATGTGGAGCAGAAGCCGACCGCTTGGTGCGCTTGGTGTCTTGGTGGTGAATCAGTTATCCGGAGTTGGAGTGGCAATCGAAGCAGCGGATACGTTTGAGACCGAGCGGCGGGTCGTGAGTCAGCTTCGCGAGGCGCGGGGACGGATTCGCGAAGAGCTGGCGAAGGTTGTCGTTGGACAGAACGACGTCATAGAGCAGCTGCTGATCAGCCTCTTCGCCGGCGGGCATTGCCTCGTCACCGGCGCGCCGGGGCTGGCCAAGACGCTGCTCGTGCGCTCGCTGGCCCAGATCTTCCATCTAAGATTTCAGCGCATCCAGTTCACGCCGGACCTGATGCCCGCGGACATCACGGGCACGGAGATCCTCGAAGACTCCGGCGACGGGCGTCGGCGGATGCAGTTCGTGAAGGGGCCCATTTTCGCGAACGTGCTCCTGGCTGATGAGATCAACCGCACGCCCCCCAAGACGCAGGCCGCGCTGCTCGAAGCGATGCAGGAGTTCCAGGTGACGGCCGGCGGCGTCCGCTACCCGCTCGAAGAGCCGTTCTTCGTCTTGGCGACGCAGAACCCCATCGAGATGGAGGGAACCTACCCGCTGCCCGAGGCGCAGCTCGACCGGTTCATGTTCAACGTGGTGATCGACTACCTGCCCGAGCAGGACGAGGTCGAAGTGGTAAAGCGCACGACGTCGGCCAAGCCACAGCCGATCCAGCCGCTGTTCACGGGGGAGGACGTGCTTTTGTTTCACAGCGTGGTGCGGAAGGTGCCGATTGCGGAAGACGTCGTCCGTTACGCCGTGCGTCTTGCCGCCGCCAGCCGCCCGGGCAAGCCCGACGCGGCGGATTTCGTGAACCAGTGGGTGAGCTGGGGCGCGGGACTGCGCGCGGCACAGTTTCTGGTGCTCGGAGGCAAGGCGCGGGCGCTGCTGGCGGGGCGGTCGCACGTGTCGAACGCCGACATCAAGGCGCTGGCGCACGCGACGTTCCGCCATCGTATCCTGCTCAACTACCGCGCCGAAGCCGAAGGCGCGAGCGTCGAGACGGTCATCTCACGCCTGCTCGAGCACGTGAAGGAGCCGAAGTGACGTGGAGCGCGATTCCATACTCCCTCTCCGCGAAGTACCGGGGAGAGGGAGGACGGTTCTCCAACGAGGGCGCCTGATGACCGCCACCCGCGAGTCGTTCATCGATCCCGTCACGCTGATGCGGATCAAGAGCCTGCACCTGCGCGCCAAGGTCGTCGTGCAGGGGTTCTTCTCCGGGTTGCACCGCAGCCCGCATCATGGGTTCTCCGTCGAGTTCAGCGAGTACCGCCAGTATACGCCCGGCGACGACACGCGCTACCTCGATTGGCGCCTCTACGCGCGCTCCGACCGCTATTACATCAAGCGCTTTGAGGAGGAGACGAACGTCCGCTGCTACCTGCTGGTCGATCTCAGCCGCTCGATGGGGTACGGGAGTTTGCCGTACACGAAGATTGAATACGCGCGCACGGCCGCCGCGACGCTGGCGTACTTCCTCTCGACGCAGCGTGATGCCGTCGGGCTCGTGACCTTCGACGAGCAGATCGCCGAGTATATTCCGGCGCGGTACCGGCCCGGCCACCTGCACCGGCTGATGGTGTGCCTCGAGCGCGCCGTGGCCGGCAAGAGCACCAACCTGGCGACGCCGCTGGAGCAGGTCGCCATGACCGTCCGCAAGCGCGGCCTGGTCGTGCTCATCTCCGATTTGCTCGCGAGCGTCGACACGCTCAAGAACCAGCTGGGATACCTCCGCTCGCAGGGGCACGAGGTTGTGCTCATTCGGGTGCTCGACCCTGCGGAGCTCGACTTCTCCTTCGACAGGGCCGTCACTTTCGTCGATGCAGAGACCGGCCGCGACCTGTACATCGACCCCGCATCGGCGCGGGCGAGCTACCGGAAGAACTTCGATCGCCACGCCGAGGACGTGAAGGCTACTTGCCAGTCCTTGGGCATCGGCTTTTTTCAGCTCGCGATCTCACAGCCGCTTGAACTGGCGCTGTTTGACTTCCTGCAATCGCGACTGCACGGGGCGCGGTCATCGCGCACCGGTGACCGATCGGTAAGAACTTAGCTCCCTCTCCCGGAGTACCGGGACGAGGGTCGAGAGCTGTCGGGAGCTGATGTGTCATGAGCTTGCTCGCGCCCTTGTACATCGCGGGTCTGTTGGCGGTCGCTGCGCCGATTGTCTTCCACCTCATCCGCCGCATGCCCACGGGGCGGCAGACGTTCAGCTCGCTGATGTTTCTCGATCCGTCCCCGCCCCGCATCACGAAGCGATCGCGCCTGAACAACATTCTGCTGCTCCTGCTGCGCGCATCGGCGCTGGCGCTGCTCGTGTTCGCCTTCGCCCGGCCATTCTTCAAACAGCGCGCGACGGCGGATGTCAGCCGCACGGCGGGAAAGCGCATCGCGCTGCTCGTGGATACCAGCGCCAGCATGCAGCGCGGCAGCACGTGGGAGAATGCGCGGGTGGAGGTGGAACGCACGCTGCAAGAGGTGTCGCCGACCGACGAAGTGGGGCTGTTTTTCTTCGACCGCAACGTGCGGCCCGGGATGACGTTTCGGGAATGGAATGAGCTCGACGGTTCGCGCCGCGTCGCGTTGCTGCGGGCGCGACTCAGGGAGGCCGCGCCGACCTGGGATGCCACCGACCTCGCCGGCGCCCTCTCAACGGTCGCCGACCTGCTCTCCGAGACCGATGGAAACGATGCCGCCGCCGAAACCATGGGCCGGGAGATCGTGCTGATATCGGACCTGCAGCGCGGGAGCCGATTTGAGTCGCTGCAGGGGTACGAGTGGCCCAGGAACGTGACGCTCCAGGTGAAGCCGGTTGCGCCGCAGAGCGCGGGGAATGCGAGCATGCAGCTGGTCGAAGATCGCGTCGACGCACCGGCCGATCGCGATGGCCGGCTGCGCGTGCGCCTGAGCAATCAGCCGCTTTCGCAGCGCGAGCAGTTCACGCTTCAGTGGGCGAACGAGCAGGGGCCAATCGCCGATGCCCAGCCGGTGAAGGCGTACGTCGCGCCCGGCCGTAATCAGGTCGTCCGCGTCGCCCGGCCAACAACGTCGCCGGCGCAAGCCGATCGCCTCGTCCTCGCCGGCGACGACGCCGAGTTCGATAACACGCTGTTCATTGCGCCAACAGCGGCCGATGCCGTGCGGATCGTCTTTTTCGGCGACGATGCGCCCGACGACACAAAAGGGTTGCTCTACTTCCTTCGCAGCGCCGCCGGCGACACGCCGCGGCGAAAGGCGGAACTGACGACAAAAAGCACCGACGAAGGCGTAACCGATGCTCACCTTCTCGGCGCGCGCCTCGTCGTCGTCGCCGCCGCAGTGCCTGACGAGCGTGCAACCGTCCTCCGTCGTTTTGCCGAAGCCGGCGGCGACGTGTTGTGGGTGCTGATGGATGCGAACACAGCCACCGGCCTCTCGCGCATAACGCAGAGCGACTCGCTGAAGGTCCAAGAGGCGGCGGCGCGGAACTATTCGCTCATCAGCCGCGTCGCCACGGACCACCCGCTGTTTGCTCCCTTCGCCGACCCGCGCTTCGGCGACTTCACGAAGATCCACTTCTGGAACCACCGCCGCGTCACGCTGCCGGATGAAGCCACCGCCCGCTCAGTCGCCTGGTTCGACAATGGCGACCCGTTCCTCATCGAGCACCCCATCGGCAAGGGCCGCCTGTTCATCATGACGGCCGGCTGGCACCCCGCGGACAGCCAGCTCGCGCTCTCGACGAAGTTCGTTCCGCTGATCGACGGCCTCCTGAGACGCCCGGACGGCGCCCTGGCCGTGCCCCAGTACGCCGTCCACGACCGCATCGCGCTCCCGGCGCCGCAAAACCGCAGCGAGACACGGACCATCCGCGGTCCAGACGGCCGAGAGGTGGAACTGCCGGCGAGCGCATCAACCTTCGACGGCGCTGACCGCCCCGGCATTTACCGCCTACAGTACAACGGCGCCGAAACGCCGCTGGCGGTGAACCTGTCACCGGATGAGAGCCGCACACACCCGCTGGCCGTCGAGGAGCTCGAGCAGCTTGGTGCGGTCCTGGCCAAGCCGTCGGCGACACCAGGTGAAATCACACAGCAGCGCCGGCAGTTACAGGTAGTGGAGCTGGAGAACCGCCAGAAGCTGTGGCGGTGGCTGATCGTCGGAGTGCTGGCGCTGCTCGTTTTTGAGACCGCGCTGGCCGGGCACCTCGCCCACCGCAGCGCAGGTGAACAGGTGGTGACGGCATGACGGACTTCTCCGAAAAAGCGCTCCACCAGGAGCTCGGGCGCGTCGCCACGCGCTACCGCCGGCTGGTGCTGTGGACCGGCTTAATGGTGTGCTGGCTGATCCTCGCGATCGCCGGCGCCGCGGCGCTGGCGTGGGCGCGTGGAACGGGCTATGCGATCCCAGGCGTGGTCTTCATCGCATTGCTCGCGCTGCCGCTGGTTTTCTTTCCCATGCTGCTCACGTGGCTTCGCCGCGTGCGCAGCCCGAACTGGGTGGCGCACCGCGTGGAGCGGAAATTCTCTGATTTGGACGCCCGCCTCCTCACCGCCCTCGAACAGCAGCCGGATGAAGGCGGCCGGCTCGGCTTCCTGCAGCTCGACGTGATGGGCCAGGTGGTCGCACATGCGCAGAAGCACGGGTGGGATCAGGTTGTCTCGCGGCGAAAGCTGCGGCTGGCGAAGTGGGGGCAGTGGGGGGCGCTGGCGCTGTTCGCAGTCGTCGTCGCCAACCTCGCCCTGGATCTGCAGAAGCGCCCGAGCCAGGGCGGCTTCTGGTTCGGCGGGATAGCGCGCCGCTATGACATCAAGATTGAGCCGCAAGACACAATTATCCAGCGCGGCACTGGGCTGCTGGTGCTCGCGCGCTTCGATCACGAAGTGCCAACCGACGTGACGCTCACCTACCGCGACGCCGACGGCCATTCGCAGCAGATTCAGATGTCCAGGAGCCTCGACGACCCGGTCTTTGCCGGCCGCGTGCCGGTGGTCAACCAGGACCTCTCGTACGTCGTGAAGTACGCCGACCAGGAGACGCGGCCGTACAAGGTCACTGTCTTCGACTACCCCGAGCTGAAGCAGGCCGACGCGCGGCTGACGTTCCCGGAGTATACGAAGCTCCAGGAGAAGCTCGTCGAGGACACGCGCGCCATCACCGCCGTCGAAGGCACGCGCGCCACGCTGACGTTTCGTTTGAACAAACCCGTCGCCCAGGCGACCCTCGTCCCAGTCGTGGGCGGTAAGGACGCCACAACGCGCCCCGCGCCGCTGCCGCTCGTGGTCGACCCAAGTGACCCCAGCGTCTACACGTTGGCCCTCGACATGACGCAGTCGCAGCGCTACGCGCTCGACCTCGTAGACGCCGACGGCCGCAAGCCGAAACAGACGTCTGAGCTGACGCTGAACGTCACGCCCAATCGCCCGCCGGATTTGAAGCTCGCATTTCCCGGTCGCGACATCGACGTATCGCCGCTGCAGGAGATGGCGGTGCACGCGCAGGTGTGGGACGACTTCGGCATTGCCCGAGTGGGGCTGAGCTATGCCCTGGCGGGGAAGGAGCCGAAGGACGTCGTGCTGGCCGAGGAGGTGAAGGGGAAGGAGACGCGGGACGTGGCGCACCTCGTGTCGCTCGAGCAACTGGCGGCCGAGCCGGACGAGTTGCTGTCGTATTACCTGTGGGTCGAGGACCTCGGACCAGACGGCGCGGTCCGCCGCACGGTCGGCGACATGTTCTTTGCTGAAGTGCGCCCGTTCGAGCTTATTTACCGCCAGGGCCAGCAGCCCAGCGAGTCCGAGCAGCAGCAACAACAGCAGCAGGGTCAGAGTGCCAACGCGCAGCAAGCGGAGGAGCTGGCGGAGCTTCAGAAGCAAATCATCAACGCGACCTGGAAAGTCATTCGCCGCGAGATCAAAGCGCAGCCGACGCAGGAACTGGCCAAGGACGGCAAGCTGCTGCACGAGTCGCAGCAGTCAGCGCGTAAACAAGCTGCGGCGTTGGCGCAGCGGCTGGAGGACCCGCGGTCGAAGCAGCACCTCCAGTCCGTCCTGAAGCACATGGACAGCGCCATCACGGAGCTGAACGATGTTCGCGGCGGCCCCTCGATCGCGCCGCTGAGTCCCGCGGTCGCAGCGGAGCAGGCGGCGTATCAGCAGTTGCTGAAACTGCGCGCCCGGGAGTACGAGGTCGTCCGCCAGAACCGCCGCCAGCAGCAGGGGCAGCAGAGCGCATCCAGTTCCCAGACGCGCCGCCAAGAGCAGCTCAACGAGCTGGAGCTTCAGCAGGACGACAACCGCTACGAGGCCCAACGCCGCGCGCAGCAGGAGCAGCAGAATCAGCTCGATCCCGCCGCGCGTGAGCAGCGGCAGGTGCTCAACCGGTTGCGCGAGCTTGCGCAGCGGCAGGAAGACCTCAATCGCCAGATGAAGGACCTCCAGGCGGCGTTGCAGAAAGCGCAGGAGGAGCAGGAGCGCGAGGAGCTGCAACGCCAGCTCGCGCGGCTGCGCGATCAGCAGCAGGAGATGCTGCGCGACACCGACGAGCTGCGCGACCGCATGGACCAGCCGCAGAATCAGCAGCAGATGGCCGACTCGCGGGAGCAGCTCGAGCAGACGCGCGAGAATGTCCGCCGCGCTTCCGAAGCGCTGGAGCGGGGGATGGTGCCCGAGGCCACCGCATCGGGCGCGCGCGCCGCCGAACAGTTGAACACGCTCCGCGATGAGTTCCGCCGGGGCACTGCCGAGCAGCTGGCCGAGGAGATGAACGAGCTGCGCAAGGATGCGCGCGAGCTCGATCGCCGACAGCAGGAGCTGGCGAACCAGATGAACCAGCTGGACCAGACCGAGCAGCGAAAGCTGCGCGACGCCGGCGAGCGCAAGCAGGTCGCCGAAGGTCTCGCCCAGCAGCGCGAGCAGCTGAGCGAGCTGCTGAAGGAAATGCAGCGCACGACGGAGGAGGCCGAAGCGTCCGAGCCGCTCGTGTCGCGCCAGCTGCAGGATGCGGCCCGCGAAGCGTTGAGGCACAATCCCGATCAGGCGCTGAATAGCAGCAGCACGCTGCTAAGCCGGGGGTTTCTCGACGAAGCACGTGAGGTTGAGGCGGATGCGAACAAGGGGCTGACGAAGCTTCGTGAAGGCGTCGAGCGGGCGGCCGACAGCGTGCTCGGTGATGAGACCGAAGGGCTGCGCCGCGCCAGCGACCAGCTTGAGCAGCTTGCGCAGGAGCTGGAGCGGGAACTCGCCAGCAATGGGCAGACCATGGGTCCGACGTCGCGCCCCTCGAGTTCGCGCCGCCAGATCGCGCAGAGAGATGGTCCGACAACGCGCCAAGTCGCGCGTGCGGGCGAACCGGGCGAAGGCGAGCAGCAGCCGGGTGCGGAGCAACAGCAACCCGGTGAGCCACAGGCGCGATCCGCTGGCGAGCAGCGCGAGCAGGAGGCTTCCGCGACGCGCGGCGTGGCGCGATCGGGTGAAGGTGGCGAAGCTCAACAGCGCCATGAGCAGCAGCCGGGGCAGCGCCAGCAGCAGGTGCGTGCAGGCGACCAGCAAGACCGTGATGAACAGCAGCAGCAGCAGGGGGGAGGCCAGCAAGAGGGACCCGCCCAGTCCAGGAAATCGCGCGCTCAAGTCGGCGGTGGGCTGCGTGGCGGCGAGCAGCAAGGCCGTCAGCAGCAGGCGAACGCAGGTGATCCGCAGCAGCAGGGCGAGGAAGGCGATCTCCGCCGGCTCGTGCCGGACCTGACCGAAAACCGGGGAAACAGCGAGCAGGCCGGGGCCGGCCCGATGAGCGGCGGCGGGGAGTTTCGGGAATGGTCGGACCGGCTGCGCGATGTCGAGGAAATGGTCGGTGACCCGCGCCTCCGCGCAGAAGCGGCGCGGATCCGCGAGCGCGCGCGCAGTCTCCGGGCCGAAGCCAATCGGCACTCGAAGGAGCCGAACTGGGAGCTCGTTCGAGAATTCGTCGGCCGACCGCTCGTCGAGCTGCGCGATCAGGTGGCGGATGAGTTGATGCGCCGGCAGACTCGCGAGGCGATGGTCCCAATCGACCGCGAGCCCGTCCCCCCGCAGTACGTCGACCAGGTCCGCGAGTATTACGAGCGGCTGGGGAGCGGCCGATGAGTGTGCTGTCGGCGCTGGTCTGGGGGGCCGCGGGCTGGTTGGCGGTGGCAGCGCCGCTGGCGGTGGTGCTGCTGGTCCTCCTCGCCTGGGGGTACCGCCGCGCCGGCGCGTCGTCAGGCGTGCGGGCGCTGGCCGTGTCGCTGAAGATCGTCGCGATCGTCATCCTCGCGCTGTGCCTCCTCGAGCCGCTGCTCACGAGCAACCGCGCCCGGCCGGGCGCGAATCTGTTTATCATCCTCGCCGACAACAGCCAGAGCATGACTCTTCGCGATCAGGGCGCCGACCAGACGCGCGCCCAGCAGGTGCGCGCCCTGTTGCCTGCTGAGGCGAAATGGCTTGTCAACCTCCGCCAGGTTTTCGACCTCCGCCAGTACGCGTTCGACACGCAACTGAAGCCATTTGCCGCCGCCGACGATCTGATCTTCGACGGCGGCGCATCCAACCTCGGCGCGACTCTGGACCGCATCGCCCGCCGCTACCAAGGCCGCCCACTCGCCGGCGTCCTGCTGATGACTGACGGCAGCGCGACCGACGCCGTCGCCGTTACGCGGTTCCTTGAGCAGGCGAAAGCGTCAGCGAACGGGGCGGCCAGAATCCCGCCGATCTACCCCGTGCTGCTGGGCTCTGAAAATGCGGCCAACGATGTGAGCGTGGGGCAGGTCTCGGTGACGCAGACGAGCTTTGAGGACGCGCCGGTTACCGTGACGGCGCAGGTGACGACCAGGGGCTACAAGGGCCACCCGCTCGTCGCCAACCTGCTCGACGAGTCGGGAAAGACCGTCGAGAAGCAGACGATCACCGCCGAGGCCGACGGCATGCCGATTTCCGTGCGATTTCGCGTGAGGCCCGAGCAGCCCGGGGTGTCATTCTACCGCGTCGCCATCGCGCCCGAGGGCAAGGCCGCGGCCGCGCCGCCGACGACGCAGGACGCGAGGAAAGCGAAGAGCGACGAAGCCACGCTCGCGAACAACTCGCGGCTGGTTGCAGTCGATCGCGGCCGTGGGCCGTACCGCGTGCTGTACGTGAGCGGGCGGCCCAACTGGGAATTTAAGTTCCTCCAGCGCTCGCTCCAGCATGACCAGCAGGTGCAGCTGCTGGGGCTCCTGCGCATCGCCAAGCGCGAGCCGAAGTTCTCGTTTCTTGGCCACGGCGGCGGCAGGGGCGACGGCGATGCCAACCCGCTGTTCCGCGGCTTCGATCCTGCCGAGAAGGACGCGGTCGAGCAGTACGACCAGCCGGTCATCGTGCGCCTCGGCACGCTCGACGAGCACGAGCTGCGCGGCGGCTTCCCCAAGACGGCCGAGGAACTGTTCCGCTACCACGCGGTCGTGCTGGACGATCTCGAGGCGGAATTCTTCACGCAGGACCAGATGCAGCTACTGAAGGAGTTCGTCCGCCAGCGGGGCGGGGGGCTGCTGATGCTGGGCGGACAGGAGTCATTCAAGAACGGCAAGTACGAGCGCACGCCGATCGGGGACATGCTGCCCGTCTACCTCGATCAGGTGGCCCAGCTTCCGCCCGATGCGCGGTTCCGAATGCAACTGACGCGAGAAGGGATGCTCGAGCCGTGGGTGCGGCTGCGCAGCGACGAGGACGCGGAGCGCAAGCGGCTGAGCGCGATGCCGGTGTTCGAGACGGTGAACCCGATCCGGGGGATCAGGCCCGGTGCGACGGTGCTGGCGACGGCGCAAATCGAGGGCGGCGCTAATGTGCCGGCGCTCGTCGAGCAGCGCTTCGGGCAGGGCCGCGTCGGGGCGCTGCTGGTCGGGGACCTGTGGCGGTGGGGATTGCGTCGACCGGCCGACGGTGAGTTCGACATGGAAAAGAGCTGGCGGCAGACGATTCGCCGGCTCGTGGCCGACGTGCCTGAACGCGTGGGGTTGATGATCGCGCCAAGCGACCACGCGGAGGATCAGGAGGGGACATTGAAGCTCACCGTTGCCGTGCGCGACGCCGCTCATGCGCCGCTCGATAATGCCGCCGTCACGGTGAGGGTGACCGGTCCGGACGGGAAGTCGGTGGACCTCACCGCCGAGCCGAGTGCACGTGAGTCGGGTATGTATGAAGCCGCGTACGTCCCGCGCCAGCCCGGGGCCTACCGCGTCCAGGCCATGGTTGCCGCGGCCGACGGGAGCGAAGTCGGCAACGCTGCGACGGGATGGACCTCCGACCCCGCGGCGGAGGAGTTTCGGGACCTGAAGCCAAACCGAGCGCTGCTCGAGCAGCTGGCCGGTGCCACCGGCGGGCAGACTGTCGAGGCAGCGAAAATCGAACCGTTCGTCGCCACCCTGCCCACGCGGCATGCGCAGATCACAGAGCCGCACATCCGTCCGGCGTGGCATCAGCCGTGGGTGTTCGCGCTGGCGACCGTGTGTTTGTGCGCCGAGTGGGGACTGCGGCGGTGGAAGGGGATGCCGTGATGTTATCGCTGCTGCTGGCGGCGGGGGCGCTGCTTTCAACGCCGCTTCCATCGTCGCCCGATCGCCCTACGGTGATTGTCGCCGTCGGCGCCGAGGGCGATGCGGATTACGGGAAGCGATTCGCGCAATGGGCACAGCGCTGGGAGGATGCAGCGGAGCGTGGGAATGCAAATTTCATCGCGGTCGGTCAGGACTCTCCGCAATTCCACGGCGCCGATCTCGAGGCCAGCCCGTCTGCCGAACGAGCGGGCGATGAAACCGACAAGGCGCAACTCAAAACCGCCATTGAAGCAGAGTTGGAGCCGGAGCGCGCGCACCAGCCCCTTTGGATCGTCCTGATTGGCCACGGCACGTTCGACGGGAAGCAGGCGAAATTCAACCTGCGTGGGCCCGACGTCTCCGATGAGGAGTTGGCGGAGTGGCTCGAACGATGCAAGCGCCCGCTCGCGGTGATTAATTGTTCGTCGGCCAGTGCTCCGTTCCTAACGCGGCTGTCGGGGCCGGGGCGCGTGATTGTGACGGCCACGCGCACGGGCAACGAGAACAATGTGGCGCGCTTCGGCGATTATCTCTCCAGCGCAATCGCGGCCGGCGGCGCGGACCTCGACAAGGACGGGCAGGTCTCGCTCCTTGAGGCGTTCCTCGCCGCCTCGCACCGAACGGCTGAGTTTTATAAGCACGAAGGGCGCATCCAGACCGAACACGCGCTGCTCGACGACAACGGCGACAAACTTGGCATCAGCGCCGATTTCTTCGCCGGCCTGCGAGCAACCAAGGGCGCCGCCGACGGCGCAGCGATCGACGGCCCCCGCGCGCGGCAGTACCACCTCGTGCTCAGCCCGGCCGAGCAAGCCATGCCGGCAGAGCGCCGGGCGCAGCGCGACCAGTTGGAACAGGCAATCGAGAAGCTGCGGCAGCAGAAGGAGTCACTCGATGAGAGCGACTACTACTCCCGACTCGAACCGCTGCTGCTCGAGCTGGCGCGAATTTACGCAACCCCCTCGTCGCCCACGAGCGCCCCCGTTAAGCCGCCTGCGCGCCCTGCAGCCGCTCCGTAACGACGTCGAATTAGGAGACGCTGTGGTAGCGGGAGTGGATTTACAGCGGCAGCCGAAGGGAGAATGCAAGCACGCCGCTCGATTGCAGCAGCGCGCCGATCGTCCACACCCCGCAGAGCATGAGGCAGGCGACCTGCCGCGTCGCGACCGGGCGACCGAAGCACATGTGCTGCGCCGGCCTGGTATACTGCCACAGCCGGTTCGCATCCCGCGCCGCGGCGACATCCGAGTCGCTCGCTTCCTCCACCACCACCACCGGAATGTCCCGCTTCAGCGCAATCGTCCAGGCCACGACGCGTGATTCAGCTTCCACGACGATCGCCTGATCGTCCCCCTCGCGATCGGTCCAGCGGATGATCCAGTACATCAAAGCACTCCTCGCGCTGCCGCCACATCCGCGCGGACGCCGGTAGGCACCACCTACCATGACGCCGCCCGTCACCCCAGAGGTACGATTCCCCGCCTCCGCCGGCAAATGGGGCTGATGGGGGAACAGCGGCGCGAGGGTGCCACCCGTGCGGCGCATGACGCCTGTAGAGCCTCCCTTACAAACCTCAGCCCGAACAATCCCTGGGGAAAGACGCGGGTTCCCCCGTCTCGTTTCGGCCGGTGCGTCGCCGTCGCGAACGCCACTTGCGTGTGACGTGGCCAGGATTGGGCTCGCCCGTTGGCGTTCGGTCGGCGCTTCGGAGAGGCGCTTAAAAGTTCTGCGCCCGTTCGCAATCAATTCCATTTGCGCCATGCCTTTCCCTCGCCGCAGCAGTCGCCGACAATCGTCCTCCGCATGGCGGCGCGGGTGATGAGTCCGACCAGACGTGAGGACGCGGAACTGAAGCAGTTCCGCGAGCTCATGCCCGCCCCCGATCACTGGGAGGAGGGATTCGGCCTCAAGGCCATGCTCGGGGCGGTGTTCGTCGGGATCATCATGACCCCGGCCAGCCTGTACATGAACCTGGTCGTCGGGCAGGACATCGGCTCGGCGGCGCAGTGGGTCACGATCATTCTCTTCATCGAAGTCGCGCGGCGGGCGTTTACGACGCTCCGCCGGCCGGAGATTTACGTCCTGTACTACATGGCGGGGGCGAGCCTCATCACCGGGTCGGGGCTGCTGTGGAATCAGTTCATCGTGCAGAGCGAGTCGTTCCGCCAGCTCGGGCTGGCGGGGAAGATTCCCACGTGGGTCGCGCCGGCTTCGGCGGACGTGCTGGGCTCGCGCTCGTTCCTCCACATCGGTTGGCTCGCGCCCGTCGGGCTGGTGGTGCTGGGTATGTTTCTCCAGCGGCTCGATCACTTCGGGCTGGGCTACGTGATGTACCGGCTGACAAGCGATGTCGAGAAGCTCCCGTTCCCAATGGCGCCCGTCGGGGCGCAGGGGATCACTGCGCTGGCGGATGCATCGGGGGGGAGGGAGACGTGGCGGTGGCGGGTGTTCAGCTTCGGCGCAATGCTGGGCATCGCGTTTGGGGCGGCGTACCTGGCGCTGCCGTCGATCTCCAGCGCCTTCCTCTCCCAGCCCATCAGCATCTTCCCGCTCCCGTTCAAGGACCTGACGCCCAACACCGAGCACTTCCTCCCGGCCGTCCCGATGATCCTGAGCTTCAACCTGGGGATCGTGATCAGCGGGATGGTCCTCCCGTACTGGGCGATGGTGGGCGGGGCGGTGGGTCTGCTGGTGACGATGATCGCCAACCCCATCCTCCACCACGCCGGGCTCCTGAGCAGTTGGCGGCCGGGGGTGGGCGCGGTGACGACGATCAACGCCAACTATCTCGACTTTTATCTATCCTTCGGGCTGGGGCTGACCGCAGCCATCGCGGTGATCGGCGTCTGGCATGTCCTGGCCGGCCTGCTCCGGCGCAAGCGCGAACTCGACGAAACGAGCAGTGCGCGGATCGAATGGGCAAGGCTGCTCAACCCCCCGCCCGGGCGCGGCGACATTTCCCTGTGGATCGCGCTGCTGATCTACGTCTCGTCCACCGGGGTGTCGATCCTCGTGGCTTACCTGCTCCTGAACCACGCCTACAACGCGGGGCTGGGCAGCCCCGTGACGACGACGCTCGTCGGCGTGCTGCTTTTCTACGGATTCGTCTACACCCCCATCATCAGCTACGTGTCAGCGCGGATGGAGGGCGTGGTTGGGATGACCGTGAACGTGCCATTCGTGCGCGAGGCGACCTTCATCATGACCGGCTACCAGGGGGCAGCCATCTGGTTCGCCCCCTTCCCGGCGCACAACTATGGCGCGCAGACGCTCTACTTCCGGCAGACGGAGCTGACGGGGACGAAGATCACCTCGATGGTGAAGGCCGAGGCTTTCATCTTCCCCATCGCGGCGATCGCGACGATCGTCTTCAGCCAGTTCATCTGGTCCATCGCGCCGGTGCCCAGCGCGGCATTTCCGTACGCGGAAAAATTCTGGGAGGTGATCGCCTTCCGCCAGGGTGTCATTTACAGCAGCACGCTGCCCGGAGGGGAATACGGGCCATTTTACCAGGCGTTCGTGCCGGGATACATCGTGCTGGGGCTGGTCCTGGCGCTGGCGTTGTACGCCGGATTGAGCTGGATGGGTCTCCCGGTGCTGCTCGTGTACGGGATCATTCGCGGGCTGGACCAGAGCACCCCCGACGTGATCCTGCCGCAGTTGCTCGGCGCGCTCCTGGGCCGGTACTACTTCGCGAAGCGCTTCGGCGACAACTGGCCGCAGTACCGCGTCGTTTTCTTCGCCGGCTACGGCTGCGGGGTGGGATTGATCATGATGCTCAGCCTGGGGCTGGTGTTTATGAGCAAGAGCGTCTTTCAATCGGTGTACTAAAAAGACGAAGCTGAGAATGCAACGACAAAGCGACGGCGCTGCGCCGGATGGTAAAACTTCTGCGCAAATGCTGAGCCGCGTGCGGTCGCGTTTCCCGATACCTTTTGAAGCACCCTCATGACACCACCACCTGTTCTGAACCGGCGGAGCATGCTTTCCCTGACGGCGGCGGCGGTCGCCTCGCGCCTGCTGTGGCAGCCGAAGTCGTATCTTGCCCATGCGGCGGAGGCTTCAACCGCGCCGACCAGCGCTTCGGGTGTGGGGCAGCGCTACAAGGTGGCCGCTTCCGACTGGATGATGCTCAAACGCCAACGCCCCGGCGCGCTGACGCTGGCGAAAGAATGTGGACTCGACGGCATCGAGCTCGACATGGGGCCGCTCGGCAAGCGCCCGGACTTCCAGAACCAGCTCCGCGACGAAACGTTCCGGGCCAATTACCTCCAGCAGGCCAAAGCATTGGGTCTGGAGATCAGTTCCCTCGCGCTCAGCGCGTTTTACGGCCAGCCCATCGCCGATCATCCAAAGGCCGAGCAGCTCTGCACCGATTGGATCGAGCTGATCCCGAAGGTGACCACCCGCGTCGGCTTCGTTCCCGTCATCTTCGCGAAAGCGGACGAGCCGGCCAAGGGTATGGGCAAAGCGGCGGGGCTGTTCAAGCAGCTCGCGCCGAAGGCCGAACGCGCAGGGGTGAGGCTGGGGCTGAACACGCCGCTGGACGCTGCGGGAAACGAACGTCTGCTGAACGACATCGGCTCCCCTGCGGTTGGCATCGCGTACAACTGCGGCGAGGCCGTCGACGCGAAGCGCGACGTGTATGCGGAACTGCAGCGGCTTGGGAAAGACCGAATCGCGCAGATCATCCCGACGCTGAGTGACGGCGTGTGGCTGGAAAAAGACCAGCGACTCGACCTGCCGCGTATGAAGCAGCTGCTCGACGAGATGGGCTGGTCGGGATGGCTGGTGCTGCAGCGCTCCCGCGATGCCGCCAAAGCGCGCGACGTGCGGTACAATTTCGGAGCCAACGCGAAGTACGTCAAATCCGTCTTTCAGACGGGCTGAGGCTTCTTATGACGAGCAGATATCGTGCAGCGCCAACTCTGATCCTGATCAGCATGGCGCTGTTCCCAGCCGAAGCGCAGGCGCAGTACACCTCGGCCAGCAAGCACCTGAACCACCCGGCGGAGTGGTATCGCAGCGACCAGGCCCGGCGGATCGCCAGCGTCGTGCTGTCGTATCAAGCCCCAGATGGTGGATGGCCGAAGAACATCGACACGACAGGAAAGCCTTACCGAGGTCCGCGCGAGAAGCTGAAGTCGACGTTCGACAACTCCGCGACGACCGACGAACTGCGCCTCCTGGCGCGCATGGCGACGCACACGGGGGAGCAGCGCTACATCGATGCGTTCGACAAAGGCCTCGACCTGATCCTGCGCGCGCAGTACCCCAACGGGGGCTGGCCACAGTTTTATCCGCCGGGCCAGAACTACAGCAGGTACATCACCTATAACGACGGATGCATGATCCGGCTGATGTTCTTCCTGCGCGAAGTGGCGCGCGATGATGCGCTCTACGCGTTTGTGAACGAATCGAAACGCACGGCCAGTGCCGAGGCGTGGGACCGCGGGATCGAGTGCATCCTCAAGTCCCAGGTGCGCGTCGAGGGAAAGCTCACATCCTGGTGCGCCCAGCACGACGAGGTGACGTTAGAGCCGCGAGCGGCCCGCGCATTCGAGCCGGTGTCGCTCAGCGCCTGTGAAACGATCGGAATCCTGCACGCGCTGATGGCGATTGAGAACCCCAGCCCCCAGGTGATCCAGGCGGTGGATGCGTGCGTCGCGTGGCTGGAATCGGTGAAGATCCCGGGGATTCGAGTCGAGGACCGAAAGCAAGCGGGCACCCCGCGCGGCTACGAGCGGTTCGTAGTCAAGGACCCGTCGGCGCCGCCCATGTGGGCTCGGTTTTACGAGATCGGCACGAACCGCCCGATTTTCGCGGGACGCGATGGGGTGGTGAAGTACGACCTGTCGGAGATCGAGATCGAGCGGCGGACAGGCTACAAGTGGCTCGCATATTGGCCGAGGAAGCTGCTCGAAACAGAGTACCCGCAGTGGAAGGCGAAGGTCTCAGGCGGTGCTTCACCCGCCGTCGAGGCGGCGCAGTGAGACCTCGCCCATGCCCCCGAGCTGTGGCGGCCAGGGGTAGCTGCCGGGCTTGATCACGAGACGCGGCGCTCCCGCCAGCGTCGGCCGGAGCTGCACGACTCCACTGGCCAGTTCGCCTTCAACCTCAAACTCATCCCACCCCATCGCCCGGCAGACGGAGACAGCAGTCGCGCCGCCGGTGATCAAGACGGTCCGCACGGGGCAGCGCCGCAGCACCGCAGCCGCAACCGCTGCCATCGTCCGCTCAATCTGCGCCGCCGCGCCGGGGGATCGGTCGAGCGGACGATCGATGGTCATCATTGCGTGCTCACCGCCCTCCAATAGCGCACAGACCGCATCGCGCCACGCGTCCGTTGCGTCCATCATCGGGCGAGTCGCCACGCCGGGAATGAAGGGAGACGGCGCCGTACTGCCGCAGACGAACAGCGCCGGTCCTGCGGGCGTGTGACCGAGGAATGGTTGCTTCTCCGTCAGCTTCTCCGGGAGCCCGCGCTCCTCGAGCAGCGCGATGAAGAAGTCCGCACCGCCTGCCGGGAGAACATCCGCCGGCAACTTGGCCGCGTGCTTTCGCAGATCGTCCGCCGAAGCGCCGGCGGCGATGCGGATGACGTGGCGATGTGTCCCGAGCAGCTCAGCCACGTCTGAGCTCCATCTGGGATGGGTCGGGTCGCTGGCGAACGGTGTCTCATGCAGGGGCAGCCCATCGATATAGTACTCGCCGCCTACGATCACTCTTCCGAGCGAGGGGTTCTGCGGTGCGAGTAACGCCGATGTCCGACCCAGCGCCGGCAGCAGCGCGTCAAGCTCGGCCGCGACTGGGCCGCGGAGGACCGAATCACTCTTCTTGTAAATCAAATCAAACACGCCGACCCCCGCTTCGGCAGTGAAACGAATCACCGCTGCAGCCGCGTCGGCTGGCGGGAGCAATCGGGTGTCGGTGTCGATGACGGTCAGCCCCGGATCGAAGTTCACCGGCGGCCGGCGAACCAGTCGCGTCGGCAGGCCATAGCGGTGCCCGATGCCGGCGACTTCGGCGGCGCCACTTAGATCATCGGCGATGACCAGTGCTTTTCGCATGTTCTCAATCGAACGGGCCCCGAAACAGCCGCTGCCGCAGGTTATCCATTCGATGCCAAGCGCGCGGCGTATTCGATTGCGTCGAGCAGGCTCGCATCGCTCGCCGTCCCCTTGCCCGCCAGATCGAACGCGGTCCCGTGGTCGACGCTGGTACGGATGATCGGAAGCCCAAGTGAGACGTTGATCCCGTTCACGCTCGTCCAACTCTCCGCCGTCGGATCATACTTGAAGCCGGCGCATTTCACGGGGATGTGTCCCTGGTCGTGGTACATGGCGACGCAGATGTCATAGGCGCCGCTGATGGCCTTTGCGAAGAACGTATCGGGGGGCTGGGGGCCGTGCACGTCGATGCCCTTTGCGCGGGCCGCGTTGCACGCGGGGATAATGTGCGCATGCTCCTCGCTGCCAAACAGTCCGCCGTCGCTGGCGTGCGGGTTCAGTCCGGCGACTCCGATCTTCGGCTGGGGGATCCCCAGCCGCCGGCAGGCGTCGTGGCCGAGTTCGATCACCTTCAGGACCCGGTCTTTTGTGACTGCGTCGCAGGCCTGGCGAAGCGAGACGTGCGTCGAGACGTGCACGACCCGCAGGTTGCCTGCGGCGAGCATCATCGTGAAATCGCTGGTGCCGGTGAAGTGGGCGTAAATCTCGGTGTGACCGGGAAAGTGGTGACCGGCTGCGACGAGCGCTTCCTTGTGAATCGGCGCGGTGACGGTGGCGGCAAGCTCACCGGCTTGCGCCAGCCCGATCATGTGCCGCACCGCCTCGAATGCCGCATGGCCGGCCATGGCGGAGACTTTGCCCAGCTCCAGGCGCTCTATGTCGACATTGCGCAGGTCGTAGACGTCGAGGGTGTGGCGATCGAAGCAGGCATCTGCGACGTCAGTGACCGCGCGCACGCCAGGCGTACCGCCGGCGTAGCGGGCAGCTTTCTTCATGACGCCCGCGTCCCCGATGACCAGGGGTCGGCAGAGGTGATGGACCTGGTCGCGCGCCAGGGCGGCGGCGATGATTTCCGGACCGATCCCTGCCGGATCACCCATGCTGATGCCGATCACTGGGCGATGGTACTGCGTGCTCATACCGCTCCGACGTGGTCGCGGAGCGGCGGGAGCATCGTGCGACCGCACAGCCCCAGCTTTTCCATCTTCGCCTTGAGCACGGCCAGTCCCTGTCCGAGCGTGCGGCCGTTCAAGTAGGCCGCGACGATGGCATCGGTCTCGCACTGAAACCGTTCGACGTCGTCCCAGCGCTGGGCCATGCCGGCTTCGAACATCGCCTGATACTTGTCGCCGATAAGGTGTCCGCCGCTGGGGATAAGGCCGACGGCGCCGTGGCGGAGGCCCACGGAAAAGTTCGAGCTGGCGCCGATAAGGACGGGGAAGCCGCCGCGTCCGCCGCAGCGACGCAGCAGCTCCGTCAGCCGTTCCCGATCGCCGGCCGAGTCCTTGATGGCGACGATGTTGGGGTGCTGCCGCAGCCGGTCGATCGCGTCGAGCGGGATCGAGTGGTGCGTGGTGGCCGGCATGTTGTAGAGCACGAGCGGCAGCTTTCCCGCGTCGGCCAGGCGCAGGAAGTACGACTCGATCTCGTCGTCGTTCAGCGGATAGTACGAGGGGATGTGGGCCACGGCTGCCGCCGCGCCCAAGTGAGCGTAGGCGTCGGCCGCTTCGACCGACTCGCGGAAGCAGGTGCTGGCGATGCCGGCGTAGACGGTGGCGCGGCCGCCGGCGCGCTTGACGGTCGCGGCGACCACCTTACGGCGGTCGTCGGGATGGATCGACATCGACTCGCCCGTCGTGCCGAGCGGGAAAATGCCCGCCAATCGGAATTTGATCAGGTGATCGACGATGCGCGCGATCGCGTCCTCGTCGATCGCGCCCGCCGGCGTAAACGGCGTCACCATGGGCACGACTACACCGCTCCAACTCGTCACATCGCCCTCCGGTAAATGTCAATGGCGTCTTCGAACGTGACTTCGCGCACATTGCGCTCCAGCAGTCGCGTGACGGTCATCGCCGAGCGGGCCATGCGCTCGATGGCGTCGGTGGGGACGCCGAGCTCGCTCATACGCGACGGGATGCCGCACCGCCGGGAAACCTCCCGGATTTGCTGTAGGCCGTTGCGGGCCCCCTGCAGGTCGTCCGCCGCGGGCTCGGCGTCCATCGCGCGGGCGATGCTCGCATAGCGATCCGGTGCGGCGGGGAGGTTGAACGCCAGCACGTGGGGGAGAAGGACTGCGTTGGACAACCCGTGCGGCACATGAAACGCGCTGGCGAGCGGATACGCCAGCGCGTGGACGGCGGCGGTGTTGACCGGCCCGAGACACATCCCGCCATACAGGCTGCCCATCGCCACCGCGGATCGCGACGCAAGGTCGTGGCCGTGCTCGACCGCCTGGGCGAGGTTGCCCGCGATCAGCCGGACGCCTTCGAGGGCCAGGGTGTCCACCAGCGGGTGGGCGAAGCGGTTGGCGTAGGCTTCGATGCAGTGGGTCAGCGCGTCCATGCCCGTGGCCGCCGTCACGTCGGGGGGGACGCTGAGCGTGAGCAGGGGATCGACGTAGGCCGCATCGGGCACGAGATGGGGGCTGATGACGGCTTTCTTCAACGACTCATTTTCGTCGAGGATGACCGCGTTGGGCGAGACCTCGCTTCCGGTGCCGGCGGTGGTGGGGACGCACGCGAGACAGGTGGATCGGCGAGTAACCTTCCCGATCCCGAACGTCTCGCAGAGGTCCTGTTTTGAGTCGAGCAGAGCGGCGACGAGCTTGGCGACGTCCATCGGGCTTCCGCCGCCGAACCCGACGACCGCGTCGGCGTGCGCGTCCCGCGCGGCGCTGAGGGTGGTGCGGACCATATCGATGGTCGGCTCGCGCCCGATCCGGTCATGGATCGTCACGGTAACGCCCGCGGCGCGAAGCTGATCGCAGAGCGGGTTGGCGAGGGAGCGGGTGAACCGGCCGGTCACCACGAGCACGCGCTTGCAAGAGCGGGCGACGAGGTCTTGGCCGCACCGGGCGGCGCAGCCGGCGCCGAAGGCGAGCGTGTGGGGGTTGCGCAGCACGATGATGCGGCTTTCGGGGGTGCGGCTTTCAGGCACGCGGCTTTCGGGGGTGCGGCCTTCGGGCACGCGGCCTTCGCAAGCGGGATCGGAGGGACGGGTGTCCATGGCGTGCGTGGGATATACCGCAGCGATCAGCACGCGGTCCAGCGGGCATTTGGTGTGCGCGACGCTCGCTCCGTCGCCCCAGTGGCGCGGTGGATGGCGACGACCGTAGCGAAGCCCATGCGATGGCGGAAGTAAACGAAGGGGCCGAAAATGGCGGCGCCGGTATAATTTCGATTGATGCCTGCGCCGAATCGTAAAACTATTACGCCAGATCGCACTGCCTCGATATTTCCCGATCGTATGATCACCACGAACGCTAACCACGAGAACATCTGTGAGCAGGATACCCATGAGCGAACGGGGCCCAGTTGTGACAGCACGAATCCCTCGCGGCGGCGAAATGGCCCGCGGTGAGCGCATCGAAACCGCCCGCGGGGAAACCGGTGCCGCGAGCAAGGACGCAACGGCGGGCACGCTCGTCGAGCAGTGGGACTTTTGCGAGATCACGCTGGAAGGGCCATCTTCGGGTAATCCCTTCACCGAAGTTGAGTTCGGTGCCCATTTCAGCAATGGGCAGACAAGCCTCGACGTCGACGGGTTCTACGACGGCCAGGGCGTGTATCGCGTGCGCTTCATGCCGCCGACGCCCGGCCACTGGACTTACAAGACGCGCAGCAACCGCAAGGAACTTGCGGGCGAAACCGGTCACCTCACCGCCACCCCGGCAACAGGCACGAATCACGGCCCGGTGCGGGTCCGCAACACCTTTCACTTCGCCTACGCCGACGGGACGCCGTACCGCCCGATCGGGACAACGTGCTACTGCTGGACGCACCAGGGCAACGAACTGGAAGAGCAGACGCTGGCGACCTTGAAGATCTCGCCGTTCAACAAGCTCCGGATGTGCGTCTTCCCGAAGCGCTATGCGTTCAATCAGAACGAACCGTGCATCTTTCCCTACGAAGGAACAGCGCCGAAGGAATGGGACACGCTGCGGTTCAATCCTGCTTTCTTCCGCCACCTGGAGAAGCGCATCGGACAACTCCGCTCGATGGGAGTCGAGGCCGATCTGATCCTGTTTCACCCCTACGACCTTGGGCACTGGGGATTTGACCGGATGGAAGCGCAGGCGGATGATCTTTACCTGCGCTACGTGGTCGCGCGGCTCGGCGCTTTCCGCAACGTCTGGTGGTCGCTGGCGAACGAATTCGACTTCATGAAAGAAAAGACGCAGCGGGACTGGGACCGGTACTTTCAGATCGTGAGCGACACTGATCCATACGATCACCTCCGCTCGGTGCACAACGGGAAGCTCATTTACGATCATTCCAAGTCGTGGGTCACCCACGCGAGCATCCAGAACGGGCTGGCGGTCGCCGATTTCGGGCGGGCGGTGCTGTACCGGGACGTTTACTACAAGCCGATCGTTTTTGATGAGGTGAAGTACGAAGGCGACATCGAGCAGCGCTGGGGCAATATCAGCGGCGAAGAGATGGTCCACCGTTTCTGGCAGGGCACGATCTCCGGGACGTACGTCGGCCACGGCGAAACATACATGCACCCGCAGGACATCCTGTGGTGGTCCAAGGGCGGTGTGCTGCACGGCACGAGCCCGGCGCGAATCGCGTTCCTGAAGGAGATCCTCGACACCGGCCCAAGCAAGGGGCTCGACCCGATCGACAAGTGGGACGATCCTTCGGTTGCCGGGCAGGCGGGCGAGTACTACCTGATCTACTTCGGCAAGCACACACCGACCGAATGGACCTTCGAGCTGTACAAAGAAGCGCTGGAGGATGGGATGCAGTTCCGGGCGGACGTGATCGATACGTGGAACATGGCGATCACTCCTGTGGAGCAGACCTTTACGGTAGTCGTCGATTCGAAGTACCGGGCGCATGCGGTCGGGAATCCCGCCGTCAAGCTGCCCGGGCGACCATGGATGGCGCTGCGGCTTCGGCGGATCGGATGATCGATGAGCGGTTCGCGGCGGGCCTGGAGATATGTTCTCGCCCTCGTCCTAGTGGCGCTCGCCGCGGGCGCGCGTGAAGCCCGGGCGGCGACGGTGCAGGCTCCCGATGGCGCTTCGCCGCGCGTCCGCTATGGCGCACAGCGATTAACCGACGCGGTCGCGGCGCTGCCGTCACGAATCATTCGCCTCGCTATCAACGATCCCGCCCTCGGCCGCGAGGCATTCCGGATCGCATCACAGCCCGACGGCTCGATCACGATCACCGGTGGGGATGACTCCGGGGTGCTGTATGGCTGCCTGGAGCTTGCCAATCGCGCCCGCAGCGCCAAGCAGCTTCCTCACGAGATTCACTTCACCGACAAGCCGGTCATGGTCCTCCGCGGCCCGTGCATCGGGATGCAGAAAACGTCGCTCCTGCCCGGCCGCAAGGTCTACGAATACCCGTATACGCCCGAGTCGTTCCCCTTCTTCTACGATAAGCAGCACTGGGCCGAGTATCTCGACTTCCTGGCCGAAAATCGGATGAACACGCTGTACCTGTGGAACGGGCATCCGTTCGCCTCACTCGTGCGGCTGGAGGATTACCCTTACGCCGTCGAAGTGCCCGACGAGGTATTCGAAAAGAACGTCGAAATGCTCCGCTACATCACCGCCGAGGCCGACAAGCGCGGCATTTGGCTGGTGCAGATGTTCTACTCGCTGTTCGTATCCAAGCCGTTCGCCGAGAAGCACGGGATCGAGACGCAGCTGCACAAGTCCACGCCGCTCGTCGACGACTACATGCGCAAGAGCATCGCCGCGTTCGTCAAGGAGTATCCCAACGTCGGGTTGCTCATCTGTCTCGGCGAAGCGCTGCAGGGGGCGGAGGAACAGACGCGCCACCTCACCGAGTCGCTCCTGCCGGGAGTGAAGGACGGCATGAAGGCGGCGGGGCTGACGGAAGAGCCGCCGGTCGTGATCCGCGCGCACGCGAGCGACCCGAAGGTCTTCATGCCCGAGGCGCTCAAGCACTACCGAAATCTGTACACGATGGCCAAGTACAATGGCGAGTCGCTCACGACCTGGGAGCCCCGCGGCGTGCGCCAGGACGTGCACCTGACCATGAGCCGCCTCGGCTCCAGCCACGTTGCCAACGTGCACATCCTGGCCAACCTCGAGCCGTTCCGCTATGGGGCGACGCGATTCATCCAGAAATGTGTCGCCGCCTCGCGCGACCGGCTGGGGGCCAAGGGCATCCACCTTTACCCGCTGTTTTACTGGGATTGGCCTATCTCACCGGACAAGACGCAGGAACCGCTGAAACAGTGGGAGCGCGACTGGATCTGGTTCGAGGCGTGGGCCCGGTATTCGTGGAACCCCGACCGCAACCCGGAAGCCGAACGCGCGTACTGGGTAGATCGGCTGGCAGAGATGTACGGCACCACCGGCGCGGCTGAAAAGATCTTCGAGGCGTACAACGACGCCGGCGAATGCGCGCCGCGCATCCTGCGCCGCTTCGGCATCACCGAGGGCAACCGCCAGACAATGTCGCTGGGGATGACGCTCGACCAACTGGTCGATCCGGAGCGGTACCGGCCATTCCCCGAGCTGTGGGAGTCGCAGTCGCCGCCAGGTGAGCGGCTGCAGGAGTATGTCGAGCGCGAGTGGAACAAGCAGCCGCACGAGGGCGAGACGCCGCCGCAAATCGTGGCCGAGGTGCTGGAATTTTCGCGGCAGGCGGTCGACGCGATCGACGCAGCGGCTCCCCATGTGACGAAGAATCGGGACGAGTTCGCGCGCCTGCGTAACGATGTCCACTGCATTCGCGCGATGACGCAGAACTACGCCGCCAAGGTCAACGCCGCCTTGCACGTGCTGCGTTACCATTATAGCAAGGACCCGGCGGATCTTGAGAAAGCGGAGTCGTACCTCGACGAGAGTTTGCAGCACTACCGCACGCTCGCGAGCCTCACGCGCGACACGTACAAGTTCGCCAACTCGATGCAGACGAGCCAGCGGAAGATTCCGTTCGTCGGCGGCGTCGACGGCAAACCGGCGAACTATCATTGGACGCAGCTTGTGCCGGCGTATGAGAAGGAGCTGGCCGATTTCAGCGCGAAGGTCGCGCAAATCAAGCAGGGCGGCTCGCTGATGCCCGACGAGTCGGCGCTGAAGCCGCTGCCGCGGGCGACAATCACGCTGATTGGCACGGGCGACGCGGAACTGTACGAATTAAAGCCGGGCGAGCGCGTGTGGACGGACCGCAAGTACATGATCGAGTCAATTGCGCCGGAACTAGTCGGGTTGACGGGAGTGCGCTTCTCCCACGAGGCGGCGAAGAACCGCCAGCACACCCCGATCGAGTTCGAGGTGAGCGAGCCGGTGCGCATTTTGATCGGCTACTTCAAGGACCCGCGGGCGATGTGGCTGAAGGTCCCGGACCTGGAAACCGACGCCCGCGCCGATGAGCGCGGCGGGGTCGAGCCGCTCATCCTCAACGCCGTCAGCATCACCGAATCGCCCGCGGTGGACGTGCACGCCCTCAGCTTCCCGGCCGGTAAGCACACGCTCGACGTGAAAGGAAAAGGCAGCTTCGTCGTCCTCGGCGTCATCCCGAAGGGAGCGAAGATCGAGAAACGCGATGCGCAGCGCAAAGGCGGGTCATGATTGCGTTTGGCGCCGCATGTCATGCCTGAGAGCGTGTGTGACTGAGGCACCGCACTGTGACGACATCCCTCGCGAACATCCTCAACGCCGCCGCCTACAGGCATTACGTCGACGCGTTCAACGCCGCGGACGTCGAGGACGTGGTGAATCTCATCCCCAACGCCGGCGCGTGGGACTGGATGGCGCAGAACGTGCCGCTGTTTGACTGCCCCGGCGAAACGATCCAGCGCATCTACTACTACCGCTGGTGGACGTTCCGAAAGCACATCAAAGAGACGCCGGCGGGCATCATCGTGACCGAGTTCATCGAGCCGGTGCGCCACGCGGGAACGTACAACAGCATTAGCTGCGCCCTCGGCCATCATCTTACGGAGGGGCGTTGGATTCGCGACCGGCGCTACCTGGACGAGTACACCCGCTTCTGGTTCCGCGGCGGCGAGAACGGCGGCCCTGAGTACCGGTTCCACCGCTACAGCCAGTGGACGGCCGCGGCCATGCTCGATCGCGCCCGCGTCACGGGCGACTCATCGCTGCTGCTCGATCTCCTGCCCGACCTGATCGCCGATTACGCCAAATGGGAGGAGGAAAAGCGCCGGCCCGACGAGCTGTTCTGGCAGTTCGACGTGTGGGACGGCATGGAGGAGTCGATCAGTGGCTCGCGAAAGCACAAGAACGCCCGGCCGACGATCAACAGCTACATGTACGCCAACGCCCTGGCGATTGCCGAGATCGCAACCATCGCAGAGAACTCGGACGTGGCGGAAACGTTCCGCACCAAGGCGGCGGAGCTGAAATCGCTCACGCAGGAAGCGCTGTGGGACGAGCGGGCGAAATTTTTCAAAGCGCAGACTGAGGAAGGGCCGTTGTCGGATGCGCGCGAGGCGATCGGCTTTGTCCCATGGTGCTTCAACCTCCCGGACCCCGGCCGAGAGGACGCGTGGGCGCAGCTAATCGATCCGCAAGGCTTTTGGGCCCCCGCGGGCATCACCACGGCCGAGCGCCGCCACCCGCGCTTCCGCTCGCACGGCGTCGGTAAGTGCGAGTGGGATGGCGCGGTCTGGCCGTTCGCCACCTCGCAGACGCTGGTCGCGCTGGCCAACGTCCTGCGCCGCTGTGATCAGCCGCACGTGACGAAACAGCACTACTTCGACGCGATCCACACCTACGCCAGCGCCCACCACAAGAACGGGCAGCCCTACATCGGCGAGTATCACGATGAGGTCACCGGCGAGTGGCTCAAGGGCGATAATCCGCGCAGCCGCTACTACAACCATTCGACGTTCTGCGATCTGGTCATCGCCGGCCTCGCCGGCCTCGTCCCGCGCGGCGACAATACGATCGAGATCCACCCGCTGCTGCCGGATGGCGCGTGGGACTGGTTCTGCGTCGATCGCATCGCCTACCACGGCCGCTCGCTGACGATCGCGTGGGACCGCACCGGCGCGCGCTACGGCCGAGGCGCGGGGCTGAGCCTTGCGGTGGACGGCGAGCGGATCGCCCACGCCGAGGCGCTGCGTCCCCTGTCGGGGGAAATGAGATGACATCGGTTGCATATTGGTCGACGGTCATGCGCTGCGGCATCGCTGTGGCGATCTGCTGCGCGACGGCCGCCGCCCAGGCGCCGCCCGCGACGCAGCCCGCCGTTGCGCAGGCAAAGGACGGGCGGCTCGTCTACGCCACGGACCAGAGGGGCAATCGGGTCATCGACTTCTCGCATTGCGGCTACATGGGCGGTGAGGATGCGATCCCGGATGTGCCCGTGCGCGTCGTTGTCCCGCACCAAGCCGGGGACGCGACGGCGCGGATTCAGGCGGCGATTGACTATGTCGGCTCGCTCCCACCTGATCAGCGCGGGGCGGTCCTGCTCGAGAACGGCCGATACGACGTCGCCGGTGCACTGAAGATCGCCGCGTCGGGCGTCGTGCTTCGCGGCAGCGGGATGGGCGAGGGTGAAAACGGAACGGTCATCGTCGCGACGGGCCAGGACCGGCGGACGCTGGTCCAGATCGCGGGGAGCGAGGGTCGCACGATCGACGGTTTGCCGGTCGCCATCATCGACCCGTACGTCCCCGTCCACGCCACGCAATTCCGCGTGGCCAACGCCGGCGGGTTCCAGCCTGGCGACGCCGTCATGATCCACCGCCCGTGCACGATCGAGTGGATCAAGACGCTGGGCATGGACTACCTTGGCGGCGAGCGGCACGGCTACTCTTGGAAGCCCGGCTCGCGCGACGTGCTTTTCGACCGCACCGTCACGCGCGTGCAGGGCGATCGCGTCTTCATCGACGCGCCTATTACAACCGCCCTGGACTCCGAGTTTGGCGGCGGAACGATTACCCCGGTGAGCTGGCCCGGGCGCATCAGCAGCATCGGCGTCGAAAACCTGCGCCTGGAGTCGTCATTTGATCCGGCGAAGCCGAAGGACGAGGACCATTCCTGGATCGCCATCACGATCGACCAAGCCATCGACACGTGGGTGCGGCAGGTAACGTTTGCCCATTTCGCCGGCGGGGCCGTGCACGTCGGCGCCTCGTGCCGGCGGGTGACGGTTGAGGACTGCAAATCGCTCGCCCCCGTCTCCGAGATCGGTGGGCATCGGCGTCACACGTTCTTCACCGCCGGCCAGCAGACGCTGTTCCAGCGCTGCTACTCCGAGCACGGCATTCGCGACTTCGCCGTGGGCTTCTGCTCGCCGGGTCCTAACGCATTCGTGCAGTGCGAGGCGAAGCTGGCCCTGGGCGACAGCGGGCCGATCGACAGTTGGGGTTCGGGCGTGCTGTACGACAACGTGAAGATCGACGGCAACGCGCTCGTTCTGGCCGACCGGCGATTCGAATTGGCCGGGGCGGGTTGGTCCGGCGCGAATTCGATGATGTGGCAGTGCCAGGCCGCCGTCATCCGCTGCTACGCGCCGCCCACCGCGCAGAACTGGGCGACCGGCTGCTGGGGGACGTTCGATGGCGATGGGCTGTGGCAGCAGTCGAATGAACACATCCGCCCGCGGAGCCTGTACTACGCGCAGCTTGCCGAACGCATCGGACCAACGGGAACAGACCGCGCCCAGTTGCTGCCAGACGCGGGCGATGCTTCGACCAGCCCGTCAATCGAGCAGGCCGCGGCGCTGACGGCGCTGGCGGCGCAACCGGTGGTGCAGTTGTCGGCATGGATCGACGACGCCCCGAAGCGAAACCCCATCCCGACCGACGCTGCCGGGGCGAAAACGATCGACCAGATCGGCATTCCCGCCGCGCCGGCGCCGGGTTCAAAGACGATCGCGATCCGCGACGGCGTGATTGTGTGCGGTGATGAGCCGCTCACCGGCGGGCGGCAGAACGTCCAGTGGTGGCGCGGCAGCCTCCGCCCGGCCGAGGCGGCGAAGATGGAAGTGTCGCTCACCCGCTATGTGCCCGGGCGATTCGGGCAGGGGCTGACGGATGATCTGGACGAGCTGACCGACGCGATGGCGAAGAACAACAAGGTCGCGCTCGACCACAACTACGGCCTGTGGTACGACCGCCGCCGCGACGACCACCAGCGCGTCCGCCGAATGGATGGCGACGTCTGGCCGCCTTTCTACGAGCAGCCGTTTGACCGCAGCGGGCAGGGGACCGCGTGGGACGGGCTCTCCAAGTACGACCTGACGAAGTACAACCCGTGGTATTTCGACCGCCTGCGCGCATTCGTGCGGCTGGGCGAGCAGAAGGGGATCGTGCTGCTGAACCATCACTATTTTCAGCACAACATCCTGGAGGCCGGCGCGCACTGGGCCGATTCACCTTGGCGCAGCGCGAACAACATCAACGACACCGGCTTCCCCGAGCCCCCGCCGTACGCAGGCGACAAGCGCATTTTTCTCGCCGAGCAGTTTTACGACGTGACGGATCCCAAGCGCCGGGAGTTGCACCGGGCGTTCATCCGCAAGTGCTTGGATAATCACGCGGATCAGCGCAACGTCATTCATTTGACCAGCGCCGAGTTCACCGGGCCGCTGCACTTCGTGCAGTTCTGGCTGGACGTGGCCGGCGAGTGGGAGCGGGAGACAGGCAAGGACGCGTTCATCGGCCTGAGCGCGACCAAGGACGTGCAGGACGCAATCCTCGCGGATTCGGCGCGCGCCCGGGTCGTTGACGTGATCGATATCCGTTACTGGTGGTACCGCAAGGACGGCTCGCTGTACGCTCCGCAGGGTGGGCAGAATCTCGCCCCGCGCCAGCACGCGCGGCAGGGCAAGCCCGGCGGCAGCTCGCCGGAAATGGTCGAGCGCGCGATGCGCGACTATCGAGAAAAGTACCCGGAAAAAGCGGTCATCTACTCCGCCGACGGTTACGACCGCTTCGGTGCCGCCGCGGCCAAGGGTGGCGGATCGTTGGCGCAGGTGAAGGCCGGGCGTTGAGGTGGAGTCGTGGGGGGGGGGGGGGGGGGGGGGGGGGGGGGGGGGGG
>DASYWJ010000013.1:0-61120 GCA_035936155.1 Tepidisphaeraceae bacterium | reverse complement strand
GGCTGGCCGCCGCGTGCGCCGCGTTCATGCATGAACGCAACCGGTCCGGATCCGGCGTGAACTGGCGCTTTACCACCGTCGACGCCCGCATCAAGCTAAAGCGGCTTTACCCGACAATCGAAGTGTGGTGATCCACTAGTGAGGAAGAAGGCCTTCTCTACGTCTGCTACAAACTTGGACGGATTGTAAAGGCAATGGACCGGGGAACGCCTCGCGGTTGGCCTTTCGCCCGAGCGGGGGCTAACGAAACAGTCAAGGCGGCCGTCGAAGTGTTCCGCTCGCGGGTCGAGGGCTACTGCGCCGTGACGTACGGCGCGATACTTGACGACATCCTAGCGGACCTGGCGGTGGCGGAGGCACAGGAGGGGTACAAGTACGTGGGCTGGCACTTCTACGAGGCCAGCACGCGTGATTGGCGCGAAGTTATTTTGGTCTGCAATATGACGACGCGCCGCTTGGAGCGGATCGAGCGTCCAGAGGGGGGCATCGTTGATGACGTGACTCATCAGAATTTGATGAGTCAGATGCCTTACGTCATCGATGTCCCCGGCTACAAGGGAAGATTTGACGCCGATGTGGACGAGTGCATTCGCGCTGTACTCCCCGAGCGCAAGCCGGCGACCAGCGAGAGCAACTGGTTGGAGCCGCAGTTCTGACCCATTATTGGGAAGGCGGACAGCAGTTATCGCGTTCCCGCCTTCCCCCTTCTGACCCCAGTGACAACGCCGGGAACGATGAGCCTCCATCGCGGAGCACAGAGATCCTGCGCGAACGATGAACCGGACAGCAAAAGCTGTCGGTCTGACCGTTACTAGACGTTGCCCCCGTGAGCGACGACCAAACATCTTCGCGCACGGGGCAGAACCCGCTGCCAGACTGGATTTCGTCCGACCTGTTGGACGAGGCGAAATCCGTTTGGCGGTCGGAGTATGGAGAAGACTTGACAACGGCTGATGCCGTTGGCCTCCTTCAAACGATGGGAGGGGTCTTTGAGATTCTATACGGCGAGGCCGGCGATGAAGAACAAGGAGTCGAGGAAGGGTAAACAGTTCGTCGCGCTCGCCCGCGTGAGTAGCCGCGCGCAAGAGATTGAGGGAACGTCGCTGGAAGTACAGGAGGAAGCCCTCCGGGCCTACGCCTCAACCCAAGACGGCGAAATCGTTCGGCTGTGGAAGATTACGGAGACGGCCAGCAAGGCAGAACGTCGCGTCAGCTTCAAGGAGCTGCTCGCGTATGCGAAGGCGAACGCGGCGAAGCTCGACGGTCTGCTCGTCTACAAGATTGACCGGGCCGCCAGGAACATGGCGGATTACGGCAAGCTCCTTGAGCTGGAGATTGGCCACGGCATCCCGCTCATCGCCGTAAGCCAGCCGACCCAGAACACCCCAGCCGGTCGCATGGCGCGGAACGTCATGGCGACGATGGGGACGTTCTTTGCCGAACAACTCTCAGTTGACGTCAAGCAAGGCATCGCCCAGCGCGTCCGAGACGGGAAGTTCCCGACAGTCCCGCCGTACGGTTACCGCACCGACCGATCAGCCGGGCGAAGCGTCGTCTGCGTCGATGGCGATGAAGCCGACAACGTGAAGCATATCTTTCATCTCTACGCCTTCGGCCACTGCACGCTCGACATGATCCTCAACCGATTGACGGCGGAAGGCCGCACCTACAAGGCGAAGCAGCCCCATTGGGTACGGAGCAAGGTGCACCGCATTCTTCGAGACCGATCCTACATCGGCGACCTGAAATACCACGGCCAATGGCGGCCGGGTGGACACGAGCCGATCATCGACCGCGACACGTTTGGCCGCGTTCAGACCCTGCTCGGCGGGAAGGTCTACAAGGCGAACGAACTGCTCTACGGCGGTGAGCTGATGGCCTGCGGTCATTGCGGTCGCCCGCTGACGGGCGAGTTGGTCCGCAAGAAGTCGGGCAAGACCTACACCTACTACCGCTGCGCCCGATACACGGCGGTTGGCCATCCGCGCGTCCGCCTGCGCGAGCCGGAAATCGACGCGGAGGTCTTAGGGCTGTTCGACCGCATCAAGCAGCCGGCGTCCGTCCAGCGGTTGTTCAGCAAAGCGTTGACCGCTTGGATGACGAAGCAACGTTCGCAGGCACGGTCTCGCGTGCGGAGCATCGAGGTCCAACTGGATGACGTTCGCCGGCAGCAGGAGCGGCTGCTGAACCTTCATCTCGCGAGCGCGATTGACGAGCAGACGTTCGCGACGAAGAACGTCGAGCTGCGGGACCGCGTAGCGAAGCTGACGCTTCAGATGGAGGCAAACGGATCGGAAGAAGGACGAGAAAGGCGATTTGGCGCTGCGCGTGTTTGAACTCAGCCAACGCCTGCGGGAGAAATGGATTACGGCGGATTTCCCCGTCAAACGTCGCTTGCTCAATCTCGTCTGTTTTGAACCTCGTCTTGCAGGGCGCAAGTCTCGTCATTACATGCAGAAAGCCCTTCAACTCGTTGGTCGAAGGGCTTTCCGTCTCAGAAAGCGGAGAGAGGGGGATTCGAACCCCCGGTACAGGTTTACCCCGTACAACAGTTTAGCAAACTGTCGCCTTAAGCCGCTCGGCCATCTCTCCAGACAATGGCGAAACTAGCCCGCTCACGGCGAAAACGCAAGCGGGATACGGGCTCAATTCCGGCTCAATGATACGCCCGCGGGCGGGGCTAGGTTTGGCCGATCCAGGCGCCGGTGGGATCGGCCTTTTTGAACGCGGCGCGAACATGCTCGACGACGGCGGGGGGCAGGGGGCCATTGTTGGCGATGGCGACGTTTGTGCGGGCGTTTTCCACTTTTGTGGTGCCGATGATGGTGGTGTGGACGCCGGGGATGCTCAGGGCGAAGCGGAGGGCAAGCTCAGGCCAGGCCTGCTCCGGGGGCGCGGTGAAGCCGAGGTCGGCGGGCTTGAGGTTCATCTGCCGCAACCGGTCGGTGTAGGTGCTTGCATATTCCTTGTAGAAACCGGGCTGGTCGTCGGGCTGTTTCCAGGCGGCGTTGGCGATGGGGCGCTTGGCGAGGACGCCGAGATTGCGCTGGCGGCACGTCGGGATCACGGTGTCGATGTTCGACTGATCGGCGATGCTGATCGAGGTCTCAATCACCGCGATGTCGCTCAAGGCGGCGGCGAAGGCGGCGGCTTCGTTGTCGCCCGAGTAGCCGGCGAAGCGGATCTTCCCCGCGTCGCGCGCCCGCGCCAGCGCGGCGACGGCTTCGCCGCGCTCCAGCACGTCCTTCTCGCACGAATGCAGGAGCATCACGTCGAGGTGATCGGTCCGGAGGCGCCCCAGCGACGCGTCGATGGTTTGCTCGATCATCTCCGCCGACCATTCCGGCGCCTCCACGTGCGGCACCGAGGGGCCGCACTTCGACACGACCACAAACTCGTTGCGGCGGTGACCGACGTACTGACCGATCACCTCCTCCGAATCCTTGTAACGGGCGGCGGTGTCGATGACGTTGACGCCCTCGTCGAGCAGCAGGTTGAGCAGATTTCCGGCAGCCTCGCGCTCCGTCTGAAGCAGGCCAATGGGAGCGCCGCCAAAGCCGAGCGGACTGACGGAGAAACCGGTGTTGCCGAAGGGTCGTTTCTGCATGTCCCCAGAATGGTACGGGACCAGGCTCGCGCTGTGACCCGCCCATTTACCCGGTTGATGACCCGCGGCCACTTGTGCAGTTCATCGTGCCGACGAGCGGGCGGCTACCTCGAAGTGATCGAACCCCGCTCGGCGCAAAAAAAGACGCCGCCGGTCGGATCGACCAGCGGCGTCGCTTGAACAAATGTCGGGGGTTGAAGAAGGAGGGGGGGAACCTTCTTCGGGGAGTACCCCCGACAAAAAAAGCTCCGACGGAATTTCACCGTTCGGAGCCCTCTTGGCTCATTGCGCCACCCGGCGTCATCGACGGGCGGCGTCAAACTTCGCTCATATATTAGAGGGCCAAAACAAAAATGCAAGTGCACGTGCAGTCGCGCTAAGCAAAAAAGTTCCCGCAGACAACACGGGGATCATTTCGGGTAATCCGGCTTCTGCTGCCAGTCGAGCTCGACGCTCGCGGGGATGCCGTGGTACTCGCGCGGAAAGACGTAGTCCTTGCGCAGTGGGAATCCCTCCCAGTCGTCGGCGCACAGGATCCGCCGCAGGTCGGGGTGGCCGTCGAACATGATGCCGAACATGTCATACGCCTCGCGCTCGTGCCAGTCGGCGGCGGTCCACAGGTCCGCCACGCTCGGCACGACCGGATTATCGCGCGGGCAAAACACCTTCACCGCGAAGCTGTGGCGGTGATCGAAGCTCCACAAGTCGTGCACGACGCAAAACTTCTCGTCGGCGACATAATCAACGCCGCTGTGATTCGCCAGCCAGTCGAGCTTCAGCTGCGGGTCGTGCAGGCAGTATTCGGCGATCTCGCGCCAGTCGCTCGCTTCCACGTGCACGCGCGGGTGCTTGTCATCGGGGAACGAGGCGATGATTTTTTCGCCGAAGCGGTCCTGCAACGCGCGCGCGATCCGCTGGGCTGTCATCATTGCATCCCTCGTCAGAGTGATCCTTGGCGTCGTGGTTGCGATTATAGAGATCCCCACCCGCGCCGCCACGCGCGGGGACCGTGCGAACGGGTGTGCGCCCGGGGGCGGGATGACAAAGCGGCCGCGTTTGCTACACTCCGCCCCTCCGTGAGCAAGCCACTTTGGCTCATCCTCGTCGCCACAGTTCTCTTCGCCGGCTGCACGCCCCAGTCCTACAAGCGGTCGGCCGACCGGCAGGTGCATGACATCCTGCGCGACCGCAAGCTGCGGACGCTGGGATATGTGCCGGAAACGGTGGCGGAGACCACGGTGCCCACTGAGCCGGATCGCACGGCTTACGCGAAGATCCCGCAGACGCCGATCCCGCCGCCGACAACCTTGCCCATCGAGCCGCCCAGCGTCGAGCTGCAGTACGGTCCGCTGGGACCGGAGATGCTCTTCCCGCCTGGGTTTGAGGGTGGGGCGCCCATCGATATCCAGGTTGGCGCGCTGGGGGGGCTCGAGCGGCTGCGACTCGGTCCGCCGGCGCCGGGGGACGCGCCGATCCGCTTTGACCTGTTTCGCGCGCTGGCGTATGGCGTGCAGCACAGCCGGACCTACAAAGACCAGATGGAGAACGTGTACGAGACCGCGCTGGGCGTCACGCTCGAGCGTCACCTGTTCACCCCGCGGCCTTTTGCCAACATCGGGGCGCGCGTCTCGGGTGGGGAGGAAGACGTTGATTACGAGGCCGCCCTCAGCGTCACCAACCAGCTGGGCGTGCGCCAGCGGCTTCCGTATGGCGGGGAGATCGTCGCGCAGGCGCTGGTGGACTTCGTGCAGGCCGTCAACGGCAACGTCGCCGAGGGCGAGACGGCGGCGCTGGCTTTGTCGGCGTCCATCCCACTGCTGCGCGGCGCGGGATGGATCAACCTCGAAGGGCTGATCAGCAGCGAGCGGCAGCTGATCTACCGCATCCGCCAGTTCGAGGAATTCCGCCGCGACTTCGTCATCCAGGTGGCCGGACCGTACTTCGACCTGCTCACGGCGCAGCAGCGAATCGTCAACGAGCTGCAAAGCCTGGAGAACAACCGTGCGCTAACGGAGAAAACGCAGGCGCTGTTCGCCGCCGGCCGCGCGCCCTTCCTGGAAGTGCAGCGGTCGCTTCAGAACCAGCTGCGCTCGGAAAACACCCTCGTCAACGTACAGAACAGCTACCAGAACGCCGTGGACCGGTTCAAGCTGATCCTGGGCATGCCGATTGATGCCGAGCTGGAGGTGATTCCACTCGAGCTGGAAGTGGTCATCCCGCAGTATTCCGATGAGGAGGCGATCGCCCTGGCCTACCAGTACCGGCTGGACCTGAAGACGGCATTCGACGTAATCGAGGACGCTCAGCGCGGCGTGAGCAACGCGAAGAACGGGCTGCTCCCGGACCTGGACGTAGTCGCCAACACGCGCATCGAAAATGAACCGGGCGATCCGGCCCGCCGCATCGATGACAAGACCTGGACGTACAACGCCGGCGTCGAGCTGGGCTTGCCGCTCGATCGTCTGGCAGAGCGTAACGCCTACCGCCGCGCGCTCATCCGGTTGCAGCAGGCGCAGCGGAATTATGAGGAGCTGAAGGACGAAGTCGCCCTGGAGGCGCGCCAGCGGCTGCGCTCGATCCGCTCAGCCCAGATCAGCCTCGAAATCGCCCGCAGCAGCATCGAACTGGCCCAGCGGCGGCTGGAGAACGCCAATGAGCTCCTTCGCCTGGGCAGCCGCGACTCGCGAAACGTGGTCGAAGCCTTGCAGGACCTGACCCGCGCCCAGAACGACTATGAAGGAGCCCGGGCGGACCTGCAGATCGCCATCCTGCAGTTCCTGCGCGACACCGGCACCCTCCGCGTCGACCCCACCGCCGGCACCGTCGGCCACGTCCTCGACCGCGGGGGCCGCGGGAGCCCTCACGCAAAAGATCCTGCCGGAAGGAACAGTCTGCAGCGACGCGGCTAGACAGGATTCCAGTACGCCGAATAGATGGTTTGGGTTATCCGCTCAACGGGAACAACGGGGACAGAAATGCTCCGTCCCCCTTCTACTCGGTTGTTGTCGATGTTTCCGCTGCAGACCATCCCATCCTGCGGAGTGCCTCTCAGCGCGTGGCCAGGGCGGCCTGTGGAGCGGCAGGCACGACAGCGGGGGCCATCTTGCGCTGGTATTGCTGAAGATCCTGCAGGTATGCTGTTGCGCCAGTCACTAGGTAGAACTCGGCGATGATCACCTAGAGGACTGCCGCCGCCCAAACCGGGTGCAACCGCTTGCGCCAAATCCACCAGGCAAGCATGCCAGTCCAGATGACCCAGCTGAAGATCAGGATGGCGGAGCCGCCCACCTGCACCAAGCCCTGGAGCACCTTGATCTCCCCCCAGTACGGTTCTTGCCCAGCGCCTACCGCGACAACGACAAAAGACAGGACAGAGAGCAACACACCCCCGACGAAGAGTGCTGCTCGCGGCGCAGGATCATCGTATGACTGTTCTGCGCGGCCGTAATGAAGTTGCACGGTAGGTGGTTGCTGATCGGATACCAAGGCCAGCCCCTCTCCTATCTTTCCTGGAGGGCTGCGCGAGATGTCCGGGCAGCACGCAGACCATTTCTCCTGTGAATCACACTCCCATCGCCGTTCGACCTTCTGACGCACAAGTTCATGCGTACGGGACGGTTGTGCGGTCTCGTGCTTGCTCAGAACCCGGTCCGCTTGAACTGCTTCTCCAGATCCCGCAGGGACAGCCGCAGCGTGGTCGGCCGGCCGTGCGGACAGTTGCTCGAGCGCTCGACCAGGTCGCGGCGCGCCAGCAGCGCTTCGATCTCCCCCTGCGTGAGTGGATCGCCAGCCTTCACGGCGGACTTGCAGGCCATCATGTCCAGCACTTCATGAAGCAGCTCCTCATCGTGCAGATCGAGCAGTTCCTGTTCGCCGCGCTCCAGCAGCTCGCGGACGAAGTCGCCGGGGTTGAGCTTTTCAAGGAACGACGGGAACCCGTGAACGGCGACGCTGTCGGGGCCGAACGGGGCGACCTCGATCCCGAGCCGCGCGAGCATCGGCTGGATGTGCTCGAGCATCGCGATCTGCCGGTTCGATGCGGCGAAGACCTCGGGGATCAGCAGCCGCTGCGACTCCAGCGCCCCGCGGCTGACGCGCGTGAGCAGCTCCTCGTACATGATCCGCTCGTGCAGCGCGTGCTGGTCGATGATGACCAGCCCGTCGTCACTGGGCGCGACCAGGTAGCTGTTGTGGAGCTGGAGAACGGACTGCGGAGAAGCCGCGGGGCGCGGCACACCGTTCACCGTCGTCTGCGGCGCCACATCCGCTCTGGTCCCTTCTCCCTCCGGGAGAAGGTCAGGATGAGGGGGCGTCAGATTTCGAGAACTGCTCGACTCCCACGCCCCCTCACCCCGGCCTTCTCCCGGAGGGAGAGGGAGTAAAGGCGCCGGCGCAGCGGATGGTGACAGCGCAAAAGGTGCGAACGGCCCCGACTGTATCGGCGCCACCGTCTCCCCCGGCATCTGCCGGAAAAAATTCGCCAGTTTCGTCCGCATATCTTCGCGAAATGCGTCATTCGCCGGCTCGACGTTGCTGAAGGCCATCGCCTGCGGCGCCAGATCATTGCCGAGCAGCTTCTCGCGCACGCTCGACAGCACCAGCCCGTGAATGCGCCCGCCGTCACGGAAGCGGACTTCGCTCTTGGTCGGGTGCACGTTCACGTCCACGTCCTGCGGCGGGACCTGCAGCAGCAAAATGGCGGCGGGATGTCGGCCCGGCTCGGTCAGTCCGCGGTAGGCCTCGCGCAGCGCGTGCTGGATGAATCGGTCACGGATCGGCCGCCCGTTGAGGTACAGGTGCTGGTATTTCGGCGTCGGGCGCGCCAGTTCCGGGAGGCCGATCAGGCCGACCAGCCGCATCTCCGCGTCGCGCACGTCCAGCGGCAGGCGCTGCTCCTGAAACTCCTCCGGCCAGGCCGCGAGCCAGCGCTCTTGGGCGCTGGTGGCGGGCAGGTCCAGGCTCGTCCGTCCGTTGTGAATCAGCTTGAACGCGATGTGCGGGTGCGGCAGGGCGAGGCGCATCAGCATGTCCGATACATGGCCCGCCTCGGTGCCCGTCCCTTTGAGAAACTTCCGCCGGGCCGGCATGTTGAAAAACAGGTTCCGCACCTCGATGGTCGTCCCCGCGTTGCCCGCCGCCGCCTGCGGGTCGGAGATCGCGCCGCCGCGGTTGTAGATCTCGTAAGCCACGTCTGAATCGGCTGCGCGACTCAGCATGCGCGCGTTCGACACCGACCCAATGCTCGCCAGCGCCTCGCCGCGGAACCCCATCGTGGCGATACGAAACAGGTCCTCGTCGCTCGTCAGTTTGCTGGTCGCATGCGATGCGAACGCCAGCGGCAGCTCGGCGGCGGGGATGCCGCAGCCGTCATCGACGATCCGGATCAGCTCCCGCCCGCCGTCCTCGATCTCGACGAGGACGTGCGTCGCCCCCGCGTCGATGGCGTTCTCGACCAGCTCCTTCACCACCGACGCCGGCCGCTCGATCACCTCACCCGCGGCAATGCGGTTGACGAGGGACGGGCTGAGCTGCTGAATGCGGCGGCGTTCCACGGCAGGAGTATAAGGCAAGTGCGCCGTAGCGGCGCGGCTTGGCGCCATCTAAGCGTAGCCGCCACTGGCTAACCCCGTCGACGTTGCTTGCCGTTTGTCAGGGGCTCGACGGTCGCCACATGTAGCAGGGAGCACATGCGCGCTTCGTATGGTACGCCCGCTTCGACGCGGCCCGTACCAACATAAAGCGTCGTGCGCGTCAGCCACGCCATCTCCGGGTGCCGCACCTCGTAACTTCTCGCCGCTTGCCATGACCACTCGAAACGGCTCGAAGGGGCGCTGGTCGAGCAACTCTTTGAAATCACGAACAGTCATGACTGGATTATAGCGAATGAGGCGGTCCTAATTGGCCCCCAGCCGCTCCGGATTCAGCTCCGCCAACTCCGGCGGGACGAACAGGCCGTCCTTGCGAATGAGCTTGTCGTCGAACCAGATTTCCCCGCCGCCGTAGTCGGGGCGCTGGATGCAGACCATGTCCCAGTGGATCTGGCTCTTGTTTCCGTTGCCGTAGGTCTCGTACGCCTGACCGGGGGTGAAGTGGAAGCTGCCGGCGATTTTTTCGTCGAAGAGGATGTCCTTCATCGGCCGCAGGATGTACGGATTGAAGGCGATGGCGAACTCACCGATGTAGCGGGAGCCTTCGTCGGCATCGAGGATTTCGTTGAGCTTCTTCGTGTTCGCCGCGCTGTCGGCGGTGGCCTCGACGACCTTGCCGTGGTTGAACCTGAGCTTGATGTTGTTGAACACCGAGCCGCGGTAGAGGGTTTCGCAGTTGAATTGAACCGTCCCCTCGACGCTGTCCTTCGTCGGGCATGAGAAACATTCGCCGTCGGGAACGTTGCGGTCCCCGGTGCAGCTCTTGCTTGGGATGCCCTTCTTGCTGAAGCGCAGGTCGGTGCCGGGGCCGGTGATGCGGACGCGGTCGGTTCGGTCCATCAACTGCTGCAGCGGCTTGCTCGCCGCTGCCATCTTCTGGTAGTCGACACCGGCGCACACGCGGAAGTAGAAGTCCTCGAACGCTTCGGTGCTCATGCCCGCACCCTGGGCCATGCTCGGGGTGGGCCAGCGGAGCACAACCCACTTCGTCTTCGGCACGCGGATCTCACTGTGGACGGGGTGCCAGACGAGCTTTTCGTAGATCGACATGCGCTCGGTGGGCACGTCGCTCTGCTCGGTGACATTGTGCGACCCGCGCACGCCGATGTAGCACTGCACGTGCTCCATGCGGTACTTCTCGACCTCGCCGACAATCCGGAATTGCTCTTCCGTCGCGACCTGGAGCAGGGCGCGCGTGACAAGCCCGTGCCGCGTCTCGACGATCGGCCGCCCGCCCGCGGCGGCGATCGTGCGAATTAGCTCCACCGTGAATTCGGGCGGGATATCGTGCGTCTCGACGAGCACGTTCTCACCCGGCTGCACGTTGCAGGAATGTTTCACCAGCAGGTTGGCCAGATCGGCAAAGCGCGGGTCCTTCATGGGCGGGGAGGATAACCGGGAGGTGCATGAACAAGAAGATTCACCGCAGAGGTCGCAGAGGAAAGAGCGTGATAGTGAGCCGCAGATGAAGGCGGATCAGAAACTGATTCATACTATCTGCGTTTATCTGCGTTCATCCGCGGTTCCAACCTCTGCGTCCCGTGAGCCGCTGCGGTTCAAGCCTCTTTGCCGAACGCCGCGGAGATCTCGACAGAATCCTTCACCTTGATCTTCAAATCGCGCAGTGCGACGTCGCCGAGGGAGAAGGTCATGAGCGGAATGGTCATCCCGTTGTAAGGCCTCATCTTGGCCTGCACCACCCCCGCGGCGAGCGCGCCGACCATGCCTTCGCCGGTGCAGTTGAGATCCAAAACGGTGGCGTTCAGCTCGTCGTCAATCTCCAACTTACCCGTGATGACGATTGTGCCGCTCATCATGAGCTTCTTCGCCTTCACGCGCACCTCGGCGGCGACGGAGCGGGGGCCCTCCTGCTCGAGGTCGAGATCAAGGTCCTGAATCCTGATCCCCTGCTGCTTGGCGGCCAGCCCCGCGGCCTCGGTCAGCAGCGTCTCGATGTCTTTTCTGGAGATCTTCGCCTCGACCTTGCCGTCCTCGGCCTCGGCCAGGACGAGCAGGGGCTTGCCTTTCTTGTCGCGCGCGAAATCGAACGCCAGACCACTTCCGGCCACCTTCAGGTTCAGCTTCGTCTGCTCGTACTGAATCGGCTGGCCGGTCACTTCCAGCTTCTCGACGCGGACACCAGGTTGCCGCTTCCCGGTCGGCTTGGGCTTTGGCGGCGGCTCTTTCGCGCTGATGGTGGCGCCGGTGAGGTTGATCTTCACGGTCTTCAGCGCCGGGAACTTCGCGCCGTCGACGGTGACGCCGCTTCTTTTCGGCATGGCGAAGACCTCGCCCAGCGCTTCTTCGATGGACGTCGCGAGCTCGTCGCTGGAGGTGGGAAAGTTCTTGCCTGCGAGCGGGAACATAGCGATTCCAGTCAACCGGCCTTGTCCGTCACCCTGAGGCACTCCGAAGGGTCTCCTCCGGCGGACGGTTCAAAAACCTCCATCACCCACTGCGTGGGGTACCCGTGTACCTCAGCATGACCGCGCCTGGCTTCTTTACGAGCGCTACGGCGCCGCGGCGTTGGCGACGCGTTTAACTTTTCGGCCAAGCTGGTCGGGCGTCAATCCCTGGCGTCTGGCTTCGCGCGATGCGGAGCGGGCGGACGTGGTGACGAGCCGGCGGGCGCTTTCCAGAAGCTCTTCGCCGCTCAAGGTGACGCGCCGGGTCAGTCCCTTGGCGGCGCGGGTGATGGCATCGCTCCTGGGCGCGGGGAGCATCATGCCCGCGGCGACGCCGGCGACAAGCAGACCGAGGCCGACGGCCAGCGGATGTGTGTCCCACGTGTCGGAGACCGCGTCGCGGCTGCGCTGGAAACCCTCTTTCGCAGCCTGCCCGATTTTGCTCGCGCCGCTCTGCGCGTACTCCGCGACTGTGGCGGCGCCGTGCTTTGCTGATTCGGCCGCCGACCCGACGCCCTCGCGAACCGCCTGCCGCGTCGACTGCGCCGCATCGCCGAAGGATTCGCGCGCCGTGTCGGCCAGGCCGCTGAGCGCCTCGGGGACGTGCGGCACGGGCAGGCGCTGGCGATTTTTCACGATCAGCCACGTGAGCCCCGCGCCAATCAGCGCGGCGGGAATGGGGTTCTCCCGTACCGTCTCAACGGCCTTCGTCCCCGCCCCGGCGAGCGCGCCGCCACGGCTGGGCTGTTCCTGCGAGCGTCGCTGCGCCTGTTCACGCTTCTGAGAGCCACTGCCGCGATTCCCGCCGGCGCTGCGGTTGCCGCGCGTGGCACGATTGCGGCCGGTGCTGCGCGGCTGCGACGATGATGCCGCGGGTCTCTGCGCTCCGCCCGACTCGCCTTGCCTGCCATCCGAGCGGGCGGGGGACGAGGGGCGGGACTGCCGCGATGACTGGGTCGGACCGTTCTGCTTGGCCATGGCTGCTCCTTGGGGGAAACTTCAATCCAACGACGGCGAGCGTGCGATCGAATTCGATCACCGCCTGCGCGACCGCCCGCCGCTGCGCCGCGTGGACTGTCCGTCCGTCGCCGCCTTCAGGATCCTCGCTGCGGCGAGCCCGGCGAGAAACATCGCGCCACCGAACAGCAGCGGCTGCCGGCGCGCAACGACGCCCGCGTCCTCGATCACCTCGCGCAGGTCGTGCTGCTCGATGTACCGCCCGACCTCCTCGACCTGGTCGGCGGCGCGATCGACATACCCGGCGATAAACTCGCTGTCCGTGTCGTGCAGCTTGTCCGCGGCCCGCCGGATCGCGCCGCTGACGTCGGTAAACTGCTCGGCGAGGAGACTCTTGCGCTTGGCGAGGAAGTCCTGCCCCTCGTGTTTCACCTGCTCGACGAGTTCCTCAACTTCCGCGCCGGCGCGTTCGCGCGCGGCGTCGAATGCCGCGCCAAAGGCTCCCGCGTCTCGGACCCGGCGTCGCCGATCGGGCCGGCTGCTGCTGCGACGGGATGATGATCGGTTCACCGCTTTGCCTTTCACACGAACAGGACCACGATTGCGTACCTCCATCGGGCAGCGCAAATCAGGCGTTGGTGGAGCAGCAAACGGGGTGCCGCGGATGGGCTGGCTGAGCGGGAGCGGAAGCAGAAATCGGCGAATGCATCGGGCACCGACCCCAGCACGCATCGCGCGCCTTACGGCAGATGAGGCTTGCGCTCCCGGCCGAAGGTGGGTGCTTCCTGCGCGAAGGGTGCGGCGCCAGTGTGATTATTTGTCAGATGCGACAACTTCGGACCACGTTCGCGCGATCCATGTTGCGGCGTCTTCGTAGGCGTTGGCGGGCAAAAGATGGCCGCTGTCGTACCAGCGCTGCTCCTTCGGCTCAGCGGCGGCAGCGAAGAGACGCTTGCCCATCTCCGGGGTGACGGTGGCGTCGCGCCTGGCGTTGAGCATGAGCACCGGCCGCGGCGCGAAGTTGGCCAGCGCGAGCTGCGGATCAGCCGCCGCCAGCGCCGGGATCAGCCGCGCGTGAGCCAGTTCGGTCGCGCCACCGACCATCAGAACCATGGCCCGGACGCGCGAATCGGCGGGGCCGGCGATGCTGTGAATCCACGCGCCCATCGAATACCCGGCCACCACCACGCCCCGGCTGACGTCCACCTCGGGCAGTTGCTCGGCGACATCGATCGCCTGCCGCACGTTGATGACGGCCTGGCGGTGCCGTCGGATCGCGCCGACGAAGTCTTTGGTTTCCCACAGCCCGTGCGCGCGGCCCGGGCGCTCACCGTGCATCGGCATGTCCGGCGCGAGCACCGCGAATCCCTGCCTGGCCAGCGCCGGCGCCACCTGCCCAACCACTTGCGCCTTGTTGCTCCCCAGCCCGTGCACCGCAATGACCAGCGGGAAGGGACCGCTCTTGCCCGCCGGGGTGCACAGCAGCGCGGTGACGATCTCGTCCTCAATCCCTTTGAAGCGCAATCGCGTGATCTCGACGGGGCCCACGATGAGCGGCTTTGCGCCCGCCGTCGCGATCAGCTCGGCCGGCTCCTCCGCTTTCTGCGGCGGTCGCGTGTGGAAGTTCACCTGTGCGGGCGTCGGCGTCGTCCGTTCGACCACCAGATCGTCCGATCGCGCGTAATCAAACGCCGCCGCATTCCACCCGTTGGCGGCGGGGGCGCGCCCAGTCGTGGGAGCACCGGCAATGGCGGGGCTCAGGAGCCCGAAGGCGGAGAGGAAAAACATCAGGTAAGGGTTTGAGTTCAAGTTTCCAGCCGTAATACGAAGAGCAGAGTATCGGGGGTCGTGCAGTGGCGAAATTTATCGCCTTGTCCCCCGGGGCACCTGGAGGCTCTGGCTGCGACCCCCTCGCTAGGCCCGCAGCCCGCGCAGGATGGTGTCGATGGCTTCGCGGACCCACGCGTCATCGAACTGCGAGAGGTTCAGCGAGATCATCGCGTACCCGATGCCCGTCATGATCAGCTGCCACGCGGGCACCTTCGGGTCCAGGTCCTTTCGGAAGACGCCGGCTTTTTGCCCGTCGCGGATCAGCTTCGCGAAGAACTCCTCGATCTGCGCGTAGTGCTCTTTCATGACGGCCATCACCTTGCGCTGCGGGTTGCCCCGGTCGTCGAGCGGGGGGGTGGCCAGGGCGCCGTGCAGGACGTGGTAGGCATCCGACAGGTGCCGCGCGTGGGCGGGGAATTCTTTGCTGATGCGGCGGATCCGCTCGGCGGGGTCGTCGACGCCGGCCATCAGCTCCTGCCAATGGTTCATCGTCTGCTGGCTGACGGCCCGGACGATCGCGACAAACAGCTCCTGCTTGCTTTCGAAATGGCGGTACAGGATCGGCTCGGTCACGCCCGCCGCCAGCGCGATGGCGGCCGTGGTTGTCGCCTCGTAGCCGTTGCGCGCGAAAAGCTTGGTCGCGACTTCGATGAGTTGTTCCCGCCGCTGCGGCGCCTTGAGTCGGGGCATCCGTGAAGTTTGCGGATGCAAACGGGCTTTTGCAAGAACGGGTCGCGCGGCGGCGGGAGTTCCCCAAAGCGCCCCAACCTGCGGTCGTGACATCGGGAGTTCACCGTTCCATCACGCTTTTCATCTCCCCGCGTCGCGCATAAGCTGTTCGCCGCCTGTTCGCCAAGAGTGTTCCCGAAGGAGACGCCATGCCCGGCCTGCTGGATGGAAAGAAGGGGTTGATCCTCAACATCGCCAACGATCGCTCGATCGCCACGCACATCGCCAACAATTGCGTGAAGCAGGGGGCCACCTGCGGGTTCGGGTTCCTGCCGATGGACAACATCGAGAAATCCCAGCGGCGGGTGAAGAAGGCGATGGAGGAGAATGGCTTCGCCGAAAGCTGGCTGCACCCGTGCGACGTCGGCTCGGATGAGTCAATCCAGACCTTCTTCTCGGCCGCCAGGGACAAGTTTGGCGCCATCGACTTCCTCGTGCACAGCCTCGCGTTCGCCAATCGCGATTACCTGAAGAAGGACGACGGCAACTTCCTCTCCACCCCGCGCGACGTGTTCAAGCAGGCCGTCGACATCAGCGCCTATTCCCTGCTCGCGCTCTCGCGCGCGGCCGCGCCGCTCATGCCCCATGGCGGGTCGATCATCGCGCTGACGTATCTGGGCGCGAACCAGGTTATCCCCGGCTATAATATCATGGGCGTCGCCAAGGCCGCTTTGGAGGCCACCGCCCGCTACCTCGCCTTCGACCTGGGAAACCGGCAGATCCGCGTCAACACCATCTCCGCCGGCCCCGTGAAGACGCTCTCGGCCATGGCCGTGGGGGGGATCGACGAAATGTTCGCTCACACCGAGCGCAAGGCGCCGCTGCATCGCAACATCGACGCCGATGAAGTCGGAAAGGTGGCGCTGTTTCTGCTGAGCGACCTGTCAAGCGGGGTGACGGGGGAGAACATCTTCGTCGATTCGGGGTTCAATATCGTTGGGCTGTAAAGACAGACGCAACACCCCTCAGCGATGCCGATGATCGGGATGGGGGAAGACAATCACGCGGAGCGAACCCGGGAGGTTTCAGGGTGTGCCCCCGCGCCCGTCCTTGCGCGGATGCCGCTTCTGCCGATTGTCGTGAATGTCGGTGGGGGCCTGATCCCAGCCGGTGGGTTCTTCGTCCTTCATCGAGTGGTCTGGCTGCTCGGGGGCGGGGCGACCACTCGTTTCCTGGGCATTGATCTGTCGATCCGGCTGCTGTTTGTTATGGACCGCCTGTGTCTCGCCGTCGGGCTGATCTTGGGGGGTGGCCTTGTTGTTGTCGAGCCGGCCCATGCCGGCTTCGCGCTCCGGGTGGGACCGTTCGTAGTTGTTGGACGGATCAGGCGCATCCTTCGGGCTGGCGGGTCTCATTTCCTCGGCCATTGGGGGTTCTCCTTGTCGCTGGACGCATTCTAGAGCGTTTTCACCTGCGGCGGAGCGTGTGAAATTGTCATCCCGAGGTACTCAAGTTCATTGCACCGTTGTTGAGGTTCATTTCGGCGGTGTTTAGGTCCCTTCTACCGGTAGTTGAGTCGTTTCTACCGGTGGTTAAGTCCTTTCTACCGGTAGTTAGTACCTTAGGATGAGGGGGCGTCAGCGTACGAGAACCGTTCGACTCCCACGCCCCCTCACCCCAACCCTCTCCCGGAGGGAGAGGGGGCAAGAAGCTACCCCGCGACTTTTCGGACACGCGCCGGGGTCGATTGCGGTGTTTCTGCAAGGGCCTGCGCAATGAACTCCAGCCGGATCCCGCGGGAGGCTTTCAGCAGCACGAGGTCGCCTTTTTTGACCGACTTGCGGACGGCGGGGGCGGCGGTGGGGGCGTCGGCGAACGTGCTGATCACCTTCGGGTTCATCCCGGACTTTCCCGCGGCGTCGGCGATGAGCGCGGCGTTGGGACCGACGCACACGAGCATGTCGAGCTTGCAGGTTGCCGCGAATTCGCCGATCTCGCGGTGGTAGCGCTCGCTGGACTTGCCCAACTCGCGCATCTCCCCCAGCACCGCAATCCGCCGCCCGGTCGTCGGCAGGCCTGCCACCGTTTCCAGCGCCGCCCGCATCGAGTTGGGGTTCGCGTTGTACGCGTCGTTCAGCAGCTTGATTCCGTTCACGTCATCCAGCTGCAGCCGCATATCCGGACCCTCGGCCGTCGCCAGGGACTCGATGATGGCTTCTTCACTCACGCGCAGGCGTCGCGCAACCGCGATGGCCGCAAGCGCATTGGCGGCGGTGTGCCTGCCGAGCATGGGGACGAACACGTCGCGCGTGCCGTTCAGCTTGAACGTCACGCCGCGCTCCGTGCACACGACGTCGCTGGCGAACAGATCGTTTTGCTCGCCGAAGCCGAACATGACCTTTTTGCCGGGGTAGTGGGCGACGGCGTCGACCAGATCGCGGTCATCACCGTTGATGATGAGTAGACCCTTTGGGTTCAGCCCTGCGATGATGGTCGCATTCTCCCGCCGCACGCCCATCAGGTCGTCGAGGAATTCCAGGTGTTCGGCGCCGCAGTTGGTGATGACGGCGATGTCCGGCAAGGCCATCTCGGTCAGGACCTTGATCTCGCCGTGATGGTTCGTGCCCATCTCGAGCACGAGGTAGTCCTGATTCGGATCGGCGGGGAAGATCGCGAGGGGCACGCCGATGTCGTTGTTGAAGCTCTTGGGCGATGCGCTGCCGCGAAGTTTTGCCCCCAGGGCGGTGTGTATCAAATATTTCGTGCTCGTCTTGCCGTTGGACCCGGCAACGCCGATGACCTTGGCCCGCATGTGCTTACGGGCGTAACGGGCGAGCATGCCCATGGCCGTGCGCGTGCTGGGGACCTGGATCAAGTGCAGGTTTGGCAGCGGCGCGGTGGGGGGCTCTTCGACGAGTGCCGCGATCGCGCCGCCGGCGGCAGCATCGTTGAGGAACTGGTGCGCATCAAAGTTCTCGCCGCGCAGCGCGATGAACAAGCACCCCGGCTCGATCCGCCGCGAATCGGTGCACACCGTCACGATGGACTGCGGCGACTCCGCCGGCTGCGGAGCAAGAAACCTGCCCCGCACCGCTTGGCGAATCTGTCGGATGGTGAGGGGAATCATGGAAGTGCGGGAAGGCAACAGGCGCCAGACGCGTCAGGAACTTGTGAGCCATTCATGCGATTCATGCCGCCGTTTTCTGTCCCAACGCCCGCATCGCCTCCTCGACATCGTCGAAGTGGTGCTTCTCCTTACCGAGTATCTGATAGTTCTCGTGGCCCTTTCCGGCGATGAGAACGATGTCGCCGGGGGCGGCGTCCGATAACACGCGCTGAATGGCCATACGCCTGTCCTGTTCGACACAAACCAACTTGTCGGTGTCGGCGGAGAGTCCGGCGACGATTTCATCGAGAATTCGCTGGGGGTTTTCGGTGCGGGGGTTGTCGCTGGTGATGTAGATCTCGTCGGCGAGCCGTTCGGCAATTTTCGCCATGCGCGGCCGCTTGGTGCGGTCGCGATCGCCGCCGCAGCCGAACACGACGCGCAGGCGGCCGCCATTCCTGCACAGGGGGCGAAGCGACGAGAGCACGTTCTCCAGTGCATCGTCGGTGTGCGCGTAATCGACGAGCACCGCGAACGGTTGACCGGCGCGAACCGGCTGCAGCCGGCCGGGGGCGCCGTGGCAATCGGACAATCCCCTGGCGATCTGATGAACCGACAGCCCGCACACTTCGCCGACCAAAGCGGCGGCGGCGAGGGCGTTTTCGATGTTGTGCTTGCCGATCATCGGCATCGCCACTTCCGCCCGCCCGTCGGGCGTATGCAGGATGAAATTGGAGCCCGTCGCGGTGACCGCGATGTCGCGGGCGCGGTAATCGGCCTTCTTGCCGAACCCGAACCGGATGATGCGCGAGCAGCAGTCCTGGATCATCCGGTCCGACCATTTGTCGTCGGCGTTGACCACGGCGACGGCCTCGGCGTCGAGCGAGGCGAAGAGCTCTGCCTTGGCGGCGGCGTAGTGCTCCATCGTCTTGTGGTAATCCAGATGGTCACCGGTGAGGTTGGTGAACGCGGCGCCGGCGAACTGCACGCCCGCGACCCTACCCTGATCCAGCGCGTGGCTGCTCGTCTCCATCGCAACGGCGCGGCAGCCCTTGTTGCTCATCGTGGCCAGCAAAGCGGCAATGTCGCAGGCGGCGGGAGTGGTCATCTCCGCTTCACGGCGCGTCCGGCCGTCATCGATTTCAACCGTGCCGATCATCCCGCAGCGCTGGTTCACCTTGGCGAGGAGGTGGCGGATGAGGTACGTCGTGGTGGTCTTGCCGTTCGTGCCGGTCACGCCGAACACGCGCATCATCGTGCTGGGCGAGCCATGGTAGAGGTTCGCCAGTACGGACGCGGCCGCGCCGGCATCCTTCACAACCACGCACGGCAGGGGGCTGCTTGGGATCTTCGACTCACAGACGACGGCAACGGCCCCGCGCGCCTTGGCGTCGGCGATATATTTGGCGCCGTCGGTTTTCGTCCCGCCGCGGGCGACGAAAAGGTCCCCGGGGGTGACGAGGCGCGAGTCTTCGCGGACCCCGGTGACTTCGCTGTCTGGAACGCTGGAAAGCGAGAACTGAGGATCGAACTGCCGGAGCAGTGCGTGGAGCGAAAGCATGTCGGAGCATCCCTTCCCCGTGAGGCCGTTGCCCAAAAGCCTCATCACCGCGGGCTGCCGTGCCCGCTGCGGCGGAAGCTAGCATAGGGTACGGAGCAATTCAACGGGGGTTCGAACGACTATTGCGCGCGGGCGCGCACCCGCTGAATATTTCTTCGACAGGGAGAAGCGACGGGGATGAATTTAGTGCACGGGCGTCCACGCCCGTGGTGCGTGTAGTCCACGCACATCGGGCGCAGCCCCATAAACTTGCTGCGCCAGCGGCTCTGAGCTGCGTTTAGGGAAGATCACCCCGGATAGCGCCGTGCCGCTGCGCGGCAAAATGTATGTGCCACACACCCATGGCCGGGACGCTCATGCTACCTCATTCGAGGTACAGCACGTCCCCCGGTCTCACCTGTTTGACGGGCAGTGGACGTGAGGTGAATTGTTGCTCGCTGGTCGCGAACAGCGGACTGATCTCGATGACCGCATCGGGTTCATCGTCTTTCATGGCGACGCTTGCACCGGCTTTCGTGAGCCACCGCGCCGCCCGGCGAATCTGGTCGCGACGGCACGTGGCGGGAGAATCGACGCCTTCGGCATTCTTCACAGGCGAGAATTCCTCCGCCCGCTCGGTTTCATACACGATCGCGCCCTTCGCCAGCGGGATTGCGTCGAATACGAACTGCTCGAGTTTCACCGCGTTGGGCTTGTCCGCCTTCACCGCAATGCCGGCTTCATCAAGATATGCCACCTTCTTCTCCGCCCGGTGCCACACCAGGCTCAGCCGGCCGCCCTGATTCAACCGCTCGATGAACGAGCGCCGCAGCGCGTGAATCGCGATCGACCCGGCATTGAACGTGAGGCTGCCGTCCGGGTTCGTCTGCTTCGCCAGCGCCTCGGGCAGATCGCTGTACTCGATCACCTGGAGCACCCCCTCCCCGATGACGAAATTCCCGACCTTCTCCAGCGCATTGGCCTTGGGGATGGTCTTGGAGCTCATTTCGCTCCCGGTCAGATCGTGCAGGCCGAGGAACAGCGGGTCGATGCAGTGGACGAGGGGGTTGTCCACCTGGAAGTAGGAGAGGTGCTCGACACCGCGCTTTTTCATATCCGCCAGCGCGCCGCTCTTCTCCAAAGCCCGCAGCGAACCGCCATGGCCGTCGGGGCTGAGCGCGAGGGAGTCCGGCTCGCTGAGCAGCAGGCGCCCGTCCATCGCGAACGCAGGCATCATTCCCTGCTGGAAGAAGAGGATGTTGCGGGGGTCGTACCCGAAGCAGGCGTTGTCCTTAAAGTACGCGCGCGTCCGGTCGTCATTGATGTCGCTGGTCATGATGTACCAGGGGATCGCACAGCCGCAGTCGCGGGAGTGCGCGAGCAGTTGCTCGGCGAAGACCTGGAACAGCGGCTTTCCCTTGATCGGGGTGACGGGGTATTCCCCTTTGGGGCCCTCGTAGCCCAGTCGCGTCCCTTGCCCGCCGGCAACGAGGAATGCGCCGATTTTGCCAGCCTTGAGCAGCTCGCGGCCGCGCTGCTCAGCGTCATTGTACAGTTGCACCTGGTCCGGGGCCGGGACGCGCGCGAATGGCTTCACCGGCTGAATGTCCTTCGGGAGCGGCAGGGGCGGCTTGCTGCGGACGTGTGATTCCGCGAGTTCTGTGATGGCGTCCAGATCGAGTGATTCCAGCTGTTTTGTGAGCTTGCTCCGACGCGCGGGGTCCAGGGAGTCCGCGAAGCGCAAGACGTGACCCTGCCCAATCGATTCGAGCTTCTGCTTCAGCGCCGCCTCGTTCATCAAAGGTCTCCGAGAGATTTTAGCTTTAGAACGCCTCAAAAGGCTGATTCACCGCGGGGGCGCAGAGATCGCGGAGGAAAAAATGCGGAAGAACGACCTCTTTCTGAACTCTGCGTCCCCTGCGTCTCTGCGTGAATGCATTTCCTGGAGCCTGTTACGTCAGCGAGCGCGGGGAATGCTAAACGCGCGCCGCTGTTTCGATCAACGGTTGATGTTGCAAATGAAAGAGCCCGGGCCGTGAGTGGCCTGGGCTCTTTGGAATGGATGGGGAACTTCGCTCTCGTTACGATGCGAGGCGCAGCGCCGCTTCGCCGACCTTGCGCCGCGCGTTGATCGACATCGTGCGGATCCACACCGACACCTTCTGGTGATTCCGTGCGGAGGCGAAGATGCCCTTGATCCCGTTGGGGCCTCCGCCCACAACCACCTGCGCGATCGACATCGGCGGGCGATCCCGGAGAATTTCCACGACCGGCCGACGGCCGGTAATGGCGGCGTACATCGCCAGGTCCTGTTCGCTGACGAACTTACTCGCGTGGATCTGCTCGACCTCAACCGTCTCGACGGTCGGGACCTCATGTAGCTCGTCGTTGTGCTCGTGCATGTGATGCTCCTCGTGTCCGGATGCCGCGACGCGCTCGGCGCAGGCGCGCGGCCGGCTCACAAGGTTTATCTGCATGACGGCCACGAATTCTTGAGAGGAAGCGACTGCGCGGCCAAGGGGCGAGCGGTCCAATAAGCGGACGAGCCTTTCGGATTGTTGTGGTGCTCGTGATTGCGTCACGCGCCAGGCGGGCGCGGCGGGAGAAGCAGGCGGAAAGTTGTCCCCGCGCCTGGCGTGCTGTCGAAGCTCAGCTGCGCGCCGATGACCTCCGCGGCGCGCGCGGCGATCGTCAGCCCCAGCCCCACGCCGGACTGCCCGTGCGTCTCTCCGCGCGAGAACGCGTTGAAGATGCGCCCCTGGTGCTCCGGCGGGATACCCGGGCCCTGGTCCGCGACAAACAGCTCCCAGCTCGTCTTTTCCGCTGCGCCAAGCTCGACCCGCCCCTTGCTGCTGTATTTCACCGCGTTGCCGACGAGGTTCTGCAGGGTCACCCCGAGCAGATCCGGATCGGTCTGCGCCACGGCGTGATCGGGAACGGCCTCAATCAGTTCGATGTTCTTCGTCGCGGCGTTCGCGTGGTGCTGGCGGACCACGTGCAGCGCGATCCGCTTCAGCTCCACCCGCTCGAACTTCGCCTCAACCGCCTTCGTGCGGATGCGCTCGGCCTGGAGCAACCGGTCCATGCCCTGCACGGTCTCGTCGATTGAACGCTGCAGCGCCGCGACGTCTTCGGCGTCCTCCCTGAACTCCGGCAGGTCCTTCAGCCGCCGGTGCAGCACTTCGAGCATGAGCGTGACCGCGTTGAGGTTGTTCCGCAGGTCGTGCGAGAGGTACGAGAGGTACTTGGCTTCCATTTCCGATGCCGCCCGCAACTGCTCGCGCTGGAACTCGACGAACGCAACGACGCTCTGCTGGAGGTAGAGGTCGATTCCCGTCGCCAACGCCAGCATTTCCGGCAGCGACAACTCGCGCTGCAGTTCCTCTGTGACCTCCTCCAAGACGATCCGCCGGAACAACCGGAATTCGCTGATGAGCTGTTTTACGTCGTACTGCTGGTGAAAGCGGGTGACGCCGTGCTCGACGGCGGTGTGCGTGATCTTCCACGTCTCGGCCGGATCGGTCGACTCCAGCGCCCCTGCGATCTGATCGAGCACGATCGGGAGCGAATTGCGCACCTGCTTGCGCGTCAGCCGATCGGCGGCGGGGATGAGGCTGTCGACGGTCTGCTCGTGTTCCCGGACGATCGCCGACTTGCGCGCGCCGCAGCGCTTCTGCCAGTTCGCGGAACGAGCGCTCCTGGAAGTACCGTTCTGACGCGCTGTCTGCCACAGAAGACGGTTTATCCGGCCTTGCAAACGGCGCGAACGCGCCTAAAATCTGCCGCTTCCGCAGCGGGCAGATAGCTCAGCTGGTAGAGCAATGGACTGAAAATCCATGTGTCGCCGGTTCGATCCCGGCTCTGCCCATTTCCGATTCCCCCACGAGACCGCACGATCGCTCGGAACAGCCGCGGGGACTTTTTGCAGGCGGCGACGTCAGTGTCACCAAATGCCGGGGCTCCTCGACTCCGATGAACTCCGGAGGGGGCTGTGCTCACTCTCTGCTCGCGCTGCCTCGGTGGCCCCGGAGAGGATGATGGCGCTGTGATCGACGTCGGTGCCATCCAGCTCCGCCTCCCGCCCTTGCTGCGGTGGCGCTGCGCTCGCGCCGGATTGCCGCCGTTGTTTATAACTTGCCAGCTGACCGGGATGATGTGGTAATAATGCAACTCGGCACGCCGTCGGTTCGCCCCTGCCGCGTTGCTCCGGCAACGCCTCGGGACCGGCGGCTGATGCCGGTTCGTCTGCTCCGGCCGGGTCACTTCTTCTTCGGGGGGCAGATAGCGGGGAGCGGTGATGCGGTTGATCCTCCACTACCTAGCGGCCGTCGCTGCGGTCGGGGCGGCCTGGGCGCTTTCGTTCCTGATGTGGGACCTGATCCAGCCGGCGGTGGCCTTGTTCTTCGCCGCCGTCATGGTCGCCGCTTGGTACGGAGGTTTTGGCCCGGGGCTGCTCGCCGGCGTCCTGGCAGCTATGATCGCGGAGTACTATTTCGTCGAGCCTCGCGGGAGAGCCGACCTCACCCTTCGCGCCGCCGTCAGATTAAAGCGTTTTTCTCCTGTCCGCGGGGTTGATCAGTTGGCTCAACGGCCGGCGGCGGCGGGTCGAGGGCGAACTGCGCCAGGCCCACCAAGGGTTAGAACGGCGGGTCGAGGAGCGGACGGCCGAACTGAGCGCGGCGAACCAGCGGCTGCAACAGGAGGTCATCGAACGCCGGCGGGCGGAGCAGGAGATCCTGGCCCAGCAGGAGCAGCTGCGGGAGTTAGCGTCGGAACTCTCGCGGGTCGAGGAGCGGCAACTGCGGCACATCGCCGCCGAACTGCACGATGGAATCGGGCAACTGCTGGCCATGGCTGAGGTCCGCCTGGACCTGTTGCAGGACCGACTGATCCCGCCCGACCCCGGCGGGGCGGAGGGGCAGGGGCAGGGTGAGGACGTCGCGAAGATGTTCGAGGAGGTCCGCGGCGCCGACACGATCGAAATCACCCGCGACGTGCTGAATGGCAGCGCGGGCGACGACTGGTTCATCTGGGACACCAACGAAGACAAGATCGTTGGCCTGAGCAGCACGGAGGACAAGGTCGATATCAATAACGCCGGCTGACCACGCCGGTCGAGAAGAAGCTCGCCAGCATGTGCGGGGAATGGGTAGCCGCCACGGGTGTCATCACCCGTGGCGGTTCTGTTTCCGCCAAGCATGTTGTTCGTGCAGGAGGTGGAAGTTCTCTACGCATCGTGATGAGCGAAAGCGTGCGTCGGAGGCAAGGGCTGCCGGCGCGAGGCCGGGTCTGAATGAAGCCGAAGTGGAGGGATCGCCCTCCACGTGGCGGCAACGCGGACATGACGACGACGAACAGGAACCGGATACGAGTGTCGGAACTGACCTATCCTCCACTTTTTCAGAACGCTTGCAGGCGGCGGGGTCGACGCTACAATGCCCGGCTCAATACTGGAGCCCAACGCAATGCCTCGACCCCAAGGTGGCGGCCGCGAACGCCGCGAGAAGTCCGACAAGTTTCAGACCTTCAACCGTCCGAAGACCAAGGTAACGCGCACCAGCGCCGATGGCACGATCTACATCGACTACAAGGACACTGAGTCGCTGCGCAAGATGATCAGCGGCAACGGCAAGATCCTGTCGCGCAAGCGCACGGGCGCCAACGCCATGGAGCAGCGCATGCTGGCCAAGGCGATCAAGCGCAGCCGCTACATGGCGCTGCTGCCGTACGTGAGCCCGGCCATGTGATTGGGAAAGTTCCAAGAACCAAGAAGCCAAGAACCAAACAAGCTTCAAACCAAAGGGAAAGGACCAAACGAAACACTCCGTTTGGTCCTTTCCTTTTTGGTTCTTGTTTGTTTCTTGGCTTCTTGGAACTTCGACCTCACCCATCACGCTTTCCCCACCGACGCAATCAGCTGGTCCAGCAGGTTGATGTGCCGCTGCTGCGCCGGGATCAACTGGTTCTGCACGAGTTCGGCGCTGGTGGCGTCGATATCGTCGATCCCCTCGTTGTAGTCCTTCAAACCATGCTCTTCGCCCTCTTTGAGGGCCTTGAGCGAGCCGGCGTCGCCCCCGAAGAGGCTGGCGGCGCCTTCGACGAGCTTGGCCCAGGCGCCCCAGGCGCCGGAGGAGTCGGAGGGCTCGCCGCCCAGCTCGCGGATGCGGTCGCGAATGGCTTGTGCCGCTCGCCCGTGCTCTTCCTGGATTTCTCGGAGGAGGCCGACGTTTGCGGCGTTGTCGGCGCTGTCTCCGGCCTTGTCGATTGCCATTCGGTAGGTCTCGGCCGCGGAGATTTCGCCGCGGAGGAAGCTGTTCAGCTGCCGCACGGCTTCGCCGGTGTCGTCGGCGGCCTGGGTGGTGCGATCGCCGGCCATGCCCGAGCTAAGGTGCATGGATGGATCGTTCATGTCATTCGTTCCGCCAAAGCTATCGTTGATGCGCGTCATGTGTGCTCTCCTTTCACGTAAGAGTCAAAGAACTACAGAGCAACCCACGTACCACGCCGGATGCCTGAAACGAGCGGGGAAATCCCTGATCTGGGTCGAAACGACGCGCGAACCATGGCTCAGGCCGGTCAAAATGACTTGGGGCGTTGGACCAGCACGATTGCGCTTCCTCCAGCAACAACAAAGACCCGATCCCTTGTGGGGACCGGGTCTTGGGTATCTCGTTTCTCCGCCGGGGCGAAGGCGATTTACTTTTTTCCGCCGAGGATCGCGTCCTTGGCGGCCTTGGCGACGCGGAACTTCACCTTCTTGCGCTTAGGGACCTTGACGGTCTGGCCGGCCTTGGGGCCGAAGCGCATGACCATCTCACGGGCCGGGCTTTCGGCGAGCACGAGCTTGCCGATGCCGGGGATCACGAACGTGTTCTTCGCCTGCTTGTAGGCGAGTTCCGCCTGCGCCTGAAGCAGCTGGGTGACCTGCTTTTTGCTGAGCCCGACCTGATCGGCGAGCGTGGTGGCGATTTCGCTCTTCGTCATCGACTTGCCACCGGTTGCAGCCTTGGCCATGTGAATCGTTCTCCTTTCGGAAGAGGATTCCCGCTGTGATTCACATTCCCCGCCGCTCCGGCGCGGGGACGAGCGGGTTCCTCGATGTGTGGAGCCGTCCGCCGGTCCACCGGCGGATGTCAGCCGTCTGTCGCGCGCGAGGGCTTGGGTTCTTTCCATTGCCGCGCCTCGCCCACATTTTCCCAGAAGCGGTCCCTCCCGCTTTTGGACGACGTGCATCCGGGCAAGCCCATCAGCCATCGCATGTTGGCGGGAAAAAGTAGCGGAAAACCGGGGGATTTCAACACCCGCGGCGAAAAATCCCTGAATTTTCCGGGCCATTCGGCGCGCGCTTCCGCGACAGGGCTTGACAGAGCGCCTTGGACATCTCCGCGAAGCCAATGACGCGCAGAGATCGCAGAGGAGAAGAAACGCGGAAAAGTAATCGCTTTCTGCCCTCTGCGGCCTCTGGTGCGTCAGTGAAACCGGTTTTGTCTGGTAAACTGAAAGGAGTTTACCTTGGAGTGACCCGTTAGTTAGCCCTGTAGCCGACCGAGCGTGTCGCGGGAGTGATCCGGCGGCGCGAAGCCTCGGCAGGCGAAGGTGCGAGCCGTAGCGTGCGGGAAACCCGCCCGTCCGGTTCGAGGAGGGAGGACTGAACGCCCGTGCAGGAGGCATCGGTGGGGCGAGACGCTGAAGCCCCGAGGGGCGCTTACGAGCGCGGGCCATCGAGCTCGGGGCCCATGTAGAGGAAGGTCATGTTCTGGCAGATGACGGTCGTGATGAGCCATAGACAGCCGTATGCCGTCAGTCGCGCGCCCGCCGGCCAGCGCGACACCTCGTAGCCGATGGGGGCCATCAGCAGGGGCATCATCGGCAGCAGCAGCCGCGCGTTCTCGCCGGGAAACAGCGCCACCGCGACCACCATCAACACCTGCAGCAGCCCCAGGAAGATCAGCCGGACGAATTGATCGCGCCAGTTCCGGCCACTCGCGCGCCAGGCGCTGAGCGCGCCGAATGCCATGAGCGGCACGCTGATCCAGCCCGTCCCCAGCGCGATGTCGGCGAGGTCGAAGAGGCTGTGCAGCGGCCACGGGCGGATCAGCGAGACGAGGTGCGCCTGCGAGCGCGACGCGGCCGTGGTGAAGGTTGCGATCGGATCGAAGCCGGTGGCCGCGAAGAGGATCACGTACAGCAGGACGATCGTCATGATGACGATGAGCGAGCGCTCGATGGCGCGGATGAGTCCACGCTTGCCGTGATCGGCAATGTGCAGCAGCGTGTAGACGGCGAGAAAGACGCCGAACATCAGGAATGTCGGTGTGAGGAACAGGAGCAGCGCCAGCAGCGCGCCGAAGGCGACCGTGGCTAATCGCCCGCCGACACGCAGCGACGCGCCCCATGCGATCAGCAGCAGGCAGCTGAGGACCGTGTACGCCTGGTCAAATTGCGGCAGGAACAGGATGAGCGACGGACATAGCGCGAAGTAACTTGCGCCGTAGAATGCCGCCTCCTCGGTCCCGCCGAAGAAGCGGATGAGCCAGTAGGTGCACCCCACCCCCACCGCCGCGGCGAGCGCGATCAGCAATCCGCCGACGATCGCGGCGTGTCCGATGCCGAACAGCTTGATCAGAAAGATGTAGTAGAAGATGAGCCCCGGCGGCTTATAGCCGGCGTGGAGCATCAGGAGGTCCATCAGGTCTGGATAGATCTCCATCCAGTCGCGATACCCCTTGCCGCGCTCCATCTGCTCGACGAGGACGTCGGCGGCGGTGTAGTAGCTGGTGTTGACGGAGTTCTCGACGATCGCCTGAATGCGCTTCAGCCCCAGCGGCTGCTGACTGATCGCCGCCAGCTGAAGGCACAGCGTCGCGAGCATCACCAGGAGCAGCGAGCTTTTGAGCGACACCCGCCCGCGCGCGTACAGCCACTGCGCGATGAAGAACGGCGCTGCCGCGACCAGCATCAGCGGATAGAGCACCCAGGACAGCCGCCGCCAAGGCCAAACCCAGTACCACGGTCCGTTGACTCCCTTCACGTGCGCGAGCGTCAGGCCGACCATCACGGCGGCGACCAGCACGACCAGCGCCAGCTTCCACCTCCAATCCGCTGTCGTCGTGGCAGGCGGGCATCGCGAGGGCGCGGGATCAGGCATGACGCGGGCAAGATAGGGTTGCCGCCGAAGCCCGGCAAGCAGGTCAGTCGTGCTCGCCAGCGCGGCTTTCATGGCGTAGAGTGAACGCGTCATGGGCAAGAAGCAGCAGACCCCGCCCAAGAGCTTTGAGGAGGCCTTGGCCGAGCTCGAACAGATCCTCTCGGACATCGAAGGGGGCGAAGTGGGGTTGGAGGAGAGCCTGGTGAAGTACGAGCGGGGGAATTTCCTGATCGGCCACTGCCGCGGGGTGCTCAACCGGGCGGAGAAGCAGATCGAGCTGCTGAGCAAAGCCTCCGATGGAGAGCTGGAAGCGCAGCCGCTAACCGAAGACGCTGAATCGGGTTAGGGCGATCCAAGATCAAAGTTCGCGTGAAAGTTCAGTCGCGCCACCCCCTCCTGACGTATCATCGTGGTGAACGCCACAGCGTTCGATGGCGTGATGAACATGGCTGACATCCCGGTGACAAACGCGCTGGAGCTGCTCAAGGCGGACGGAGAGCGCGTGGGGCGGTATCTTCAGCAGGTGCTGGCGGGGCGCAAGAGCGCGCCGCCGCGGCTGCTGGAGGCGATCGAGTACAGCCTCGTAGCCGGCGGAAAACGCCTAAGGCCGGCACTGGTCATGGAATGCGCTCGCGTCTGCTCGTCCGCAGAACAAAACCGGGACGGGGACGGTTTTCTCTCCGCGCTGGCGGCGGCGGGGGCAATCGAGCTGATCCACACGTTCAGCCTCGTCCACGACGATTTGCCCGCCATGGACGATGACGACTTGCGAAGGGGCCGGCCGACGAACCACAGGGTGTTCGGCGAAGCGATGGCAATCCTCGCCGGCGACGCCATGGTGACGCTTGCGTTTGAGCTGCTGGCGACGGAAGCCACTGCGGACGTGTCGCCTGCGCTGATCCGCGAGCTGGCGACGGCCGCCGGTCCCGAAGGCATGATTGGCGGGCAGGTGCTGGACATGGCTGGGGAGAACCATCCCCTCTCGCTCGACGAGTTGCGCCGCATCCACCGCATGAAAACCGGCGCACTGCTCACCGCCTCGTGTCGCCTGGGCGCCACCGCAGCCAACGGCGGCGTGGCCGCTTTAGAGGCCATGTCTTCCTTCGGCCAACACCTGGGCATCGCGTTCCAGATCGTCGACGACGTGCTCGACGTAACCTCAACCCCCGAGCAACTCGGGAAGCGCACCAACAAGGACGCCGGCAAGGGCAAGAACACCTACCCGGCCCTGATCGGACTGGACGCAAGCAAACGCGCCGCTCGCGACCACCTCGATGCCGCCATCGGCGCCCTCCAAGAGTTCGGCCCCCGTGCCGACCGGCTGAAAAGCCTCGCGCGATTCGTCGTTGACCGCACGACTTAGCCAGCGCCTGCTGACTGGCACTGTACGGCCAACACCAAAGCCAATGCCTTACGTGTCCTTGGTTTAGGTGCCGCGAGATGGCGGTGGATGAAATTGGCGACTCGATGCATGGCTTACGCCACGCCGCGCCGATACATTGTCAGGACTTTTGAACGAAGGACCCGAGAAGTGGCGTCTAAGATCAAGTGATAACAGAGGTTTGCCGTTATGGATGTTCTGCCGCGCATCAAATCTCCCGCCGACCTGCGGAAGCTGTCGCCCGACGAGCTTAAGACGCTCGCCAGGGAGATGCGCGAGCGCATCGTCACCGCCGTCAGCACCAACGGCGGGCACCTCGCGAGCAATCTCGGTATCGTTGAATTGACCATCGCCCTGCACCTTGTCTACGACTTCGGCCCGTATCCCGAAGGCCCCGATCGACTGCTGTTTGATGTCGGCCACCAGTGCTACCCGCACAAGATGCTCACGGGACGATCGGAGCAGTTCGACCGGCTGCGCAAGAAGGGGTCGATCAGCGGATTCCCCGCGCCGGAGGAATCGCGGTACGACCTGTTCGCGGTCGGCCACGCCGGCACCGCCATCAGCACCGCCGTCGGGATGGCGCGAGGCGATGCGCACCTCAAGCGCGACAACCACGTCGTCGCGGTCGTCGGCGACGCGTCGATCGTCAACGGGCTGGCATTTGAAGGGCTCAACAATGCCGGCACGCTCAAGCGGCAGCTGCTGATCATCCTCAACGACAACGGGATGAGCATCAGCCAGCCGCAGGGGGCGTTCAGCCAGTATCTCGAGCGCGTGCGCGTCAGCACGACGTACGAAGAGTTCAAGAAGATTTCCGAGAAGATCGTCCACAAGCTGCCCACGCCGGTCGGGAACACGATCGAGAACATGTGGCACGGGTTCAAGGACGGCGTGAAGCATGCGATGTGGCCGGGGCAGATCTTCGAGAGCCTCGGCATCAAGTACATGGGCCCAATCGACGGCCATGACCTGCCCGGGCTGATGAACATGCTGGCCGAGCTGAAGCACGTGAAGGCGCCGGTGCTGCTGCACGTGAAGACGGTCAAGGGTCAAGGCTACGAGGTCGCGGCGAGCGAGCCGACGAAGTTCCATTCGCCCGCGGCTTTCAGCGTGAACGGCTGCCGGGTTGAGATCACCAAGGCCACGGGCAAGTCGTGGACCGCCGCATACGCCGACGCCATGATCGCGCTGGCGAAGAGAGACCCGCGCGTGGTTGCCCTGACGGCCGCGATGCCCGATGGCACCGGGTTGTCGAAGTTCGAGAAGGAACTCCCGGAGCGCTATTACGACACGGGCATTTGCGAGAGCCACCTGACGGCGATGGCGGCGGGCATGTGCAAGAGCGGCATGCGGCCGTTCGTCGCCGTTTACTCGACCTTCATCCAGCGCGCGATCGATCAGGCGTGGCAGGAAGTGGCGCTGAACGGGCTCCCCGTTGTGTTCTGCATGGACCGCGCCGGCTATGTCGGCGACGACGGCGCCGTGCATCACGGGTTCATGGACCAGGCGTTCCTGCGCCCGATGCCGGGGATGGTGCTGATGGCGCCGAGCGACGAGCCGGAACTGAACCGAGCGCTGCGGCTGGCGCTGGCGCTAGAGACGCCTTCGGCGATCCGGTACCCGCGGGACAACGTGCCGGCGGTGAGCTTTGAAGATGAGATCTCCGCAGAACTGCGTTCGGCGGCGAAGCAGGAGTGGACAGTGGGGAAGTCGCGCGTGTTGCGAGAGGGGGCGGACGCGACGCTGATCGTCTACGGGGCGCTGGCGCAGAGCGTCATGATCGCCGCCGAGGAGCTGGCGTGCGAAGGCTTTAACGTTGAGGTGATCGACGCCCGCTTCTGCAAGCCGCTCGACGGCGAGATGCTCGCCCGCGTGTTGAAGCCCGGCCGAGCGGTGCTCACCATCGAAGACCACGCGCTGCAGAACGGCTTCGGCAGCGCGGTGCTCGAATACGCCGCCGCCCACCGCTTGCCGACGGAGAGCATCACACGTCTGGGAATGCCTGATCGTCTGATCGCTCACGCCACGCGCAAGGAGCAGCTGACTGAAGTCGGCCTGGACTCCGCCGGCATCGCCCGCAGCACCCGCGACGCGATCCGCGCCGCACAAGCCACACTGCCGGCGTCGGTCGATGCTGGATAAGACGCTTTAGACAAAACAGCTTCACCGCGGAGACGCGGAGAGCGCGGAGCGAGAAAAGGAGCTTTGAACACCCTCTCTTCCTCCGCGCTCTCCGCGTCTCCGCGGTGAATCTTCACTTCGATTTGTTGAAATTAGTGGAGCCTAAATGATCCAGATCCCGCCCCACATCCGCGGTCTCGTGTTCGACTGTGACGGGACGATCGCCGACACCATGCCCGCGCATTACAAGGCGTGGGTTGAGGCGCTGGGCGAGCACGGGGTCGAGTTTCCAGAAGCGCTCTTTTACGAGTGCGGCGGCATGCCGACACCGAAGATTGTCGAGCTGCTCAATGAACGGCACGGCCACAACATGCCGCCGATGGAGACGGCCCTGCGCAAGGAGTCGCTGTTCGAGCGGTATATCCCGCAGGTCATGCCGATCGAGCCGATCGTCAAGGTCATTCGCGAATACGATGGGAAGCTGCCGATGGCCGTCGCCACCGGCGGGATGCGGCGCATCTGCCACAAGACGCTGGAACTGCTCAGGCTCCGCGAGAAGTTCGCGGCGATTGTGACCTCCGAGGACGTGCAACACGGCAAGCCCGCGCCGGACATCTATCTCCAAGCGGCGCGAAGGCTCGGGGTGGCGCCGGCACTGTGCATGGCCTTCGAGGACGCCACCCCCGGCGTCCAAGCCGCGGAAGCCGCGGGGATGGCGGTAATCGATGTCCGAAGGTTGTGCAAGTAGGTGACGCGGGTGAAGCCTGTTCTCGCCCGATGAAGCCGAATTCCTCAAGTCGCCGGCCGATAAAAGTGGCCACCATCTCCGATGGTGCGCAGCCCCATTCCCGGTCCATCGTGACGCTTGCGCGCAGGTTTCGCCGTGGCTTGCGCGTGGAGGGTCGGGCAGATCACTTCGGTGATATCGCCGACCTGCGAGGGGCTTCACACCGCGGCGGCGGCGGAGGTGATGGTGGGGCGTTGGGCCGCGGCGGCAAGGCGGGCGGCGCCCTTGGCGGCGTGGAAGTCGTCGTCGCCCGTGCTGATCGTCCACTTCGGGTCGGCGACGCTCGTGAGGTTGGTGTTCACCAGCTTGCGGATCGACGGCACGAGGTGCTTGAGCCGGATGCCGATCCCACCCGTGAAGTACACGTGCTGTGGGCGGTAGATCGCGTGGAAGATGCGGATCGCGCGGGCAAGCGCTTTGATCGGCGCGTCTTGTTCCGTGAGCCGGGCGAGCGTGGCGGCCATGTCGCTGCCATAACGCTTCGCCAGCGCGGGGGCGCCGATGTAGCCCTCGAGGCTCCCGAAGCCGCCGTCGGGACCGATCACGTCTTCACCTGGGACCGAGACGTCCACCTGCCCGATGTGCCCGGGCGAGTCGCCTTCGATCATGAGCGGCACGCCATCGTCAAGCACGCTCGCGCCCACCCCCGTGCCGAGGGTGATCGACAGCAGCCGCCCGCTGAGCTGATGGCTGGCGTAGATGTCGTAGGCGCTGGAGGTGGAGTCGTTGAGAAGTTCGATGTGGTCGCTATCACCCACGGAGTCGCCGACAAGATCATCGAGCCTCAGACCGTTCAAGCTCGGGAGGTTTACGGAGAGGGTGATCATCCGCCGAACGCGATCGAGCCGCCCCGGCACGCAGATGCCGACGGAGGAGACGTTCTTTGTACGGCCGGCGGCGGCACGCTGAATGGCATCGACGAGCTGATCCTTCGTCGCGCGGCTGTACGACTCGCTGTGCGCAGTCCAAAGGACCTGGCCGTTGGCGGTAGCCGCCAACTTGACCGAAGAACCCCCGACGTCGATCCCAAGTGAAATCATCGACTAGCTCTCCCCGGAACCCCACTCCGCCACCTCTGCGTGTGGGCGGCAGTCTAATGCCAAGGCGCTGTGAAACCAAGAGATGCTAACGGGCATGAGGATTATTCCCCGCCGCCAACTGGTCTTTTGCACGACATTCCCAGCACAAAGATAGTACAGACCTCAAAACCACCAAGGGGCGAGGTGAGGGGGCCGCCAGAAGCTCGATCGGAAAAAAGGACCATGGGTAGGAGTACGAGTAGGAAAAAGTCGTGCCGCTGTACTCCTACTCCTACTCATGGTCGTGGTCTCCTCCCCCCTCGGGTCAAATCTCCACGCGATCCTTGTACGTCCGCACCAGCCAGATCGCTCCTGCGATTGCGCCCAGGAGCAGGACCCAGGCGATCCATCTGGCCATGCGCTTCGGCCACACGCGACGCCGCACGATCGCCTGCACGCGCGGGAGGACCGTGTCCAGCGGGGGCGTCAACCGTCGATAGGCGTTCGTCGCCCGCGTCGTGAACACCTCGTAGCGCTCGCCGGCCACGCGCTGCAGCGAGTGCAGCGCTGACCGCAGGTGGTTGCCGGCGGCTTCCGTCGAGCAGTCCATCGCCAGGGAACTCGTGCGCGGGCCCAGCTTCTCGCAGGTGTGCAGGATGAACGCCTCCTGCTGTTGCTGCGGGAGGGCGCGCAGCGCGGCAAGGAAGGCGACGTACTCCGGATCTGGCGCGACGCCGCTGTCGCCGAGGAGCAGGTCATGGCGCGCATCGGGCCGATCACGGATCGACCGCCGCGCCGTCATCACCGTGAAGTGATGAAACCAGTTCTCCGGCTGAGTCTCGTTCTCCCACGCCGGCAGGATCACGATGCTGCGGTACATCACATAGCGCACGATGCCCGCGCCGACGTCGGCCCGGCCGGCGAGTCCGTGGGCCAGCCGGTGCACGGATGGGTAATGCTCACGCAGCACCTCGGCCACCGCGGCGGGATTGAGGTTGCGGGCGGCGGCGAGCATGGCAGCGTCAAGCGGCATGGGCGCGGCAAATCGTACCCGTTCGTGATTCGTGATGCGCGCGTTTAGCCCCGCCGCTATGCGGCGGGTTCCGCTTCGGTCGAATGGAAGAAAACCCGCCGCAAGCGGCGGGGCTAAACAGAGCGAAAAAGAGAACACCCGGACGATTGCTCGTCCGGGTGTTTTTGATCGGCGGTAACTTGTCCTGCTTCAATCACGTCGCGTCCGATGCGGCCTGGGCGAGTTGCTTCTCTTCCTTCTTTTCGCCACGCGTGGTGGTGATCGCGTCGAAGTAGAGGTGCTTGTTGCCCTCGCCTTCGTCCTTGACCGTGATCTTGATCAGGTCCTTGCCCTTGAAGTTCCCGCGGAGGATTTCCTCGCTGAGCGGGTCTTCCACGTGCTGCTCGATCGCGCGACGCAGCGGTCGCGCGCCGAAATCGGCATTGGTGCCCTTGTCGATCAGGAACTCCTTGGCTTCGTCGGTGATCTCGATCTTCAAGCCATGCTCCACCAGCCGCCGGGTCACCTTCTTCAACTCAAACTCGACGATCTGCTCGAGCTGGGCGCGGCCCAGCGGGCGGAACACGATCACGTCATCCAGACGACCGATGAACTCCGGCCGGAAGTAGCGCTCCAGCTCCTTCATGACCGTGTCCTTGATCTGCTGGTAGTTGCGCTCCTCGGCAGCGCCCTTACCCACAGGCCGCAAGCCGAACTGCGGGCCGCCGCCCTTGATCAGCTCCGAACCGATGTTGCTCGTCATGATCATGACGACGTTCTTGAAGTCCACGTGCCGCCCGAAAGAATCGGTCAACCGGCCCTCTTCCATGATCTGGAGGAGCATGTTGAACACGTCCGGGTGCGCCTTCTCGACTTCGTCAAGCAGGACCACGCTGTACGGCCGGCGGCGAATGCGCTCCGTGAGCTGGCCGCCTTCCTCGTATCCGACGTAGCCCGGCGGCGCGCCGATCAAACGGCTGACGTTGTGCTTCTCCATGTACTCGCTCATGTCGATCTGGATGAGTGCGTCCTCATCGCCGAACATGAACTCGGCCAGCGCCTTGGAGAGCAGCGTCTTGCCGACGCCCGAGGGCCCGAGGAACAGGAACGAGCCCATCGGGCGGTTCGGGTCCTTCAGACCAGACCGGGCACGGCGGATCGTCTTGCTGATCGCTTTGATCGCTTCGTCTTGCGAAACGACGCGCTTGTGCAGCTCGTTCTCCAGCTCCAGCAGGCGCTGCGCCTCTTCCTTCTCCAGCCGCGTCAGCGGGACGCCCGTCATCTTCGAAATGACCTCGGCGATCACCTCTTCGTCGACCACGCCGTCCACTTCCTTGGCCTTCTCGCGCCACTGCCGCTGCATCTCTTCCTTCTTCGCGCGCAGCGCCTCGGCCTGGTCGCGCAGCTTGGCAGCCTCTTCGTACTCGGCGTTCTTGACCGCCTCGTCCTTCTGGATGCTCAGCCGCTCGATCTGCTCTTCCAGCTCCGCCAGGTTCGGGGGCTTGGTCATGCTGCGGAGGCGGATGCGGGCGCCCGCCTCGTCCAGCACGTCGATCGCCTTATCCGGCAGGCAGCGCCCGGTGATGTACCGATCGCTCATCTCGACGGCCGACACCAGGGCCGCATCCAGGATCTGCACGCGGTGGTGCGCCTCATACCGATCGCGCAGCCCCTTAAGGATCTCGATCGCATCCGTCTTGCTCGGCGGGTCCACCGTGATCGGCTGGAACCGCCGCGCCAGGGCCGCGTCCTTCTCGATGTACTTGCGGTACTCGTCGAAGGTCGTCGCGCCGATGCACTGGATCTCGCCACGGCTCAGGGCGGGCTTGAGCACGTTGCTTGCGTCGATCGCGCCCTCAGCGCCGCCAGCCCCCACCAGCGTGTGCAGCTCGTCGATGAACAAAATGACGTTCTTCGCGCGGCGGACCTCGTTCATCACCGCCTTGATGCGCTCCTCGAACTGCCCGCGATACTTGGTGCCCGCGACCATCATCGCCAGATCCAGCACGACGATCCGCCGATCGTGCAGGATCTCCGGCACGGTGTTCCCGATCACCATCTGCGCCAGCCCCTCGACGATCGCCGTCTTACCGACGCCCGCCTCGCCGAGCAGAACCGGATTGTTCTTCTGCCGGCGGCAGAGGATCTGGATCACGCGCTCGATCTCGTTCTTGCGCCCGATGACAGGGTCTAGCTGCCCCTCCTTCGCCAGTTCCGTAAGATCGCGGCCAAACGAATCCAAAGCCGGTGTCTTACTTTTGCCCTTGGCGCCTTGCTTTTCCTGCGGTTGCGTTTCTTCGCTTTCCACGCCAGCTCCCAATAGATTGAGAACCTCTTCCCGAACCTCTTCCAGCTTCAAGCCGAGATTCATGAGCACCTGAGCGGCCACGCCGTCGTGCTCGCGCAACAGGCCCAGCAACAGGTGTTCCGTCCCCACATAATTGTGGTTCAGGTTGCGGGCTTCCTCGATGGCATACTCGATCACCTTCTTCGCGCGGGGCGTCTGCGGGAGCTTGCCCATCGTCACCATGTCCGGGCCGCTCTTCACGAGCTTCTCGACCTCCAGGCGAACCTTGCGCAGGTCCACGTCGAGGTTCTTGAGCACGTTCGCGCCGACGCCGCTGCCTTCTTTCACCAGCCCCAGCAGGATGTGCTCGGTGCCAATGTATTCGTGGTTGAAGCGCTGCGCTTCCTGATTGGCCAGCGCCATGACTTTGCGGGCTCGGTCCGTGAAACGTTCAAACATGTCCATCTCCTGGTGGGCCGGGCAACCCTTCCGCGCACCCGACCCTCGCTTAAAACTGCCGTGCATCCCGCACGAGAGCCGGAGGAGTCCATACGTCCGGCAGTCGTGAAAGTGCTGACGATTGTAGACCGCTCGGGGGGGTTATCAAGCAAACGACCGCCCGGCGCGGAGCTCCTCAACCGGTGTTATCGGGCGGGCAGACGACCAAGCGTGAACTGCTGATGCGCACGTCGGCGTACGCCCACGAGCGCCATCCTCATGCGGCCGCCGCTGCGCCTTGACGCAAGGGCAATCCTTTCACCGGTAGGGCGGCGAGCCCGGCGGGTTTTGCTCCGGCAATCTCCGCTTCCATAATCCCGCGGCTCCCTTCGGCTTCGCTGACGACCCTCGACAGGTCGTACTTGCCGCACGATTGATCCAGCAGCGATCGATCGTTCACCCGCTCCATCCACCGATCGCGCAGCTCGCGCGCGGCGGCGAGGTATTTTGGATCGATCCTTCGGCTGCGCTGCTGAGCGGCCTTCGCCGCCGGCGCCTTGTGCTTCTGCTCGCGCGGCTTCTTCCCGGGCTTGGGCGCGGGGGACCAGAATCCACCCATCTCCGCCACGCCAACGTCCACGACGGCCGCCCTGGCGTTGGCGCGCTTGCGCGTGCTCGGCTGCTTCTGCTTGTCCGCGGACTCGTTCAGCGCCAATTCCGCCCGCGGCACCTCAACCGCCCGCACGTCCGGGGGACGAATGTCCCTCCAATGCACTCCCGGCGGAATCGGGAACACCAGCCGATCCTCGCGGATCGCGCCGCTGTCGGTCTTAAACGGATACCACCACGGCGTCGCATCCCCGTCGACGATCGGCCGCTGCCAGAAGATGTGCACGCGCTTCTTTCCGGTGCTCCCGGCGCGGAACGCGATCGGCACAAACCCCATCGACTCCCAGAAGTAATTGGCATCCAGGTCCTGCGCGCACCAGCAGCAGTACAATCTGCACCCGTACGCGCTGCGCTCGATCGTCGCCTTGATCAGCGACGCCCCAATCAATTTCCGCTGATCCCCCGGCGCGACGCACAACTGATAGATCACCCCCAGCTCATCGCGCTTCAAATACCTGTCGCGCGAGATGCAGTACCCCACCGGCATGCCTTCCGCTTCCGCGACCAGCACACCGCCCATCTCGATATACCCCTCAAACTGCTTCGTCGGAAAATACCCCAGCGCCCGCGAATGCTTCTTCTGCATCGCGTCAAGGAACGGCAGGTCGCTCATCGTCGCCGTGCGAATGGCGATGGGAACGCGCGGCGCGGGCAACTGAACCGCCGAAGATGTGCAAGCAATCTCGTGCATTTCTCTGCCCGCTGCCCGCTGCCCGCTGCCTACTGATTACGGAAACGGCAACACCAGCTCCGTCACCCCCGCCCACATCCCCCCATCATCCACCGCCACGATCCCCGTCCCCGCCGACGCCGTCAGGAACGACCCGGCGCCGCTGTAGGGATCGAAGTCGGTCAAGTCGATGCGCACCGCCGTCGGCCCGATCAACGTCGCCGGCACGATGCCTTGAAACGTCGTCCCCGCCGTCTCATCCTCGACCACAATCGCGCTGCCCACGAACCCCGCGACGTCGATCGCCCGATCAAACGTCAACGTCACCCAGGGCCCACCGAGGTCCAACTCCGCCGCGACGAGGTTCAGCGCCGCCGGCGTTGGCGGCAGCGACGACACAAGCTCTCGGCGCTTGCGCGGCACGCGCGGCTTGGCGGGAAGAAAGATCGTTTGCGGGTCCATGGTAGAACGTAGAAGTAGTCAGTAGCCAGTGGCCAGTAGCCAGGAGAGCAGCCAGCATTTCTACTGACCACTGACTACTGGCTACTGACCACCTTGTCCTCACGCCGCCATCTTCGGCGCGGTAACCGCAGTCACCATCGCGCTGCCGACGGCGCCGGCGCCGAACGTGACGTTGAACTCGGCCCACGGGCCGGCCACCGTCGAGCGAATGCCGCGGATCTTGTACATCACAAACGAGACGCCCGCGGGGATCGTCGCGTCGATGAACTTCTTCTCGCCGGTCGCGCCGAGGAAATCCCAACCTGCCGACGGCGTAAACCGGCGGAAGACCTGGTACGTGGTCCCCGACGCGTTCGCCGGGTTCGCGCACTTCCACCCAAGGTCGAGGTCACCGCCAACCATGAGCGTGGCCTTGAAGCTCGTTGCCTCGCCCGGCGCGCCCACTGGCGACGGCGTGGCCGGCGCGGGCACCTGGGCCAGCGTGTAGACGCTCGTCCCGCCAACCTGCTTCGCCTTGCCCTTGATCTTGTCGGTGCACGAAGCCCACGCGATGTTCATCGCCTCGAGCTTGCTGCGCAGGTCGAGCGTCACGGCCTCGGCCTGCTGCCGCAGCGACTCGCGGAGGTTGAATGCCGCCCGCGCTGCAGCCGCCTTGGTTTCGAGGTCCGTTACGTCAGCGTTGACGAGCCCGATGGCCGTCACGTTGGTGGTGAACGGCTCGATGTGCTGTTCTACATACTGAATACGCTCTGCGGTTTTCTTCGGAAGGCTCATACCCGGTCCTTTCTATGACGCGGGTGCGAGCGCTGGTGAAGTTGGTCACGCGCCAAAGGCCACACTGGCCTCGCCGCCGCCGCTCATCGCCTCGCACTGCCATCGATATCGCCCGCCTCATGACCCGACTTAACCTCACAACCATTCGAGCCGGATTTTTTTCCCACCGCGCCGTCGCGGAGGCGCCCCAATCGTCCCCGTCCAGGAAAAACCGGTCCGGCGCCGCACCAAACGCGAATCGCCGCCGGCGAATCTCCATTCCGAGTCATTCGTCGGCCCTGCCGAATGACTTTGCAGGGCTGCCGAGTCACTCGGCAGGGCAGAAAAATGACTCGGCAGGGCTGCCGAGCCGCTCGGCAGGGCAGAAAAATGACTCGGCAAGGCTGACGAGTCGCTCGGCAGGGCAGAACAGTGACTCGGCAGGGCTGACGAGCCGCTGGTCAGGGCAGAAGAATGAGTCGGCAAGGGATCGCCCCCCCGCCGCCGTCCATCTCATCCGCCACCCCCCCCCGCCGCAGCAGAGTGCGTTTGCCCCGCCGCGGGCCGCTTCGCGGGACGATGATTTGCGCGCGGCCGCGGTCGATATTTTCGCGCGTGAACATAAGCTCTGCATCGACGGCCCCTTGCCGAGCCGCCTTAGCGCGTCCGACCCCCGCGCCCCCCGCCCAGCCGGCGCGTTTCCACGCCGGCCATAGCGCGCCGGTTAAGATATCATCCCCGCCCCCCGCCGCCTTCACCGCCCGCAATCCCTTGCCGCTCCGCCCGTTGCAGCGGTATTCTGCAACCCACCGCCGGCTTGCTGCTTTGCGCCGCCGGTCAGGTCAATCAGAGTTATCTGCCCGAGGCCGTCGCGCGGGGGAAGATCGCATGGGACTCTTTGACTTCTTCAAGAAACCGCAGTCATCCCCGCCGAAGTCGCCGGCACCTGCTTCCGCGCCAATTGTTCCACCAGCGAATCCCGGCACAACCCGCATCGAACGCGAGCATTTCCTTCTCCACGCGCCGTTCGAGTGGAAGGCGGTTCCGCCGACGAAAGAGCTTGAGTACGAGTTCCGGAATCAGACTCTGCCCGAGCAGTTGATCGTCACGGTGTTACTCACTCGCGAGCCGCTGGATGAGGCTCGCCGCCGTTCAGTCGTGCAAGACCTAGCGAACACGCGGCTTCGCGCGATCGCGGAGCTTTCCGGTGGTCAAGCACAGCACACAGCGCCGCAGCAGAACGAAGGCGACGGCCAGTGCGAGATGCGCTGTTCCGGCGTGGACAAGTCGAACGGAGTTCGCTTCGCCTTCGTGGTGCGTGCGGCGTCGGACCGGGTCGTCACGGTCGCGCTGACGCGATACCTTCTCGACGACGTCGGCATGCCGTTCGAGGCCTACTACGGCACGATCTTCGACCTTTTGCAGTTGAAAGGATTCGGCCAACCGGCGGGCAGATAACCCGCCAATACAGTGGACCGAGCCGGCGGGTAATCTTCTGTAGTTCGAAAGCCGGCGCGGCGCCGGCTCGGCCACTGATCGGCACCACGTTATGCGACGGCAGCCCTCCACCCGCTCGCGACGTCTACACATCGTGCTGGCCCTTTGCGTCCTGTTGGCGCTCGTAAGCACGGTAGGGCTTATCGCGGGCCACCTGTTCTCACTCGAGATTGGCTTCGGACCGGGCGTCGTGGACGGTATGGCTGTGCTGGGGATGTGGCGAGGCACAGCTTACGTCGTCGCGCTCGGGCAGGAAGGATTCTGGTGGTTCGAGCTGAGGCTTGTCGACCGGCCTCCACTCGGTTCCGGCGCATTTGGGTATCGTTGGGTCTGGGATTCGCAGGACGAAGAGTACGGCATTGGCATCCCGCTGTGGCTCACGACGCCGCTTCTGTTGTGGCAGTCGTGGCGATTGTGGAAGCGCCGAAGAACGCTGTTACCGGGCTTGTGTCGCCAGTGCCACTACGATCTACGCGCGACTCCCGACCGTTGTCCGGAATGTGGAACCGTTACCGCTGCCGGCGGTCGGACCGTCGCATAACCCGCCAATGCACCGGACCGTGCCGGCGGTATAGTTTCTGTCGGTCGAGCGCGGCTCGGTGCCGGGCCGGCCATTCAACGTCGGTCCGTTATCCGGCGAGCGCCCCTACGTGCGACAGTGGTTATCCAATCTCACGGCGGCCGCATGGCTCGCTCTCCTCGTGGCTATCGCCGTGATGTGGTTCCGGAGCTACACGAGCTACGAGGGTGTCGGTTACGCCTCTCCCGGCTTCGGCGACGTCCAGTTGTACTCGACCGGTGGGCAGATGCTTCTCTATCGGAACCGAAACGCGACGAGGACGGACGGGTTGCGGGCGTTCAGCGAGAGCAACACTGATGAAGATTTAGTCGAACCCTTCCGCTGGTACGGGCGCTTCGGGGCTACTCGGTTCAACTCGGCGGCGTGGCAGGTCGCCGTGCCCCATTGGACGCTAGCCGGGCTGCTCGCGATCGTGATCGGCTGCCGCCTGTGGAAGTCCCATCAGCAGTTCGAGCGCGAGCGAGCCGGCCTCTGCCCGAGCTGCGGATACGACCTACGAGCCACCCCCGAGCGCTGCCCGGAGTGCGGGGCGGCGCCGGAGCCTACAGCGAAACCCGCCGCATAACCCGCACTATGACCGCGGGCCTGTCAAGGGGCTTTGGTTTTGGCGACACGCTCCCTGGGCAGAAGACAGTGGCATTCTGCCCGGTGTCTTCCGGAGGGGAGAAGCCTCAACTGGCAGGCAGGAGGCGGCGAGGTCTAGCCTTGTCCCGGAGGGCTGGGGGACGGGAGCAGAGGCTGCGTGGCGGGGGCGTCTTTGTCGGGGGGCAAGCCGCGGCGTTCGCGTTCGCGGCGCAGGGCGCCGCGGATGCCTTCGGCGTCTTTTACCTGGCTCTCCTCGCGCTGATTGGTCATCTTCTGGAACTGCGCCTTCAGTTGCGGGTGCTCGATGATCAGCTTGTCCCGCGCCTGCTGCACGATCTGCTGGCGAAGCTGCTTGACCGTCTCCTGCACCGCCCGCTCGTTGAGTTCCTCGCGGATGCTGTCCTTGACGTCCTCGAACTTGAACACCTTGGGCGGGATGCGCTGTTCGAGCATCAGCAGGTGGTACGCGCCCTTGGCCTCGACGGGATCGGACATCTCGCCGGGCTTGAGCGCGAAGGCCGCGTCCTTCAGAGATTGCGGGAGGTCGGTTGTGCCGCGGCTGAACTCCGGCAGCAGCCCGCCCAGCGCGCCGGTACGCTGGTTGCGGCTTAGCTCGCGCGCCACGGCCGCGAAGGGCTCGCCGGCCTCGATGCGCCGGCGCGCTTCCTGGATCTCCTGCAGATTCGAGCCCTGGATGTGGCGGACCTGCACCTTCTCTCCGTAAATCACGCCGAAAGCTTCCTTGAGGTTCTCCTCCGAGATCTTCCCCGCCAGCAGCGGCTCGGCCACCTTGCGCAGGTGGGCGTTGGTCGCCATGACCAGCTCGAACTCGGCCTGGCTGCTGTTTTGCTGCTGGAGGAACTGCTCGAAGAGGTTGGCGTGGTCCTGCTCGGGCGCGTCGCGGAACATGCGATCGAGCGTCAGCTTGCGCTCGCGCTGGATGTCGGCCTCGGTCACCGTCACCTTCGCGTTGGCAGAGACCTGCCTGGCCAGCTCCAGCTGTACGAGGTTGAGCAGGACGTTCAAGCCGTACGCTTCGACCAGCGGCTTCTGGAGCTGGCCCATGGTGACGGTGACATCATCGACGCGCGCGACGACGGCATCATTGGGCAACGTCGTCGGCTGCGCACCTTCCGCAAGCGGGGACGCAACCAGAGCCACGGACAGTACGGCGGCGGCAACTTTGCACTTCACGAGCGGGCACTCCTGGCGGTGTGGAAGCGGGCAGTATCTAACGATCCTGCCGGGTGTCAACCGACCCCCCGCGCACGCCCGCAAGCACCGCGCGCGGCCCGATTGCCCCTGGTGCCGGAGCCGTATAATCTTGAGCCCACATGAGACGTACCCTGCCCCTGATTCTCGCGCTGGCCCTGTTCAGCCATGGTTACGGTCAAACGACCGCCCCCGCACCCCGCGCGCAGCGCGTGTTGATCATGAGCATCGACGGCGGCCGGCCGGACGTGCTCCTCCGCGCCAACACGCCGAACCTTCGCGCGCTGTGCGCCGACGGCAGCTTCACGTTCTGGGCGCGCACGACCGAGCTGTCGGTCACGCTCCCGTCGCACGCGAGCATGATCACCGGCGTCACGCCCGAGAAGCACGGCATCACGTTTAACAAGGACGTGCCGGAGGAGGAGCTGTTTTACCCGGAATACCCCACGATCTTTGAGCTGGCGAAGAAGCAGGGGTTGTCCACTGCGTTGGCGGCGGGCAAGTCGAAGTTTGTCGCGCTGTGCCGGCCTGGCTCGGTGGATCACGCGATCGTCCCGCCCGCCAAGCAGAACTACACCGACCTGGAGGTCGCGCAGCAGGCGGCCAACGGGATTCGCGAGCACCGCCCGCAGGTGATGCTCGTGCATTTCGCCGGCGGCGACCGCGCGGGCCACGCGATCGGGTGGGGGTCGAGGCAGCAGATCACCGCGATGGAGGACATCGACGCCGGGGTCGGCAAGTTGATCCAGACGCTCAAGAAGGAAGGCCTCTATGAGTCCACGCTGATCATCCTCACTGCCGACCACGGGGGCGCGGCGCGGTCGCATGGCAAAGACGACCCCAGGAGCCGCCACATCCCATGGATCGCCGTCGGCCCGGGCATCCGCAAGAACTTTGACTTGACCATCTTCCGCGACCTGGTCGTCAACACCGAAGACACTTTCGCCACGGCCTGCGCGTTCCTGGACATCACCCCAGCCGGCGACATCGACGGCAAGCCGATCACGGAGATGATTGAGGGAGCGGAGCTCATGCAGGACGCGACAACGAAGCCGGCAGTGTCGTCGGCGAAGTGAAGCCCGAAATTCAAAGCACGAAGCACGAACATCGTGCTCACGATTTCGTGCCTTTCCCAACCATGCCCATCCTCGGCCACGGCATCGACATTGTTGAGACCAGCCGCATTCAGCGGCTCGTCGAGCAGCACGGGCAGCATTTCCTCGACCGCTGCTTCACCGCCACCGAGCAGGCGTACTGCGCGTTGAACCCCAAGCGCTATTACGAGCACCTCGCCGGGCGATTCGCAGCGAAGGAGGCCGTCCTGAAAGTGCTCGGCACCGGCTGGCGCGGCGGGATCGCCTGGACCGACGTTGAGGTGATCCGCGAAACATCCGGGCAGCCGAAAATCACCCTCACGGGCGAGTGCCAGCGCATCGCGCAGGAGTTGGGCATCAGCCGCTGGCACATCAGCATCAGCCACATCGAAACCCACGCCACCGCCAGCGCCATCGGGTTGCGCGGGGAGTAAAATGATCGCCCGTGCACGCGCGCGGCAGTCGGCCGGCTGTTCTGCTCGATGATGCATCTACCGCAAACGTTTCTGACACAGGAGACCTCGATGACGCCATCGCACCAGCCGTCACGCCGCGCGTTCCTCGCCGGCGCAACGACGCTCACAGCCGCAGTCGCCGCACGCATCGCCTTCACGCGCGCGTCCGTCAGCGCGGCGGAGGCCGACGGCAAGACCATCCTTACCCGCAAGATCCCCTCCACCGGCGAAGTCGTCCCCGCCATCGGCTTCGGCACCTACGCCGCCCTGATGACCGACGACACCAGCGACACGACCATGAACGCCAGGGCCCAGGTGCTGAAGATCTTCTACGACGCCGGAGGGCGGATCGTCGACACCGCGCCATCGTACGGCAACGCCGAGGAAGTGCTCGGCATCATCTCGACGAAACTCGGCCTGAACGACAAGCTGTTCATCGCCACCAAGGTCCTGGAGCGCGACGGCGGCGCGGAAGCGGGCATCCAGTCCTTTCAGCGCTCGTTCGACCGCCTCCAGCGCGACGAGACGACGAGGAAAATCGAGCTGATGCAGTGCCACAACTTCATCAACTGGGACACCCACCTCAGGACAATGCGAAAGTGGAAGGACGAGGGCAAATTCCGCTACATCGGCGTGACGCACTACCAGAACCACGCGCACGATGAGCTCGAGCGGATCCTGAAGCGCGACAAGGTCGACTTTCTTCAGGTCAACTACAGCGCCGCCGAGCCGCAGGCCGCGGATCGGCTGCTCCCGACGGCGAAAGACCTCGGCGTCGCTGTCCTGATCAACCGCCCCTTCGTCGGCGGCGACCTCATCCGCTCGGTCAGCGCCAAACCGCTGCCGGATTTCATCAAACCGTTTGCGGAAAGCTGGGCGGAAGCGCTGCTGAAATTCATCGTTGCGGAAGAGGCAGTTACCTGCGTCATCCCGGCGACCAAAAACCCCAAACACATGCAGGAGAACGTGCGGGCGGGGTTCGGGCGATTGCCGACGAAGGACGAGCGGGAAAAACTCATCGCCGCCGTCGCGTGAGTCGAACAATTGCCCTTCCGCGGGGTATCATCGTATACAGAATCGGAATTGCACCTAAAGGCGGAGCGATCAGTCCTTTGCGCACGTTCCTTGCCATCCTGGGCGTTGTCTTCGGCACCTTCGCGAGCGTTGCTCGGGCGGACGAGGGGCCCGTCGACTTCGCGAAAGACATCCAGCCGATCCTGGCCCAGCATTGCACCGCCTGCCACGGCGAGGAAAAGACCAAGGGGCACCTGCGGCTCGACGTCAGGAGCCTCGCGTTGGAGGGCGGCACCTCCGGCGCGTCAATTATCCCGGGGCAGGGCGACCAGTCATACCTCGTTCAGCGCTTGCGCGGCGAGGGCGGCGAGGAGCAGATGCCGCTGGACAGGGACCCCCTGCCCGCGGAGCAGATCGCCCTCATCGCCAGGTGGATTGACCAAGGCGCCCACTGGCCCGAGGAACTCGCCGGCCGCGACGTGGCGCGCAAGCAGCATTGGGCGTTCGTCAAACCGGAGCGGCCGGTCGTGCCCGTGGTGTCGGATAAATCGTGGCCGCGCAACCCGATCGACAATTTCATCCTCGCTCGGCTGGAGAAGGAGGGGCTGAAACCTTCACCCGAAGCATCGCGCGAAACGCTCCTGCGCCGCGCTGCCCTCGATCTAACCGGCCTTCCCCCCACGCCTGCGGAGCTCGATGCGTTTGCCGCAGGCCCGTCCACCGACGCCTATGCGAAACAGGTGGAACGATTGCTCGCGTCGCCGCATTACGGCGAGCGCCAGGCGCGGCACTGGCTCGACAACGCCCGCTATGCCGACTCCAACGGCTACTCGCACGATTATCCGCGGACGATCTGGCCGTACCGCGACTGGGTCATCAACGCCCTGAACGCCGACATGCCATTCGATCAGTTCACGATCGAGCAGCTCGCCGGCGACCTGCTTCCCGACGCAACGCGCGACCAAAGGATCGCGACGGGATTCCACCGCAATACGCAAATCAACACCGAAGGCGGCATTGATCCCGAGCAGTTCCGGGTTGAGGCGGTTGTCGACCGCGTCGGCACCACGGCCACCGTCTTCCTCGGGCAGACGCTCGCCTGCGCGCAGTGCCACAACCACAAGTTCGACCCGTTCAGCCAGAAGGAGTACTACGAGTTCTTCGCGTTCTTCAACAACACGGATGAGCCAAACCTGAAAGTCACCGGCATCACCGACCCCAGGGAGATTGAGGCGGGCAAGGCTCGAATCGCGCAGCTGGAAGAAGCTGTCCAGGAGAAGATTGCGAACTGGGAAGCCACGCTGACTGACGCGCAGCGCGCGCAACTCAAGCCTGACGCACGCGAGGCGCTGGCAATTCCCGCCGATCAGCGCAACAGTAAACAGCAGGAAGCGGTGAAGGCGGCCCTGCGCTCTGTCGACAACGACTTCGGCGCGATGGCCGACGCGCTGGTCGCCACCTCCAGGCAGCTGACGGACGGGGTCTCAACCCTCATCCTCGCGGAGCGTACGGAAGACCCGCGCAAGACGACGGTCTTCATCAAGGGCGACTTCACCCGCCCCGGCGAACCCGTTTCCCCCGGCGTCCCGCGCGTCCTTCCCCCTCTCAAGGCGAAGACGGAAAAGCCGACGCGTCTGGACCTGGCCAAGTGGATCGTCGATCCAGAGAATCCTCTCACCGCCCGCGTCACGGTCAATCGCATCTGGCAGCAGTACTTCGGGCGGGGCATCGTCGAGACGGAGAACGACTTCGGCACGCAGGGCATCCCGCCGACGCACCCCGAGCTGCTCGATTATCTGGCGACGGAGCTGATTGAGAGCAAGTGGAGCCTGAAGCACATCCACCGGCTGATCACCACGTCCGCGACATACCGTCAGTCGTCGGTTGTCCGGCCGGACCTCGATCACGCCGACCCGTACAACAAGCTCTACGCCCGGCAGTCGCGCCTTCGGCTGGACGCGGAAATCGTGCGCGACGTGGCGCTGGCCAGCTCGGGACTGCTGACCCCGAAGATCGGCGGCCCCAGCGTCTTCCCGCCCATTCCGGACGGCGTCATGGGTCTGGGTCAGGTGAACCACCCCTGGCGGACGAGCACGGGCCCCGACCGGTATCGCCGGGGGATGTACACTTTCGCGTTCCGCAACAGCCTGCACCCGTCGCTGGCAACGTTTGATGCGCCCGACGGCATCGCCGCGTGCACGCGGCGCATCCGCTCGAACACGCCGCTGCAGGCGCTGAATTTGCTGAACGACGTGGCATGGATGGAGTTTTCGCGCGGATTGGCCCGTCGGGCGCTGTCGGAGCAATCCGCCGACGACGCGACGCGTCTCGTCAGCGCCTTTCGCGCTGCGACCTCGCGCAATCCCGCCGCCGACGAGCTGGCGATCCTGACGACGCTGCTGGCCAGGGCCCGCGCGGATTTCGCGAACGATCCTTCGCCCGTATCGGATCTCGTGGCCGATCAGACGCCCGGCGGAACGAGCGAGGCTGAATTTGCGGCGTGGACCCTGGCTGCGCGCACCATCCTGAACCTGGACGAAACGATCACGCGGGAATGACTTTTTCTGATCCCCTTCTCCCGGTACTCCGGGTGAGGGCGTAAGAGGACAAGGCGATGACCGACCCCCTGCTGAACATTACCCGCCGCCATTTCTTCAAGAACTGCGCGGTTGGCGTCGGCTCGATCGCCCTGGCATCGCTGCTCCAGGACGCGGCATACGGTGCTGCGTCGTCTTCTCAAATCGGCAATCGGACGTCGCCGATACCGGCCCGCCATCACCCGGCAAAGGCGCGCAATGTCATCTACCTGTTCATGGCCGGCGGACCGAGCCAGCTTGAGCTGTTCGATTACAAGCCGAAGCTGGTCGAATTGAATGGCAAGCCGATTCCCGAATCGCTGATCGAGGGCAAGCGGTTCGCGTTCATGGACAGCTCGTTCAAGAACAAGTCCACCCTGCTTGGTACGCGCCGCAAGTTCCAGCGGCACGGCAAGCACGGCGCGTGGGTGTCGGAGCTGTTCCCGCAACAGGCGAAGATTGTCGATGACATCGCGATTGTAAAAACGGTTGCCACCGACGTGTTCAACCACGCGCCGGCGAAGCTATTCATGAACACCGGCTCCAGCCAGTTCGGCCGGCCCAGCATGGGCAGCTGGGTGACGTACGGCATCGGCTCGGAGGCGAAGGATCTGCCCGGGTTCGTGGTGCTGCAATCGGGCCCGCGCGGCCCGCGCGGGGGCGCCGTCAACTGGGGCTCGGGCTTCCTCCCCACGATTCACCAGGGCGTACCGTTCCGCTCGGCCGGCGACCCGATCGTTAACATCTCCAGCCCCGACGGCATCTCCCCAGCCCATCAGCGCGCCACCATTGACGCGGTCAATGCCCTCAATGCAAAGCGATTGGCCACTACCGGTGATCCGGAAATTCAGACCCGCATCGGCCAGTATGAGATGGCGTACAAGATGCAGACCAGCGCGCCGGAGTTGTGCGACCTGTCCGGCGAATCACAGGCGACGCTCGACCTGTATGGCGCTGATCCCGCCAAACCGAGCTACGCCAACAACTGCCTGCTCGCGCGCCGGCTGGTCGAGCGCGGCGTCCGCTTCGTCCAGCTCTACCACACCAACTGGGACTCTCATGGCGGCCCCGGCGAAACACTGGAGAAAGATTTCGAGGCGCGCTGCAAAGAAGTCGACCAGGCCAGCGCCGCCCTCGTGATGGACCTCAAGCAACGGGGGCTGCTCGACGACACGCTGGTCATCTGGGGCGGCGAGTTCGGCCGCACCCCCATGGGCGAAAACCGCACGAGCACCGGCCGTAACCACCACATCGAATCCGGCACCATGTGGTTCGCCGGCGGCGGCACGCAGCCGGGCATCGTGCTGGGTGAAACCGACGAACTCGGCTTCGGCGCGGTGGAAGACCGCTGCCACGTCCACGACATCCACGCCACCATCCTGCACCTGCTCGGCATCGAGCACGAGAAGCTCACATACCGCTTCCAAGGCCGCGATTTCCGGCTGACGGACGTGCATGGGAACCTGATCGACAAGCTGCTGGCGTGACGTGAGTAGCAGGTCTAATACCCGATGACGGTTAGCGCGTACGGCATCCTGATCCGGGTATGGCCGTAAAGGGCCTCAGCCACAGCCATCGCATGTTTGAAGCCTTCGTTTTTCGTTTTCTTCTTGCCGTAAACGTATGACAGCGGCACAGCGAGGAAGAGATGGTCCACCTCGACCATCACTAAGGCTTGTAATAGATCGCGATAAATCGCATTGCCCCCAACCGCACGCGCAGCTTCAATTTCAAGCCCACAACGATGCTGCGGCCAATACGCATCCACCTGGTATTGGAGCTGTGGCTTTCCGTACTCCCCGAAGAACACCGGCCGCCGGATCTTCTGCTCTTTTTGCTTTCCAGCCTCAACCTGGAAGCCAAGCGCAAGTAGGTCGTCGCGCAGCAAGGCGAGAACACCATCGCTCTTCAACTTACTTCCAGCACCGAGCGTAGTTGTGGCACGTTCATGCTTGGCGAACACCGCGACCACCTGCTCCACGAAAGGTGGTTGGGGCACGGTGCGCGGAAACGAGATATACCGAACAGTGCTAGTTATCATCCCCCATTAATCCTTCTGCTTCGTCGCCCCCAGCTCCTTCGCGATCTCACTCTCCAGCTCGTCCAGCTTGCTCAGCTCCTGCTTTTCGCTCGCCAGCACCTCCGCGTTGATCATGCGGTCGATTTCGTCGTCGGTGACGAGGTCCTCGCGCGTGCCGGTCGATGAGGCGCCGCTGATGGCCGACTGCTCCATCGAATCGAGGAAGACTTCCATCCGCTCTTCCATGCTGCCGGCCTGCGCGACGGCCTTTTCCCACTGGGCCTGCGTTTTCGTCAGGTCCATCTCGCCGAACGTCCGGCCGATCTCGCGGGCCATCAGGGTCATGCTCTCGGCAAACTGCTGGCTCGCGGCGGCCTGCTGCTGGATGAGCATGGCGTTCTTGATGGCCAGCAACTGCCGCTCGAGCATTTTCTTGACCGCGGCTGTCTTTTTTAGCGCGTTGCGGATGAACTGGTACTGCCCCTCATCGCCGATCTGCTTCGCGCGGCGGGCGTTTTTGATGAAATCGTCGGCGAACTTCTCCTGCTGGCGGATCGAGCGCTCGATCGCGCGCATACCCCCGCGGATCTTCATCTCGCGCTCGATGCGGCGCTCGTCTTTGGATTTGAACAACCCCATGTCGTCGCTCCGAAGTGCTCACAGTCGTTTAACGCGCTCCAACGCCCAGACGATCGGCACGAAAGGGAGCAGCACCACGTACAGCAGCCATTCGACTGCGTTCTTGCGGTGCGCAACGCCGTAGCGATCCTTCTGCAGTTCCGGCTGCGGGGGAATCAACTGCGCCACGTTCATACCTCCCCGTCGGCGGGTGCGCTGCGGCGGCGCACGGCGCGGTCGGCTTCGGCGAACGCTTCGTCTTGCTTCATCCCCCCGCGGTCCATTTCGGACCAGATGTTCATCAGTTCCTGTCCGGCCTGGGACACGCCCGCGCCGGCGAGGGCGTCCTTGTCCGCCTGCGTGCCCAGATCGAGCAGCGCGCTCAGCCGGTCCTGGTAGACGTCCTGCGTCACCGCGTCGTCCTCGATCCACCCGCTGATCTTCGCCACGTCCTTGTCCGTCAGGTTCAGTCGTCCCAGCGCGCGGCGCTTGCCCTGGTTCTCCTTCACCATGCGCAACCGGCTGACGGTGAGCAGCTCCTTGCTCCGCAGGTTCAGCTCGCGCGCATTCATGAGCTGCTGCTGCGTCTTGAGCTCAAAGTCCTGCGCCAGCGCCTTGCGCAATTCCGGCGACTTCTGCTTCGCGCCCTGCTCGAAAATCCGCTGCTTGTCCGTCGAGATCTGCTCGATCTGCTTGAACAGCTTGTCGCGCTGCTTCGTGAGGAGAATCTCTTCCTTGCGCAGCTCCTGCGCCGACAGCTGGCTGAGGGTCTTGGTGCGGCCAAAGAGTTTGTCGATCAAAGCCATGCGTCTCGCGCCAGTCTAGTTGAACCACACGGCGAAGCCGAACAGATTGCCGCGGAAGGCGCGGGCCATGTTTTGCCACACGTCCGGGCGGGTCAGCTCGCCCTGTTCGAGGTAGGGCGCCGCCGCCGAGCCCTGCACCCACAGGACGAGATCGAGCGGCCGCGGCTCGGTGAACACTCTGCGGAGGTTCACCCCGCGCTGCTCATCGGCGCCGCGCCAGAACGGCGCCAGCCGTTTGCCCGCCATCAACGTCTCGGCTTCGTCGAGGAACTGCAGCCAGCTCTGGATCATCTCCTGCGTGACCCGCACGTTCGGCAGCACCGTCTGCTGCTTCGCATTCGGGATCCATTCGCGCTCGTCATCGGTCTCTGCCAGGATCAGCTCCCATGATGCGCGGCTGCGCTGGAGCATCTCCGTCAGGTGCGCATGCGCCGACTGCATCCGCTGCGGCTCCACAACGGGGAAGCGGATCAAGTGGATGAACGCAATCGCGTCGGCGATGTCGAACCCCATACCCATGTCCGCGACTTTCCGCCCCTCGCCCAAATACGGGTACGGCGACTTCACCTTCGGGAAAAACAAGTGCGCCGTGGACTCGAACAGCTCGCGCTCGTCGTGAGCGAGCATCACCTCCGCCAGCCCCATGAGCAGGTGACAGTACCCCCGCAGCCACTGGACATCACCGGCGTCGAAGGCAATCACGAACTGCTCCGCCTGCTGTGCCATCTCGCCGCCGGGTCGGGTAGCGGCGGCACCGCGAATGTTCTGCACGCGCGCGAAAATCTTCCAGAGCGTCTCGTCCTCACCGGCGGCGCCGTCGCCGTTGAAGTCGAGCCGGATGAGCCCGATTTTCACCGGCAGCTTCACGTCCGATGACTTGACCTGCGCCAGCGTCGCCTCGGCGATCGCCAGGTCCTCAATCCAGGCCGAAGCGATCTCGCGGCAGCCCTCGTACGTGATGGTCCTGGGATCGGGATTCGGCGGAACGGGAAGCCGCGCGAAGGGCAGCCCGCCGCCGAAGCTGTTCTGATTGTTCCCCAGCCCGTAGGCGTAAAGCGACTGCATCAGCCGTTCGACGGCGCGGAGGAACTGGAGCGTGCCGAGCCCGAAGCGCGCTTGGTCGTCGTCCGGTTTGGTTTTCAGATGCTCGGCCAATGCCTTCTCCCCCTCGGCCAGGCGGCCCGAGCGCAGGTACTGCTCGACCAGCGGCTCCGCCCGCCCAGCCTGCGCCGGCGCAGGCTGGGCCGAGGTATTCACCGGGGCGCCGACCAGTGCCATCACCATCATGAAGACGACGAGGAGATTGAACACTCTCATGACTGCTCCTGTTCTGCGGCTCGGGCGTGGGCCGAGCCACGGCTTATCCGGCCTCCGGATCCGCGCGTTCGGAGCGCGAGCGGGACGGGACGGATTCGGACGGGCCGATATCACTTGCGTCGGACGCATCGACCGGCCGCGGCGGCGACGGTGTCCGTGCAGCGCTGCCCGCCGGCGCGGCGCCGGATAACTCCGCGTAAAGCGCCTGCTCCTCGGCGTTCAGCCCGCCCTGCAGGGTAGTCCCGACCGACTCGGCCAGCTCGTGGTTCGCCTGCAGCGATGCGAGCATCTCCTCGGCCTTGGCGGCGTCGCTTGCCATTTCTTCGGAGTCGGGCAGCTTCGCATGTTTGCCCTGGTGGACGAGCTCCAGGTTGTGAAGGTGCGTGCTGACCACGTTGATCTGCTGATTGAACACGCTCAGCAACTGCTGCCGCCGCTCCATCTCCTTGCGGAGCTGCACGAGCTGCGTGGTCACGCGGCGCTTGGCGACGTCTGCATTGGATTCCTTGAACTGCCGCACCAGCGCCGCATCCTTCTGCTCCAGCGCGGCCAGTTCCTCGTAAGCGCGGTCGCGCTGCTGCCCCAGCGCGGCGCGGCGCTCGGAGAGGAAGCTGATCTTCTTCTCCGTCTCGCCCTTGCGAGCGAACAGCGACTTGATGCGGTCGATCATGGGCATTTCGGAACCTCCGCGGGGGGGCGTGGACGCGCTGATTGGCACAGACCCCTCCTGGAACAATACGATCCGTCCATCCAATCGCTTGGCGACGAGGCCGCGGTTCTGCCTGGCGTACTCCTTCAGCTCGGCCTCGACCAGCGGAAGCGGGAGCTTCGTGCGCGCCACGACGCGGTCGGTTGCGATACCACTGCCGGTAAGGTCCCCGCGGCTTGCGTCGATGGCGTCACGGATGCGGCTGCGTTTTTCGTCCTCGGCCTCGGGATCGAACAGGTCCGACAGCGCCTTGGTCTCGACCGGCCCATAGACGCTGAACCCACCCACCACGTTGGGCTCAACCAGGACCAGCGTGCGCTCCGCGCGTCTTTCGGCCAGCTCGTGGGCCTCGAGCGTGAAGCCGCTGGTGGAGAGGATGACCAGCGTCGTGGGCACGCCCTGCGTGGGGGGGAGCGCCGCGAGCGTGCGCTCGGCCTCGCCCTTGGTCAGTGGCTCGGGGATGCTGCCAGAGAGCAGCGCTTTGGTCGGTGAGATGCACAGCGCGCGCAACTTGCCGATCGCTTCTGTGAACAGGAGCAGCTTCGCCTGCTTCAGCTCGACCTCGAGCGACTCGCCGACCGGCATCTGCTGTTCGATGTCGCGGTCGGTGATGCGCATATCGATCATCTGGCGCTTCAACTGTTCAGCGGCATCGGAGCGGACGGGCTTGGCCGCGAAGGCGGTGACGGGGCGTCGACCGCGGGTGGTGTCGATGCGAAGCCGCTCGTCCTTGAGCAGCCGCTCGACGTGCTCGATGAACCGCCGCTCGCAGGCGCGGTGGGCGGATGGGTCAGTGCTGTTTTTCATCGTGAACCGCAACCACGTCAAAACCACGGACGGTCGGCCGACTCCTTCGACCGACGAGATACCCCAGCGCGAACAGGCCAAGGCCCAGCGCCAACAGGATAATAACGACGAGAGCCATGCCCATCACTGAGGTCTCCATGCTGGTCGTCTGCATTCAGCGGCCGTTGCCGCCGCCCTGAGCCGGGACATCGCCGCGGCGCGTCTCGATGACGTCAAACCCGCGCGTGTGCCGCTTCATGATCGTGAAGCGGATCACGAGGAAGATTGCCACGATGACAAGCCATACCCAACCGGCGACGGAGAGGATGAAATACACTTTTGTCATGCGATGTCGCCCATGACCGTTCCCGCGCGAGCGCCGCAGCGGGCGCAGAAATTCGCCAGCAGCGGGATGGGCGCGCGGCAGCGCTCCCCGCGGCAGCGGATCGCGGCCCGCGCGAACTGCGGCACGCGCTGGGCGGGACGGCGCAGGAGCAGCATTGTGCGGACACGGTCCGCCGCTTCGGCGCGCAACAGCGCGCTGGTTCGGCTGATATAGCTGCGCTGCACCGCGCCCGCCAGCATCAGCGGCACCCCCCAAAGCGCCCCGATCATCACCATCGCCAGCGCCCCGAGCAGCCACAGCGGCTGCGCGCCTGAGCCGGCGCGCGGGAGTGATAATGGTGCCACGCCCTCCCACTCCGCCACGCGGTTAACCTTTTGCGCAAACCGCCGAACGTCGCCCGCGTGCAACTGCAGGTGCAGCCAGTGCAGCGCGTATGCGAGCAACAGCCCCACCGTCCACGCCACAAACAGGTCCGATCGGAATGCGTCGGTGGCCGCGCGCCAGCGCGCACCGAAGGTCGAGGAAGCAAGCGTGCGAGCGGGTGCGGGCAGGTTCCACAACTGCGTCACGAAGAAAATGATGACCGCCGCCAGCCACAACCACGCCGTCGCGGCCAGCGCGCCGCGCCAGCGGATGCGCTCGGCCTCATCAGGGAGGGTCGCCGCATCGGGATGCGCAGTCTGCAGCCGCAGCCACTCCGCCAAATGCCACAGCTGCTGCCGCTCCAGGCGGACGTAACGGTGAAAGTGCTGCGTCCAGCGCAGCAGCGGGAGCACGCCGAAGGTAACGGCGCCGAGCACGAGCGTCGTCACGACCCCCCACGAATAGTGACCGCGAAAGCTGCGCGAGAGGCTGCGCAGCACCCCGCCGGCGAGGTGGTCGGGGCCGACCGGCGCCTCGGGCGCAGCTGGCGCAGTGGCGGGATAAGCTTGCAGCACCGACACGTCGATGTCGCCCTCCGCTCGCTGGTGGCATGGACTTTCACCCGTGCGTCTCAAAACAGAAGCACGTGTTGCAAGACGTGCCACGCGAGAAAAAATCCTACCACATCGCGACGCGCCGCACCGGCACGTGCTGGGCGTGCCGCATCGGCGTGCCGCATCGGCGGCAAAAGGACGCCACGGGCGCGTTCTCGGCACGGCAGCGCTCATTGGCGCATCGTGGCGACGTCATCTCACCCGCCACCATTCGCTGGCGCGATCCCCGCCGGGCGCGGAACGGCAGCATCAGCAGCCGGCAGAACGCGCTGATGATCGTCACGATCAGCCAGCCGCCGAACAGCAACGCCGTGATCGCGATGACTGCGACGAAGATGAGGATGGTGACAATCGGATCGAACATCGCAAGTCATACCTTCGAGTCATCCACTGACGCGCCCTGTCATCCTGACGAGGTGCGCGCGAAGCCACGTTTCAGATACGCTCTTTGGACGACAAAGCACGGTGTCGAGTTTCGGGTCCGTCCGTCATCGCCCGCTGCGGTGAGAGCGAATCGCCGCAGAAGATACAGTATTGGTCGGCGGCGTCAGGGTAAGCGCCGCATTTCGTGCACCGGCGCACAGTCGCGGCCACTTGGACACCGCAATGCATGCAGAACTGGTCGCCGAAGTTGACGCCCCGCCGGCAATGCGGGCAGGTAGGCGTCGTCAGCACGCGCGCGGGCAGCGGCGCTGCGCCCGGACTGCTCAGCGCGATCAGAAATTCGTCGGCCGACGTGAAACGCTTCTCCAGCCGCGCGTACGCTCTGCGGAACACGTCATCGAGCTGCTTGGGGACGTTTTCGTTGACGTCGCTGGGCACGTCCGTCCCCGCAGGGCGCTCGCCGGTGAGCAGCTCGTACAGCACCACGCCGCACGCGTACAAATCGGCCCGCGCGTCGGCGTCGGCGCTGCCGCTGCGCACCTCCGGGGCCATGTAATCCAGCGTCCCCGCCAGCTCGCGGGCCTTGGGATCGGCAATCGAAGCGGAGTACGCGATCGACTGCATCGCTCCGTCGCCGGCGGCGCGACCCAGACCAAAATCGGTGACTTTAACGACGCCCTCGGTTGCGTAACCTTCGCGGGCAGCGCGCTCGTGCACCAGGATGTTTTCCGGCTTCACGTCGCGGTGCACGATCCCGTTGGCGTGCGCATGCTTCAGCCCCGCGAGCACCTGCTGCATCACCGCCACCGCATCAGCGGGCGCCAGCGATTTGCCCGCGATCAACGGCCGCAGGCTGCTCCCGGGGACGTACTCGGTCACGAGGTACGCCGAGTCGGCGTACGGATCGAATGCGATCGCGCGCGCGATGTTTGGATGCACGAGCCCCTGCACCGCCGCCCCTTCGCGCTGGAGATTGCGGAGATATGCCGGATCTGTCGGGATTTTCACCGCCACCACCTGGTCCAGCCACGCGTGGTGACGCGCGCGCCAGACCTGCCCAAAGGCGCCCTTGCCGAGCGGCTCCTCGAGAACGTACTCACCGACGCGTTGTCCGTTCTGTGGCATGCTCAACGTCTCGATTCCCAGCTCATTCAGCCATCGATGGTGTTCATCGGCGTCCGATCGATGGCTCCATCTGCTCAGGCGACCTTCTCCGCGATCCAGTCGCAGGTGAACAGGTTGTAGGCCGCGGCGATCAGCCCGCCGACGGCGAAAAACGTCCACGCCGTCGGGCCAGGTATCGACCAGCCAAACAGCCAGCCGAGCAGCGCCACCTCTAATACAGTGTACGCCAGGACCAGCACGGCCCCGGCCAGATTACTTTCCGCCTTCGCGACCCGCCCGATGATGAAAAACGTCACCCACGGGAGCACCAGGACCACGCCCAGCCAGGCGACGATCCTTCCCGTGCCGCTGAGCAGCATCTGCCGGGTCGATTCGTCCATCCGCCACCACGAGATGCCCGCCGCGACCACGGCCAGCGCCACGGCCCCGGAGACGACTTTGCCGGTCACTGTCTTCAGCAGCTCCATTTCATGTCGTATCTTAGCGATTCCGATGCGCGGGAAAGGTTATAAAACCGCGCCAGTTTCCTCCCCTGGCAGAAGAAGAGATTGAACCGCCTGACGGCTTGGTGCTCTTGGTGTCTTGGGGGTTCAATCGATTTTGTTCTGATGGAGGATAGCGAATGCGCCCTGCAATTCCGGGCGATCGCGTCGCGGGAGCAGCGCGCCCATGACGGCGCCGCCGGTGAAGCCGCCGATGTGGGCGTAGTTGTCGATGCCGGGGGTGAGGAAGCCGAGGATCACGCTGTACACCGCCCACACGATCAGCGCGAAACCCACCCGCTTATCACGGACAAAAAACACGTGGTGGTACCGGTAGAAGAACACGATGATCGCCGACGACAGCCCAAAAATCGCGCCGCTTGCGCCGACGGCCGGGCCCTGCGTGAGGCCGAGGCTCAGCAGCGAGCCGGCGAGGCCGCTGACGGCGTAGATGGCGATCGTGCGAAGCGTGCCGAACGCGTGCTCGCACGCCATTCCCAGGATGTAGAGGATGGCGCAGTTGCCCAGGAGGTGGTCGAACCCGCCGTGGAGAAACGTCGCGGTGACCAGCCTCCACACTTCGCCGGACATCACCTCGGGGCGCGACAACGCGCCGGCCTGGACGATCGCGGCCTGGGAGTCGAGCGCGCCGGTGGAAAGTTGCCAGACGAAGACGCCGATCAGCGCACCGATCATGACGAGCGTGAACAGCGGGGCGTGGTTGATGCCGCGCTCGAAGTCGATCCGCGCCGGCGCCTCGGGTGGCGCGAGCATGTCAGCCGTCAGCGCCAGCGGCTCGGGAGCGGGCGCGGGATCCGGCGCCGGTGGGCTCTGCGGCGGCACATCATCCTCCACGCATCTTCTCCTTCCGCTGTAGTTGCGACGCGTGCGTCGCCCGGCATCGTGTGCGCATGAGGCGGGAAAAGGCGACGCAGGCGTCGCAGCTATGAAGAGCACGACCGTCCATCACCGCCGCTCGCCGGTGTCGAGCATCACGCCGATCGCCAGCGCCACCCGGCGGTCAAGCGTGCGCGATGGGTCGGCGCTGAGGTCCAGCACGTACCGGTCGAACAACGTGAACTTCCGGTTGAACTCCCCAATCACCTCTTCACTGTTGGCCGGCTGGATGATGTAGTTGGTTCGCAGGATCCCGAACATCGGGCCGAGGAAGCGGCGCAGGAGCGAGAGCACGATCGAGTCTTCCTTGGCGACATACGCGAGTGATCCATCCGGCGCATAGCAGTACCAGCGCTTGCGGATGAAATTGTAGAGCACGTTCTTGTGCAGCCGGCAGAGCACCTCGCCCGCGCGGTCGCGGACGGTGAAGGTTGCATTGGTCGGCTGGAACTTCTTGTCCTGGAGGATGTCGAGGAGCTTTTCCGACTTCGTCAAGTCGCGGTAGAACGTCACATGCCGCAGCGCCGACAGCGGCACGCCGACACACACAGCGGCGACCGCGCCGAGCACGACGCCGGCCACGATCAGCAACATCATCAGCAACCCCTGGTCGCCCGTCGGACCACCGGGCCAGATCAGCACCGCCAGCCCGATGGCGCCGGCGACGCACAAAATGAAGGTGATCAGCGCCACCAGCAGCGCTCCCGCATTCTGCAACATGTGCGCCGGCCGCTCGACGAACAGGATCGGCTGGTTGTTCTCGTCGCTGACATCGTACTTCTGTTGATCGAGACGACCTTCTGGCGGAGGAGGAACTTATCACGGTCGAACGCCGCATCCTCCTGCGCGACGCGCGCCATTGGCGCCTCGGCCTGCGCGGTGAACGGCTGCTTACAAGTCGGGCACTGCAGCACCCGCCCGGCGTACTCGTCCTTCAGGTTGAACGAAGCCCCGCACCCGCACGTCGCAACGATAGCCACCGCGACCCGAATGCCATTCGGATAATCCGCAACTCCGCGCCGCAGCTGCATTTACTATACTAGCGCGATAAGCGGCCTCCTGTCAGAATGGTGGTGGTTTAGTCACCAACCAACAGGAGGCCACGGATGGCTGTCATTTCGGCTTTGG
>DASYWJ010000012.1:0-36591 GCA_035936155.1 Tepidisphaeraceae bacterium | reverse complement strand
GTCGCTAGGCACCGCGATGGACGAAGCCGACCGACTATTCGCTCACGGGAGAGGTAATCCGGCAAAGTTCGGATGGCCGATCCGCTCGTCCGCGGGCGAGTCACCCGACGACCAACGGTTGGAGGAAGCGGCACGGTTGCTAGGTCGGCCCGTCTTCTTCGTCGACGCGGACGGTTACGAGTGCGAAATCATCGGCGCCGCCGTCCAGGCCGACGGCGACATTGCGTACGTAGAGTCTCGCTCGAAGGACGTGAGTAGCCACGTTGATATCAGTATCCGCATCCACCTCGTGCGAAAGAGCAATCGACACGATTCCGCGGATATCGAGTCGTACAACCCATATTTCGGATGTGACGTCCGGTTCTTTGAATGGATCGACGCCACAGCGGTCCTCATCTATCGCGAAAAACATTGGACCTTTGTCTGTCGCTTCGGCGATGTATGGCCTCCGAGGTTCGTGAAGATCGAGGATGACTGGGTGATCGACGGGAACATCCTCAGCTACGTCGGTTACAAGGAACCAGTCGTTCGTCGCTTGAGTTTTCCCGCGTTGGAGGGCGTCGATCCCATTCCCGTGGCCGAAGCGTTCGAGACCGACTTGTTCCCGGCTGCGGTCAAAGAGCGACATAACCAAACGCTGCAGCGGACCGGGGCCGCGTTGAAGCGTTCTTGGTTGCAGAGGTTGTTTGGGCGCGGCCCCGGCCGCTGAACGTCGGTCCGTTATGCATCATCGGCGGCCCAAATGACGGACGCTCACGACCACTTCGATCTGTACCGGACACTGGACGAGTACGCCGATCATCTCAACCGGATTCGCTGGCCTCGAATCGGCTTCCCGTTCTACGACCTCATGTCGGGCGGCTTGGTCTGGACGGACGAGACGCGGCATATCTTGCGAAGGACGCCGACGGAGGTCGTCTGGGCGCTTCGTGCCCTCAGGGCATACCGCACGTCGCTCATGCTCGAAAACCCGCGCGACGAGCTTGCCGAGTACTGGCAGTTCGGCCTGTCACGCTTTCCGCGATGGGTCGGTTTTCGCCCCGCGCGTCGTCGGGCGACGCCGAGGCTGCTCGAAATCTACCGCAGGGGCGATGTGAGGATGCGGAAATGCCTGCGCGACTTGGAGCGTGAAGAAGCTGATGCATAACCCGCACTATGACCGCGGGCCTGTCAAGGGGCTTTGGTTTTGGCGACACGCTCCCTGGCCAGAAGACCATGGCATTCTGCCCGGTATCTTCCGGGGGGGACCGAGAAGGGGACATTCCTCAATCTTCTATGGCCCATTGGGCCGTTTCGGTAGAGTACCGCAGAACATGCCACGAATCACACGCGTCGCGATCGGTGCCCTCATCGCGCTGTCGTTGCTCGCACCGCAGGCGGTTGCGCGGGACGCGAAGAAGGACGCTTTCACGCTCAAGCTGGAACAATACCGCGAGCAGGCGGCGGAGGGTTGGCTTGCGCTGGTTGATGAAGCGCTGAAGCGTTCGGTGCGACAGCCGGATTCGGATGAAACCGAGGCGGGTCCGGCGGCTCGGTTCCGCAAAGCGCTGGCGGCGCTTCCGCCGCCGGCGGCGTGGGAGGCACTGTCCAAGGCGATCGACGCCCGTCCGGTCCCGCAGGGCCGCGCCGGCATTGCGCCCCTGGGCCTGCGGCTGATTGGACACGTCCTCAGCGGTGATGAACAGGCGCAGCAGGCGGACGTGGCGGCGCTGGATGCGCTGACGAAATCGTCCGGCACGTTCGCCGAGCGCGCGGCCGCGGAGTACGTCGCCGACTTGCTCCCCCCGGACGGCGACAACGCGGCGGCCAGCGCGGCGCAGTTCGAGCGGTCCGTCGAGCGCGCATCGCGGGAAGACAATTACCTGTACGCGCCCGATCTGGTTTCCCTCGTCGGCCGGGAGCGCGCCGAACCGATCCTCCGCAAGGCGCTGGGTGCGCCGGTGACGCTGAATGTGTACGCGGGCGAGCAAAGCAAGCGGCTGGCGCGCGAGCTGGCATTGAAGCACGTGAACGAGCTGAAGGTGGCGCAGTGGCAGCTGATCGAGCTCGAGGACGTGGCGCTGTTCGAGGCGATGGAGAAGCGTTTTCCCCGCCCGACAACGCGGCAGAGCGGCGGCCTCTTTGCCGGGCTGTTCGGCGCGGGCGGCGACGGCGGCGAGATGGCGCCCGAGTGGGGACGCGATCAAGCCGAGCGCGTCTACCTACTCGGCCTGATGGCCGCGGGCCGCACGGATGATGCCAGGCGCGTCATCGCGCGCATGCGCCAGCGTCATGCGGATGACGACAGTGAGGACATCAACCTCCTCCCGTACGACGCGCTGGTCAAGCTCGCTGAAGCCGATCGGGAGCGGGTTGTGTACGAGGCGCTGCACGTGATTCTTCGCCAGACGCCGGAGCTGCCGCTCTGGTACGAGTACCGCATGCTCGCCGCCCGCGCTGGTCGGATCGAACAGATGATTGAAGCGGCGGACGCGGCGCTGCGGGGCGACGTCCTGCCGCCGAAGCAGCGGAACGCGATTCGGCTCCAACTGCATCAAGCGCTACTCGCGGTGGATCGCATCGACGACGCCGTTGTGGTGCTGCGCGAGCTGATCGACGCCGAGCCGGACGCGGAAGAGAAGGACCGGGACGACCCCGTCGCCGGCAGCACAAAGCTGCAGCGCGGCACCGAACTGCTCGAGCTTGGGCTGCTGCTGGAGCGGCCCGAATGGCGCGATCAGGGCGTGCGCACCGTCGAAGCGGAAATCGCCCGGCGCCCGGCGGAGGGGGAGCTGGGCATCTATGCTGTCCGCGAAGCGGCCGCGGCGCTTGTTGACGCCGGACGTGGGGCGCAGGTGGCGAATCTGCTGACCGGCCTGATGGTAAGTGAGCAGGAGTCGGCGGAGGAGGCGCCCGACGAGGCGTCCGAATATGACTATGACGAGGACGACGAGGAGAATGACGGCGTTACGGCGACGCTGGCGCATTTGCTCAGCGTCTACCACCGCGCCGGCCGCCCGGAAGACGTGGTCGCGCTGCTCGACACCACACCCTACTGGGGCGTCTCCGACCTGTCGGAAATCTACCTCAGTACCGGCCTGGGCGAGACGCCCGTCGGCTACGTCGCCGCCGATGCGCTGCTGAAGACTGGCCAGCGCGACGCGGCGCTGAAGATCATCGACGCGCTGCTCGCGTCCGACGTCGGCTTCGACGGCGCGTACGCCCTGCGCGTGCAGGCAGGCACGGACGACGAAGCGATCGCGCGCTTCGACGAGCTGTTTGCCCGTGACCGGTTTGAGGAACGGCCGCTGATCTGGAAGGCGCACGTGCTCCATCGCACCGCAAAGCTGGATGAGGCCGAGCGACTGGCACGGCAGGCGATTGAAATCGATCCGTTCGACGGGAATCACGACAGCTGCCACGCCACGATAGGCGGCCAGGACGATCACAGCGCCGCAGATGGCGCCGCCGACCGTACGCGCGCCTACGCGGTGCTCGGCGACATCCTGCAGGCCCGCGGCGACGCCAAGGGAGCGGAATCGGCGCGACGGGTTGTTGAGGCGATGCGTGCCCTGCGGCGTGGAGACGCGCTGTACGAGGCGGGGCTGCTCACCCGCGCGATCGCGACATACGAGAACGCGGTGACGCACGCGCCGCAGGTGCAGCCGCTGCGCCTGCGGCTGGCCCAGCGACTGGAGGAACTCGGCCGCCACGAGCAGGCGGCGGAGCATTACCGTGAAGCGTACAGACTGATGCCGGGGAGCACCGGGCGCGTCGACGGTTCGTGCTTCAACTGCGCCAGCGCGTTTCCCGGGCCGCGGGCGCGCACTATCGCGGATGAGGTGCTCACAAAGTTGCTCGATGATCGGCCGAAGTCGCCGCAGGCGCACTACCTGCTCGGCCGATTGCGCGAGGAACAGGGTCGCGACGCTGCGGCGCTGGAGTTGTACCGCAGGGCAGTCGAGCTGGATCCGGATCACGTGGGGGCGTGGCAGCAGATCGAAGGGCTCGCCTGGAGCACGCGCATGCCCGCGCGGGACAGCGACAAAGCGATTCTCAACGTCATTCGCCTCGACCCGCTCCAGCGCCACACGAGCCCCGACTTTACCGAGGTCCGCGACCTGCGCGCGCTCTGGTCGGCGATCCAGGACATGCTGCGGGTGAAGTCGGAGCAGCCGAAATCCCTTTACCCGCTTGCCGCCAGCGCCGCCGAGTTGGCAAAGAGCAAGGCCGCCAAGCAGGACGAGCCCGAGGAGGCGCAACCAGAAGCGCCCTTCGAGCCATACGGCTACGACTACGCCGATCCCTATGAGCGTCCCACGTCGCCCGGGCAGGCGATCTCCCGTTCGAGCGTGATCAGCGCGATTGCGGACCTGATCGCGGAGGAGGAATGAGGCCTCACGATTGCGCAAGCGGCGCTGGCTGCAGCGCTATCCTCGATCCGCCGCCTGCTGAGCGAGCAGGGCGATGCGGCTGGCGCGCAGCACGTCGGCGGTCGTGAGGGCGCCGGGCTTGATCCGGCCGGCGATCTCGTTCATGAACGCTTCGAGGCACCCGTTCGGTTTCGGCGTGTCCAGCGGCATCTCGCGCACGGTTGCATCGCCGCGGGCTGCGAGGCTGACGGTCTTCGCGTTGTAAGCCGTCTCGACGACGCCGTCCGAGCCGTGACACGTGACGCGCCAGTACTGCGGCGCGGCATAGCCCAGGTCGTCGGGCGAGAGGTAGGACACGTCGCCGAAGGCCCCGCCATTGTTGTCCAGCCGGAGCATCAGCTGCGCCGCATCCTGGAAGTGCGGGTGCTGCGGCAGGCGCGCGTTCCAAGCGCGGGCGGCGACGACGCCGGCGAACTCGCGCCCGGTGAGCCACGGGATCAGGTCGATGGCGTGAATGGCGATGTCGTTAATGGTCCCGCCGTGCTGGCCTGGCTCGAAGTACCACGCTGGCCGGGTGCCGAGCAGCAGGGGGTGCTGCGCTGTGAAGAGCACCGTGTGCACCTCGCCGATGGCTCCCTCGGCGATGATGCGCCGCATCGTGCGGAACACGGCGGTGTCGCGCAAGTCGAGCAAACAGCCGACCACGCGCCCATTCGCGGCAGCGAGCTGCTCGATCCGTTCCAGCTCATCCATCCGCGTGCAGATCGGCTTGTCGGCGATGATATGTTTCCCCGCTTCCAGTGCGGCGATTGCGATGGCGCCGCGCCGCGCGAAGGTATCGCCGATGGCGATCGCGTCGCAATCGACGCTCGCGAGCACGTCGGTAAGCCGCTCGTGCGTAAGCTGCACCGCGCCGCTTGACTTCAGCGCCGCCGCCACCTGCGGCTCCTCCTCGCAAGCCGCCACCACTTCCACGTCCGCGTGGGCGAGGGCGCCGCGATACAACCCCATGACATGCCCGTGCCGAAACCCGATGAACGCAAGCCGCATAGATGGGGGGTTTTACAATGGCCTGCGAAGCGCCGCCACCGGTGTGCTGGTGTGCTGACGCGGCTGCGCCGCAGCCGTGCTGGTATGCACGTTCACGGGCAAGAGGCAATGCCAAGTTCGGTCCGATCGGAGCGGAAAACGGGGACGCAGCGGAACACAGCTGATGGTTCAAGAAGAATCAGGAGCGCGAGTGAAGCGGACGGTTTTGCCATCCTGGTACTCGATGACCAGAACGTCGCCATCGAACCGGTATTTCACCGACGTCCCGCCCCGCAGCGCTTGGGAGCTGATCGTGTTGCCATGGATCTCATAAGGCGCCTGCTTATTCCGCACCTGCCCGACTAACGGCAGCTCGGACCATGCCAAAATGCGCACGGGCCCATCCTCCCGGAACGTCAGCTTGACCTTTACGTCGCCCATCGAGGTGTCCACGTCCTGCGCCACCCAGCTGCCATAGAGCTTGGCCAGAGTATCGTCGGCGCCCGCTGCGCGCTTTGTAGCGGGTGTTGTAGCAGGTGCTGTAGCGGGGGATGAGCCCGACCGGGCCGCCGAAGCTGATGGGCCGACTGGCGGGGGTGCGGTTTCCGTTGCCGTTGCCGCCTGTTGTCGCGCGTCTTGCGTGTGGGGAATCGCTGCGCCGTCTGGTCCCCGCTCGGAGCGGTCACATCCGGCCATCACCGGCAGAAGCACCGCGAGAATGCAGATTACCTGTTTCATGCGCGAAGGCGGGAGCAAATCACGCTCCTTCTCCGCCTGCGGAAATTGTTCCCGGCATGCGGGGAATTGGATCGGCAATATGGACTCGCAATTGCACATACTTCGCAACACCAACAGGAGGTCGTGCGGCGGGTGGCACGACGTTTGTCATACGACGGGCAGGGGCTCGTGTCCGCCGACGGCTACAATGGTCGACAAGATTTGAGGTGAAACGTGAAACCGACACTATTCGTTCCTTCCGTGGTCCTGCTGATGGCGATCGGCACCGGATGCGCCAGTTCGGACGACGATGGCCCTGAGACCCGCGCCCGCGGGGGCATCGCCGCGAATGATCGCACCACGATGACCGACCTCATCAATGTGGAGAAGCTCGACACCTTGCCGCAGCCGGTGCGCAATGACTTTCGACGCCGCTACCCTGGCGCGGGCGTCACGAGCGTCCAGCAGTTGGATGCCGCGACAGGATTGCTGCTCTACGAGATCAACTTCATCTTAAACGGCCGGCCGGAGGACGTGATCTACCGTCCGGACGGTTCACGGCTCACGCGCACGAGCCTCACCGATACGTCCGGCGGGCCGTGAGGCCGCGCCTGGGGGAGCGGCCTGGTTCGGTCGCTCAGAGCCTCAAGCCTCTCCCAGCAATGGCGCCATTCTACTCGGCCAGCGATGCGCGCAGCATCCCCGGCGCGCTGCGTCTCTCGACACGCTGCCGCGTCGTCATCGGCGTGATAATGGTGCCCTTGATCTTCCCGAGCGGATCCATCCGGGAACGCTATGGAAGCTGGGATCGTTATATCCGGTGATGCTACTCCTCCGCCCGCTCGATGCGCAGTGTATGTGGGCCTTCCCAGCGGGCGCGGCGGCAGGCTTTGGCAAAACCGATCCAGTCGTACTTCCAGTCGCCGGGGATGCGCGCAAACAAGCTCGCGTGCGTGGGCGTGCCCTCAGGTCCGCGCAGGACCACGCCGCGGCCGTAGACGATGCAGATTTCGGCCACCGCCTTGCGGGCGCTCGTGACGTTGCTGGAGGCGTCGTAGAAGTACAGCAGCTCACCGGGCAGCGGGAGCTGGGCCTGGTTCTCGGGTGGGGCGGGCTTAGGGTCGTCGAGCAGCGCGAAGACTTCGGCGCCGCTGTACATGCCGTGGATGGCTTTCGTTTCGATCGGCAGCGCGTCCCACACGAGCTTGGCGACATTGGGGGCCTCGTCGTCGAGGAGCTCGGCGAGGACCGACTCGCCCGTGGCCAAATAGGTGAGACGGATGTTGCGGCGGTTCGGCCTGGTCATGGGGAGGATTTCCCTGCTGATGGTTTTCCGATTTGCATGACGAGTCGATCGACCGCTTCGCTGATGCGCGGCTCGACGGTTTCGGTGAACGGCATCGGCAGCGCGCTCCAGAGCATTGCCCGGCCGCCCTCGTAGCCGCCTTCGCGCTGTACGCGGACGGTGGGAAGGTACCCGAACATGTCGTTGCTGTAGCCCGCCACCCACACGAGCGGCCCAACGAACCGTGACTTGAACTTGACCGCCCAATCACCGACAGGCTCGCCCCCGAGGGCGATCAGGAGCAGCTCGCTGGCCAGGCACACGACCTGGACCGGGCAGGGGTAGGTGGCGGGCAGATCGCGATTGTCCTGCGTGGCGCGGAGGAGGAACTGTGCCTTGGTCTGCACGGCAACGTCCGCGGACGTCGCCTCGGCGACCAGCTGCTCGCGCGGCGGAAGGGGGAGGAATTCCAGCGGGACTTCCTCGAACGCCGAAACAATCGGACCGTTAATTTCGTGAGCGTCACCGGACGATAGCGCATCGGCGACGGCGTCGGCGAGGGCGCGGCCATGCGCGCGGGAATGCTCGGCCGAGCCGCGGGGGTCGGGATTCTGATCGGCCGCGGCGCCGGTGATGAATAGCGCGAGCGCGCCGGGGTTGTCCGCTTCAATGTGGTGCTGCGCGAAGCCCGCCCAGTCGCCGCAGTAGCGGCCGTCCTCAGGCGGAATCGTCGTGTTGTGGCAGGCGTAGCCGAACACGATGGCGCGGCGGGCGCCATTCTTCGCATCAAGCACATCGAGGACGGGGACTTCGTGGTCGAAGACCCGGTCCGGGCCGTGCGCGCGGCGGTTGTGCGCGAACGTTGCCGTCCCCTTGCGCGCCAGCAGCCGGACGGGCTGCATGTTGGAGAGCGCATCGTCGATCAGCTTGATCAGCTTCGTCTTCAGAGCGTCAACGTACGGCTCGATCTTCCGCGCGAATTCCGGGGGGATGTGGAAGAACGGGACCTTGTCCGGCCGAATCTCCGGGCCGTAGTGTGTGTGCGACACGGCAAAGAGGATTCGCTCCCGCGGCAGCCCATGCCGCCGCTGCACCTCCCGCGCGACTGTGGCGGCGATATCGCGCGAGATCGCGATCAGGTCCATCGTAACGAGCACGAACGGCTGCTCGTCCTCATGCCGCAGCGCCAGTGCCTTGGCGTGAAGGTCGCTGAGACGCCCCTTCGACGGCTCCGTGCGCACGGAGAACCCCGCGAGCCACATCGGTGACTCCGGCGTGATAACAACAGATGCTGTCCCGGCTCGGTACATGTTGCGTTAGGGCTGAGTCTTTCCTACATCGCCGTCCATCCGCCGTCGACGGGCAGGACCGCGCCGGTGATGTATGATGCCTCATCGGATGCGAGAAATACCGCCGCGTGCGCGACCTCGATCGGCTCGCCCGTTCGGCCGAGCATCGTCTTGCCCACCTGCCGCTCGTGCTGCTCGCTGCCGGGCTGTGGCGAAATACGCGTGCGAATCGCGCCCGGACAGATCGCGTTGCAGCGGATGTTGTGCGGCCCGTAATCATACGCGACCGAGCGCGTCAGCCCGATGAGCCCATGCTTGACGCTCGTATAAGCAATGCTCGACCGCGCGCCGACCATTCCCTGCACGCTGGCGACGTTGATGATCGACCCCGATCGGTGCGGCAGCATGTAGGGCAGGGCCGCCTTGATCAGCATCGATGCGCCGAGCAACGAGACCCGGTAATACGCATCCCATTCCGCTTCGGTCACGCTGGCCACATCATGCCACGGACCGAGGACGGCGGCATTGTTCACGACCACATCGATCCGGCCCGCGCGATCTCCCGCGAGCTTCGCGACGTGCTCGACCTGTGCGGCCACGGACACGTCGCAACGCACGAACGACGCCGGCCGACCCTCCTTGCGGATCTCCGCCGCCGTCTCCTCGCCCGCCTGCTCGTCGATATCCGCCACGAGCACGGCCGCGCCTTCTTCGGCGAAGCGCAGCGCCATCGCCCGCCCGATCCCCTGGGCGGCGCCGGTCACGACCGAGATCTTGTGTTGCAGTCGCATTGGCCCTATCAGCAGTACATTAGCCGCAGATGAACGCGGGAAAATTGCTCCGTTTATCTCCGTTCATCTGCGGCTATCTGAAATTTGCTGTTTACCAGCTTCTGTCCGCGCACGGGCACTTTCGCCCGGGTGATGGTCGTGCGGCCGAGGTTGGCGATGTACATCCACTCGCCATCAAACGCCATGTTCGTCGGGCGCGACAGCAGGATGGCGAACGGGTCGTGCGCGAACAGCGTCTTCTTTCCGTCCGGCGCCACCCGCTGGATGTCATCCGACGCGTAGCAGGAGACGTACAGGTTGCCCGCCTCGTCCAGGGCGAGCCCATCGGGCAGTCGGCCGACCTGCTCGGCATAAACGGTGGTCTGGAAGTGCTCCGTATCGAGCACGAGCACGCGATTGGTGTCGCTCTCGACCATGAACAGCCGGCTTTCATCGGCGCTGAGGGCCAGGCCGTTCGCATAGCCGAAGGGCCCGGCGACAGGAATGCCGTTGCCGGTCCAGTCGAACCGCAGCAGGTAGCCGTTGCGCTTCTTCCAGTTGCCCGAATCGGTGACGTACAGATTCCCGGCGCGATCGAAGGCGGGGAAATTCGGCGTTACCAGCGGCTGGCGGGCGGCGTCGGCGGCGAACACCTCGTGCTTCCCGTCCCGGCGGACGCGCACGATGCCCAGAGATGGATTGCACACGAACAGCTCGTGGTTCGGCGAGAACGCGAGCCCGCCGGTGAACCCGCCCAGCGAGGCGATCGTCTCCACCTTCCCGGCGCGGTCGATGCAGTACACCTGCCCCGCTTCGCCGCCGGCCCACAGGCAGCCCTCGCGGTCGAACGCGACGCACTCGGGATGATCCAGGCCCGTTGCAAACACCTCGAACCGGTCGATGGGAAGCTCGGGAATCATCAGGTGACTACAGCTCTCTTGTTTCCGCGCGGAGTTCGATGCAAGATCGACGCCCGCGCGCAGGTTCAGCATCTAAACCGATCGGCGGGTCTCAGGAAAGAGGGTCATCGCGAATGAAGACGAACGTTAAACAACTCAAGACAGAGACGGGCAACGTGCGAAAGGTCGTCGAAAGGGCGCTGGACGAAGGCGGCGGACTACTGCGCCTCGCGCCGTGCTGGGTCCCGCGCTCATTCCTCCAGCCTGGGAAGCGCTTGAAGCTCGATCCGAAGGACCTGTATGCCTTTGGCCTCAGCCGCGGCGGCATCGACGAGCGCTGGTTCGCCTCGACCACGCCCGCCGCCAACGACAACCGCACGCCGGACGAAGGACTCAGCTACGTCGTCGCCGGCGACGTCCGCTGCACGCTGGCCGACGCGGTCTCCGAACTGGGTGAGACGCTCATCGGCCCGTCGATCTGGAACCAATACAGGAAGTGGCCCGTCTACTCCAAGTTCTTCGACAACATGGGCCCGATTCCGCACCACATGCACCAGTCGAAGGAGCAGGCGGCGCTGGTGAAGCAGGAGGGCAAGCCGGAGAGCTACTATTTCCCGCCGCAGCACAACAACGTGGGCAACAATTTCCCCTACACGTTCATGGGGCTCACGCCGGGCACGACCAAGGCGCAGGTCCGCAAGTGCATCGGGGACTGGAACAAGGGCGACAACGGCATCCTCGACTTGTCGCAGGCGTACCGCTTGAAGCCGGGCACCGGCTGGCTGATCGGCCCGAGCATCCTGCACGCGCCCGGCAGCCTCTGCACGTACGAGCCGCAATGGGGCAGCGACGTGTTCGGCATGTACCAGTCGCTCGTCGAGGGCCGCGAAGTGCCCTGGGCGCTGCTCGTAAAGGACATGCCGAAGGAGCGCCACCGGGACATCGACTGGATCGTCGAGCAGCTCGACTGGGAAGCGAACGTCGACCCATACTTCAAGCAGAACCACTACCTCGAGCCCATCGTCCACACCGGCTCCGATAAGGAAGGCTTCTTCGACCGCTGGATCGTGTACGGCAAGGTGCACGGGGAGCAGTTGTTCACCGCGAAGGAGCTGACGGTGAACCCCGGCGCGAAGGCCACCATCACGGACAACGGTGCGTACGGGTTGATCGCGGTACAGGGCGAAGGCCGGATGAACACGATGCGGCTGTCGTCGCCAAAGATGATCGGATTCCACGAGCTGACGGAAGACGAGGTGTTCTGCACCGAGGCCACCGCCAAGGCGGGTGTAACCTTCCAAAACACCAGCGCCACGGAACCGCTGGTCGTCCTCCGCTATTTCGGCCCGGAAGTGAACCCAGATGCGCCGGGGATCAAGTACCAGGGGAATGTGAAGCTGTAGGATTGGCGACTGACGGTTTCAGTCGGGGGATAAAATTTCCGCATATGACGAAGCTCCTCGAAGAAGCGATCGCCAAGGCGCGCGAGCTGCCGGAGGTGCATCAGGACGCGATCGGACAACTCGTACTCGATGAGATCGAGTCGCAGCGCCGCTGAGATGAGTTGTTCGCGCGATCGCCGGAGACGCTGCGGAAGCTGGCGGATCAGGCGTGGGCCGAGCACGAAGCAGGAAGGAGGGAGCCGCTTGATCCGGAGCGGCGGTGACGTGATGAATGAGCTCGGACTTCCGCCACGACCGGCTCAACTGCCGTCGCGGGTCAGACGGCTCATCCCGCGTTTCGCTTTGGCCGGCCCGCCCCGATCCGCTCGCGAACCGTGCTTCGCGATGTGCTCGCGGTTCTCGCCCAAGAGAAGATCATCATTTCCGATATACAGTGAAAATCGGTGAAGGATTCAACCTGCCACGGAAGTCGTTTCCGTTACTGCGCCACCAAGACCTGTAACGATCACGTCGTGCCGGATAGAATTCGGTGATAGCGTTGACCCAGCCAGGTTGACTACTGAATGACAACCCCGTGCGGAGGCCGCCCCCACACAATGACTTAAGGAGTGAAAGATATGGCACAGCACACCAACAACTACCCCAAGCTTCATAACGCCGCCTGGCCTGGCCTCGTCGGGAAGGGGCCGGATTCGGAGCCCCCGATCGATCTGGACACGATGATCAATCTCACGGCCGCTGCGGATGTGGGCGGGGTGAAGTTCGACGGCATGGACCTGTTCCTCTTCGATCCGCACATCTCGATCGACATCGACGATGACCGGCTCAAGCGCCTGGCGGAGAAGTTCCAGCAGAAGAACCTCGCGATCGGCTCGCTTGTGGCGCCGGTTTGGCCGCCCACAGGGGGTGGCAGCGCGATGGGCTCGGAATCGGAGCGCAAGCTGTTTGTCGAACAGGTGCACAAGGCCTGCAAGATCGCCGAGAAGCTGCGCCTTTGGGGGGCACGCCCGTGGGGCGTCGTCCGTATTGACTCCGCCTGCGGCCCGGGCGACTGGGTAAAGGACGCCGAGGCCAATCAGAAGAAGATTGGCGAGACCTTTCGCCTCGCCGCCGACGTCGCCGAAGGCCATGGCGAGCGCCTCGCCGCCGAGGGCGAGATTTGCTGGGGTGGCATGCATTCCTGGCGGCGCATGATCCAGCTCCTCGAGATGGTTGGTCGCCCGGCGACCGTTGGCTTCCAGGCCGACATGGCCCACACGCTGCTCTACACGATGGGCTACAACGCCCCCGAAGACGCGATCCTCCCCGCCGACTATGACTGGCAGGACAAGTCCAAGCTCGACGAAGCGCTCAAGACGCTCACCAGCGCACTGCGTCCGTGGACGATCGACTTCCACGTCGCCCAGAACAACGCCACCGTGCACGGCTCCGGCAGCCACGACAAGACCGGCCGCCACTGCCTCGCGACCGAGCCGACGGGCAAGCTCGACATCCCCAAGCACGCCGGCTATTGGCTAAGGAACGAGAGCGGCCACCCGGTCAAGCGCCTCCGGCACATTTGCTGGGATGGCTGCATGTTCAGCAACGAGACGATGACCAGGCCGCAGACGTGGAACGACATCCTCGGCGTCATGGTGAAGGTGCGCGAGCAGCACGGGTGGTCCGAGCCGGCATGATTCAAGCGATGTCTTCTCTGCCTGCCCTGCGGAGGGCGCATACATATGCGGAGCCGGCATTGAGCTCCCGATCGGAGATGTGGTGCTCACCGAATCCCGGCATGGCGCCCATGCCGGCGCGAACCTGGGTTGCCGCTTGGGGCAGCAGCCGCACGCGCCGGCACAGAAGGATTATGCCCAGCGCGTTGCTGATGCGGAGGTTCACATCAAACGGATCCGTGCCATGCTGTGGCTCGCCAGCGCAGCCCGCAGGAGAAATACAGTGAGCTTTACCTTGCTTGGCTCCCACCGCCGATAGGCACCGGGATGCGGCTGATCCAGATGTCTTCCTTGTTGACGCTGTAGCAGACCCACATCGCGTCGTCGTTCCACGACCCGTCGCTCGACCACTGTGAGATGCCGCGCACATATTGCGGCCCCGGGCCTTTGTGCTCGCCCGGGTGGCGGAGCGGGGGCTTGTTGCCGAAGACCACGCGCATGTCGCGGAACGTAACGCCGTCATCGCCGTGGACGAGTACGAGTGGAAATCTTTCGGTCAGATGCGGGTTGTAGGCCAGCGCGTAGCGGCCGTCGCTCGTGCGCTGTCCCCAGACCTTCGCGCCGCCCGTGACGAGCGTGCGCGGCCGCACGGGCGTGCCCCATGTCTCACCCTCATCGGTGGAGACGACGACAAATCCTAGTTTCGAGATGCCGACGAGCGCGCCGTCTTTGCGGTGAAAGAAGCTGAACCCCTTGCCGAAGAAGTCGGCCCGCCCGCGCGTGTACTCGTCGACCGCCGCCCAGTTCGTAACATCGTGCCACTTCATCCGGCGATCGCCCAGGGCGGTGCCGTAATCCTGCTGCTCAAGGAACGGGCGGTTGGCGAGAAGCTGGTTGCAGGCTTCGACGAAGCCGGTGTCGGTCGCGCTGCGGTAGAGGGGCGGTGTCGGTACGCCCGTGGTGATTTTCGTTCCTTCCGTCGGTTTGACGAGGAGAAACACGTCGCCCAGCGTGTGATCCGCCGCGATCTCGCGCACGACCACCGGCCCCTTGTTCCGCTCGACGAGCCGCTCGTGGCTCATGCGCAGGCCGGCGATCGCGAGCATCCTGCCATTGGGCGCATGGAAGAAGAACATGCGGATCGGCGTCGAGAGCCCCTGTGGGAACAGCTCCTTAGGCGCGTCCCACGTTCTCCCGTCCGCCGACGTGCTGTAAACCTCGCGCGACGGCCACGCGTCTTCATCCTTCTGGCAGCTGTTCCACCCGAGGTACAGTCGGCCTTTCCAGCAGGCGAGGTCGACGTGATGGTTGTAGGTGTAGCCGTCGGCAGGGGCGCGGAAAACCTCATGGCTCGTCACGCCTGGCAGCGGCTCCAGGCCACCGTTGATTTTTGTCACGTCGAGCCGACTTTGCTCCGGCCCTTCAATGCGGATTGGATCGCCCGCCGCGAGCGGGGCGCTGGAGGCAACGAGGGAAAATGCGATGCAGAGCAGATGGGTCGCTGATGCGGCACCAGTCGAAGCACGGATCATGTGTGAGCGCCTTTTGAGATCGCCCGAGCTACCTCGGGGCCACGTGCCCCGCATAATACAACACCGACGCGGGGGAGTGGATGGGTCGGCCACATGAGAACGGGTCTCGGACACAATTACCAGATGAGACAAGGTCTCACGCCTTTTTGGGTCGCGCGCGGCAAGAATGGTGTGAGTGGCGGTCGATGCTTTGTTGTCCGCCCCATCGAGCGAAAGGAGCTCCCCATGCTGCAAGTTCACGACGGCCAGTGCGGCCTGTGCACCCACTTCGGCGAGATCGAACACCGCGACGAGATGAAGCTCGTTCAGATCCGCACGTCCAAGCAGGCCCCAGAGGCCCTGACCGAAGAGTGCGGCCACCCGCAACACGCGCCGCTGCAGCTGATCGTCACCCCGATCAGCGGCTGCACCGGCTTCGAGCGGGCGCCGCAGGTGAGTTAACGATGACAAGGTGCTGGGGTGGCGAGACGACCACCACCCCAGCACCCGCCCCCGCCTGTGCTCCGTGCATTGGCTGGCGGCTGGAGTCGAACCAGCACCACGGGCTTGTGACCCCGCGGTCTGCCGTTGAGCCACACACCCGCTGTTTGCTCCATGACCAGTGACGAAGTCAGTCGGCGCCTTCGCGCGGCCAGCGGAACTTCTTATTGCGCTCGCGGACGTAGGCCATCAGCTCGACAAAATAGATCGGCTCCTTCGGCTCCGCTTTCAGCACCGGTCCGTCGCCCCCCGGCTGCTGCGGCGGCAGGGTGTCGGCATTGGCCGGGTCGGGCCAGTCGTCCTGAGGCTCGTGAAAGAATGAAATCAATCGCTGCATGACGCTCCTCGGCTTCCTCACTGCGCAACCAACGCGGCATAAAAATCAAAAACAACCAGTCATCTAACAAGCGCACCGGGAAGGAGTCGAACCTTCAACCTCCGGCTTCGTAGGCCGGCGCTCGATCCAGTTTGAGCTACCAGTGCACGACTGCTCTCTCCCACTCGCGCCCGTGCTCAGGCGTCTGGCGCCACCGGCCACGCGAAAGATCAGCGGGCGCCGCGACAGGCGCGAAGTCCGACAAATCGCGGCGAAACAAAGCCTCACGGCTCTTGCCTTCCCGGAAACCGAATGATCAAAAAGGGATCGTTTCGGCCGGGAAGAACTTCCGGCCGGCGAGGCGGGGAGCTATGCGAACGGGCGCGCGAGCAGATCCGTGCCCGGTCGCATCGTGTGCGACTTGCAGTCACTGATCTGCGTAAAAATGCATGTTACGTTCAACATGGCTCTCTCTGTGTGTAGGCAAAAATGCCGTCGGGACATTCAATACCACATTAAACTCCGAAGTCAAACGAGAAATCTGCAAGGGGCGATCACTGTTAGCTGATGCTGATCTTGGCGCTCGCCGCTGCTTCTTCCGCTTCGGCGCAGGTCGCTGTACGCTTTGACGCGATCATGGCGTTACGGATTCTCGCACTCGGGGACATCGTCGGCCGGCCCGGTCGGCAGGTCGTGCACCAGAAACTGCCCGCGCTGGTGCGCGAGCGCGGCGTGGAGCTGGTCATCGCCAACGCTGAGAACATCGCCGGGGGATCGGGTATCACGCGCAACTTGTTCGACAAGATCCGCAGCTACGGCATCGACGTCGTCACGCTGGGGGACCACATTTATAAGAAGATCGACATCGTCCCCACGCTCCAGTCCAGCGAGCGCATCGTGCGCCCGGCGAACCTCTCGAGCAACGCAGCCGGACGCCCCTTCACGTGCGTCACGACCAACGGCGGCGTGAGCGTGTGCGTCTTTTCGCTCCTCGGGCGCATCTTCATGAACCTGCCCAGCGACGACCCGTTCGCCGCGGCCAATCGCGTGCTCGATCAGATGCCGGGGGACGTGCGCGTGGTCGTGTGCGACATGCATGCCGAAGCGAGCAGCGAGAAGATCGCGATGGGCCACTGGCTCGATGGCCGCGTGAGCTTCATCTTCGGCACCCACACGCACGTCCCAACCGCCGACGCGAAGATCCTCCCCGGCGGCAGCGCGTTCATCAGCGACCTGGGCATGTGCGGCCCGTACGACTCGGTGCTCGGGCGTCGCAAGGACCGCGTGCTGAAATACATGACGACGAACATGCCCGTCCCGTTCGACGTCGCAACGGGCGACGTGCGGCTGTGCGGGGCAATCGCGGAAATCGACCCGGAGACCGGGCGGGCGCTGTCGATCGAGCGTGTCGAAGTACAGGGTGAAACCTCCGAACAAGCCTACGACGCCGATGACAAGCCCCCGCCGGCGGCGAAAGACGATTAGTTAGAACCACCCAGACACGAAGGACACCAAGCCGCTTCCTTTAGATCCAGATTCGATCGCCCATTTAAGTTCATGAATGTGAAGTTGAGAACAACCGCTTGGTGCTCTTCGTGTCTTGGTGGTTCACTCTGAATTATGACCGCACTCGGCCTACTCGAAGTGAAGAGCTGGACCGCCACGATGGCGGCGCTGGACGCGGCGGAGAAGGCGGGCACAATCCGCGTGTTGCAGGTCGAGATCAATGATCTGTACGGCGCGTGCGCGAAGTTCACCGGCTCGACATCTGATGTCGGGGCCGCGCTGGCGGCCGGTCGTGCGGTCGCCCAGACGATGCACGCCGAATGCGTGACGGACCTGGTCCCCGCGCCCTCGCCGGCCTCGCTGCCGGCGTACGACGCGAAGCCGGAATTCAGTCCGTTGATCGAGCAGGACGTGGTGGTTTTCCCACGGACGCAACGTTCGGAAGACGCCAACAAGGAGCGCAACGTGAGCGAGCAAGCGCCGTTCGCCATCGGGATGATCGAGACGCAGGGGTTGACCGCCGTCATCGAGGCGATCGATACCGCCGTGAAGGCGGCCAATGTTGAGGTGCTGGGCCGGGAGAAACTCGGCGGAGGCTATATTACGGTGCTGATCAAGGGAGACGTCGCCGCGGTGAAGGCCGCGATTGACGCGGGGCGCGAGAAGGTGGAGGGGCTGGGCAAGCTGATCGCCGCCCACGTCATCCCGCGCCCGAGCACGGCGGTTCTGTCATTGCTACCGAAAGTTTGACAGGACGGTATGCTGTCCCGGGTCAGGTACGGGGACCAGAATCGAGAAGAGGAAAACGATGCCCGCCATCCGCTGTTTCGTCGCGCTGTTCCTCGTGTTATTCATCGCCAGCACCGCCCGCGCCGCTGACGAGGAGGCGCCGCTCTTTAACGGCAAAGACCTCTCCGGATGGACGCACTTCACGCCGGAGCCGAATGTCAAAATGGAAGACGTCTGGACGGTGAAGGACGGCGTAATCCATTGCACTGGCAAGCCCACCGGATTCCTCAAGAGCAAGCAAACGTACAAGGACTTGGAGCTCACCTTCGACTGGCGCTGGCCACAGAAGCCGGGCAACAGCGGCGTGCTGCTCCGCACGCAGGAGCCAGATGCGATATGGCCCAAATCCATCGAGCCGCAGCTCATGCACCAGAATGCGGGGGACCTGCATCTGCTCGGCGGCTTCACCGCCAGGCCCGCGGGCGATGCATCGCGGCTGCAGAACGGGAGAATCAGAAAGCTTCAGCCCAGCAATGAGAAGCCGGCCGGCGAGTGGAACACCTACAGGATCCGGCTGGTGGGTGACAAGGTGGAGCTGTGGGTCAATGGGACGAAACAGAACGAGGCGGTGCGGGTTGACGACGTGGCCGGTACGATCAGCTTCCAGTCCGAAGGCGCCCCGATTGAATTTCGCAACATCAAGCTCGTGGATCTGTCCGGCGCCGGCGGCGGGGCCGGGCCCGACGCATCAACGCAGGCCAGCAGGAGCGAGAAGCGCCGCCTGCCCGGACTCGAAGGATGGCACCTCCTGGGCAAGGGCAACTGGACGTACAAGGATGGTGTCATCGAGGGCAGTCAGCCGGAGTCGACCAAGACCTACACCCACGTCGTCAGCGACAAGTCGTACAAGAACTTCAAGGCCAGCCTGAAGTTCAAGGCGGTGAAGGGCAACAGCGGGTTCTATTTCCGCGTGAAGCCCGAGGGCGAGAGCAAGATGCTGGGCATCCAGGCGGAGATCGACGAGAAAAACAACGTCGGCGGGATGTACGAGAGCTACGGCCGCAACTGGCTCTCGCGTCCGAAGGAAGAAGAGGTCGCCAAATTCTTCAAGCCCGGCGAGTGGAACGACATGACCGTCGAGGCCCATGGGCCGCACGTCGTCGTGCACGTCAACGGCGTCAAGGCATCGGAAATCAACGACCCGTCGATCCGCATGGAAGGCCCTTTCGCCCTGCAGATCCACGGCGGGCAGGACGTGCACGTGATGTTCAAGGACATTCACATCCAGGAGCTCCCATGACCATCCGCGATCGAAACCGGGACGGGGGCGGTTTTTGTTTCTGGCTTATGCGGCAGGACTTATGGCGCATACGGTTTTTGGGGCGCACTAGTGCGGCGATTCTGGCGGTCCTGCTGATGACGCCGATGGCGCGTGCGGCGGAGGAGAAATCGTCGATGCAGTCGGTTGCCGTCGAACTCTTCACCTCACTGACGCCTGAGCAGCGAAAAATTGCCGTGCTTCACTACGACAGCCCGGAAAAGGACGCGCAGCAGTACACCGGCGGAGTGCGCCCGGGCGTGCCGATGAAACAGCTCGACGCAAAGCAGCGCGAGCTGGCGATGTCGCTGCTCAGGCAGTTCACATCCAACGAGGGGGCGAAGAAGTGCGAGCAAATCGCCGCCCAAGACGCCGACGAGGGCGGGATGGACAAGTATTTTTTCGTGTTCTTTGGAGAGCCGGGTGAAGGAAAAACGTATGGTTGGCGAATCGCCGAGCACCACCTGACGCTCGTGCATGTCGAGGTCGAGAAGGGTGAGCCGACTCGTTTCGGCCCTATCCTGCTCGGGGCCGATCCCCCGACGCTGTTCGACGTCGAGGAGGATCTGCACATCGCGCTGTACGCCGTCATGAGCGAGCAGGAGCGCGAGAAGGCAAAGGCGCAGGGTCGCGGGATCGCCAGCGAATGGCTCAAGGGAGGCGTGGGCATCAAAGCCAGCGAGCTCTCGCCGACCGCGCAGGCGAAGCTCAAGGCCATTTACGACAACCGGCTGAGCTTCTTCAGCGACGAGATCCGGGGGCGGGTGCAGAAGCTCGTCGATACCAGCGGCGGGCTGGGCGCGATGCGAGTGGCGTTTTACGGCGCCGCCGACAAGCGCTGCCGGGACGGCGGGCGCTGGGACTTCAAATTGGGCAACGAAAATTTCCTCTGCGATTTCGAGACAAGCCGTCGCCACATCCACATGTCGATGAAGGGGAAGCTCGGGGAGAATTGAAGCCTCTTTCTCCCTCAAGACAGAGTCATTTCGCCTTGTGAACGTACACCTGCGCGCGGACGTACAGCTTCGCCAGCTTCTCACTTTCCCACGGGCCCAGCGCGCTCGCCGCGGTCGATAAGCTGTCCGACGTGATTCCATCCGGCGCGATGACCGTCGCCGCATAGCGCTGCGTCAGACCAAGTCCCGTGCGCGGATCCACGACGTGCGAGTAGCGCGTCTCGCCGATCTCCACGAACTGCTCCGTGTCACCCGACGTGGAGACGCCGCCGTTCGCGACCCCGATCGTGCGACTCCTTCCCGGTTCGCTCCCGATGATCTCGACTGTCCACCCTTTCTTCCCCGGTGGCGCATCACTCATGACGATGTCGCCGCCAGCTTCGAACAGTGCGCTGCCGATGCCGTGCTGCCGCAGGACGCGGAGGGCTTCGTCGCCCGCGTAGCCCTTGGCGATGCCCCCCAGGTCCAACCGCATGCCAGGGACGGTTAACTCGACCGTGCGGTGGGCGGGATCGAGTTTCACCATCCGCCAGCCGACGCGTCGGCCGGCATCGCCCAACTGTTGCGGTGTGGGAAGTTGTCTCGTATTGCGCGCGACGCGCCAGAGGGCGACGTACGGGCCTACCGTTATGTCAAAGGCGCCATCGCTTCGCCGCGACATTTCCTGTGCGTGGGCCAGGAGCGTGAACAGTTCGTGGCTCACCTTCACCGGGCCCTGCCCAGCCTGGGCGCACAGGCGCATCAGTTCACTGGTGGGCCGATAATCGCTGGCGATGTCCTCGATTTCGGCCACGCGGGCGTAGGCGGCTCGGGCGGCGGTTGCGGCCGCTTGCTCGCTGGGGGCGTATACGATCAGCCGTGCTTGTACGCCCATGTGCAACTGGGCATACTCGTGGCGTTCCAGCGCCGGCTCGCGCCGCTCGGACCCACAGCCAGCCACGGCGCTCAACAGCAGCAGCAGGATCATTGCAGCGCAGCGTTGTTTCGGCGGTAGAACCATCAGTCCTCTTTTGTCTGGAGTTTACGTTGGTGGGTCAATCGTTGTTGGACGAGCGGGGTGGCGCGACCGGTCCGCTGGTCATCGCGCTCTTGTCGATCGTGCTCAGCATCGGGTGTGCGCAGGCGCAGCGCTCCTCATCGCCTTCTTCAGACGTGAAGAGGAATCATGCTTCGACTTCGGATGCATCAGCGTCCGCGACGCCGCAAGCGGCGGAGCCGAAGAAGCTCGAGCCGTTTACGGAGACCATCCCCGGGTCGCTCGTTCAGTTCGAGATGGTGCCCATTCAGGGCCGCGTTGCGGCGCCGGGTCCCGGTGGGACGTCGGTGGAGTTCCCGGCGAAGTCTTACTGGATCGGAAAACACGAGGTCACCTGGGATGCATTCGACATCTTCGTCTTCCGGCTGGACCTCTCGGAGAAGGAGCGGACGCTGGAAGGCCGGGACGCGCAGAGTCGGCCGAGCAAGCCGTACGGCGCGCCCGATCGCGGCTTCGGCCACGCGGGATATCCGGCCCTGGGCATGACGTATCACTCTGCACAGATGTACTGTCAGTGGCTGTCGGAAAAGACGGGCAAGAAGTACCGCCTGCCGACCGAGCTCGAATGGCAGTACGCCGCCGTCGCCGACGTCGAGCAGACGCCGCCCGCGCTGGGGCCAGAGGCGCTGGCAAAGGTTGCATGGTTCTGGGACAACGCCGAGGACAAGACCCATCCGGTTGGGAAGAAGGAGCCCAACGCGTGGGGGCTCCACGACATGCTGGGCAACGTCGCCGAGTGGGTGAGGGGCCGTGACGGCACCCCCGTCGCCATGGGCGGGAGCTATGATGACGATGCCAAGGATGTCACCATCGGCTCGCGCAAGCTGCCCAAGCCCGAGTGGAATGCAACCGATCCGCAGAACCCCAAGAGCAAGTGGTGGCTCAGCGATGCGCCGTTCATCGGGTTCCGCGTCGTGTGTGAGGAGTGATCTGCCGTAGCACGGGTTTCCAACCCGTGTCCCTGTGCGAGAACGAAAACACGGGTTGAAAACCCATGCTTACGAAGAAAGAGGAGCATCGATGCGACCTGCGAACGGTCCCAGGCGGCGCGACGTGATCAAGACGACGGCCGCTCTTTCCGTGGCGGCGGTGATGTCGTCGCTTGGCAGCAACTTCGCCCATGCCGCGCGCTCCGATGTGCTGAAGGTCGGGGTGATCGGCTGCGGGGGCCGTGGCACCGGCGCGGCGCGCGACTGCGCCAAGGCATCGCCCCGCACGCGGATTGTTGCGATGGGCGATTTGTTCAAAGACCGCCTCGACTCATCGCGCAACAACCTCAACGAGCTCGGCGAGCAGTTCCAGGTGACGGACGATCGCGCATTTGTCGGGTTCGACGCCTACAAGCAGGTGATCGACAGCGACGTGGATTACGTGCTGCTATGCGAGCCGCCGGGTTTTCGCCCGCGCAGTGTTGCCTACGCCGTCGAGAAGGGCCGGCACGTATTCGCCGAGAAGCCGATCGCCGTCGATTCCGCGGGCGTCCGCAGATTCCTCGCTGCGATGGAGGCTGCGAAGTCGAAGCAACTGGGCGTCCTCGCGGGCACGGTCTTCCGCCACCACACGCCGCACATCGACGCGATCAAGCAGCTGCACGACGGCGTCATCGGCGACATCGTCGCCGGGTACAGCTACTACAACACCGCCGGGCTGTGGCATCACCCGCGCAAGCCGGAGTGGTCGGACATGGAGTGGCAGGTCCGTAATTGGCTGTACTTCAATTGGCTGAGCGGCGATCACATCGTCGAGCAGAACGTACATCGCATCGACATCCAGAACTGGGTCATGAAAGGTCCGCCGAAGAGCGCCTACGCCATGGGCGGGCGGCAGGCGCGGGTGGACCCGATGTACGGGCACATCTACGACCACTTCGCCGTCGAGTACGTGTACGAGAACGACCAGAAGCAGGACGTGCGCATCATCAACACCTGCCGACAGCAGGACGGCACGGATACGCGCGTGACCGAATACTACGTCGGCACGAAAGGCACCGCCGAGCCGAGCAAGGGCCCCAAGAGCGAGCGGCGCGTCCGCCCGCTGCCGCTGGCTGAGGGCTACATTCAGGAGCACCGCGACCTGATCAAGAGTCTGGAAGAGGGCAGGCCGCTCAACGAGGGCCAGTTGGTCGCCGACTGCACGCTCGCCTCGATCATGGGCAGGATGAGCGCGTACACCGGCAAGCTGATCACCTGGGACCAGGCGCTGACGGCCGAGGAAGACACCTTTCCTAAAGAGCTTGGGTTTGGGGAGATGCCCGTTCCGCCGGTGGCGGTGCCGGGGAAGGCATGAACGACGCAACGCAGCATCGGCGCGACGGGCAATTGCTATGCGCGTCACGATGAGCGGGAGTGTGGGGATACAGGCGCCGGGCGAGACGCCAATCCTGGTGAAGGTAAAAGAAGCCCCGGTCTCGCGACCGGGGCTTCTGTCCTGCTGGGAAACCTGAATGCACCGTCTCCCTCGCGCTAGCTGATCACCTCGTTCGTTTTCGTCCCGCCGATGAAGGAGTCCTCGGCGCCAATCACGACAAACCAGTCTTGGCCGTTCCCGCCTGAGAGCAGGTCTTCCTCTCCGTCTTCGAAGACGGAGGTGGTATGGAGCAGCCCGGTCGCCAGCGTATCAACCCGGACGGAGTAGGTGGCGCCGGAATTCCAGGTCGTGCGGATGCTCGCCAGCGCGGCAGGGTCGGCGTCGTGGATCGTGTATCCGGCGACGAGAATGTCTTCGCCGTTGTCGCCCTCGAGCCGGTCGCTGCCACGGCCGCCAATGAGCACGTCGCGGCCCGCGCCGCCGTAGAGCACATCGTTGCCGTCGCCGCCGACGCCGACGTCGCTCCCCTGGCTTGCGCGGATCACGTCGTTGCCGGCCTCGCCGAACAGCAGGTCATCGCCGCCGCCGCCGGTGATGGTGTCGCTCCCGTCGCCGCCGTAGATCTCGGCTGCGAACGGGTTGGTCTTGTCGGAAGTAATGGTGTCGCTGCCGGCGCCGCCGTGCACGATGACCTTGCCGGTCACGGCGAAGGTCCCGCCGACTTGAATTCCGTCAACGAGGACGATCAGACCCACGCCGTCGCTCTTGACCAGGATCAATTCACCAATGCCCGTGCCGGTGACGATCAGATCGCCGCCGACGATTTCGGCGCTGGGCCCGGTGGGAAGCGCTACGGGCTCGAAGAGGTACAGCGCATCCACGCCCCCGCCCGAAAGGGCCTGGCCGATCAGGAATCCATCCGTGGTCGCGCCGGCGGCATTACCGAAGCCGCTGGGGTCAGTGGGAGCGGCAATCTGTTCCGCATTCGCCTCGGTCTGATCGCCGGGGTTGGCAATATAGTCAAAGACGTAGGCCGAAGCGGTGCTGGGCGACGTGACAAGCAGATGATTTCCGCTCACGGCCAGCGTGAGCCCGAAGTTCGACGTGCCGGCAGCGGTATATGTGCTGACCGCGCTGGTCGAGCTGTCACTGGCGAAGCGGTAAACGGAATTGTTGTTGAAGTCGCCGACGAACAGGCTGCCGTCCGCGCCGTATGCGAGCGTGGCAGCCAAGGACGTTGGCAGGTGGATGCTGCGGATGAGCTGGTGGTCTGCGGCGGTGTATTCCAGGATGTGCACGCCGTTGGAAACGGTTCCGACAGCCTCATTGGCGGTCATCGCGATGCGGGTCCCGTTGGACGCCATGTTGGTCCCGATCTGATCGAAATCAAAAGCGGAGACAAATTTCTCCCCCTCGAGTGCTCCACTGACGTTGAACTGCTGCACGATGCCGTGTCCATCGAAGCTAGCCAACGGCGCGGCGATGAGAATGCTGTCGCCGTCAACGGCGGTGATCGTGCGGCCAAAGCCGCTGCCCGTCGCATACCCTGGCGGAACGCCAATGGCGGTCGGGGTGGTGTCGGTTGCGCTGTCGTAGATGTAGACCGCTGGGGTGCCGCCGAAGTTTTCGTCCGGCGCGCTGATGGCGATGCTGCTTCCAACGAAGGCGACAGCGAAGCCGAATGCCGGCGCGTCACCGGGGTTCGCGAACTCGCGCACAAGGTGCTGGGGGTCCGTGTCCGGCAAAGACGTGTTGATCAGGTACGCACTGCCCGTGCCGTCGACGCCGCCTCCGGGCTGACCGATGAGCGCGAAGTCACCTTGCGTGGCCAGCGTGATGCTGCCGAGGATGGGGTCGGTGGGCGCGGGTGTGTCGAACGTGTCGGCGAGGGCGTACGCGAAGAGGGTTCGCGTTTCGAGCGACTCGATGGCGGACGAGGCCGCTGCGCGCGACGCGCGCGGACGGGGACCGATCTTCGCAAGCGAGGGGTGATGCACGAGGACAGCTCCTTCTGACGGCGCATCAGCAGCGCTGCGCGCCGGACGCGTTACGTCGGGTTGTGTAGCGGACTTGAAATGGCCAAAGCTGTGAAGTGCTTACGCCCGACCGTATTTGCCCGACGGTCGAACGGCATTGTCCCTCACAGCCCCGCGCCGTTACCCATTCATAACGGCGCATCAATCTTGCCAGGACCGCAGGCCATTGCAAGCGGATTTCTGTCCTATCGGCAAGCGGGGGGATTCTGGAACAGCCGCGAAAGATGCGCGAATGTAATGCACCTCACGCCGGCAGCTTTGGGCGGGGGGGTTCCGCAGTGCGCGCCCCTGCGATAATGTCCGCAGCTTCAATGACCGACCAACCGCACGATTCGGCCTCGCCCCCGGCGCCGCCTCCGCACGCCCCGGCACTTGCCGAGGCCGATTCGACCCCGCCGAAGGGGGCGCTGCTGATCATCTTCATGATCGTTTTTGCGGACCTGATGGGGTTCGGGCTGATCATCCCGCTCCTGCCGTTCTATGCCCGGCAATACGCGGCCAGCGACTTCCAAGTGGGGCTGCTGTTCGCCGTCTACTCCGGCTGCCAGCTCATCGCGTCGCCCGTGCTCGGGCTGATGAGCGACCGGTTCGGCCGCCGACCGGTGCTCATCCTGTCGCAGATCGGCAGCGTGCTGGGGTTCCTGCTGCTGGCGTTCGCCACGCACGCAACCTGGCTCGCCCCGGCGCTGGGGCTGATCCTCGTGTACATCTCCCGCGTCATCGACGGCATCTCCGGCGGGAATATTTCAACCGCGCAGGCGTACATCAGCGACGTCACGACGAGCGAGAACCGCGCCAAGGGCATGGGGCTGCTGGGGGCGGCGTTCGGGATCGGGTTCACGATCGGCCCGGCGATTGGCGGGATTCTCGGGCACTTCGACCCCAGCTGGCCCGCCCTGGCCGCTGCGGGGTTCTGCGCTGTCGCGGCGCTGCTGACGTATCTGAAGCTGCCCGAATCGCGCACACACAAGCCCAGCGAATCGGAAGTCTGGCTGCATCCGGCCGCCTTCCGCCCGATCCTCCGCAGCGCGCCGCTGGTGCAGATGCTGCTGATCTTCTTCTTCAGCATGATGGCGTTCGTCATGATGGAGACGATCTTCGCCCTGTTCCTCAATGACACCTTCGGTTTCCAGGAACTGCAGGTCGGCGCGTTCTTCGCACTGGCGGGCATCGTCATCGTAATCGTGCAGGGCGGGCTGATCGGACGGTTCAAGCGCTTCGGCGAGTGGCCGCTCGTGATTGCTGGCCCGCTGATCGTCACGATGGCGATGCTCGGGTTCGTGCAGATCGGCTTGCGCCCGATGGTGGGGCTGCTGGTGATCTGCACGCTGTGCAACGCGCTGGGCCGAAGCCTTCAGACGCCCGCCCTGTCGGCCCTGATCAGCCACTACAGCGATCCGAAGCAGCAGGGGGCGGTGTTCGGGCTGTTCCACATGTTGGGCAGCTTGGCGCGCGTGATCGGCCCGATCGTCTCCGCAGCGGTGTACACGCGCACGCACGTGGGCCCATTCATCGTCGCCGCATGCATCACGCTCGCCGCAGCGCTGTGGGCGATGGTCCTGCGCCGGAGCGTGGCCGATGCGCCGGTTGCGCTCCCCGCCGATCCCGAACCGGTCGCGTCGGTGTGACTGGTCAGGGTGCGCGGCTCACGCGAATCAGATCAATCTTTGACCGTCACCAGCTCCGCCTTGGGGTTCAGCTCGAGCTTGAGGTCCTTGAAGCGGACTTCCATTGGACCGCCAGAGTGAAGCTGGAGCGCGAAAATGCCGGCCTTGGCGCCTTTGGGGTCGTCCAGGTCGACGCACTTATGGCCGTTCAGCGCCGTCAGGATTCGGTCGCCGACGGCCACGATCTCGTAGGTGTTCCATTCCTCGGGCTTGACGTGCTGGTCGGCGGGCTTGTCCCACAGCAGCGCTCGGCCGTGCTCTTCATAGAGCTTGCCCCACCAGCCGGCGCCCACGTCAGCCTGGTAGCCCTTCACGTCGCCTTCGCCGGCCTCGCTACGGAACTGGATGCCGCTGTTGGCCTTGTTCGGAACCAGTTTCACCTTCAGCGTCAACCGGAAATCGCCGGCGGTGAGGTCGCTGAGGAGGAAGTTGTTCTTCTTCAGCCCGGTCGTCTTGCCGACGATCTCGCCGTTTTGAACCGACCAGAGGGACATGTCGGCACTGGACCAGCCGGTGAGGTCCTTGCCGTTGAAGAAGGTGTTGATGTTCTCCTTCGTCGCCTGCATCGGCACCTGCCTGGGGCTGCGGAGGTAGACCGCCAGATCGCGGAAGTCGTCGTTGCTCATCCCCGCCATCAGCCCCTCCGGCATCATCGAAATCCCGTTCTGCACCTTCTGCAGCGTGATATCGCCGCGGGGGATCACGAGCGTTTCGCTCTCCGTAACCAGCGTAACGCTCGAGGCGTCCTCATGCTTCACAATGCCGGAGAGGACGCGATTGTCCTTCAGCTTGATGACGGAGACGAGGTAATCCAGCCCGATGACAGCGCCCGGATCGACGATGTTGCTCGTGAGGTATTCCGGATCGGCGCGGTTGGAGCCGGTCAGGTCCGGGCCGACATTGCCGCCGACGTCGAACAGCTTGTGACACTGCATGCAGGTCTTGGCGAAGATCGCCCGGCCATTGGAGGCATTAGCCGTCTTCATTGCCGAACCGCGGAGGACCTTTTGCAGCCGGGCGATCTCCCTGAGCTTCTCATCGGTCGTGGTGCGGACTGTGCCGAAGGTGCTGGCAACCCAGGAGCGAATCTCCTCGCTCTCCAGGGCCGTGAGCTGCCGCAGGATGGCGGCCGTCAGGTCAGTCTTGGGCAGCACGTTGTTCTCAATTGCGCTGCGGAGGGCCTGCGCGTACTCCACGCGCGAGGCGAGGGTGTTCAGGGCATCGACCTTCGTGGTCGTGTCGTACGCGCCGTAGTTCCGCAGGATCGCCTCGGGCGTCGCCGGATCATGGTACGTGGCCAGACCGCGCAGCGCCGCCGTGCGGACGGCGGGGTCGGCGACGGCCGCCTGGAGCAGCGGAACCACCTTTGGATCCTTCGCGCCAACCAGCGCCTCGATGGCCTTGCGCCGCTCGGCGGGGTCAGCGCCGACGTTGCCGACGGTCTCGCGCAGCGCCGCCATGGCGCGATCTTCACCGAACACAACCGACAGCTCCTGCACCCGGGCACGGAGGGTTTCATCCGCATGGCTGCCGAGCTTCGCATAGACCGCATCCCATCCCTTGGGGCTGGGCACGGACGGCCAGCCGCGGAGCCCGTCGGTCATGCCGGCGATCACGTCGCGCTGGAGGGCGTTGTCGTCCGACGCCGACAGCAGCGATGCCAGCGCCGTCAGCGACTTGGTGTCGACCTTTGCCGGATCACTGCCCGCGACGGCCGTCGCGGTTTGCGTCAGCCGCCGGGCGATGAACTCGCGGATCAGCGGGATTGTCGATGTTTTCGCCAGCGTAATCGCGCGCTCGGGGTTCGTCCCCACCGCCGGCTCGGCCGCATACCAGTACATCAGCGGCAGGTTGTGATCGGCCGCATCTTCGGAATGGGCGACGAGCGCTTCGAGGATCGGCCAGCGCTGCTCCAGCGGCACGCGCTGCAGCGCGCTGGCGATGTAAAGCCGCACGATGGGCGACGGATCGGACTTGGCCAGCGTCGCCAGCTTCCCTCCGGTCCCTTCTCCCTCCCGGAGAAGGTTAGGATGAGGGGGCGTTTGAGTACGAGACCCGGTCGACTCCCGCGCCCCCTCACCCCTGCCCTCTCCCGGAGTGAAAGGGGGGAAGGGGCCGGTCAATCGGACGGGCCCTGCGTCTTCCATCATGAGCTGAATCGCCCACCCCCGGACATAAGGGTCTTTGTCGGCGACGGCGGCGTCGAAGTCATTTCGCGACAACTCGCCCACGCAATGCAGCGCCCACATCGCACGAAGCCGTCGCGTGACGTCCTCGTGCCCCATCAGCTTGCGCAGCGAGGACGCCGCGCCCTTGGCGCCGCGCTCCTGGAGGAGCCGGCGGGCGTGGCGGATGTGGAAGTCGTTCTTGTCGAGCTGCGCCTCCACGAGCTGCTCGTCCGACAGCTTCGACAGATCCACCTTCACCGCCGGCTGATCGTTGTACGCGATCTTGTAGATCCGCCCGTTCGTGCGGTCCCAGATTTCGCTCGTGTTGCTGTGGCAGGCCTGCTTGTCGTACCAGTCGATCATGTAGACCGACCCATCCGGACCGTACCTGAAGTTGATCAGCCGCGACCACTTGTCGTTCATCAGCACCGGGTCGGGCAGGTGGCTGCCGACGTAGCCGGAGCCGCGCGGATTGAGCTTGTCGTTGTTCAGCCGGTTGCCGTGGATGTTGGCCATGAACAGCGTGTCGTGGTACTGCTCCGGCCACGCGCCGCCCAGGTAGATCATCGCGCCGCAGTGCGCATGCCCGCCGCCCGCGCTGCCGGACTTCTCATTGCCCGCGTGCGGCCCGGCGTCGCCCAGCCAGTGCACGTGGTCGCCGATATTCTGGATGTCGCGATAAACGTATGGGGAAAAGTGCTGCCCCGCCTGGCGCTGATAGCGCGCGCCCTGGATCACGTGGTACAGGTGGGGGATGACGCAGGCGGTGATGAAGGCCTGGCCGCGGTCGTTGAAGTCGATGCCCCAGGGGTTGCTCGTGCCCTCGGCGAAGACCTCGAATACGTGCTTCGTCGGATGGTAGCGCCACACGCCGGCGTTGATCGGCACGCGCTGCTCGTCCGGCGTGCCGGGTTTGCCGACGCGGCTGTGCGTGAAGACGCCGTGGCATCCGTACAGCCACCCGTCGGGGCCCCAATTGAATGCGTTCAGCGTCTCGTGAGTGTCCTGCCACGCCCAGCCGTCGAGGAGGATTTCCGGCTTTCCATCCGGCTTGTTGTCGCCGTCCCTGTCCGGGATGAACATCAGGTACGGCGCCGCCCCGATCCACACACCGCCGAAGCCGACCTCGATCCCGCTGACGAGGTTGAGGTTCTCGGCAAAGACCGTGCGCTTGTCGTGCTTCCCGTCGCCGTCGGTGTCCTCAAAGATGATGATGCGGTCGCGGCCTTCGCCTTCCTTCGCGCGGATCGGATAAGTCCACGCCTCGGCGACCCACAGCCGTCCGCGATCATCGATGGTGAAGCCGACGGGCTGATTTACGTCCGGCTCACCGGCGAAGAGCGTCGCTTTGAAGCCCTTGGGCAACGTCATCTCCCGGGCCGCTTCCTCCGGCTGCAACCCCGCGTGCTTCACCGCATCGGGCGCCAGAATGACCCGCTTCTTCACCTTCGGCTTTTCGGCATAGAACTTGAAGTCGTCGAAGTTGATGTGGCCCCAGCTGAAGCTGTGGTCGTCCACGACGCGCAGGTACACGCGCTGCCCCATGATCGGCCGCATATCGACGACGACGGGGGACATCTCTTCGTGGTTGTCGCCGGCGGCGTGGAAGAAGAGCTTGTTGTCCTGCTCCAGCACGATGTCGACGCTCACGTCGTTGGCGCCGCCGCCGACAAGGAACATCGCCCATGGGTGCGTGACCTTGAACGGCTTGCTCGTGAGGATGCCGCGCGGGCCGTCCTGGTTGACCTCGTACGTGCCGATCCAGAAGTTGCCCGCGTGGCGGGAGCGCATGTCGCCGCGGCGGACGTTGATGGTGTCGCCCTTGATCGGCTGGCCGGTAAATGCCTCTGCGGAGGCGGTCCAATCGCGCAAGTCGCCGGCCTCGAAATCGGTGTTGAGCGGCTTACCATCATCGCCGACGGGAAGGATGCCCGCCTGCTGCGCCTTGGCATCGGCGGCGTGATCTTCGGCCGTCCTTCGCTGCGCGAGCACTGCAGGCGCGAGCGAATGGAGGATGAGAACAAGAGCAACAGTCAGCGTCGTCGCTGATCGGGGCATGGCATGGTCTCCGCGAGTCGGAAAAGGAACCCGAAGCATCTGTGGCGAGAACAGTTTAACCGGCGGCGCGCCGGAGTGACAGCGGGCGGGCAGGTGCGCAGTGCAGGGCGCTACTGTACAGTGCTCGTCTCTACGCGTCAGGCGACGCGTCGGGCGCGACGGCGTCCAGGTCGTCCAGCAGCTTGGGCAGCTTGGCGGCGGCGTCCTCGATGTGGTCGAGGAACTCGCGGGTCTCCTCGGGCGGAAGGTCGATGTCCAGCGCCGCCACGCACAGCTTCATGCCGTGCAGGCAACCCCGCACCTGGTGGCGGGCATACCGGACCGCTTCGGGTGGGCTCTCCATGGCAGCTCTCTCCTCTCCAGCACCGGATGAGCAGCGTATGAGAACGGTTCACCCAGGACAGCGCAAGAAATTGCGGCTATTCCTGATAAGTCCGCTGACCGCTACCGGCCAGCTGCAGCAGGGCGTGGTGGGGCGTTGTCGACCAGGCCCCGGCGACGTCGTCCTCGGTGACGCCTTCGCCCAGCAATATCACGGCGTCGCCCACGCGATCGTGAGGCCCGAGCTCGACGAACGCCGACTGCATTCCGACCTCCAGAATGCTCCGGCGGACGCCGTTGACGACGCACGGGCCCGTCCGAAGGCCGTGGGAGTACCCCCCGAGGATCACGCCGTGGCGATGCGTGGGGGAGACGAACCCGCTGTAGCCGGTCGGGCCGCGCGTGTTGCGCGCGTCGACGAGCGGCGCCAAGACAAGGGCGCTGCCCCGGTAGAGGGCAAAGCCGGGGCGGACGGCGTCGAACCACGCCGCCGGCTCGTCGAGCAATGCCGTCCCCGCGGCGTGCAGCTTGGCGCGGTGCCCGAACAGATCATACAGCAGCTGCGCCTGCGCGAGCGTGCTCGCGTGCGTCATCGCCTCGTCGCAACCGCCGGCGCGCTTGACCTCCTCCGCGTCCTCCGGCGGACATCCAAACCGCTGCTGGCCCGTGTCAACCGAGAGCACCGGCCGCGCCGAACGCAGTGCAGCGGCGCGGTCCTTCGTCCACACGACCGGCCGCACGTTGCGCGAGACGTAATCGGCCGGATCATTCGACGCACCGAGCAGCGCGATCGTCATCCGGTTCGTCAGCTCATTGATGCGGTAAGCCGTCGCCTCGGCCAGGTCGAAGACGTAGAACGCCTGGACGAGGTCGGCAATCGCCGGAGCCACCCGCTGCGCCCCAAGTCCATACGCATCGGCCTTCACGACCGCGATCACCGGCTTGGCGGTCTTCTCCCGGATTGCGCTCACATTCGCGCGCACGCGGCCGAGGTCGATCTGCACCGTCACGTGCGCGCTGGGGTTCATACAACCGCATTTGAATCGAGCGGAGGGAGATTCTCCACAGCCGCGCGATTGCCGCATCACCCCCGCAGCGTCTCACCCCGGCATCGCACCATCCTCACGGCGCCGGCGGCGCATCCGCGGGCACCGCGGCGTGGGCGTAGTGCTGGTGCAGATGCACGGGATCAGTGGCCTTCTTCCGCAGCTTCAGGTTCAGCATCTCGACACCGATCGAGAACGCCATCGCGAAATAGATGTATCCCTTGGGGATGTGCCGGTGCGAGGCATCCACCACCAGCACCACGCCCACCAGGATCAGGAAGCTGAAAGCCAGCATCTTCACCGTCGGGTGCTTGTTGACAAAGGTCGCGATCGGCCTGGCCGAGAAAAGCATCACGCCCACCGCGATCACCACCGCCGTGACCATGATGATCAGCCCGGTGCGCCGATGCTCTGGCGTCGTCTGCACCATGCCGATGGCGGTAATCACGCTGTCGAGGCTGAACACGATGTCGAGGATCAGGATCTGCGTGATGACGTTGGCGAAGGAAATCGTCCGGCCCTTCACATCCGCCCCGTGCTCCTGGCCCTCGAGCTTGTCATGGATCTCCGTCGTCGCCTTGTAGATGAGGAACAGCCCGCCGAGCAGCAGGATCGCATCGCGCCAGTTGAGATGCTCCTTGTCGCCGAGCACGGGGCTGAACCACTCGCCAATCACGGGGATGGGCGTGGTCAAGCCCATGATCCAACTGATGCACAGCAGCAGGAGCACGCGCATGATCATGGCCAGCGACAACCCGACCATCCGCGCCTTGTTCTGCTGCTCCCTGGGCAGCTTATCGGCCAGCACGGAGATGAAGATGATGTTGTCAATGCCCAGAACGATCTCGAGGATCGTCAACGTGATCAGCGCGATCGCCGCCTGCGCGGAGAAGAGGTTGGTGATGCCCTCGGCTCCGCTCGCGCCGGCGGCGGCGAGGGTAAGAATGGTTGCTAACAAGACGATTGCTCCTGCGTCAGTGGTGGCAGGAGTGTAATGAGGCGCGTAGCGCGCGGGTAGGTCGGAAACGGCGGCCGCTCACGCTGCGCGGGCGAGGGACGTGACCAACTGGACGTGGGGGCCGAACTGCAGGTGCGTCTCGATGGGCATGCACGCGGGGCCGGGCTGGTTCCGCGAATTGACCCATGCCGCGGTGAGCCACACCCTCGTGCCCGGCGCGAGGTCGGCGGGGAAGGTGACGTCGCACTTCCTGCGCCCGGTGGTGGTATGGAAGTGCCACCCCGAGGTCCCGACTTGGGGCGGCTTTTCCCCGGCGGCGGTGAAGACCATCGCCGCGCGCGCTCCTGACGGCTTCGAGCGGCTGCCGTGGACCTGCGAATCCGCCAGGAGGATGCGTACCGTCCGCCCGGTCACCGATCGGACGTACAATGTTGGCGCGTGCTCCGGGCGGGGGATGGCCCGTCGGCGCGGCGCGGGCACGGTGATGCCCAGCAGGATCTTCTGCGCGTCCGTCACGCTAGCCTGCCCGCGCACGATCGACACGATCAGCCTTGCCGCCGTCTTGAGCGATTCGCGGGCATCGTTCTTGACGGCCGTCGCCGCGCTGCTGCGGATGCCGGGGACGTTGGCCGCCCGATACGCCTCGGCGTACGCCTCCGTCAGCCCCGCGAACTCGTCCGACTGCTGCTGCGTGATCCCATAGGCCGCGTAATCAGCGGCGAGCTTCTCACTCATGTTCCGCGCCCACGGGACCATGCCGGAGTCGGTGGAGGGGAAGTAACTCTGTCGCATGACGGCTCCCGGCTCGGCGTGTCCCGGCCGAGCGTTCGCCCGACCCGCTTCACGCACCACCCTTTACATCGGCATTCCACCGCCACACTTGAGCACAGCGGTGGAGCAGCGCTGCGCGTCCGATAGAAAGCGCTGCAACGGCCCAACGCAGCGCTGCAGCGAGCCTGTGCAGCGCTGCACAGTGTCTATTCAGCGCTTTGCAGCGACCGAGCAGCGCTGCGCTGCCCTCTTTCAGCGCTGCGGTAGTCCTCTGCATCACTGCAGCGGGACGAGGCAGTGGTGCAGCCTGCCGGTGCAGCGCTGGATGACCCTCGGACAGCGCTGCATCGGGCGTGCCCAGCGCTGCAAACGTCGACCGGGAGGAGGGGGAGGCGTTCGAGAAGGCGAGCTGGCCGCGTCATCGACCGCGCGGCAATATTGTAATGGCCGCAATGTCAGCGGCGTCATTCACTCAGTATCATGCGCTGACCGTGACGCGATCGGCGCGTTCGTACGGGTCCGATCAAGCGACCACTTCCGCAGAAGCGAGGTTCGGTGCATTCACGCAGCCTATCAGGCAGTCGCTATGAGATTCAGCCACTGGAATCCCGCCGACTTCTGACCGTCGCGCCGGCCGGGGCCGAGGTGGCGGTCCCGTTGCCGGTCGATCCGCCTTTGTTCGAGTTCGACATGGCTGTCGGGGGCGGCGGGAGCTTCATCGTCGTCAGCGACCCGTTCGGCTTCGGCGGCGCGCCGGTGATCGCCGTCCGCTACTCGGCGGCGGGCGAGCAGGTCGGCGGGCGGATCACGATCGACGACGCGGGGTTCAACGCCGCGGTGTCGATGGACGCCGACGGCGACGCGGTGGTGGCGTATCAGCCCGACCTGACCCGCGTGGACATCGTGCGCATCGCCAGGACCGGCGCGGTGAGCGCGTCGCAACAGATCGACACCGTGCACGCGCGCGAACGCATCTCGGACGTCCGGGTGTCGATGGACGACGCCGGCGGCTTCTTCGTCGCCTGGACGCGGGAAACGGACGTCGGAGAGGTCTTCCAGTACGCCCGCGCCTTCGACGCCGCCGGGCAGCCGCGTGGCCCGCGGGTCGAGGTGCGGATCGGGGGGATTGCCAACCCCCATTCGCACCTCGGCATCGCCGCCCTGCGCGACGGGTCGGGGGCCATCGTCACCCACGTCGAGGTCGCCCACACGCACGACTTGCTGTACGCGCACCGCGTGAGCACGAGCGCCGTGCTCAGCCCCCAGACCCCCCCGCAGGAGATTGCTGCGAACTCCTACGAGCCCGAAGCGGCGACGTACCCGGACGGGTCGTTCATCGTCGGCATGACCACGGTATTGGTGCGGAATGACCTTTACGGATTCGGCACCGTGCAGCGCTTCGACGCGAGCGGCGCGGCCGTGGGCGAACCGATCAAACTCCGCGGCTCGAGTTTCCGCGTGCGGTCGGTGACGCTTCACCCGCTCCCCGACGGCGGCTTCCTCGCCGGCTACGTGTACGCGCAGGACGAGTCTACCGAGGATTTCGACGCGCCGCCGCGGGTCGCGACGACATACGTCGAGCGCTTCACGCGCGAGGGGGTCTCGATCACCGGCCCGGTGGCGCTAGACGTGGGTCCCGCCGAAGCCCACCGCGTCGGTGTGGGCCGGGACGGGGCTGGCGTGGTCGCGTACCTCCAGCAGCCCGCGATCGAGTTGGGTTTTGGCCCGTTCTTCACCGGCGAGCTCCCCGGCGAGGTCCACTTCCGCCGGTTGACGGTGGCGGGCACCCGCCTCGACGGCGCCGAGCTGTACGTGAATGGGGCCGACGGGAATGACCACATCATCGTCGAGCGCGTCCGCGACCGGCTGTGGGTCAACGTCAACGGCATCGTCGAGGGGTTCAACGCCGCCGACGTGCAGTTCCTCTCCATCAGCGGCCTGGGCGGCGACGACGACGTGGTCGACACCAGCGGTCTGCAGTGCACCG
>DASYWJ010000011.1:0-73102 GCA_035936155.1 Tepidisphaeraceae bacterium | reverse complement strand
AGAGCTGGGTGCACCAGAATCGGCACCTCAAGCTCCGCTACGACCGGCGTGACGACATCCACGAGGCGTTCGTCGCCTTGGCCTGTGCATTGATCTGTCTGAACTGCTTGCATGACAGGTTTTGTTAGGAGCTCTTAAGGTTCGTGCCTGTTCTGATATAAGTCGGAACGAACCCAATGCTGTCACTGGAGGCTCCACACCACGATCATCGCGAACCCCACCACCCACGGCAGCGCCACGAGAATGAGCCCCGCGAGCACCACCCACGCGACCGGGAGGACGATCGCCATTGCAAACAGTCGGGCCGTGCTGCACGCCGTGGCGTGACGGAGCATCCCAAGGGAGGCGAACCACATCATCAGCACGGTGACCACGGGCAGGATGGCCATGAGGAGGTTCATCGTGGCGTCGATGAGGAAAACGCGGTTTTCCCAGCCGGGCCTGTACACGTGCAGCCCGAGGTACACCCAGGCGATCAGCGCCGGCAGGATCAGCAGCACCAGCGGCGCGCACGCGTAGTAGCTCAGCGCGATGGCCCGGTTCTGCTGCACGACGGAGAGGTGCGGGGGGTGGAAAAAATAGCTCGCCACCCCACTCGTCGCCAGCAGGTAGAGCACGATCGCTACCGGCAATGCGCCGACGCCAACGCCGGCAAGAAGCGGCAGCCCGAGATCGATCGCCCATCCCGGTGGCACGACGATGGGCCAACCGCTGAGCGTCCCGCCGATGGCGGCGAAGAGATTCGCGGGCAAGGGCAGCGCGGCCAGCGCCGCCAGCGGAAAAGAGGCAATGAGAACGGTGATCAGTTGAAAGCGACGGGCGTCGCGATAGTTGACCGGCCGGACGACGTCGCCGGCGACGACGCGCGTGGACATCCACATCGTCCGCCAGTACGCGCGGGCCCACCCGAGGCGGCGGCGGTGCTCCCACGGGATGCGCGACACGGCCGCCGCCGAGCGATCGACCTTGAACCCGCACTCGGGACACAATTCGCTGTCGATCCCGCGCAGGCTGTACCCGCAGGCGGGGCAGAACAGTTCGATTCCGGGAGGTGCAGATGTATGCGGAGATGCTTGCGGCGCGGGAGGAGTCATGGGCGACGCGCACAGATGTCGCGCGAACGGCGCACCGGGACACGCGCGGTTGCGGGAGCGCCCGCGCTGTTTTCCGCTTGCGGCGTCGCGGACGAACGCATGTCGATCCGCCAAGCCGCAAGCGGAAGAAGTGAATTATTTCAGCAGGTCATCGAGCATGCGATCGACGGCAGCGTCCATCTTCTCGTCGGTTTCGTACGTGCCGGCTTCGATCTGCGCCTTGATGTCGGCGACCTTGTCGGTGCGGACGTCGTTGGTCTTCAGCGCCTTGAGCAGGTGCGACATGCCGGAAAGTTCGACCTTGTCGGTTGCGCCCATCTGCCTGGGGGCCTCGGCGGGGATGGACTTGTGGATCGGATTGCTGACGATCGGGTTGACCGGCGAGTTGTGTCCGACGCCGTTGATTCCACTCATGGCGACACCCTTCTGGAGAAACATCTGGCGGAGGGCAGGCGACTCCATCGCCTTAAAACCACTGACCCCTTTGCTATCGACGCACTTTGGCGCGATTCTTGAAGGCTGGAGGGAAATTGATATCGTGCTTAACGTCTGCTTCTGCAAGCGGTTACTATGCAAGCGGACAGCGGACGGGCAGAAGTTTCCGATTCCGCGGGCACATCTGGCGCCTTCGCACATCTCCTATCTTACCGAAACATCCCATTTTCCGCGCCTGTCGCGGGTCTTGAATACGCGTAAGCCGGTCTTATCGGACGGCGTTGTTATGGGACGGGGACAACCTGGCGCAAGCGAGGGTCTTCAATTTTGTGGCCGAGGGGTCTCGGGCGAGTCCCCGCGCGCAGCCGTTGCGCGCGACGTTCGAGCGGGATGCGCGATCCACAGACATCGCCGCGACAGACATCCAAGCTTCGGAGATTACCGAATCACGCTCTTGCCCGCGAGGATGGCTTCGGCGATGCGCGAGGTCATCTGCCTGTTTCGGTAGATGAGCGTCATCAGGAAGCGCAGGTTCTGTTGCGGGCCGCGCAAATAGTCGCCGAGCGTGGCGCCCCACCTGTGGCGGTAGGGTTGCAGGGCGTCCTGGAGGTGCGGCTCCTTGAGCGCCTTGCGGAGCACGTCGGCGGCAAAAATGGCGGACCAGCAGTTGGGATAGATGTCTTCGGCGCAGGCGGAGTAGAACCCACCAGCGGGGCCGATCAGAAGCGTGCGGTTGGCCACCCCTTCGCGCGCCAGGGCGCCGGCGAGCGGAAGCTCGATCGTCTCCGCGTCATCCGCCGGAATTCCGGCGGTTTTCAGCAATCCGTGGCGGTGCAGCACGCCCGCCCAGTGGCGCAGGAGCGTTTTGCCGTCCATTCCGTTGTCGCCGGCGGCGGGACGCTCGACGGCGAGCTGCACTTCCCCGTCGCCGGGCATCAGCCAAGCCCAGGTGAGCTGGCCGCAGAGGTCGAGCGACATCGGCATGGTCGGTCGCGCCGGCATCTCCGCCCATTTGCCGCCCTTCAAGCGCAGGAACGTGTATTGGCGAACGATTTCAGGCGGCCAAGCCTCCGGAAGCCCCAGCACGCGGCCCGACGAGTCGCCCAGCGTGCCGGCGAGCACGATGGCGCGGCAGTGGACGCGCTCGGCCCCAAGCTGCACGTCGACACCCTTCTCATCGGCGTGCAGAACGTCGACGGATCTGGGCTTGATGCAGCGCGCGCCCTCGTCGGTGGCGAGCTTTTCCAGCGCGGCGCGCGCGTCGCGATACGTAGTGACGTATGCCGCGGGGGACTTGTCGCGGTGCGGCTCGCTGATGAGGCCCGCGTCATCGCCGATGAACTGCAACCCCCAGATGGGGGTCAGCTTCAGCTTCTTCTTAAGCGGATCGAGCAGCTTGTGAAGTCCGAAGAATTCGGGGTTGATGGTGACGAGCCGGTCGGGCGGGTGCTCGTGCGGAACCGTCGCATGAAGGACCTCGACGCCGCCCTTCTGACGCAGGAGCGACGCGCAAAGGTATGCGGCGGGATGTTCGCCCATGACGAGGACGTGGGGCATAGGCGCGTGTTTAGCCATGCGTCTGTTATGATGCTAACAGTTCACCCCGGCGCCGTGAACGGCGATTGGGGCAAGCGTGCCCAACAATTGGCACGGCCGTTGCTCAATGCCACGGCAACTATTCCGCCCTACGGGCAAGGAGATCGTTATGCGTACGTTGATGGTGCTGATTGCTTTGGCGATGTTCACGACGGCTTTGGTCGGCTGTCGCGCCGAAGGCGAAATCGGCGAGCAGGCGAATGTCGCCCCCGCCCGCTAACACGCTGCGGATGCATCGTTGGTTGGTTGCTAAGCAAGTAGATCCAATGGTTTATTCCCATTTGGGAAGGAGAAGGTCATGAAAAAGTTCCTCTTCACGTTGCTCGTCCTGGGCATGTCCAGCGTCGCGCTCATCGGCTGTCGCGCCGAGGGCGAGGTTGACGACGATATGCGCACGAACGTCCCCGCCGCGCGCTAACCCCGCCGGCTGGGTGTTCTCTTGCCGACATTGTTTCCTCGGGCCCCCGCGGATTGCTTCCGTGGGGGCCCTTGGCCCTGCCATCTCGGAACAGAATTCCCACCCATGCGCAACTGGCCGCGCGCCGTGCTGTTCGACTTCGACGGCGTGATCGTCAACAGCGAGCCGCTGCACTTCCGCGCGTTTCAGGAAGTGCTCAAGGCCGACCACATCGAGCTGGACGAGGAAGAGTATTACCGCGAGCTGATCGGGTTCGACGACAAGAATGCGATCCGGCACGTGTTCGCAAAACACGATCGCCCGCTCCTGCCCGGCACGTTCCTGCGGGTGATGACGAAGAAGACGGAAGCGATGATGGACCTCATCCTCCGCAACCCCCCGCACGCGCTGCCAGGCGTCGAAGAATTCGTCCGCGGGCTATGGCGGAACTACCCGCTGGCCGTCTGCTCCGGCGCGCTGCGCGAGGAGATCGAGGCGATGCTGCAGGGGGTGAGCCTCCGCGACTGCTTCGGCACGATCGTGGCCGCCGAGGACGTGACAAGAGGCAAGCCCGACCCGCAAGGGTATCTGTTGACGGCCGAGCTGGTGTCCGAAAAGATGAAACTGAAAGAGCCGCTCAAGCCTGCGGATTGTCTGATCGTCGAAGATGCGCCAACGGTCATCGCCTCGGTGAAGCGCATCGGATTTCCCACGCTGGCGGTCGCGACGAGCTACGCGCCGGCGAGCCTGGGCGAGGCGGACTGGATCTGCAATTCACTCCGGCCGGATGAAGTGAAGCAGAAAATCCCGGAACTGAAGCTGGGCGTGTGATTGACAGTGGGTGAACTTTTCGGAGCGCGTGACATGCGAAAAGGGATGCTCGGGTGGTCGGTTGTGCTGTTGTTGGTGGTCTGTTCCAACACACTGGCGGCTGAGGCGCCGCATCGTCCGCCCACCGAATCGCACGGCACAACCGACGCCGCCAGACACGACCCGCAGCCGGTGCTGCCCGATCCGTCGCCGCTCCCGGGCGCGATGCTCATCCTGATCGCCGGCCTGTTCCTCGCCGCAGCGACGGTGGGCCCGGCCGTTCGATATCACGCGCCGGAGGAAGTGCCGGAAACCTCATCGCATGATCAGCATGCGGCGCATGGCTCACACGGACATGGACACTGATCGAGCTTCAAAACCGCAGCGGCTCAGTCTCGCGGCGCTTGCACGGTTTCCGTCTGCGTCGGTGCGGGCGGAGTCGAGGCCGCGCCGGTTGAATTGTTCTTCGGGTTGCCGAACTGCCACTCTCGGGCGGGCGGGATCGGGCCCTTGGGCACGGGGGGCTTGGCGAGAGCACTCTGGTCGTAGAGGCTCGGACCGGGGACCACGCCAATTCGACGCAGTGCCGCGACAACTTCGGCGTCCTTCGAGTTCAGCGTGTACGCCTTGCGGAGGGTTTTCTCCGCCTGCTGCGTCTGACCGATTTGCTCGAGGAACAGGCCGTAGTCCTTCTGAATGAAAAAGTCCTTCGGGCCCAGCAGCGAGGCGCGGTTGTAGGCGTCGAGCGCGCTGTCGGCGTCGCCGAGGTTGCGGTGGATCTTGGCCATGAGGAAATAGCCGTCGCCGCCGCCCGCGGCCTGCGCGCTCTGCTGGGCGGCGTCGATCTCGACCTCGCCGCTCTTGGCGATCGCCGCGGCAAGCCCGTCGAGCGTGCGGGCGCGGAACGTCGTGTCCTCGCGCCCCTGGTATGACCGGCCGGCCGTGTCGAGGCTCGACTTGTATGCCTGGATCGCCTGCTGGAGTTGGCCCATCTGGCGGTAGCAGTCGCCGAGGTACGCGTACGATTGATAGTCGCGCGGGTCCTGGCGGATGGCGTTCTTGAACGTGCCCGCCGCATCGGTGAACTCGCCGGCGTTATATTGGCGGATGCCCATGTCGCGAACGGCCTTGGTGTTCGTGACAGCAAACATGCCGCTGTTCTGATTCCCGCCGCTGCTGTTGCCGCAGCCGGTGGAACCGAGACCGAGGAAAATCGTGACGGAAAGTGCGGCCCCAACGGTCCGCATGAAACCCGCGGTAGACGTGATCACAGCTACCTCCATGTAGCAGCCCAGAGTCCCTGAATCGAAACAGCCCGCGCATAACCTAGCTTCGCCCGTCACAATTTCAAGCCCGCACGCGCAGAATTTGCCTGAGGAAAGTTGAGCTGCCGATGGGGCGCCGATGGACACCATCAAATCAGTTCAATTTCTCGTCGATGTTCATTGGCGCTTCATCGGTGGCAAGGGTCCGGAATTGCTGCGCACCTCAGCGCCCCATATGATCGCCCGCCATGGCCATCGCGATGATCGAGCAGGTCGGCCGCAACACCAACAATGCGCTGGCGGCGTTCGGGGATTTCTGCATCTTCAGCTTCCGCACGTTCCTGTGGCTGTTCACCTCGGGTCTGCGGTGGAAAACGTTTCGGCTGCTGTTCCCGCAGTTGTACGAAGTGGGCGTGCGCTCCGTCCCAGTGGTCGCCGTGACGGGCGGGTTCATCGGGATGGTGATGGCGATCGAGTCTTACACGACGTTCCGCACGATCGGGCAGGAAGAGCGGATGGGCAGCGTGATCACGCTCTCGGTCGTGAAGCAGATTGGGCCGGTGCTTGCCGCCGTCATGCTCGCCGGGCGCATCGGCGGGGCGCTCACCGCCGAACTGGGCACGATGAATGTCACCGAACAGCTTGACGCGCTGCGCGTCATGGGAGCCGATCCGATCCGCTACCTTGTCGTGCCCCGCTTCCTCGCCTGCGTGCTGCTTACCCCGATCCTCACCATCTACTCCGACATCACCGGGGTTATGGGCGGGTGGATGATTTCGACCCAGTTCCTCAGCGTCGCCGCCGGACCCTACTGGGACTACGTTGCCCGAGGCGTTGACACCTGGCAGGTGATGGAAGGAATCGTCAAGAGCATTTTCTTCGGCGGCGCGATTGGCTTGATCAGTTGCTACAAAGGGTTCACCTGCGGCAGCGGCGCCAGCGGGGTCGGCCGCGCGTGCACCGAAAGCTTCGTCCAAAGCTTTATCGCCATTATCGTGCTCAACTTCTTCTTCGCCCAATTCCTGCGTGAGATGTACGAGTCGATCTACGGGATTCGAGGGGCGTTTGACTGAGGAAGAAGCCAGGAGCCAGAAGCCAGAAGCCAGCAGAAAGTGGCCGACGGCGGCTCTTGTCTTCATTCTGGCTCCTGGCTCCTGGCTCCTGGCTCCTGGCTTCTTCCCACCATGTCCCTCATTGAACTCCGCAACGTCTCCAAGCGCTTCGGCCGGCTCATCGTGCTGCGCGACCTCACGCTCCGGATCGAGCAAGGCCAGTCGGTCGTCATCATCGGCGCCAGCGGCAGCGGCAAGAGCGTCATGCTCAAGCACATCGTCGGACTGCTCCGACCCGACAGCGGCCAGGTGTGGTTTGATGAAAAGCGCCTTGATGACCTGCCGGAGAGAAAGCTCAGCGAGCTGCGGACGAACTTCGGGTTCCTGTTCCAGATGGGCGCCCTATTCGACTCGCTGACGGTGGCCGAAAATGTCGCGTTTCCGCTCGTGGAGCACACGCATAAGGCGCCGGAGGAGATCCTGCAGGTCGTTCAGGAAAAGCTGGAGATGATCGGGCTGCCCGAGGCGGGCCCGAAGATGCCCGGTGAGCTGTCGGGCGGCCAGAAGAAGCGCGTGGCGCTGGCTCGCGCTATCGCGCTGGGTCCGCGCGTGATCCTCTATGACGAGCCGACGACGGGTCTTGACCCTATTCGCTCGGACGTGATCAATGAACTGATCATCAGGCTCCAGCGGGAGCTGAAGGTCACAAGCATTACGGTAACCCACGACATGCAGAGCGCCTTCAAAATCGCCGATCGCGTCGTGATGCTCCACGAAGGCCAGCTGATCTTCGACGGATCGCCGGACGAGATCCGCACAACGGACAACCCGATCGTGAAGCGCTTCGTCCTCGGCGAAGCCGACGAGCAGGAGTTGGCGACATTGAGGTGATGTTGTCGCTCGCCCAAGCCGTCCCCCTCGCCGCCGCCAAAGGTTTGCGAGCTTGAGGCTCAGACGCCCAGCAACAAGAATTGAAGTTCAGGTGTGGCTCGCGCTGTTTTGGGACAAACAGACCTCCGCGGCCATGCGCTTGCCGCCGCTGCGTGTTCGGGTAATGTGGGGTGATGCGAGTCGGTGAGGTGGAACAGCGCGATGGACTGGTGAGCGGCCCGGCACGGCGGCGCGGGGCGGGACTCAATCCCGGCAACCGGTTCGAGAAAATTCGGCTGCACGTGCTTGGCGAAGAACGCGAGCGGCAGCGCGTCGAGCAGATCGACGCCGGCCTCGATCCCAATGCGGCCGCAACCAACGTCCCCGTTGAGGTGATCGCCGATCACACGCAGACCATCATCAACCGCGTTGCGCCCACGAGCGACGTTCCCTTCGATTGGACGCTCAACCCCTACCGCGGCTGCGAGCATGGCTGCATCTATTGCTTCGCGCGGCCGTACCACGAGTACCTCGGCTACTCCTGCGGGCTGGACTTCGAGACCAAAATCGTCGCCAAGCACGATGCCGCCGCGTTGCTGCGGCGCGAGTTGGCCAACCCGCGCTGGCCGGGCGAGCCGATCGTCATGTCGGCCATCACCGACATCTACCAGCCGATCGAGCACAAGCTGAAGATCGCGCGTCAGTGCCTGGAGGTGATGGCCGAGTGCGGGCAGGCGGTCTCGACGATGACAAAGGGCGCGCTGGTGCTGCGCGATGTGGACCTGTGGCAGAAGCTGGGGGCACAGAACGCGGGGCGCGTGACGATCACGCTCGTGACGCTCGACGATGAGCTGGCGAAGAAGCTCGAGCCGCGCGCGGCGTCGCCCCTGCGCCGGCTGCACGTGCTGCGCGAGCTGGTGAAGGCGAAGGTGCCGGTATCCGTCAACATCGCACCGGTCATTCCCGGGCTCACGGACACAGAGTTGCCCGCGATCATGCAGGCCGTCGCCGACGCTGGGGCGACGCGGGTGGCTTGGATCCTGCTGCGGCTGCCGTATCAGCTGAAGGACCTGTTCCTCGACTGGCTGCAGCGCAGCGTACACCCGTCGCGCGCAACACACATCGAGTCGCTCATTCGCCAGTCGCGCGGCGGAAAGCTCTACGAGGCGAGCAGAGCCCGCTACCATGGCAAGGGCAAGATCGTCGAGCAGCTGGCGCAGACCTTTGACGTCTTCTGCCGCAAATATGGCCTCAACCGCGACGTGCGCCCGCTCAACATGCGTGCCTTCCGCCGGCCGGCTTTGCACGCGCAGATGTCACTTTTCGACGGCGGGTGAAGGCTGTTGTAGCGTGTAGCGACGTCATGACTCCCGGCATCCACCTCCTCCACAAGCCGGTTGGCCCGACAAGCTTCTCGATCGTGCAGGCGTGCATCGAATCCCTGGGCGATCAGCGGGGCAAGCGGCGAACGCGCATCTGCCATGGCGGGACGCTCGACCCGTTCGCGCACGGACTGCTGCTCATCCTCGTCGGGCAGGCAACGAAACTATTTGACCACCTGCACGGGGTGCCGAAGGTATACGAGGCAGAGCTGCGCTGGGGCATGGAAACAGACAACGGCGACCCGCTCGGTCGCATGGTGTTTCAGGGAGACCCGTCGGGCCTCTCGCCAAGCCAGCTCGATGCAGCGCTGGCGACGTTCGTCGGCTGGCGCGAGCAAGTTCCCCCAGCGACCAGCGCGAAGCGCATCGGCGGTGAACGCGCTTACGAACGAGCTCATCGCGGTGAGACCGTCGAGCTCCCGCCGTCGCGCGTGTACCTCCACGAGGCCACGTGGCTCGGCCACGACCTGCCGCGCGCCAGCCGGCTTCGGATCGTCGTGCGCGGCGGTTATTACGTGCGGTCGCTGGCGCGCGACATCGGGCGGCTGCTGGGCTGTGGCGCTCACCTCACGGCGCTGCACCGCACGGAGATCGGCCCGTGGCACGACCCCGGCTTCGATGCCCGCGTCGAGCTGCACGGCCGCGAGCTGCTTCCATGGGGACCCTCGCGGGAGCTGAGCGACGAGGAGATGGGCCAGTTGCGGCAGGCGCAGACGATCCCGGCAGGCGAACTAATCGCGCCGGATTGGCGAGTGCCGCCGGGTTTTCCGGATCCCGATGCGCCAGCGCGCGCTGTTCATCGCGGAAAGCTGGTGTTCCTGCTCCGTCGGGAGGAGGATCACTGTCGGCCATTGCGCGTGCTGCCGGGTGGACTGTAACTGGCTTCATCGCTCGCGAATCCAGCTTGTTGGAGACTCTTCGCCCGAACCCAGGAGTTTGACCACGTCTGCAGGAGTCTGCGCCCAGTAATCGAAGCCCATCGCACGCAAGTGTTCGAGGTACACCGGGTGCCATCCTGCGACGATCGTGCGCATGGCGGCATTCTTGCCCGCGCCGATGTCGGCGGGCGAGTCGCCGACGAATACGCAGTCGCGCGGCGAGACGCCGAGCTGTCTGGCTACAAGGAACAGCCCCTCGGGATCGGGCTTCTGCCGCGCCACGTCCTCGCCCGTGACGACAGCATCAAACATCCGCTCCCAGCCCAGCGCCCGCAGTGAGATCATCGCCGATTGCCTGCCCTTGCCCGTCATGACGCCTCTGGGCAGCCCGCGCTGTTGGATCCCCTCGAGCATCTCGCAGACGCCCTCGAACGCGCGGGCCAGGCCGGCGTGCTGCTGTTCGTAGTGCAGGTGATATGCCTCGACGGCTTCGTCGCCAAGGTGCTCGGGCAGTTCCCGGCGGATCATTGCCGGGTCCGGAATGCCGAACCGGGCAATGACTTCCTCCGCTGAAAAGTCACGCCCAGCGTGGCGGGACAGCGCTGCATTCCACGCCGCCACCACGAGCGGAAATGTGTCCGCCAGCGTGCCGTCCATGTCGAAGATAATTGCCTTGGGCGGTGGTTGGATCGGTTGCATGAATTGCCGGATCATAGCGGGCACCCGCCACCGCGTGGCGAGAGGGTGGCGCGTGCACAATTGCCTCGGGACCTTAGCAAGCTACACTTTATAGCATCACCGTTAGGAGAGTGCCCGTGACCTTCCGTCCTCATGTTCCCGTTTGCGTTTTGATCATGCTGTTCGCGCTGATATCGCTCGCGCGCGCGGATTTTCGCTTCGTCCACACTTCCGACCCGCACGTGAACACACAGGAGAGCGAAGGCTCCAACGCCTGGCATGACGCCCAGCGCTACAAGGAAATCAGCGTCCTGGACCCCCAGCCGGCGTTCATCATCCAGACGGGCGACATCGTCGAGGTGGGCACGGTCGAGGAGTACGACGTCTATCACCGCGTGCTCCAGCACTTGAAGGTGCCGCGGTACGATGCCCCCGGCAATCACGACGTGCGCTGGAATCCGATCGGCAAGGAAGGCTACGTCAAAGGCGTCGGCCAGCCGCTTTATCAGTCGTGGGATTACGAGAATGTCCACTTCGTCACGCTCGATTCGACGGTTCTCCTGCAGCACTGGGGCCACATCAGCCAGGAGCAGCTCGACTGGCTCAAGGCGGACCTGGAGAAAGTCGGGCCGGAGCGGCCGGTGGTGATCGGCTTCCACCACTGGATCGGCCGCGAGAAGGTGCAGGTTGACAACGAACAGAAGCTGATGGACCTGGTGGCGCCATACAACGTCGTGCTGTGGCTCCAGGGCCATGGGCACAGCGACATTCAGTGGTCGATCAACGGCGTCCCGGCGATCATGCAGAAGGGGCTGTACCAGGGGAGCTATTCGGTGATCGACGTGACGGCCGACGAAATGAGGGTCCGCCGCCGCGCGATCGGCCCCCCGAAGAAGAACGCCGAGCTGGTGCGCGACAAGTCGGTGCCGAGTGATCCCGAGGTGACCTGGACCGAGGTGATGACCATCCCGCTCAAGAAGCAGACCCCGCCGAAGTGGGACGCGCAGGTGACCGCGAGCCAGGAGAAGCTGACGATCGTCGCCAAGCGCGGCGACCTGCCCGATGACGCGCAGCTGAGCTACCGCATCAACCAGGACAACCCGATCGGCATGACGGCAAGGGGCGATGAGTGGGTCGCCGAGCACTCGACGCGCGACCTGGTGCCCGGCGAGCACGTGGTGACCGTGCAGGCGGTGCTCAGCGATGGCCGGGCTTATCAGAAACCGGTGGCGCTGAAGCTGGAACTCCCGGGCGCGCCCAAGCCGTTGTGGTCGGGCACTCTGAACGGCGCGGTCCAGTCGCGCCTCGTGCGCGCGGGCGACGGGCTGTTTGTCACGACGATGGCCGGCGACTGCGTTGCACTGGACCCCAGGACCGGCGAGCAGCGCTGGCGCGTCAAGACGGGTGGCCCCGTGTTCTCCACGCCGCACGTCGATGGCGGCGTCGTCTACTTCGGCTCCGCCGATCACCATGTCTACGCGGTTGAGGCCACCAGCGGCAACGTGAAGTGGAAGTACAAGACCGGCGGCGGGGTCTTCGCCGGGCCGGCGGTGGCCAGGGGCGTTGTCGTCATCCCGTCGGTGGACAAGAAGATCTACGGGCTGGATGCTGCCACGGGCGAGGTGAAGTGGACCCTGCCGATCGGCGGGATGGTGCAAAGCAAGTGCGCCACCGACGGCGAGCGCGTTTTCATTGGCGACTGGGTCAACACGCTCCGCGCCATCGGCCCGGCCAAAGGCGAGCAGCTCTGGGAAGTGAAAATGGGGCGCACGGCCAAGGGGATCATCGCCACGCCGTACTCCCCTGCCATTGCTTCGCCCGCCGTCGGCGACGGAAAGGTGTACATCACCACGAACGACGGCGTGCTCCACGCGCTGGACACCAAAACCGGGCACATGGTCTGGGAGTGGTGGGAGAAGGACAAGAACAAGCTCGGCTACTCCGGTCCGCTGTTCCATGACGGGCGGATCTACGTCGCCATTGGTGACGAAGGGCGCACGTTCTGCCTCGACGCGGCCAAGGGCGATCTGATCTGGTCGTGCGACACGGACAGCGTGATCTATGACTCCAGTTTCGCCTTCGCCGCCGGCAACGTCTTCATCGGCAACGTCAGCGGCCAGTTCAACGCGATCGACGCCCAGAGCGGGAAGATCGCGTGGATGTACCGCCTCGCGCCCGGCCATCTGCTCGCCTCGCCGGCGACGGACGAAAACACCGTCTACATCGCCACGATGAGCGGCCAGATCGTCGCCCTGCCGGCGAAGGTCCCGGCGGTGGCACAGACGCGAAAGGAGTAGAAGGACCATCCCCCTCTCACCGCTACTCGGGGGAGAGGGATTAAAAAGCATCAGATCGCGACGGCGGTCGACCTCGATTCTTTGACAACCTCGTCCGCGCTGACCTCCTCGCCCCGCGCATCGGAGAGGTAAATGGCTTCGGAGATCAGCATCGTGTTCAGCGCAATGTCGGCGGTCGGAAGCAGGTCGCATTTTCCCTGCAGCGCCGCGATCCAGTGGTGCTGGGGGGATTCGTAGAACAACCCGTCGCCGCGGACGGTGTTCCAGCGCAACTGGGCGCGCTGCAGGTCGGCGGTGGCGGAGACATCCAGATCGCCGTAGCTGCGGAAGAAGCCGAATGGGTCAAGCCGGACGCCGCCCTTGCTGCCGACGACGAATGAGCCTTCGAATGGGTCGAGGTGAATTGCCCATGACTCGATGAGATCCATCGTCGCGCCGTTGTCGAAGCGCACCAGACCCAGGCCAAGCTCCTCGACGTCGTAACCGCTTTTTTCCCGGCGCGTCGTGTCCATGTCGGTCCGCTGGTGGGTCTTGCCGGAAACGCGCAACACCTTGGGGTTGCCGAGCAGGTACAAAATGCGCGAGATGTGGTAGACGCCCATGTCGTACAGCGCCCCTCCCGCGCTGTGGCGGCGCTGCACGAACGTGGCCGTGCCGTAGCCGTCGACGTATGGCCGGCCGCGCCGGCGGTGGCCCGTCGAGCGCGCGTGGTACAGCTCCCCCAGCTCGCCGGCCTCGATCAGCTCCTTGGCCGCGCGCGTCTCGGGGGTGAACAGTTTCGCGAGTTGGATGGTCAGCTTGCGGCCGGTCTCCCGCGCCGTCGCCAGCATCGCCGCGGCGTCACGGTAGCTGCCGGCCATTGGCTTTTCGCAGTAGACATGCTTGCCGGCGCGCAAGGCGGCCTCGGTCGCAGGGCGATGGAGGTTGTTGTGCAGGCAGACGTCTACGGCATCCACGTCGTCTCGCTTCAGCAACTCGCGGAAGTCGATATAGACGTTGGCGATGTTGAATTGCGCCGCCGCCGATCGCGCCGTCTGGTCGTGAATATCGGCAATGGCGACCACCTGCACGTCGTCCGACATCGTTGCGTAGCGCGTCAGGTGCTGCCGAGCAATCTGCCCGGCGCCGATGAAACCGACTCGGATTGGTTCAATCATGGGTCGCGATCACCTTTACCTGTATCACAATGTCCAGCCCTTGCGGTGGGTCGAGGTGAGGAACTTTTCCGCCTCCGGCGCGTTTGAGATCCGCATGTTTTGCGCATCCCACTCAAGCGGCGTCTGCGCGCGGAAGGCGACGGCGCCGAGCAGTGCACACTCGGTCAGCAGCGCGCCGTATGTGAACGGCGTGCTGGTGGCGGCCGGATCGTCGGCGAGGCAAGCGTTCACCCACTCCTGCTGATGGCCCGGTGACGATGGGATCGACTTGGGCGGGCGCTGGTAATCCTTGAATTGCTCGACGGGGAGCAGCGCATGCTGTCCGTAATTCGTATAGAGCAGCTTGCCGCCCTCGCCGACGAAAACCACGCCCTCGCCGCGGAATTTTTCGGGGAGATTCCAGCTGTCGATTATCGGCGGCTGCTTGGGCGGGTCGAACCAGGTCATGGTGACCGCCGGATGATCGCCGCGCGCGGGAAACTCGTACGTCGCCACAGTCCACTCCGCCGTCAGCTCCGGGTCGTGCGGTGCGCCGACCGCGCTGATGCGCGTCGGGTATTTCAGGTCCAGCGCCCAGAAAGCCACGTCCATCAAGTGACAGCCGATGTCGCCGATCAATCCGGAGCCAAACGCCCAGTAACGCCGCCAGCCGAACGGGTGATAGCTCGCCAGGTACGGGCGCGGCGGGACGGGACCGAGCCACAGGTCGTAATTCAGCGAAGCAGGCGGCGGAACCGGCTCCGGGTCCACCAGCCGGATGGTGCGGTTGTTCCAGATATGCACCTGGCTGACCTTCCCGATCGCACCGGCCTCGATCAGCTCGACGACGCGGCGGTAGTTGTCCATTGCATGGATCTGGATGCCCATCTGCGTGACGCGGTTCGTCTGCTGAGCAAGATCGGCGATCGCGCGCGCCTCGCGCACGGTGTGCGTCAGCGGCTTTTCGCAATACACGTGCTTGCCCCCGCGCAGCGCGTCGGCGGTGATGGCGGCGTGGGAGTGGTCGGGTGTGGCGATGACCACGGCGTCGAGTTCCGGCAGCTTCAGCATCTCGCGGAAATCGACGAACGGCTCGGCCTTGGCGGCCGCCCGAGCGGCACGAACCAGCGCCTTTGCGTCGGTATCACAGACGGCTATCAGCTCTGCGTTGGCGATCGGCTGGATCTGCTTGACGTGCCACAACCCCTGCCCACCAACGCCGATGACACCGATGCGCAGCTTCTTGTTCGCCGGCTGCGGCGCGGGCGTCGCCGGCGCGGCGGCATCCCGCGCCAGGGCGACGGGAAGCGAAGCAACGGCGGCGGCAGCAGCCGCGCTGCGTCCGATGAGCTCACGGCGGGAAATCGGGTGATTCACGCGCTGGTCCTCCGTTTGGCGCTGATTGTTTTACCCGAAGTGGGGAATAGATGTTGACGCCGGCGGGCTCATGCGTTGAAATCGGGAGGCGGGCGCATGTTTTGCGTGCCGTGTCTCAATAACCGCGACCCGGTCAATGTGACCGTCGCATCAGCATTTCCCCGTTTTTTTAGGAAAGGGTAGGCCATGCGCAACTTTGTGAGCCTCTTTGCCGCCGCGATGATCGCCTTGGGTGGCGTCTCGCTAACCGGATGTGGCGATACTACGGAGACCGATACGACCGGCACCGGCACGACCGGCACCGGCACGACCGGCACCGACACGATCGATACCGATGCCGATACGACTGTAGTGCCCGTTCCCGTACCCGTGGACGGAACAGACACAGGCACAACCACAAGGCCGGCCACGGGCGGGGCCGCTCGGTAATGCTGGGCTCCAGCCGAAGACCGATCACCCGATCGAGGCATGAGGCCATGGGTAGATGAGCCTCGTCGCGGCCGCGGCACTGGCGGTGGTCATGATTTCCGTCGAGGGTAGCGATGAGGGCGCCAAAAGGCGCCCTTACCCCGTGAGATCGCCAGCCTGATTTTGTGAACAAGAGGACGGACGTCCGGCGGATTCCGGTTGTCCGTCCTCTTTCTTTGGCGGAACTTCAAAGCCCTCTGCCGACGACATCGCCCGCCCCGCGATGCGCAGCCGCACCCACTCCAGACCCACCGCCATCACCGCATTGCGCACAAGCCCGAGCACCATCGCCTGCTTCGCCGAGGCATACTTCGCCAGCAGCATGACGCACCCGCAGTCCTTCGGGGGGTTATTGGCGGCAATCAGGTACGCCAACTGCACGCTGTACACGAAGAGCACGAGAATCGCGGCCATCACGGCACGCCGCTGCGCAAAGCCGATCACCAGCGCGAGGCCAAGGATCATTTCGCCAACGGAGACGGCGTAGGTCAGCGGCTCGGTGAGCGGCTGCGGCACCCCGTCGAACGCGAAGACGCGCTGCGTCCGCGTCGGGTCATGGGCCTTGCCGACACCGGCCCAGAGGAAGATCAACCCCACGATGCGCGGGATAAGCTGTTCCGCCCACCAGGCGATGCGGGCGCCCCAGCCGGGCCGCTCGCTTGGCGCGGAATCGATCGGAATGATGACGTCACCATGCGCCATGTCCCATCATTTTAGCGGTGCGGGAAAACGTCGTGTAGGTGCGAGTCAAGGGACCAGAAGCGAGTAATCATTTCCCGCGCGCGACGACTGTGCGACTTAGCGCCTCGTGCGTCGTCCCATTCGTCGCGGTATAAGGTTGAACGGTGCCATGCGCGCGGATGCCGCGCGACGCATCGCCAAGGGCCTGCATGACATGACTACCGCAACGCTGAAACCCCTGCTCATGGCGGAGCGGCCGCTCCAGGATGACGTGCCCCCGCCGCACCTCGTCCAGCCGATCAAGGCAGAGCGGCTGGCGTCGCTGGACATCTTCCGCGGGATGACCATCGCGGCGATGCTGCTCGTGAACAACCCTGCCGGGTGGGGCGAAAAATTCCAGTACGCTCCGCTCCGCCACGCCGATTGGCACGGCTGGACCATGACCGATCTCGTCTTCCCGTTCTTCCTGTTCATCGTGGGGGTCGCCATCCCGTTTTCGTCGGCCAAGCGATCGGCCATGGAAACCATGACGCGCGGCCAGATGCTCGTGGGCGTCTGGACGCGCGCGCTGTCGCTCATCCTGCTCGGATTGCTGCTGAACGGCTTCCCGACGCCCGGTGATGCGCTGCCGAAGGGTTTTACGATGCTGGCGGTGCTGCGCGTGGTGGCGCAGGTGTTCGTGTGGGTCGCCTTCGTCGTGCTGCTGTTCCCATGGCGGTGGCGGCGCGTCGGCGTCATCATCCCGCTTGCCGTCGCGCTGGTGTTCGCAATCCTCTACTGGGCCATCCTGCTCGCCAACCGCCAGGCGCTGGCCGCCGGCCTGCCGGAGAGCTTCAACTTCGGCGGCGGGATTCTCACGCCCTGGCGAATGCGCTTCCCCGGCGTGCTGCAGCGCATCGGCGTCTGCTATGGCGTCGCCGCGACCATCGCGCTATTCTTCGGCTGGCGCATGATTCTCGCGTCCGCTGTCGTGGTCATGTCGCTCTACACCGCGCTGATGCTCGGCGTCTCGTACGACGGCGGAAAGCGCGGCTCGCTGGCGATGGAGGACAACTTCGCCCGGCACGTCGACGAAACAGTCTTCGGCTGGAGTGAGGCGGGCCGCAACCACAACTACCGCAACTATCCGGACAACGAGGGGCTCGTCTCGACGCTGCCGGCGATCGGGAGCGTGCTGCTGGGCATCCTCGTGGGGCTGCGGCTGCGCAGCGATCGGCCAGCAAGCGAGCGCGGCGCCAGCGTGCTCGCCTGGGGCGTCGCCGTCACCTGCATTGGCGTGCTGCTGAGCTGGTGGCTTATGCCGATCAACAAGGTGATCTGGACGCCATCGTTCACCGTCTTTACGGCGGGGCTGGCGATGCTGGGCCTGGGCGCGGTCTACTATGTGGCCGACATCCGCGGCCGCCGCGCGTGGGCGCTGCCGTTTCGGATCTACGGCATGAACGCGATCCTCGCGTTCGTCCTCGCGGGCTTGCTCGGTCGCGTCCTGCCTCAGATTCGTTTCACACACCCCCGCCTGCCAGGAACAATGACGACGCCGCTGGAGTTTCTGAAGTCGGAGATCGCCTACGGCATGCACCAGGCGGCCGCATGGCTTGGCGAAGTGGGCACGCGCCTGGGGGTGAGCTTCCCCCCACTCGACGCTCCACAGAACGTCTCGCTCGCCTATGCGCTGACGTTCGTCCTCATCATCCTGATCCCGCTGACGGTGCTCTACTTCTGCCGGGTGTTCGTGAAAGTGTGACCACTGGCGGAAGCAGGAACGATCCAAATCTGAATGACGAATTAATGACGAATGACGAAGCCCAAGCGCCGCCATCTTCCGTCATTCAGGCTTCGTCATTGACTCGTCATTCGGGTTTTGACATTCGTCATTTCGCCCTTCCGCTGATTATTGTGCTCGCCGCCGCGCTGCGTCTCTACGGCCTCGGCGATCAGAGCCTCTGGTTCGACGAGGCCGCGAGCGTGCGAATTGTGCGGCAGGATTTTCGCGCCATGCTCGCGTCGATCCGTGACGACGAGCGTATTCCGCCGCTGCACTACCTGATCCTGTACGCGTGGGTGCGCGTGTTCGGCCCCGCCGAGTGGTCAGTGCGGTTGCCGTCGGCGCTGGCGGGCATCGGCGCGGTTTGGCTGCTGTACCTGTTCGCCCGGCGCCTCTTCGGCGCCGTTCCCGCGCTGGTGGCGGCGCTGCTGCTGGCGGTGGCGCCATTTCAGATTCAGTATGCACAGGAAGCCCGTGCCTACAGCCTGATGCTCCTGCTCTCGCTGGGATCATGCCTGCTGTTCGTGCGCCTGCTTCAGACGGAGAAGCCCAGGGCACGGTTCGACGCCGCGTACGTCCTCGTGAGCGCCGCCGCCCTCTACAGTCATCTCTATGCGTTGTTCACACTCATCGCGCAGGCGATGTCCTATGCGATCGAGTGGCTGCGCCCGGACAAGCCGCTGTTCGGCGCCAGGCGGTGGATGGTTGCGCAGATCGCCATTTTTTCGCTGTTCCTCCCGTGGCTGCCGATCGCAATCCGCTGGGCCCGCAGCGTCGGTAGCGGGTTCTGGGTTGCGCCCATGACGGCGCGCGACCTGTTCGGCACCTACGCAACCTACGCCGGCGGATCGCTCCTCGCCCTGCTGCTCCTGATGATCGCCGCCGTCGGCGTGTTTGCACAGCGACGCAACATACGGGGAGTTTCGCTCATGCTCGCGCTGGCGGTACTGCCGGTGGTCGTGCCGGTGATCGTGTCCATCCTGACGAAGCCCACGTTCACGCCGCGCTACGGCATCGTCGCCCCGGCGGCGCTGTACGCGCTGGTCGGCTGCGGTGTTGCGGCGCTGCGAAATGGCGCCGTCCAGTCGGTCATTGCCATCGCGTTGGCTGCGCTGTCGCTCCAGGGGATGCGGGCGATTCCCGAGAAACCGGACTGGCGCGGCCTCGTCGCCCATGTGGGGCGCGTCGCCCGCCCCGGCGATTACGTCATCATGACGCCGCGACGATCGACCTACCTCTACGACTACTACGCAACGCACGCCGACATCCGCCGCAAAGGGTTCGACTCCGGCGCCATCCCGCTGAGCGTCCCGCTCGAGCCGGGCGTCACCGTCTGGTTCATCTATGAACCCGGCACGTTCTCGCCCACGTCCATCCTCCAGCGCGGCGGCTGGTACGTGCGCTCGCGGCAAGCCTTCCGCCACCTCGCCGTGCTGGAGCTGGAGAACAACGAAGCGCCGATCGACCCCGCGCCAGCGGCTCCCGCGACGACACCGGCGTCCGCTCCCGTTGCGACGCCGAGAAACGTCTCGCAGAAAATGCGGCCCACACGGGAGGCGATGATCCCGGCGAACAGTCCGCATGAGGTACTTCCAAGGGTCCCCCGCGGTCGGAGGGGTTGAGATCCTCGGGCGTACATCAGGATGACAGCTCTTGCGTGTTTGTCCCTCGTGGTCGGCGCAGCCGCTTGAGGAATCAGGATGACGCCGATCGAGCCAGCAACTCCAGCCACGTTCGCGATCCGCAAGCGTACGTCCGTCCTCCTCGGGCTCTCCCTGTTCCTGATCCTCGCCCGCGTCCCCTCCTATGACGAACCGCTCGAGTGGGACATGGGGATGTACACGGTCGTTGCGCGGGAACTGCTTGAAGGCGAGCGTCTCTACGACGATGCCTGGGACATGAAGCCGCCGGCAATCTTCGCGACCTTCGCAGCGGTGCTGCTCGTCACCGGCGACGATTTCCTCGCCCTGTACCTGCTGAGCGTTGTCGTGGGGATCGTGACGATGCTGGGGGTGTATCACGCTGCGTCGATTGCCGGGCGGGCCGCCGGGTTGTGGGCGGCCGCATTCTGGGCGGCGATGTGCTTCGATCCGCTGACTGGCGCGGACCGGCCGAACACTGAAGCCTTCATCAACGCCGCCGTGTCATGGGCGTTTGCCCTGTGGGTGCGCGGCAGCTTGGTGGAAGCGCATCGGTCACGCAGGCGCCGGTGGATCGGGATTGCGCTGCTGTTCACGCTGGCGTCGTTGTACAAGCATGTCGCCATCGCGCCGGCGGTGTGCCTCGCCATCGCCGAAGCGCTCTTCCCCCCGCGGGGCATCTCGCGGCGGCGGGTGCTCGGAGATGTGGCGCTGATGGCAACGGTGGGGCTGCTGTGCTGGGGCGCGATCTTCACCTACTTTGCGGCCACCGGACGCGCCTGGCTGACCTGGCAGACGCTTTTCGTCAACCCGCGCGCGTACTCCGGGAGCATGCTCGAGAACGTCCTGCGCACGTGGTCGGCGGGTCCGATCATGTGGAAGTTCATGTCGTTCATGACGCCCGCGGCCGTGCTGACAGTGATTGCGGCGCTCTCGGGCGCGCGAGCCGCGCCACGGCGGGCGTGGCTGCTGCTGGGGGCGCTGGCGATTGGTACATTCCTGGCCGTGGCGCTGCCCGGATCGTTTCTGTACCACTACTTTCAGCTGTGGTTCGTGCCGCTGGCGATCGGCGCCGGCTGGGGCGCAGCAGCGCTCCCCCGCCTGCCGGGGCTGCGCTCGCCTCGGCTGGCGACGGCGGCGAGCGCGCTGGCCGTGGTGGTGATCCTTTACCCGCAGCTCAGTCTTCTCGGCCTCAGCGGGCCTGAGCGCGGCCGCAGGAAGTACGGGGATTTTTTTATGTGGGCCAACGATTCCGCCCGCGCCGCCGATGCCATGCTACTTCCGGGCGAGACCTTCTACACGTGGTCTGAGGAGACGTACGTCTACGCCGTCGCCCGCCGCCGCCCACCGGCAGCGGGCATCTGGCGCGAGCACACGCTGCGCGGGCCGCTGGCGGCGTGGCTCACGAAACGGACGCTTGAAGACCTCAAACGCAACCCGCCCGAACTGTACCTGCACTGGGGCACACCGCTGGAGCCGGGCGACCACCCCATCTCGCGGTGGGCGGCGAAGCACTACGCGCCCTTGCCGGGCGCAGGCCGCAAGCACTTCCCGATGTTCTTTTACGTCCGCAAGGGCGGCGCGCTGGAGCGGCGGCTGCGCGCGCCCTCTGAATCCTTGCCGGGGCAGACTGAAAAGGTAGACGCGATGTGAGAAGGAGGGGATCCTCAGCCCTTGTTCACCGGTTGCTTCTTGCGCCAAGACCCCAGCGGCAGCACCTGATTCTGCTCTGCCCAATCGTGCCACTGCCCTGCCATATTGTTCACGCGCTGCGGCTCCTGCACGGCCAAGTCGTTCATCTCCGTGCCGTCAGCTTGCATGTCATACAGCTCCCACGGGCCATCCTTCTTCGCCACCAATTTCCACTTTCCGTCGCGGACGGCCCGGTTGCTCTCGTGCTCCCAGAAGATCGGAGACTTGCGGTCCAATGGTCTGCCGGCGAATGCGGGCGACAAGCTCACTCCCGCCAGCGCCGGGACGGCTTTGCCGGATTTTTCCGCCGGATACGTCGCCCCGGCCAGCTCGATGAACGTCGCCATCAAGTCCACCAGATGTCCCGGCTGGCGTTCCAGCTCGCCACGACGGCTGATCCCAGCAGGCCAGTGCGCGATCAGCGGCGTTGCAATGCCGCCCTCGTGGACCCAGTGCTTGTATTCGCGCAGCGGGGTATTCGAGACGTTCGCCCAGCCCTCGCCGTAGGCGATGAATGAGTCGTCCGGTCCTGGCATGACGATGTGCCCGTCGCGGATGGGTCGGCCGTCGGGGGTGTAGCGCGGGAAGACCTTCGTCTGGATCTCATCGGGTTGGCGCGGCTGCGTCGTAGCAGCGCGGGCGCGATCTTCGTGAACCTCGCGGCCCATGTTCTCGGCGCAGGCGCCGTTGTCGGCAAGAAACATGATCAGCGTCTCATCCAGCTCCCCCGTCTGCTTCAGCGCATCAACAATCTGCCCCACGCCGTGGTCCATCCGATCGACCATCGCGGCGTACACCTCCATGCAACGCGCCTCCCACTCCTTGTGCTCCTGCTCCTCCCACTTCCACGCCTGCGGCGGCATTTTCCAATTGGGGTCGATGATACCCATCGATTTCATCCGCTCGAACCGCGCCGCGCGGACGGGACCGTACCCTGCGTCGTACTTGCCCTTGTACTTCTGGATCAGCTCGTCCGGCACGTGCATCGGCCAGTGCGGGGCGGTGTAGGCGACGTACATGAACAGCGGCTTCTCCGCGTGTTGCGAATGGTGCTCGCGGACGAACCGCACGGCGTGGTCGCTGATCGCGTCGGTGTAGTAGAACTGTGTTGGCCGGTACTCCGGATCCCCCTCCGGCGTAATCGGCGTGTTGTCGCGACAGAGCATGGCGGGGTCGTAGTAGCTCCCGCCGCCCTGAATGGTGCCGTAGAACCGATCGAAGCCGCGCTGCACGGGCCAGTTGTCGCGCGGCGAATCCGGCTTTGTATTTGAGGTCAAGTGCCACTTGCCCGACATGTACGTCGCGTACCCCGCCGGCCGGAGCGCCTCGGCGATCGTCACCGCGTCGCGCGACAGCTCGTTGCGATAGCCGGGGATCTGCGTCGGATTGCCCGCCATCCAGCCCATGTCCGCCTGGTGCGGATAGAGCCCTGTGAGCAGCGACGCCCGCGTCGGGCAGCACCGCGCGGCGTTGTAGAATTGCGTGAACCGCACCCCCTGGCTGGCGAGGCGGTCGATGTTCGGCGTCTGGATCTCCCCGCCGTAACAGCCCAGATCCGAGTAGCCAAAGTCGTCGGCCAGGATCACGACGATGTTCGGCTGGGGCGGTCGAGCAGGCGATTGGGCAACAAAGTAGAGCCCCCCAAGGAAAACGATCCAGTGACAGGGGATTCGCATGGCGCGCGAGTATACCCTGTAAGAGCGCGCAAAACCCACGGCGCATAGGTTGCCTCGAGACAGGAGCCATCTTGATCGCTTCACGCCATCGTGAACCGCCGCCGCTGGCCGGTGTCCTGCTCGTCCTGTGCCTCAACGCGCCCGCGCTGGCGTGCTTGTGGGACAATGACACGCTGCGCGAGGAGCGCCGCGGACTCCCCGGGGTCGCCGAGATCCTGTCCGGCCGGTTCGAGCGACACTCGGAGTTCTTCTATCGTGACCGCGTGAAGAAGATGGAGGCCCGCCCCGCGGTCGATCCCAACGACCTCGCTGCGTACGACAACCTCGCCGTCGCCCATGAGAAGCTGGGCGATCCGGACGCAGCCATCGCGGTCATGCTTCGCAAGGACAAGCTCAGACCCGGCGAATACACGACGCATGCGAACCTCGGCACGTTCTACCTGCACAAGGGCGACTTCGAGAACGGCATTACGCACATCCGCAAGGCGATCGAGATCAATCCCGATGCGCACTTCGGCCGCGAGAAATACCAGCTTCAGGCGGCGGAATACCTGCTGCGGGCGAAGGACGATCCGGCTGTGTTCGACGAGGGCAGTTTCGTGCTGCCGATCGTGCTGCCGGAGCTGACGAAGGACCTGGACGCAAAAGACCTGCCGTCCGCCGAGCGCATCGAGGCGTATCAGCACCAGATGGAGCACAGGGTCCGAAGGCGCCGCGGCCGGGAGGCAGATGCCTCCATCGACGAGGCGATCGAAGGAATCGTCGGCATGATCCGGTTCGGCACGGGCACGAGCCCGCACCTGTACTTCGCGCTGGGCGATCTGCTGGCAGCGCGTGGGGACAAGCACCTGGCCTACCGCGCATACAGGCGCGCAATGGATTATGCGCACCCCCGCCCGGAGATGGTGAAGACGGCAATGGAGCAGGTGAAGGCGATGGTCGAGCGCCCGCGGGACATGGCCGACGCCGTCATCGCGCAGGAGCGTGCCGACGCGGCGAAATGGGTGGCGGCATATCAAGCTTACGAAGACGCTCTCGTCCGAGCCGGCAAGGACACCGACGACGAGGCGAACTACGCAGCCTTTTACAGCCAGCACGGCCCGGCTACGCCGCGTGAGCGCCCGCCATATCACTCATATCTGCTGTTCGACAGCGTCGGGCTGACCATTCTGATCGCTCTTGGCCTCGCCATGAGCGGAGTGATCCTCCTCGTGCTGGTCGTGCGACGTTTGGCGCTCGGAAAAGCGGCTGGACACGCAACGGCTAAGGCGGCGTAACGGCTCACGAGCGGCCATACACCGGCACAAGCGCCCCGCGCGTCACAGCGTTCTGCGGCGAGGCGAGGAATGCCACGGTCGCGGCGACCTCTTCCACCTTCGGCCACTTGTCGAAATCAGCCTTGGGCATCGCCCTCCGATTTGGCGGGGTGTCCATGGTGGAGGGGATAACGGCGTTGACCCAGATGCGCTCGGCCGCCAGCTCTTCGCTCAGGCCCAGTGTCAGCGCCGCGACGGCGGCCTTAGCGGCGGCATAACCGCTCATGCCGCCGGTTGGGACCAGCGCGGGCTTTGAGCCGACGTTGACGATGCGGCCGCCGTCGGACGCGCCAGTCGCGCGGATTTTCCGCACGGCCTCGCGGCAGCAGAGGAAACATGTCACGACGTTAACCTCCAACATCCGGCGGAACGATTCGAGTGATGCCTCGGCGATGGGCGCCATGTCGAAGGCTCCGGCGGCATGAACCGAGGCGTACAGCGCCGGCAAAGCCGCGTAAAAGCTCACCACCGCCGACTCGTTGGTTAAGTCGATGCCCGGCGTGAGGCGCACGCGCTCGTGGCGGGCGAGCGGGAACTTCGCCGGGTCCGGCTGACGGTGGGCCGGCAGGTGGCATATCGCGCCGGCGGCGACAAGAACCTCAACGACCGCGCCACCCAGCGCGCCGGTCCCGCCCGTGACGATGACGTGGCGATCCGTGAAGTCGATCTGCATGTTCAATCGCCCTATGTGCCTGGGAAAATGATGATCGATCTCTCATATCACTGCGACGTGGACCGGCAGTGTGCACACCATGCCACCGCATCCACCGGAAGGGGCGACAGCGCGGCGATGTGTCGCGACAGTACGATACGGCGGAATTCATCCTCGCCCACCTTTCCACTCCGCGCGGCGCCGGCGTACTTCCGCCGAACCGTTTCCTTGAGGTACTCGAGTCGGTTGTCCGGGTTGGGGTGGCTCGAGAGGAACTGCGGGCCGCCCTTCCCACCGCCGGCCTGCTGGAGGACGGCCATCGTGTGCACCATTCCGGTTGGGTCGTAGGCGGCCTGGGCCATGTAGCGCAGGCCGGAGAGGTCCGACTGCTTTTCCTGATCGCGGCTGTACTTCATCAGGCTGAGGCTGGCGACGATGCCGGTGACGTCGCCCGCCCAACCGTAGCCGAAAAGCCCGCCGACGATTCCCGCGACGGCGGACAACCCCTGCGCCGTCTGCGCGCGCTGCATCTGCTTGACCGAGTGGCGATGCGCGATGTGCGCCACCTCGTGTCCAAGCACGCCGGCGAGCATCGCCTCGCTGTCCAGACGGAACAGCAAGCCCTGCGTGACGTAGATGTACCCGCCGGGGACGGCAAATGCGTTCACCTGTTTGGAGTTCAGCACCGCGAACTGCCACGGCAAATTGGGCCGGCCGGCATAACGCGCGAGGCTCACGCCAACGGAATTGACGTAGCTTTGCACCTGCGCATCCGGATACTTCCCGCCGAACTGGCGCTCGAACTGTTGGTGGGACTCCCGCCCGATCTCAATCTCCTTCTGCTCGCTGATCGTACAGCCCGTGACCAAGAACAGGAGCAGGATGCAGCCGACGCGGTGGAGCCGGGTGAGGAGCATGAAGGCATCTTAGCGGGCCATCCCCGGATTGCGCATGTCCCTCTCTCCCCTCCCCCGCACATGATCCTTGTGCGGGAGCGATCTTGCGCGCCCGACGGCGTATAATCGCTCTCGCGAGCTGAGGTTTTCCCCGATGATCCGCTTCCACTGCACCTGTAAGCACGCCTTCGAGACCGACGACAACATGGCGGGCGGGCTCGTGCAGTGCCCCGAATGCGGGAAGCTCAACGACATCCCCACCCTCTCCGATCTTCATCTGATCGCCGAGGACGGGACGTATCGGATGGACGCGGAAAACGAGGAGCAGGCGGCGAACCGGTTGGGCGAGCTAAAGCGGGCGTTCGCCCGGAGCCGGGTGGACGAGTACGGCGCGGAGATCGACCTTCGGCCGACGATGCAGGACATCCGCGACGCCGGGGTCGAGGAGATCCCGCTGGAGTTCAAGGATGAAGCCCGCCCCGGCGCGCCGAAGTACGACCCGGTGACGGGCGAGCTGATCCGTCCGATGGACGTCCGTGAGCGCACGCCCGCCGACGGCGCTGTTCCCGCCATTGCGGTTCAGAACAAGACGCTGAAGTACGCCTCGCGCGACATGAACGTCGTCACCAACGGCTTTGAGATCATCGGCCAGATGTTCGCGCTGCCGAATGTCATCGTGATGCTGGTCATCTTCCTCTCGCACCTGTTCATGCAGGTAATGACCTACGCGACGGTGTTCTTCATCCTGCTGTTCCCGATTTACCTTTTCCTCATTGGGCTGTTCATCGCCCATTATGCGAACACGATCGACGAGACCGGTCCCGAGGCGCGCGATGAGCTGCCCCGGCCGCTGCGCAACGTCAGTTGGCACGACGACATGTGGGGCCCGTTTTTCAACGTGATGCTCGCGTTTGGATTCGCATATGGACCCGGCCTGGCGTGCCTGCTGCTCGACGTGCCGGCGCAGATCCGGCTGACGCTGGCCGGGACATTGGCGCTGATCGGCACGCTCGTGTTTCCCGCCATCCTGCTGACGACGACGACCAGCGGCAGCGTCTTAAACCTCCGCCCCGACCGCGTGCTGGGCGTCATCCGCCACTGCGGCATTATCGCCTATCCCGTCATGCTCGTCGGCTGGATTGTGTCGATCGGCATATACCTGTTCGCGGTGGTGGGGACGATGGTAGCCGTGGACACATTCTTCTTCGGCGGGTCGCCCGGGACCGCCGTGCGGCAAGTTCTTTTCCACTGGGCCGTGCAGTACCCGCTACTGCTCGTCGGGATCTTCTTGATGCACGCCTACGCGTGGTACCTGGGCCTGCAATACCGCAAGCACCACGCGGACTTCCCGTGGGTGCTGCAGCGTTACACCGGCCGGCGCGGCGCGGGCGCCGCAGCGCCGCGGCAGGGGTTCGCCGTGCTGCACCAGGGGAACGAAGCCGCCGCCGCGCGGGCGAAACAGCCGAAGGCGTCGGCGACCCCGCGCGTTGCCCCCCGTCCCGTGCAAGCCCTGCCGGAACCGCCTGAGACCGGCAATCGGGGATGAGCATACAGCCACAGCGGAAATGCATAGGATACGCATGCCCATGCGTATCGCCCTCGCCCAGATCAACCCCACCGTCGGCGACATCGCCGCCAACGCGAGCAAAACGCTCGAGTTCATCGCCCGCGCCAAGGCGGGCGGCGCGGGGTTGGTCGTCTTTCCGGAATTATCCGTCATCGGCTACCCCGCCAAGGACCTGCTGCTCAAGCCGCAGTTCATCGAGGACAATCTGCGCGCCGTGCGGCACATCGCGTCAAAGGTGTCGGGAATTGACGCGATCATCGGCTACGCCGAGCGCAATTTGAATCCGGTGGGGCGGAATCTGTACAACGCGGTCGCGGTGCTGCGCGATGGAAGCATCGCCAGCCGGCATTTTAAGACGCTGCTGCCGACCTACGACGTATTCGACGAAGGGCGATACTTCGAGCCGGGACCGCCGGACCTGCGAAATCAGCTCGTGACCATTGGTCAGACACGCGTGGGGTTGAGCATCTGCGAGGACCTGTGGAACGACGAGAAGATGGACGCGCGTCGCCTGTACCACCAGAACCCCATCGCAGATCTGCACACCGCCGGCGCGCAGGTGTTGATCAATGCGTCGGCCAGCCCGTTCGTCGTCGGAAAGCACGACTTCCGCCTCGAACTGTTCAGCCGGCAGGCGCGCCAGTTCGGCAAGCCGCTGATCTGTGTCAACCAGGTCGGCGGGAACGATGAACTGATCTTCGACGGCAACAGCGTCGCGTTCGACGCGGAGGGGAACCTGATCGCCAGCGCCAAGGACTTCGAAGAAGACCTGGTGTTCGTCGACCTGCGCGTCCGAGGTGACACGTGCGTCCCGCCCGCGCGCGCTGCGTCTGGAGTCAGCGAACCACGCACTTTCTCATCCTCGAGCGGCCGGCACGGGCGGGATGCCCGTGTCACGACGCACTCGCGCGGCATCGAGTCCGTTCACAAAGCGCTCGTGCTCGGGCTGCGCGATTACGTGAACAAGTGCGGGTTCAAGTCGGTCGTGCTCGGCCTCTCCGGGGGCATTGATTCGGCGCTGACGGCGGCCCTGGCGGTGCAAGCGCTTGGACCCGGCAAAGTCGTCGGTGTCGCCATGCCGTCGCGGTTCAGCTCTGAACATTCCATCAGTGACGCTCGTGCCTTGGCAACAAACCTTGGCATTGCCTTCCACATCGTGCCCATTGCCCAGGTGCACGAATCGTACGAACGCACATTGGCCGAGCCGTTTGAAGGCCTGTCGCACGATGTGACGGAGGAAAACCTCCAGGCCCGCGTGCGCGGCGCGATCCTGATGGCTTTCAGCAACAAGTTCAACCACCTGCTGCTCACTACGGGAAACAAGAGCGAACTGGCGGTCGGGTACTGCACGCTCTACGGCGACATGTGCGGCGGACTGGCGGTCATCAGCGACGTGCCCAAGACGATGGTCTGGCAACTGTCGAACTTCATCAACGACCGCGCTGCCCGGGAGCTGATCCCAAAGAGCAGCATCACGAAAGTCCCCTCCGCCGAGCTGCGGCCGAACCAGACGGACCAGGATTCACTCCCGCCGTACGACGTGCTCGACGGGATCCTGTACCGTTACGTCGAGGAGGAAAAGGTCGCATCGCAGATCATCGCCGAGGGGTTCGACGCCGACACGGTCCGCCGGGTGATCAAGCTGATCGACCGCAGCGAGTACAAGCGCCGCCAGGCCCCGCCAGGATTGAAGGTGACCAGCCGCGCGTTCGGGTTCGGCCGACGAATGCCGATCGCACAGAACTATGTCGCCGGCCAGCCGGAGCACGGGGAGCCATCACCGGTAGAAGGCGAACAGCGCGCGAGCGCATAGCGGCCGCCCGCAGGTTTTCCCGCATTGCCGGCTATGATTTGCGGAACACAAACACGTAAATGAGCACCGCGATCGCATTGATCAGCGTGAGGATGGCGATCTGGCCGAGGACGTCGCGGATGGTCGACGGGAGCAGGTCGAGCGGCGCATTCATCCACTCGAGCGGCTTGAGGTACGCCGGAAGTGGTGCATCCTCTTCTATGGGAGCCGAGAGCAGTTCCAGCTCGCCCGGGCCCGGCAGCGCGTCGGCGGGAGCCGGCGCGGAGAGCCCCTGCCGCTCGGCCACGGATGTCTCGGTCTCGACGCGACGTGCGGTTAGCATGGACGCCGGCGCGGACGCGGCGCGCGGGGTGGCGACAATCGCCTGCGTTTCGACCGGCGGTAAGGCGTCCGGCTCCGGCGACGTCGGATCGAGATCGCCCAAGATCGCGGCCATCACTTCGTTGGCATCGATATCGTCGGGGAGCCGGCTCATCACCGGCGAGTACGGCCCGGGCGCGATCGGCGCGACGGCGGGCATGTTCGCTGCCGGCGCAGACGGCGCATCGGACGGCGGCTCGGCGCTGGGTTTTTCACCGGTGAATTCCGCAAACAGCGCGTCCAGCTGATCCTGAATCGAGGCTTGCGGCGCGGGCGATGGACCCAGCACCGCGGCCGCCAGGTCGGCGGGCGACGCATCGTCCGCGCGGCGACCCTCGGCGGGCCTCGGATGCTGCTTCCCCTCCGCGTCCGCCTCGGCCAGCAGCCGGTCGACTTCCTCGCCGGCCAACTGCGCAAGCAGATCGTCCGCGCTTCCCAGCGGTTGCGATGCAGCCGACTCCAGCGGATCGGGCAGGTCAACGGACTTGCCCATGATGACGACTCCTTTCGAGGACCTACCGAAGGGAAGAAGGCGAAAGGGAACAGTCAAAAGTGCGGAAGGAGCACACGCCCCGCGTTCACTTTTTCCTTTTACCTTTTCCTTCTACCTTCGCGCAGCGCTCCCTGCTGCCTTATCGGACGAGTTGGGGGGCATCATAACTTTCGCGCGACACAGCGGCAAACGAAGTTGCCGCACGATCGCCGCACTCCGATAATTCCGCGCGTGGCGCGACGCATTCACACCTCCGAGCCCCTTCGCGCGGGTGAGATGACCCTCAGCGAGCGTGAGGCGCATCACGCCCGCGACGTGCTGCGGCTCGAAGCCGGCGCCGCCGTCGAGGTCTTCGACGACGCCGGCAACGTCGCGTGCGCCACGATCCTCTCGTGCAACCCCGGTGGCGTGGTCGTGCGCGTCAACGAACCCACAGCGGACGCTGCCGCCAGTACCGGGATTCGCCTCACCGTCGCCACGGCCGTGCCTAAAGGGGACCGCGCGGATTGGATGATCGAAAAGCTCGGCGAACTCGGCGTTGATCGGTTCATTCCGCTGGCCACGGCCCGCAGCGTCGTCCTCCCGGGAGGGACGAACAAACGCGACCGCTGGATGCGCATCGCGACCGAGGCGGCGAAGCAATCCCGCCGGCGCGGCGTGATGCGGATCGATGAACTGACGCGCATCGGCGACGCGCTGCGGGACGCGATCGCGTCAGGGTTGTGTTATCACCTCTCGACCGTGGCCGGCGCGACATCGGTGCACAATCTGCTCGCGCACACTGCTCCGCCTTCGCTGACCGCGTTCATCGGACCGGAAGGCGGGTGGACGGACGATGAAACCGCGGAGTTTGTCACGGCCGGCGCGATCAGCGTGAGACTCACGCCGACGATTCTGCGCGTCGAAACCGCGGCCATCGCGATTGCCGCCATCATCGGCTCAATTCAATCGCGTGATGGGTAATTGCGACGCCTGCGTCGCCTCGTCATTGACCGGAAGGCGCCCCAGGCGTCCCAACTATCGTAGAAGAGGCGCACCTGTTGGATCATCGCCGCGTCCCGTAGAATCCGCCCGACACCATGAGCCAATACCCTTCGCCCTACACCCCGCCGCCGCAGCAGCCGAGCTACGGCGGCGGATATGACTTCAACTACTACCAGCCGACGGAAGATGTCCTCGCCCCCGCCCGCCGCTCGTCGGTCATGATGTTTATTATGGGCGGGCTGCTCGCGATCGGCGGACTGTGCTGCGGCGCGATGGGGGCGCTGGTGCCGTTCGACCAGGTCATGGCACAAAACCCGGTCCTGAGCAGCGGGCCTGGCATGACTGCGGATCTGCTCAAGTTCAGCGTGATCGTCGTTGGCGTTCTTTCGCTGCTGTTCGGGATGGCCCTGCTGGTGCTCGGCTATTTCGTGCGCTCGGGCGGAATGGTCCCGATCGTGATCGCAATCGTCCTCGTCGGGCTGGCGCTGCTCCTGGGGATGGGAAACCTGCTCATCGGAGCGCTTCAGATTCGCGCGGCGGGACCGGAGATGATGATGGGGTTGTGCATGAACCTGATCCCGCTCGTGCTGCTCGGAGTGCTGCTGTTCATGCTCGTTCGGGCAGCCAAGGCCGCCCCGCGCGTGACCGCGATGAAGAGCCAGTACCAGCAGCATTATTGGCATTACCAGCAGCAACAGCAGATGTACCAGACCGGCTACCCCGCCCCGCCACCAATGACGCCACCGACCGCTCCGCCGGATGATCCTTCACGGGGAGATCCGCATGGCCCTGGCACCCAAGGGTGATCCGCAGCGCGACCTGGCGCGGGCTGCGGACGAGACCAAGTCGCTCGGCCTATGCATGATCGGCCTGGGCGCGCTCGCCGGAACCTGCTTCCTGGCAAACGTCATGATGCTCGGCGGCAGCATTTATCTTCTGAGCTTCATCGTTTCATGCGGGGGATTCGGGCTCTTCTACGTGTACGCGGCGGCGCACGAGCGGCGGGGCAGGATGTGGGCGCCAACGGCGCTCGCCGTCACCGGCGCGCAGGCGGCGTGGGTGGTCGGCTTCCTCGCCTGGAGCGCCTGGCGGGGACAGGGACGGATGGCCCGCGCCCTGCTGCTGCCGAGCACGATCTGGCTGACCGCCCTGGCTGTCGTCGTCTTTTACGCGATCCGCGCCACCCGCGCGATTCGGCTGCTGATGCTGGATGGACCCACGGGTTTTGAGGTGCCCGTGAGCGCTCTCCCCGTGGACCCGCACAAGGACCCCCCACCGCTGGATACATCATCCACTTCCGACAGTTAGCGTGGCCCATGGGCCGGCTCACGTGAAGCGGACGATCACTCTACCAAAACCCCCAATCTCGAAACTTCAGCACGTAAACCGCCAGCAACAGGTTCGTTACCGCATGGGCAATGATGCACGCGCCGAGGCTCTTCGTGTACATCAGCAACCCGCCGATCATCAGCGCCCAAACGATCGATGTGAGCCACCAGTTGCCGTGGACGAAGGCGAAGACGATCGAAACCAGAAGCAGCGCCGACCACGAGCGCTCGCCAACCTCCGCGAGCTTGAAGTCATTCGGCGCGAGGATCTGCCGCCAGAGGAAATCGCGCCAGAACAGCTCCTCCATCACCGGGACCACCAGCACCGCCCCGATGAGGCGGAACGTGAGAAAGCCGTAGAGCATTGCACTTGATCCGGCGAATGTCTTTGTCGGATCAAATGGGTCATCGGGCGGCGCGAAGAACGGGATGTTGCGCTGGAGCCACAGCTGCATTCCGATCCACTGGACGATCCCGATCATGCCAACGATCACGCCCAGCCACCAATAGCGCCAGGAGATCGGCGTGTACTGCCGCCAGAGCACGGCCAGCGCGATCGCGACGACGATCACCTTCACGACATACGCCATCGGATAGAGGCTCGGCCAGGTGGCGCCGACCCACGTGAACGCCATGAACAGCCCCATGGGCAGGAAGTACGCGACGTCATCCCGAACGAGGGGGCGGGATTGTTCCGTGGGCGCTTCGGACTCCAGCGTCATGCGACGCGGCAGTGTAGCCGGGTCCGCCTCCCGCGTCGAAGCGAGCACAGCTAGCGCGGCCGCTTTTGCACGTTGTTTTGCCGGGCCGGAAGCCGGTAGTGGTGACGAGATGAACGGAGGATCGTCAGCTGATTTCCTCCCGCCGCCGGTGCTGCACAACGCGCGGGGCGATGTGCGCAAGGCAGGCTTCGAGCTGGAGTACAGCGGGCTGTCCATCACCGACTCGGCCCTGCTCGTCCGCGCGGTGTTCGGCGGCGGGCACGTCATCGACAGCACCTTCGAGCAGCGCGTCACAGACACCACGTTCGGGGACTTCAAAATTGAGATAGACACGAAGTTCCTCAAGGACAAGCAGTACGAAGCGCCGCTGCGCGCGCTGGGGTTCGATCCGGATTCAACCGATACCACCCGGCTCGAGCGCGCACTGCTCGGCGTGCTCTCGACAGTCGTACCCATCGAGATCGGCGCCCCGCCCATCCCGGTCAACCAGCTCGCGCCGCTGGACGAGCTGCGCCGCCGCCTCCACCTCGCCGGCGCCAAGGGTACGCGCGCGTCGGTTTTTTACGCCTTCGGCATGCACATCAATCCGGAGATCGCCAGCGAGGATCCTGCCGTCCTCCTCGACCACCTGCGCGCTTTTCTCCTGCTGTATCCGTGGCTCAAGCGCGAATCGGAGGTCGATCTCACGCGCTCCATCACGCCATACATCGACCGCTTCCCGTCAGAGTACGCGCGGCTCATCCTCCGCCCCGATTACCCCGCCACGCCCCAGCGGCTGATCGACGACTTCCTCCAGCACAACCCTACGCGCAACCGCCCGCTCGACATGCTGCCCCTCCTCACGCACCTTGATGCCGAGCGCGTGCGCCGCGCCGTGCCCGACATGTCGCTCGTCACCCCGCGCCCAAGCTTTCACTACCGGCTGCCCAACTGCATGATTGATGAGCCGCACTGGACGCTCGCGGCCGAGTGGAACCGCTGGGTCGCCATCGAGCGGCTGGCGAACGATGCGCAGCGCATCGCGGAGATGGCGCGCGATTATGAAGCGTCCGAAGCGCGGTCATTCAAGCCGTTCCACGACGACTGGCCCGACGTGCTCGAGCAGCACATGAAGAGCGCATGAACGGCAAGCGACCGCTGATCGGCGTGACCGGCCCGGATCGCGGCGGCGATGCGGCCTGGTGGTTCACGCGCTTTGCGGTCTGGCTGGCCGGCGGACGCGCCGTCCGCATCACGCCCCGCCACCTGCGCACCATCGACCACCTCTGCGGCCTGATCATCGGCGGCGGCGCGGACGTCGATCCCACCCTCTACGGCCAGGAAATCCTCCACATCGCCTCCGCCAAGCGCCGCGACGAGACGACGGCCGGCTACCTCGCGGGGGCGATCCTCTTCCCCGCCACCTGGCTGGCGCGAAAGCTGACCGCCCGTCGTCCCCTGCACCGCGGGCGCGACGCCAGGCGCGACGAGCTGGAGATGCGATTGATCGACCAGGCCGTTCGCCGCCGGCTGCCCATCCTCGGGATCTGCCGCGGCGAGCAGCTGCTCAACGTGTACTTTGGCGGAACCCTCAAGCAGGCGCTGAAGGGCCTCTATGTTGAGGACCCGGAGGTCCGCACCATCCTGCCGCGCAAGCGCCTGCTCGTCGAAGCCAACAGCAAGCTCGCGACCATCCTCGGCCCCCACCCACAGCGCGTGAACGCGCTGCACAGTCAGGCAATCGATCGCCTCGGAGACGGCCTGCGCGTCGCGGCACGCGATCGCAACGGCATCGTGCAGGCGATCGAGCACATATCGCTGCCGTTCGTGCTCGGCGTGCAATGGCACCCCGAATACCTCCCCCAGAAGCGCGAGCAGCGGCGGATTTTCGAAACCCTGCTCCGCCACGCCCGCCGAGATGCTCAGGCCGCTCCAAACGGCACCGGCGTTGCACGTCCTCGCACGGAACACAGGCAAGGAGCACCCGTGGCAAAAAAGAAGTTTCAGGCCTCGAATCGGCCGCAGCAGGCCGCATCGCGCAAGCCTGACCCCAAAAAGCTCGCCCAGGAGCAGGAGCAGCGCGACGAGGAAAACAAGCGCCGGTTCATCGACCAGAGCGGCATTGTCGCGCAGGACTTGCCGGGAACGGAACATGGCCAAAATGCCGTGCCCAACGCCCACGAAATGACGCGCAACCTCCCCCACCAGCACGGCGGCAAGCTCGGTGGGGAAGGCGCCCTCCGCGGCGACCGCGACATCAGCGCCGCCGACGACCACGGCGGACGAAAAAACAACTGACGGATCGTCTCCGGCGGAAGCGGTGGGTCGGGCGCAGCGCCCGACCGTAACGCGCCGACCCAGGTGACCGGCGCGCGTTGAACCCAAAGCGTCACGATCCGACTTGGATTGAGCTCACGCCGCAACCGAACAGGGCGGAGAGAAGCGCGGTAAAGGCTTCGGGGGGGGCGGAGCCAAAATCGACGGCGAATCTCACGAATGACCCATCGGAGGAGCGCTGCGGCGGTGTGGCGGAGTGGACGGCGGCGTGCAAGCCGTCGGCATCTGGTTGGTTTGACTGCGCGCGGTCGGCCCACTTGCCGACCCACTCGACCAGCGCGGCATTGACGTCGACGGCGGGCGCGCAGCGGAACTCGCAGTCGTCCCAGCGCAGAAACAGGACACCCACTCGCTGCCCGTCCGGGTAGACCGTGTCGCACATCCCGCCGACACCGGCATCGCCGACGTCGAGCGCGCCGACCATTGGCTTGCCCTCCTGCTGCCAGAGCAGGTCCGCGCGGAACCAGCGAAACTGCTCCGGCACGTGCTCCGCCCCCGCCGGCGCAACCAGCGCCTCCACCTGCAGGGCGGGCAGCTTCTTCCGCTGCTCGCGAAGCGCCTGCCGGTATGCGCCGAGGTACCCCTCCCGCGCCGACGTGATGACTTCCCACAGCGTCAACAAACACCTCATGAGCGACGGGCCTACACCGAGCGCGCCCGGCGGATCATACCCATCACGCGCGCATTGGCGTTGACCGGCAGTAGTCGAATATTTTTGTGCTGAGACTGAAAAACGAGAAAAATCTCGTCCGCAAAGCCTTGTCCAATGCTACGGACACCGGGGAGTTCCAGAATGAGGGGGTATGACAACTTCTATCCCATAAAAGTTGTCATAAGAAAAGGCCCCAGCGTCAGGGGACGCCGGGGCCTTCTATATGCCAGCTTTCGATCTGGAATTAGTCCAGGTTCATCGACATCAGGAACTGTGCATTGCTCGGGACCTTCTCCAGCCGGCCCTTGAGCAGCTCGACGGCTTCGACCGGGTTCATGTCTGAAAGGACGCGACGAAGCCGGTAGACGAGCTCGAGCTCCTTGGGGTCCATCAGCAGCTCTTCGCGGCGGGTGCCGGAACTGTTGATGTCGATCGCAGGATACACACGGCGATCCACGAGCCGGCGGTCCAGGTGCAGCTCGGCGTTACCGGTGCCCTTGAACTCTTCAAAGATGACTTCGTCCATCTTCGAGCCGGTGTCGATCAGCGCGGTAGCCAGGATCGTCAGCGAGCCGCCTTCTTCGATGTTGCGGGCGGCGCCGAAGAAACGCTTGGGCTTCTGCAGGGCGTTGGCGTCGACACCACCGGTGAGGATCTTGCCGCTGTGCGGGACTTCCGTGTTGTACGCGCGGGCGAGGCGGGTGATCGAATCGAGCAGAATGACCACGTCCTTGCCAAACTCGACGTAGCGCTTGGCCTTTTCGATCACCATCTCCGCAATCTGCACGTGGCGCGACGCCGGCTCGTCGAACGTCGAGCTGACGACCTCGGCCTTGGTCGTGCGCTCCATGTCGGTCACTTCTTCCGGACGCTCGTCGATGAGCAGGATGATCAGCACGACTTCCGGGTGGTTCTTGCTGATCGAGTTGGCGATCTTCTGGAGCAGGACCGTCTTGCCGGTGCGCGGCGGGGCGACGATGAGCATGCGCTGGCCCTTGCCGATGGGCGTGACCAGGTCGCAGATGCGCATGTTCAGGTCTTTCGGGTCGGCCTCGAGCACGATTCGGCCGGCGGGGTGCAGGGGAGTCAAGTCCTCGAAGTTGCCGGTGTCGGTGATTCGCTCGGGGTCCTCGCCGTTGATCGCCTCGACGCGGAGCAGCGCGAAGTAACGCTCGCTCTCCTTCGGCGGGCGGATCTGGCCCTGCACAACGTGGCCGTTACGCAACCCGAAGCGGCGGATCTGGCTGGGGCTGATGTAGATGTCGTCGGGGCACGGAAGGTAGTTGTATTCGGGGCTGCGCAGGAAGCCGAAGCCGTCGGGCAGGATCTCGAGCACGCCTTCGCCGTACATTAAACCGTTCTGGCGGATGCGGGCGCGGAGGATCTGGAAGATCAGATCCTGCTTCTTGAGCCCGATGTAGTCCTGGATGTTCTCCTGGCGCGCAATTTCATGCAGGCCGAGGATGTCCATCTGCTGCAGGTCTTTGATGTAGAGCTTGCCGCCCTTGACCTGCTCGTATTTGGCGTTGGTCTCGGCGTCGAAGCTGGCGACATCCTCGCCGGACTTTCCGGAAGGCGCGGATTGCTGCGGCGCTGGCGCCGGCTGCTCGGCCACGGCGGTGGCGGCAGGCGCGGTGGGTGTCTCGGGCTGTTGCGTTTCGTTCATGTCCGGCTCCGACTGCTGTTGCGTCGGCCGGCGACTGCGGGTGTGAGTTGACTTAGCCATCGTGGGCTATGCCTCCGAAAGAAAAGAAAGGTGTGAACAGGTCAGAGCGCTGGCGGTCGCGACTCCCAGGTAAGCTCTCCTGCCCCCGCCGGTGCGGTTACTTCCGCGTCCTGAAAAGCGGGGAGGTGGGATCTACCAAACATTCGTTTCGTCAAATCCGACTCACATGGTCGACCGGGGCAACCTCGCGATCATTCGCGGGGGGCGCGCCCGCCATCGCGCTGCGATAGGTGCGCGCCTCTCAAGCCACCGGCCTTCATTGTTTCTTAAAATCGTGTTGCTCGAGGGCGTTCATCCGTGCCCGCTGCGGGACGGTCCCCGCGCGACTTGGCTCGCGCTGCGGACAAATTCAGATCAGGATCGAGGGAAAGTTACCAGTTATACTCCCGGCCCCGGCCGAAAGTTCGTTCATACTAACGAATCTAATCTTCCCTGAAAAACCGTCCGTTTGCCGTGGGGAGACAGGCTTTCGTTGACGACTGTCCGGGATGATAGACCCGGTCCCCCTGCCCGGTCAAACCGGATCAGGCTTACCAACAGTTCGTTCGAGGATTCGAGAAAGCACGGCTCTGACTTGGCCGCGGACAACGTCCGCGTCGGCGGTGTTCTCGACGACATACTGCGATAAATTTCGTTTGGTGTCTAGGGGCATCTGCGAATTTTCCCGCCGGGCCAGTTCCCCCGCATCCCACCCGCGCGACGCTTGAACCCGTGCCAGCCGCAGCGGCTGAGGGGCATCAACGAACACGACAGCGTCGCATCGCGCGTTCAACCCAGTCTCGAATAGCAGCGGCGTGTCCCAGACGAACGCGGGGACGGCCGGGTCCGGCGCCGCGGCGGCCATCACCCGCTCGCGGGCGTCACTCACCATCGGATGCAGCAGCCGCTCAAGCCGCTGGCGCTCTGCGGGATCGGCGAAAATCCGCTGCGCGACGACCCGCTTGTTGACCTCGCCCCCCGGCGTCAGGACGTCGCCCCCCCACCACTTTTTCAATGTCGCAACGACGCGTCCGTCGCGGTAGGCGTCGCGCACCAGCTCATCAGAGCTGATCACACGGCACCCCAATTCTCCGAACAGACGCGCAACGAACGACTTCCCGCTCCCCACCCCTCCAGCAACCCCGACAATCGGCTTCCCGGCATGCACGCTCAAAGTGTAGAGCGGCGGGGTGTTCCGCACCACGGGGTCGCTGAAGCGACCCCGCCACGGAACTGTTGCTGCGCTCGATCACAGGGAACGCAACTCCACCAGCTCGATCCAGTTTCCCGCCGGGTCGCGCATGACGATCGATTCCGTTCCCGACAGGATCCCGCGCTGGCGGACGTACTCGTATTCGCCTCCGATCAGCTTCAACTCTGTTTCCGGCAGCGACAGCACCTCGATCCCCTGCGGCCGCAGGTTCTCGTGCTCGACCGGCTGCTCCTGTATGTCGAAGCGCAACGCGACGTTCTCCGCGCGGTAGTTCATCTCCGTATCCGGCGGCATGCGCTCAAAGCCGAGCAGTTCGACGTAAAACGCATCGAGCTTTACCTCGACCCCCGCCGGCGCCGGCAGGCGCACGTCCTCGACAGCGACAAGCTTCACCGGCAGCGGCTGGTCCATGCGGGGACGGCGGTCCACCAAGGGCTGAATTCCGCTGGAGGGCTCAAGTTCCATCACTTCCGCCGTGATACCGGGGGTATCGCTACTTTTGCACGACGAGCACCAGAATGTCCACGGCCTGCTCGACGACCGCACCGGGCACCCGCCCCAGTCGCTGGACAAACCGGCTTCGGGCAACTGCACGGACGTGAAGCGGAAGCACCGATGACTCCCTGGACAGCCCTGTCTGCGGCGTCGCCGGGACCGCGGGAGACCGAACCGTTGCCGCGTAGGTCGTGATTGGCATGACCAGCGGCGCCGGCGCCATCTGATTGTAGCCGTCATCGGACACGATCAGACAGGGGCGTGTTTTGCCAAGCTCACCACGGCGGGTGGGCTCCAGATCGACGAGCCAGATTTCCCCCCGGTGCAGCTTCATCGCTTGGCCCTGCGCGAAGGACGCGGCCCCGCCAGGGGCGCACTCGCCTTCGACCACTCCGCCAGCACCGCCAACTCCTCATCGGCATTCTCCGCAGCCGATCGCGCGATGGCCGAGATCCGTTCCCGCCGCAGCCGCTCGCGAATGGCATCGATCACCCACGCGGAGCGATCCTTCCGCGGCAACACGCGATCCAGCTCCTTCGGCAGTCGAACGCTCAGCATCGACATATGCCACCTGCCATACATTACGTCATACAAGCTGTCAAACTACTTCACTTCCTGCCAATTCTTCCCCCACCCCATTTCGACCTTCAGCGGGACTGTGATGCCCAGCTGCTTCCCCGCGTTGACCATCTCCTCACGAACGAGATTCGCGTCGGCTTCGACCCCGACCTCCGGCGTCTCAAAGACCAGCTCGTCGTGAACCTGCAGCAGCATTCTGCTCGGGCGCCGCTCGCGCTTCAGCCTCCGATAAACGTTCAGCATCGCGACCTTGATCAGATCCGCGGCAGAGCCCTGCACGACGCTGTTGATCGCCATGCGCTCGGCGGCGTTGCGCATGGAAATGATGCTGCTGCCGATCTCCAGGATGGGTCGGCGGCGGCCGAGGATCGTCTCGACATATCCCTGTCCCTGCGCTTCCATCACGCACTGCTCGAGGAAGCGCTTGATGCTCGGGAAGCGCTTGTTGTAGGCGTTGATCAGCTCCTGCGCGGATTGGACATTCAAGCCTTCGATTCGCCGCGCCAAGCCGAACGCGCTGACGCCGTAGATGATGCCGAAGTTGATTGTCTTCGCCTGTCCGCGCTGTTGCCGCGTCACCTGATCCGGCGGAACGTCGAACACCTCGGCCGCGACGGTCCGATGAACGTCCTCATCCTCGGCGAATGACTTTACGAGCGCCGGCTCCTGCGTGTAGTGGGCCAGGATGCGCAGCTCGATCTGGCTGTAGTCGGCTGTCAGCAGCACGTTCTTCGCCGGGTCACCGGGGACGAACGCGAGGCGAATGCGGCGGCCCTCGTCGGTGCGGATCGGGATGTTCTGCAAATTGGGGTCGCTGCTGCTCAGGCGCCCGGTGGACGCCCCGGTCTGATTGAAGCTGGTGTGGATCCGGCCGGTCTTCGGGTTCAGGTAGTCCGTGAGGTTGTCGAGGTAGGTGTTCTTCAGCTTGACCAGGCTGCGGTACTCGAGAATCAGCTTCGGGACGGGATGGACCAGCGCCAGCTTCTCCATCACCTCCACATCGGTGCTCTGCCCCGTCTTCGTGCGCTTGACACCGCGCAGGCCGAGCCGGTTGAACAGAACATCCGCGAGCTGTTTCGGTGAATCGGGGTTGAAATCGGTGCCCGCTTCCTGGAGCACGCGTCTGCGCAGCGATTCGATGCGCTCGCCGAGTACGGCGCTCTGCTCTGCGAGGATTTTCGGATCGATGGCGATCCCATTGGACTCCATCTCAACCAGCACATCGATCAGCGGCGTCTCCAGTTCATCGGCCAATTTCCGCAGCGCCGGCGTCTGGTTCAGCTTCGACTCCGTCAGGTCGGCCAGCCGCAGTGCGATGTCGGCGTCCTCGGCGGCGTAGCAGGCGATCCGCTCCATGGGCACCTTGTCCATCATGATCTGCGCCTTGCCCTTGCCGATCAGATCGAGCGTCGGAATCTTCTTGAACTTGAGCAGCTCCTCCGCCAATCGGTCGATGCCGTACTGCATCCGGCTGGCGTCGAGCAGGAATGCCGCCACCATGCTGTCCAGCGCCACGCCGCGCACGTCGATGCCCACGTTCCGCATCACGAGCAGGTCGTACTTGAGGTTATGGCCGACCTTCTTGATACTCTCGTCCTCGAGGATCGGCCGCAGCTCCTTCAGCACCCGTTCGCAATCGACGAGGTTGCATCCCTCCGGCCCGAGCACGGGCACGTAATACCCCCGGGCGTGCTCCCAGCTGAAGCTGAGGCCGACGAGGCGTTCGGTCAGCGAGCCGAGCGTGCGCGTTTCGGTGTCGAAGGCGAAGCGCTTCTGCTTTTTCAGCTCCGCGACGAAAGCGTCGAACTTTTCGTCGGTGTCGACGCACTCGTACTTGCACGTGGCGCACGTCTGAAAGCCCTCGGCGTCCTGCGGCGCGACAGCCTGCTCCGGGGACTCGCCCGCCGGCGGGCCGAAGAGGCTCTCACCGAACGGCTGGTACTTCGGCGTGGGCCTGACCACCTTCTTTTCTGATGCCGCGCCGGTTGCTGTCGTGGCGCCATCGCCGGTGATCCGCTTCAGCAGATTGTTGAAGCCCAGCTCCGCCAGGTGCGGCTTCAACCCCTCCAGATTGAGCCCGCCGTAGCGGCACGTCCCGGGATCGAAGTCGAAGTCCACGTCGGTTTTGAGCGTCACCAGCCGCCGGGCCATCGGGATCCGGTCGCCGAAGTTCTGAAAGTTCTCGCGCAGCTTTGGCGTCAGTTCGTCGAGGTGTTCGAGGATCTTCTCCGCAGACCCGTACTTGTTGATGAGCATCGCCGCCGTCTTCTCGCCCACGCCGGGAATGCCGGGGATGTTGTCGATCTTGTCCCCGATCAGCGTCTGCACGTCGACGGCCTGGGCGGGGAAATACCCGCACTTCTCGCGGATCTTCGCCGCGTCGATCACCTCATCCGCCTGCACGTCGTACATCCAGGTGCAGTCGTTGACGATCTGCCTCAGGTCCTTGTCCTTGGAGACCATGTAGATGTCATAGTCCTGCTCGCACAGCCGCCGCGCGATCGTGGCGAGGAGGTCGTCGGCCTCGTAGCCCGGCTTGGCGAAGATCGGCACGCCCGCGTCGCGGACGATCTGCAGGATTCGCCGCTCCTGCGGATGAAAGTCGTCCGGCGGCGACTGGCGGTTCTTCTTGTATTCCGGGAAGAACTCAGTGCGGAACACGGTCTCGTCGCCGCTGTCGATGACCATCGCGAGATAGTCGGGCTTGCGCTGATCGATCAGGTTCAGCAGCATCTGCATGAATACGAACGTCGCCTTAGTTGGCTCGCCGGTGGGGCTGGTGAGGTCGCGGAACGGCGCGAAATAGGCCCGGTAAATGTGGGCGTGTCCGTCGATGATGTAGAAGCTTTTGCGGGCCATGAATAAGGACGGATTCACCGCGGCGTGGCCGCCTCCATGCGGCCTAATTGTAGGCTAGCAGCGGCTTCCGGGAAGGTGGCGCCGTGGTATAGTTGAGCTTGAGGTGATGTATGACCACGATTGAACGCGCAAGCGAGCGGGAAGAAGTTTCAGACGGTAAGCCGCACCCGGGCCGGCGAATGACCGAGGAGGAATTCGTCGAATGGTGCGATGACAAGACGCACGCAGAATGGGTGGACGGGGAGGTGATTGTGATGTCCCCGGTTAGCGATTTTTGCATGAAGATTTGAACAGCTGGCTGAACGCCCTCGTCCGGTTGTTCATTGAGCAACGGGATCTCGGAGTGGTGCGCGGGCCGGAAAGCGCAGATCCGATTCGGATCGCAGCGCAGGCGGCGGGCGCCGGACGTGCTTTTCGTCGCTGGCGGTCGCCTCGACATTCTTCGCCCGAACCACGTCGAAGGCGCCCCCGATCTGGTCATAGAGATCGTCTCGCCTGAAAGCATGTCCCGCGACTGGCGCGAGAAGTTCCTGGACTATGAGGCCGCCGGCGTGCGCGAGTATTGGATAATAGATCCAATGGCGCAGCGCGTGGAGACATATGTCTTGGGAGAGGACGTCCGGTACGGTCGCGTCCTTGAGGCAGAGGGGAGAATCAGCTCGACCGTTTTGCCAGGCTTCTACCTTCGACCCCAGTGGCTCTGGCAACGACCGTTGCCCAAGGTGTTGACGCCCTCCACGAGATGGGCGTCGCCTATAGCTCAGAGCCGTCCCCCCACCTGCTGCATCTCGACGATCCACCCCGGCGTCTGCTCTCGGTAGGCGCGGATGTATTTCTCGCGAGTGAAGTAATAGAGCGCCGTTCCGCCCTGCGCGAACATAGCGACGGCGGCGAGTGATACATAAACGGCGGCGGTGATTGTGCGGGCGATTGACGAATACGGCGCCAGCATCGCGGCCGCCTCGGGCGCGGCGGCAATCGTCGACGCCAGCGGATCCGGACCCAGCAGCGCGCCGTAGAGGCTCCAGCCGGCGTAAGTGACCAGCAGCGCCGCGAAGGCAAGCTGGTTCCACCCCAGCCGTCGCGCGGCCGACGGTTGCAAGCGCTTGATCCGCTCGACCGTGCTCAGCTCGATATACGCGATCGCGAGCATCCCCCCGCCGAGCAGCCAGCCCCATATGCTGAACGCGCCGAACAGCAGCGTAAGTGCGCCGAATACGCCGATGGTCCAGCCATCAAACTGCGCAATGATAACGCAGCGCCGGATCTTCTTCGCGCGCTGCCATGCGCACTGCATCGCCCGCAGATGCTCCGCCGACAACGGCGAGGCCTCCGCCGATGCGGACGTCATGGACAGATCGCATAGAACTGTCGTCATGCTGTTGTTATCGGTCAGCAGCGCGTCCCGCTCAATTGTGACACGTGCTGGCCGCGCAGGTACCGTTGGCGTCAATGGCCTGAAGCAGCGTGGTTCTGCTCCGGTTTCTCCTCACCGGAGAGCGCCGTGCTTGGTGCTTCACAGGAACCGCCCGCCCCCGATTATGAAGGGGGCGCGCCTGGACGCCCCTTGGACGCCGCCTCGCGTTGACCGCGCAGGTTCTCGGGTCGTATATTCCGGACTTCGGAACCATTCAGAGCAATTACAACCGACGATATGACCGACCGGATCACCCTCACCCTGCTGGCTACGACATTATGCGCCTTCTCGATAATCATCGGGTGCGCGCGGGGCGGGGGCGGCCGTAACGGCGCGGACGCGGACGGCAGTATCGGCGGCCAGTCGTCGCCGCCTCGCGCGATCGAGCGATATGTCGAGGCTGTTCGCGCGAAGGAGCGCGGCGACACCGACGCCGCCATCGGGGCGCTGGAACGCGCCACCGAGGCCAACCCCAACCTCACCATGGCCCGCGGCCTGCTCGGTGACCTCTATCGCGCCGAGGGCGAATACGAAAAGGCGACTGCGCAGTACGAAGCGTTGGTCCGCCTCGACCCGTACTCGGCGTTGAACCACTACAAGCTCGGCGTCAGCTATCAGTTCCTCCAGCGGCTTCGCGAATCGGCGAATGCTTATCTGCGCGCGATCGAGCTCGACCCCAAGGACGCTGATGCGCACATGAACCTCGCCCTCGTGTACCTGGCGATGGGCCAGCTCGACGACGCCGTGCGCTACGCGGAGCGGGCCACGCTGCTGGACCCCAGCTCCGCGGTTGCGTTCTCCAACCTTGGCGTGGTGCTGGAGGCCAGGGGCGATTTCGCGCGGGCCGAGAGCGCCTACCGCCGATCGCTCGACCTGGACTCGACGCAGATCGAGACGCTCCTGAACCTCGGGGCAAACCTGATCAAGCAAGGCAAGAGCGCCGACGCCGTCAGCATCATGGAGCGCGTGCTGCAGCAGAGCGACACGCCGCAGATCCGCAAGCGCTATGGCGACGCACTCGCCCGCGCCGGAAAATACGACGAGGCGGTGAAGCAGTACGAGGCGGCGCTGGCGAAGGATCCGCGCTATTACCCCGCAATGAACGAGATCGGCTGGGTCCGCATCGCCGAGTACCGCAAGGGGCTTGAGCTGGAAGATGCCAAACGAATCACAGCGTTGCAGATGTGGCGCAAGAGCCTGGAGGTGAACCCAAACCAGCCGCGCATCGCGACTGCGATCAGAGATTGGGATGAGAAGGGGCTGTTCCGTAGGTGAGCTCGCGTCGCTCGATGTTCGGTGTTCGTGCTCGGCGTTCGATCTGGTATCCGGCTTTCTGCTTTCGCCTTCCATTTGAAAATGCGAACGTCGAACAGCGAACATCAAATAGCGAAGCCCGAAGTAAAACCCAGGTCTCGAAGGCCAAGTGTCGACGTCATGCCGATCCTCTGGTCGGACGACGACCTCGTCGCGGTGAACAAGCCCGCGGGGCTGGCGACGATTCCCGGGCGCGGGGAGACGGATAGCGTGCTCGAGCGGCTGGCGGCGCAGCTTTCGCTGCCGCACGCGGGGCAGGTCGATCCGCGGGTGCGCGTCGTGCACCGGCTGGATAAGGACACCACCGGGGTCCTGCTGTTTGCGAAGAACCTCGATGCGCAGCGGCACCTCTCGCACCAGTTCCAGAACAACACCATCGAAAAGGAGTATCTCGCATTGGTCCAGGGTCGCCCGGGCGAGCGCGACGGCGACATCGAAGCCCCTCTGGCGCCGCACCCGGCGTCCCCGCAGCGCATGACGGTGTCAAAACACGGGCGCCCCGCGCGAACCCTTTGGCGGATCGAGGAGACCTTCCGCGACTTCGCACTCGTGCGCTGCTTTCCGAAGACGGGCAAGACGCACCAGATCCGCGTGCACCTGAAGCACGCCGCCATGCCGCTGGCCGTCGACCCGCTCTACAATCCGCCGCGGCCCGGCAGCGAACCCGGTGTTCGGCTCAGCCAATTCAAGCGCAACTACCGCCCCACCCGCGGCGAAGAGGAACGTCCGCTAATCGAGCGGCTGACCCTCCACGCGCATCGATTGAGATTTCAAAAGCTGGATGGAGAGGACGTGACCATCGAAGCGGAACTGCCGAAGGACCTGCGCGCGGTGCTGAATCAGCTGCGCCGCCACGCGCGCCGCTGACGCGCAGCGGGGCATCAATTGCAACATCAAGTGCCGCACGGATAATTGCTGCGGCATTTCAGACCAAGGGAGGCAGACCATGACCATGGATCCATCCGCCGTCGCGCCCGAGATCGGGCACCCTCCCGCCGGCGGCGGACGCGGACGAATCTTCGTGATTCAGACCGGATTGATTACCACGGCGATCGCGCTGGGGATCGTGTACTGGCTGTCGCACAAAGCCGAAGTCAACCCGATGGGGTTCTATGTCAAGTTCATCCTGCCGTTGGGCGCCGTGACGGTTGGCGCGGTGGCGGGGCTGGGGTACGGGCTTGCCTCGTCGTGGACGGGCGCGAAGATCGGCCGGGGGCTGCTCCTCACCGTCTGTGCGCTGCTGGTCGGTGCCTATTTCGTCGCACAGTACATCGAGTTCCGCGAGCTGGACCTGGTTTATGAGGACACGGGTGAGCGCGTGGCCTTCATCGACTATTACCACTTCGCGACGGTTACCATGTCGTTCACGAGCACGCGCAGCGGCTCAGCCCCCGGGGAGCCGCTGGGCGCGTGGGGCTACGCGTTTCGGCTGCTGGAGATCGGCGGCTTCGTGCTCGGCGGGCTGATCGCGCCGCTGGTGATGAAGTCCAAGCCCTATTGCGACGCGTGCCAGCGGTATCAGACGACAAAGGAGCTGGGCCTCGTTCCGGTGACGCCCGTTCACGCGCAGGATGAGACGAAGTCCCCTGATGCTGTCGCCGACGAAGCCGCCGCACGATACGAGCGGTTGCGCGCGTTCGCCGAGGCAGGCGACGCCGACTCATTCCGCGCGGAAATCGAGCCCTTCGCCAACGACCAGAAAGCCATCGGGAAGATGCCCACCCGCACGCGGCTGCGGCTCATCTACTGCAAGGGATGCGCAACCGGCCGGCTGGAGGGCGCGATCCTGAGCGGAAAAGGCGAGAGCGTCAGTGTTGACCTGCTCCCCGGCGCCAACGTGTCGGCGGCGTTCATCAATGGGATGGGGTTGTAGACGGAGTCATCCCGCCCATCAGCACCGCGAGCAATCCCTTCTGCGCGTGCAGCCGGTTCTCGGCCTCGGGGAACACCAGCGAGCGCGGGCTTTCCATCACCTCCTCGCTGATCTCCAGCCCCCGGTAAGCCGGCAGGCAGTGCAGCACGACTGCGTGCTTCAGGGCGTGGGACATCAGCCGCGTGTCCACCTGGAAACCGGCGAAATCGTTCAGCCGTCGCTGCTTCTCGGCCTCCTGGCCCATGCTGACCCACGTGTCGGTGACGACGACGTCCGCCTCGCGGACGGCGGCGATCGGATCGTGCATGGTCGTGTAGCTCAGGCCGGGAATCTGCGACTTAAGTCGCTGCACATCCTCGGCCGGCAGCTCATAGCCTTTGGGGGCGGCCAGGATGAACCGCATGCCGAACTTTCCGCAGCCGGCTGCGAGCGAGCGGACCATGTTGTTGCCGTCGCCGACGAACGTCATCGTCAGGCCGTTCAGCTTCCCGAAATGCTCCTCGATCGTGAGCAGATCGGCCATCGCCTGGCATGGATGATTGAAGTCCGTCAGACCATTGATCACCGGGACGGTCGACCACTTGGCCAGTTCCGTCACCTTCTCATGCTCAAAGGTGCGCGCCATGATCCCATCACACATGCTGGAGATCACGCGCGCGATGTCACGCACCTCCTCGCGCCCGCCGAGCCCGACTTCTTCCTGACGCAGGATGATGCTGCTCCCGCCGACCTGCGTCATCGCGACGGCGAAGCTCACCCGCGTCCGCAGGCTGGGCTTCTCGAAGATCATCGCCAGCGTCTTGTTTGCGAGGATGGGATCGTTGCGGCCCGTCTCCTTCAACTGCTGTTTGAGGCGCGAAGAGACGTCGAGGACGTGACGGAGCCACTGGGGCGAATGATCCGTGATGGCGATAAAATGGGTCATGGGAGGAGCTGCTTGATGCTGGATACGCGACAACGGTCAGGCTCAAGCCGAGTATCCAGTATCAAATATCGATTAGAGGACGATTTCAGTGCCAATGCCAGCTTCGGTGTAGATTTCCAGCAGCAGCGCATGCGGAATGCGGCCATCGATGATGTGCGTCTTGCTCACCCCGCCCTGCAGCGCCTGCACGCAGGCTTCGACCTTCGGCAGCATGCCCTTGCTGATGACGCCGGAATTCACCATGTTGTCGATCTCGGCGGTGGTGAGGTGGCTGACGCGGGTATCGGGATCGTTCATATCGCAGTAGATGCCATGGGTGTCGGAGACGACGACGAGCTTTTCGGCCTTCATGGCGGCGGCGACGGCGCCGGCGGCGGTGTCGGCGTTGACATTGAGCTTCCCCCCCGCCACGTCGCGCGCGATCGTCGCGATGCAGGGGATGGAGTCGGCCTGCACGAGCAGTTGCAGCAAGCGAGCGTTGACGGATTTCACTTCGCCGACGTGCCCCAGGTCGATGCGCCGCCCGTCGGGGCCGGGGATGTACGCCTTTTCCGCGAATAGCACGACACTGGAAAGCGAGTGCAGCCCCATCGCCTCGCAGCCCTGGCTCTGGATGAAGTTGACGATCGTGCGGTTGATCTGGTTGCACAGCACGTGCTCGGCAATCGCCAGTGTGCGGTCGTCGGTGTAGCGGCGGCCCATGACCATCTGCGGCGCGAGCCCGGCCTTTTCCATCGCCTCGTTGATCGCCTTGCCCCCGCCGTGCACGAGGACCGGCTGCATGCCGACGTAGTTCATGAACACCACGTCGGTGAGGATGGCGGACAGTGCCGCCTCGTCGTCCATGATCGACCCGCCGATCTTCACGACGATCACCTTGTCGTGAAACCGCTGAATGTACGGCAGGGCCTCGACCAGCCCGGCCGCCTTGTTGATCGCCTGGTCCATGACCATGGGAAGTGTAAGCTCCTCGAGAAGGAAAAGAGGGCAAGTCTAGCGAGGGGTTGGCAGGAGTGTCAAAACGCGATCGAAGCACGAAAAACGCCAAGCGATGCGTGACAGTTCAGGCGGCGATGGAGTATGTGGGGTGGGAGAACCAGTGGCGGTCCCAATGCTGGTCCTGTGAGGCCCAAACCGATCGATCGCCAGGGTCGTTTCCACGACGTCAGCAGGAGACTCGCCACACGTTCCGCTGCGCGCCACTCTCCACTACACTCCCCACCGATGATCGCGCTCGATTGGATCTATTACCTCCTGCTGCTCGCCCTGCTTGTCACCGGGCTGTTTGTGAACATCCTCGGGCTGCCGGGGCTGTGGCTGATGGTGGCGGCGTTCGGGACCTATGCGTGGGTGACATGGAACCGTGGTTATGTTGGCCTGACGTCGCTGGTCATGGTGATCGTACTGGCGCTGCTGGCGGAGCTGGTGGAGTTCGTCGCCGGCGCGGCGGGGTCGAAGGTGGCGGGTGGGAGCAAGCGCGGGATGGCGGGGGCGATCGTCGGCGGAATTGTCGGCGGCATCGCCGGCACGCCCCTGTTTCCAATCGTCGGGACGATCATCGGGGCCTGCCTCGGCAGCTTCGCCGGTGCGTTTGTCATCGAGGTCGCGGTCGGCCGGAGCCATGAGGAGTCGATGAGGATCGGCTTCGGCGCCGCCAAGGGCAGGTTTCTCGGCATCGTCGCCAAGCTCGCGTTCGGTATTGCGATGCTCATCATCGCGCTCTACGCCGCATTCCCCACCGGCGGCGCGCCCATCACCCCAGCCCCGGCACCCGCGCCGCTGCCGCCCCCGGCGACGGCTCCGATCTTCGCAGCCCCAACGCCCACCACCCAACCTGCAACGGATGCTGCGGTCGAGCGCGAGTAACCCGCCCCTCACTATGCGCGCAGGAGAGGCAGCGGAGGACGAATGCCATTTTTCGGTCTTATTCTGCTCAGCGGCCCTCTGCGGTGAGTAAAGGTCTTCGCAGCGCGTCTACTCCGTCAGCAGCATGAGCTGATGCCCGTTGGAGCCCTCCACCGAGTCGAGCAGGTATGAGCGGCGGCCGTTGCTGACGAGCCGGTTAGGCACCTGCGCTTCATCCGGCAGCGAGTCGAGGATCCGCAGGTCCGTGATCGACGCCCCGTTCTTGGCTTCCGGGCCGGGCATGTGCAGGATCTCCCAGCGCACGTGCTCATCGATGACCTGCCAGCCGTCGCCGAGCCAGGCTTTCCAATTGGCGCTGTCAGCGTATTTGTGGGCCTTGGGATTGCGCTGCATCAGCTGCGCCAGCGGACTGAGCTCGAGGCTGTTGCGGGTGTCGAAGGCGAACAGGTAATGCCAAGCGCCGTCCCGGTGGATCACGTCGACGTTGTCCAGCACGAGGAACCGGACCTTGGCCTGGGGGGCGATGTTGTTCTTCCCGCCGACGTGCAGCATCGACCACGGCTGAATCGGCTCGGCGGACTGTTTGTAGACGTACAGCATGTTTCTAGCCACTCCTGCAACGGTCGCGGAGCGATACGCGGACGTGAACATCCTGAGCGCTGCTCTTCGAGGGGTGCACCCACGCACCGGGGGACAACCACAGCAAGCTGCGGCTAAAGACGCCACCCGCCTACCCGTCGTTCCCGCCCGCGCCTCAGGCGATTGTCTGCGACCGCTCAACCATACATTATGCGGCGCAGCCGTCTAGCTACGAAGTGGCGCGGGAATCGGGATTTCTGTGAACCTGGGACCTCTGTCGCGGCGGCGCGCTCGACGGCGGAGCCAATAACATGTACATCGGCGTAAACCCTCATTTCTAAATACCACGCCCCAGCCCCACCCCTCACGCCGGGGGCGAAGCGGGTTACAGCCGCGAAATCAGCATTTCCCGCTGAAAGACCATTTCTTTGGGCAGGTCGCCCGCCAGCTTCAAAAACAGCTCTTCCTGGCTGAGGATCTCGTTCTTGAACTCCTCGATGTCGACGTGCTGGATAGCCTCGAAATCGGCCCGGGTGACGCTCAGCCCCTCCAGGTCGATGTCCTGCGAGCGGGGCATCCAGCCAACGACGGTCTCCTTGGCATAAGCCCGCCCGCGGGCGCGATCGATGATCCACTTCAGGACGCGCATGTTTTCGCCGTAACCGGGCCACATGAATCGGCCCTGCGCGTCTTTCCGGAACCAGTTGACGTGGAAGATGCGCGGGCAGTCGTTCATCTGCTTGCGCATGCGGAACCAGTGGACGAGGTAGTCGCGGATGTTGTAGCCCAGGAACGGGAGCATGGCCATGGGGTCGCGGCGGACGACGCCCTGCTGCCCGGTGGCGGCGGCGGTGGTTTCCGAGCCCATGGTGGCCCCGAGGTACACGCCGTGCAGCCAGTTGAACGCCTGGAACACGAGCGGGACGGTCCGGCTGCGGCGCCCGCCGAACACGATCGCGTGAATCGGCACGCCAGCGGGATCATTGGCGGCCGGGTCAAGCGCCGGGTTGTTCGTCATCGGCGCGGTGAACCGGCTGTTGGGATGGGCGACCTTCCGCCCGGTCTGCTCAGCAATCTGCGGCGTCCATGGCTGGCCCGTCCAGTCAATACACTCCGCCGGCGGCTCAGGCGTCTTGCCCTCCCACCACACGTCGCCGTCGGGGAGCAGCCCCACATTGGTGAAGATCGTATCGCACTCCATCGAACGCATCGCGTTCGGATTCGTCTGCTCATTCGTGCCGGGCACGACCCCAAAGTATCCCGCCTCCGGATTGATGCCGCGCACTCGGCCCGTTTCCTTGTCCACCCACATCCAAACGATGTCGTCGCCGACCGTCGTGATCTTCCATCCCGCGTCCTGGTACTTCTTGGGCGGGATCAGCATCGCGAAGTTCGTCTTCCCGCAGGCGCTGGGGAACGCGGCGGCGACGTACGTCTTTTCGCCCTTCGGATCCTGCGCGCCCATGAGCAGCATGTGCTCGGCCATCCACGACTGCTGGTAGCCGAGGTAGCTGGCGATGCGCAAAGCCATGCACTTCTTGCCCAGCAACGCATTTCCGCCGTAGCCGGATCCGAACGACCAGATGGTGTTGTCGAGCGGAAAATGGCAGACGTAGCGCCGCTCCGGGTTCACATCACCAAGGCTGTGCAGGCAGCGCGTGAACTCATCATCGTCACCGAGCTGCTCCCACGCGACCGTGCCCATGCGCGTCATGATGCCCATGGAGACGGCGACGTAGAGCGAATCGGTCAACTGCACGCCGACCTTCGCCATCGGCGAGCCGATCGGGCCCATTACGAACGGGACGACGTACATCGTTCGTCCGTTCATGCACCCGGTGAACAGCCCGCGCATCCTGGCGTAGCCGGCCTTGGACTCCATCCAGTTGTTCGTCGCGCCGACCATGTCATGGGCCGGAGTGCAGATGAACGTGAGATGTTCCGAGCGGGCGACGTCGTTGGGGTTGGAGCGATGGAGATAGCAGCCGGGGAGCTTGTCCTGATTCAGCTGGATGAAGATGCCGTCACGCACGCCCTGCGCAAGGAGGCGCTGGCGCTCCGCAGGCGTGCCGTCGCACCAGACGATTTCGCCGGGCTGGCACATCTCCACGCACTTGTCGAGCCACCTGCGGACAAACGGGTTGGCGGTTTCAGCGGCGGCGGAGGCGGGAGGTGCACTGCGGACCGCGTCGTTTTGGGGTTGATCCTTCAGGGCGTCCATGCTGATCCTCCTGTAATGTTGCCCCAATCCCATTGCACCCATCCGTTCCGACGACGCAACGCGTAACTGCCGATGGTACGCACGCTGCCGGTCCGGAATCGCAACTAACGCCAACGAGACCGCCGAACAAGGCATGCGCAGCTGCGTGAGTGAAGCCGATCCCGCGCCCCCGGCGAGCGACCGATAATATGCGGGGGCTGTCTTTGTCCCGGTCAACAGTTGCAAGATAAAGCGTTGCCATGGTTTACTACGCTCGGCCTCCTCGGCCGCTCAGACGCTTACGCTCTGGCCCGCCGAGGAACCGCGCCAATGCATGGATTGTTCGTCGCCAGGAGCCCGCCTATGTTGTCACGTGTTGGACCGGTGTTGTTTGCATTGCTCGTCGGATCGTTGCTCGCAACGGCGAGCGGGGGGTGTCAGAACAAGCAAGAATTCGAGGAAAAGGCGCTGCGCGAGGGCGAGATCAATGCGGCGGCGGTGCGCGAGCGATTCATGGGGATCAACCCGAACAACCGCGTCGGCGTGGTGACGGCGGTGCTCGAAGATTCAAACCTCGCCGCCGTCGGCGACATCCCGCTGCAGGACTTTGGGGTCGGCGACGTGCTCGTGTTCATCGACGATCGCGAGCAGCCGTTCAACAGCGGCACCGTCGTGAACGCCACGAGCAACGCACTGCACGTCAGGTATCAGGGAAACGAACGCGCGCCGCGCGTAGGGGAACTGGCAGTGCGCCTCGCACGCTAGCCGTGGCCTCGGGTATGAACCTCAGGGTCCAAGACCGTGACGGACGACGCCGCCAATTGCGCCCCGCCTCGCTTCATCCTCGCCAGCGCCAGCCCGCGCCGGCAGGAGCTGCTGCGTTCCGCCGGCTATGAGTTTGGGGTCGTCGCCGCCGATGTCGATGAGTCGGCCTATCCGGCGGGGATGCTCCCCACCGCAATCGCGGTGCACCTTGCCGAGACCAAGGCAAAAGCCATCGCGGCGCAGCACCCCGACTGCGTGGTGCTCGCCGCAGACACCGTCGTCGCGTTTGGGGACATTCCACTGGGGAAGCCAAAGGACGAAGCCGACGCCCGCCGCATGCTCCTGCTCCTCTCCGGCACCACTCACCTGGTCATCACGGCCGTCACCGTCGCGCACACAGCGGAGAGCGTGTTCAAGACGGTTCGGACTATGTCCGGCGTCCGCATGCGCTTCCTCACACCCGCTGAGCTGGACAACTACATCGCCTCGGGTGAATGGATCGGCAAAGCCGGCGGCTACGGGATTCAGGACCGCGACCCATTCGTCACCCGCATCGCCGGCAGCCACACGAACATCGTCGGGCTGCCGATGGGCGTTGCCAAGCGACTGCTGGCGGAGGCTGGAGTGAAGCCCAAGAGCGAATCTCGCCCGTGAGACATGCGCAGCTTTCTCCCGGCCATCTTCTCGCTGATCGTCGCCACGGCCGGGTGGTTTTACATGTTCTACTCGCGCGCGGCGCAGAACCTTCACGAGATTGAGAACAATCGCCTCAACCTCCGCCGCACCCGGTTACGCCGCGTTGGTGGGTTCATCATGTTCCTGCTCGCGATCGCGTTCTTCATGCTGTTTCAGCCCTACGTGCAGGAGTCGGCCATCGCGGCGCTGGGCATGTTGCTGATCGTGATGTCGCTGCTGCTGGCAATCGTCGTCTTGGGGCTCATCGACCTGCGCCTGACCTGGCAACTGCGCAAGCCGCGGAAGTGAGTCCCCACCAGACGCTTCGTCGTTCCCGCCGGTGTCTGTATCATCCCCGCCGTGTTCCGCCTGAAGCTGCCGATGGTGCTGCTGATCGCCCTGGTCGGTGGCTGCGCAGAGCGTGGTCGCAACAGCGCCCTGGCGACAGTCGAGATGCGGATCGGCTCGGAAACGTACACCCTGGAGATCGCCAACAGCGAAGCCAAACGCAAGCGCGGGCTGATGGAGCGGGATTCGATGCCCGCCGACCACGGAATGATCTTCGTGTTCGACGAGGAGCAGGAGCTGAACTTCTGGATGAAGAACACGCGCTTCCCGCTGGAGATTCTCTACCTCGACGCCGGCGGGCAGGTCGTCTCGATCCGCGCGATGAAGCCCTACGACACCCGTACGAACCACAGCAGCGCCCGCCCGGCCAAGTATGCAATCGAGCTGAACGTGGGGCAGGTCAAAAAGTCGGGGGTGAAGGTGGGGGATGTTTTAGAGATTCCCGCAAGTGCTCGCAAGGCCGTGGATTAGGTCCGCGGCGCACGTCCCGTAACCCCCGAAGCAGCGCTGATTCCCATCAAGTCCGCGGCGGGAAAAGCCGACTGAATAACAAGGTCTGTTGGACTCACGCAGCCGATTCCACCGCGCCGCGGCAGGGATTCTCGGACGAGTCGTTTTTTTGAGCAGGGCTTGATTAGAAATGAGTTCGGCGCTTCCGTCACTCCGGCTGGTCACCGAGGCGCCCCTGCCGCCGGGACCGCGCCCCGCTGAACAGATGGAAACGGACGATAACCGCCCCACCGAGCCTATCGCCTGCGTGGTCCCGCTCGAACGCCACCTCGAGAAGGCTCAGTCCGAGATCGACGCGCTCCGCGCCGAGGTGGGCGTGCTTCGCCGCCGCGATGAGACGCTGAAGTTCTACATGCACCGGCTGGATGAGGAGCTGCGCCTCGCGGCCCGCCTGCAGCAGGACTTCCTCCCCAAGAACGTCCCGCAGGTCGGCAATGTATACTTCCACACGCTCTACCGCCCCGCCGGGTACGTGAGCGGCGATCTATATGACGTCATGCGGCTCGATGAGCGGAACGTCGGCTTCTACATGGCCGACGCCGTCGGGCACGGCATGCCCGCTGCCCTGCTGACGATGTTCCTGAAAAACGCGCTGGTCACGAAAGACATCAGCCCCGCCGGGTATCGCCTGCTCTCGCCCGCGCAGACGATGAAGCGCCTCAATGACGCGCTGGTCGAGCAGAACCTCTCGCAGGCCACATTTGCGACGGCAGTGTATGGGCTGATCAACACGACGACGCTGCGCCTCACCTTTGCGCGGGGGGGCCACCCCTCGCCCATCCTGCTCAGCGCGGACGGCAAGGTTCAGCCCCTGGAGGCCGACGGCAGCCTGCTGGGCATCTTCCCAGACGAAGCGTTCGGCGAAACGACCGTCCAACTCCAGCCGGGCGACCGCCTTTTTATCTTCACCGACGGGATCGAAGTCGCGTTCTCCGATGATCAGTCCACCAACGCGCAGCGCTGGCGCGATGAGCTGTTTGATCGCCGTCACCTCTCGACCGCCGATCTCATCGCCGACTTCGCCGCTCACCTCGATGCGGAAATGGGCAGCATCACGCCAAAAGACGACCTCACGATGATTGTGATGGAAGTCAAGGCGTAGGTCCCCGCGACAATCGGCACATCCAACCGCTCGGGGGCGAAGGGGGTCCGTTGACACGTCCGGGCCTCTGCCCGTACTGTTCGGACCTCTTTTCCGCACCGCGTGATCGCACCGTGACACAGCAACTTGCAAACAACATGAAGACCGCCGCCGTCTCCCGCGCCAAGGCGTACCTGAAGGTCAGGCAGAAGACCGTTCGTGATGGCATGAAGGAGCTCGGTCTCGACGGGTTGCTTCTCACCCATCCCCCGGACCTCGCCTATCTCACCAACTTCACCGGCGACGATTCTGTCGGCCTCGTCACCGACAAGGACATCCATCTCGTCACCGACTTTCGTTACAAGGAGCAGGCCGAGCTCGAAGCCGGATGGCTGAAGGTCGCCCTGCGCGACGGCAAGATGGCCGAGGCGCTGGCCAAGACGCTGACTGCTGCCAAGGTGAAGAAGGTGGGGTTCGAAGCGAACTTCACGACCGTCGGTCAGGTGGATGCGCTGCAGACGGAGCTGAAAAAGGGCAAGACGTCGGTTCAGCTCGTGCCGCTGGAAGACGTGATGACGAACATCCGAAAAGTGAAGGACGATCACGAGATCGACCTGATCCGCAAGAGCGTCGGCGTCGCCGAAGAAGCGTTCGACGCGATTCGCGGCGAGATCAAAGTCGGGCAGACGGAGAACTATCTTGCCGGGCTGCTCGTGTTCGAGCTGCGCAGCCGCGGCGCGAGCAACAGCAGCTTCCCGGTGATCGTCGCCGCCGGCGCCAACAGCTCGCTCCCGCACTACCGCCCCGGCGAGGCGCTCGTGCAGCGTGACCAGCCGCTGCTCGTGGACTGGGGGGCGCTGTTCAAGGGGTACTGCTCCGACCTGACGCGCACGCTGATGGTTGGGCGGGTGAGCCCGAGGATGAAACAGATTTACAAGGTCGTGCACGAGGCGCAGCAGGCGGCAATCAAATTCCTACGCCCCGGTGTCACGACGCAGCAGGCCGATCGCGTCGCGCGCGATGTGATCGACGCGGCCGGTTTCAAGGACCAGTTCGGCCATGGGCTGGGGCACGGCATCGGGCGGGAAATCCACGAGCTGCCCAGCATGCGCAAGACGGGCGGGGAGGACGAGCTGCGGCCGGGCATGATCGTGACGGTCGAGCCGGGAATCTATCTCCCGGGCGAAGGCGGGGTACGCATCGAGGACGACGTGATGATCACGCACTCCGGGTGCGAGGTGCTGTCGTCGCTCGACAGGTCCTTCGAGGGTTGTCACCTTGAATAACAAGAAGACGACGAAGAAAAAGCCGTCGCCGCGCGGCGCTTCGAGCCGGGGCGAAAACAGCGCGCCCGCGTCGGGAAGCCCGTTGGACGTGCGGGTGCTCGAGCAAATCGTGAAGCTCATGAGCGCCAACGACCTGAACACGATCGAGGTCCGCGACGGAGATCGTCGCGTGATCCTCAAGCGCGGAGTCGATTTCGTAGCGCCGAACGCCAGTTCGGGGTTCTACGCTTCTCCCCCGATCGGCGCACCTCCCCCCGGTCTTGCAACCGGGGCTGCGACGGGTTCATCCGCTCCCTCGACCCCCGCAGTGTCCGACGAGGCGAATTACCCCACGATCAAGAGCCCAATGGTCGGGACGTTCTATTCAGCGGCGAGTCCCGAAGCCAAACCATTCGTCTCCGTCGGCATGATCGTCGATGAAGACACGGACGTGTGCGTCATAGAGGCGATGAAGGTGTTCAACAACATCAAGGCCGAGATGCGTGGCACGATCGTGAAGATCCTCGTAACCAACGGTCAGACCGTCGAGTTCGGCCAGCCGCTGTTCGTGGTGAAGCCGTGAAACACGGGCGGCGGCAACTCAACTTCAACAGCGAAGAGGAGGTGATTGCCGAGGTGCAGCGCCTCCGCCGCGGCTACGTTCAATCCGGCGCCTGGTCGCTCCCGCAGATGTGCGCGCACCTCGACAAAGCCGTCCAATTCCGGATGCAGCCCGGACCGTTTCCCTCCGACACGCCGGAGCAGATGAAGAACAAGGAGCGGGTGACCGGCATCCTCGCCACCGGCAAACTTCCTGAGGGGATCGTAGCGCCGGAGTCGATGCTCCCGCCCGCTGAGTGCGGCGATGCATCGATCGACGCGTTTGTGGTGACGCTGGACAAGTACAGGCGATTTCCCGGTCCAACCGCGCCGCATCGCATCTTCGGAGCGCTCGCGGAGCCGGACGCGCGAAAGTTGAATCTGATCCACTGCGCCCATCACCTCTCGTTCCTGACGCCTGCGGCGACCTGACAAAACACATGTTCTCCAAGATCCTGATAGCCAACCGAGGTGAGATCGCGCTCCGCATCATCCGCGCCTGTCGTGAGCTTGGAGTTCAGACGGCTGTCGTTTATTCGACAGCTGACAACGACGCGGCTTACCTGAAGCTGGCCGATCAGGCGATCTGTATCGGGGACGCTCCGCCGGCCGAGTCGTATCTCAACATCCCGCGCATCATCAGCGCTGCCGAAATCGCCGACGTGCAGGCGATTCATCCGGGGTATGGGTTCCTCGCGGAGAACGATCACTTCGCCGAGATCTGCCGCTCCTGCCGGATCGAGTTCATCGGCCCGCCGGTGACGGCGATGGCGCTGCTCGGGGACAAGGTCGAGTGCAAGAAGCTTGCAAAAAAGGCGAAGGTGCCGACGGTCCCGGGCAGCGACGGCGCGGTTGACGACGAAAGAGTCGCGCTGCGGATCGCGCAGGAAATCGGATACCCCGTGATCATTAAGGCCGCCGCCGGCGGCGGTGGTCGGGGCATGCGCGTGGCGCACAACGATGTGTCCCTCCGCGCCGGCTTCAAGCAGGCGCAGGCCGAGGCGGAGAACGCCTTTAAGGACTCAACCGTTTATATCGAAAAGTACGTCGAATTCGGCCGGCACGTCGAGGTGCAGATCCTGGCCGACAATTACGGCAACGCGCTGCACCTCTGGGAGCGCGACTGCTCGATGCAGCGCCGCCACCAGAAGCTGGTCGAGGAATCGCCGTCACCGGTGCTGAAGCAGTCGGTGCGCGAAAAGCTCTGCGAGAGCGCGGTGCGCCTGGTGAAGGCGGCCGGTTACACCAACGCGGGGACGGTCGAGTTCCTCGTCGACAAGGAGCAGAACTTCTACCTCCTCGAGGTAAACGCGCGCATTCAGGTCGAGCACCCGGTGACCGAGCAGGTGACGGGCGTCGACCTGATCAAGGAGCAGATTCGCGTCGCCTCGGGCGAGCCGCTGGCGCTGCGGCAGAAGGACATCCAGCAGGCGGGCCACGCCATCGAGTGCCGCATCAACGCCGAAGACCCGGCGCGCAACTTCGCCCCCTCGCCCGGCATGATTCAGGAATTCCGCGCCCCCGGCGGCCTGGGCGTCCGCCTCGATTCGCACGCCTACGCCGGCTACCGCATCCCGCCAAACTACGACTCGATGATCGGTAAGCTCATCGTTCACCGCCCCACCCGCGCCGAGGCTATCGCCTCGATGAAGCGGGCGCTGAGCGAGTTCCACATCGCGCCGATCAAGACAACCATCCCCCTGCATCTGCAGATCATGGACAACGAATACTTCAAGAGCGGGGATGTCGACACGGGGTTCGTCGAGCGGGTGCTGTTCGCGAAATGAGCCAGTGCGTGAAGGGATCGGTGCAATCGCTCACACCGTCTCCTTGCATACTTCCAACCCCTGCTGAATGGCGCGGAGCAGCTTGGCTTTTGCACTGGTGCCTTCCATCGCGCGTCGCTCGATCGGCTTCCACTCGCCCGGCACGAGCACCTGCGACCCGATGAACGCGTCCATCACCGATTGCAGCTCGTCACGGCCCAGCTTGTCCCTGGCGTTCATGATTTCCGCGACGATGTAGAGAATGGCATCGCCTGTCATGCGGTGCTCATGGTTGATCACCGCACAGCGCTGGCGGACAGTGCGCAGGATCTGCTCGTACGGGCCGGCCCTGGCGAGCAGCCGCTGGTAGCAGCGCTGGAAGTGCTCGGCGCGGGCGGCGCGGGCGGCGGTCATCTTCAGGTCTGTCCGCGAGGCGTACGAGGCGGCCATGATCTTGCAGAACAACCCAGAGGGCATCATCGCGGCCGGCTGGCTGCGGCAGGCATCGATGTAGAACTCTGGGAGCCGCCGGAGCAGGCTGCGGATGAGGAAAACGGGGCTGTGCGTGATGCCGTCGTCGAGCTTCTCGACGCCACGGGCGACTTTTTGGTCTTCGAAAAACGCCAGCGCCTGCCGCAGGTCCCGGACCTCGGGCCGGCCGCGCTTGAGGAGACGAGATATCTGCGCAGGCGCGAAGCCAATGCGCCACAAGAGCCGCCGGTCGCGCTCACGGTCGAAGCTGCGATCGAACTCTTCAAGACACCGCGCCTGCTTGAACCGCCGCAGGTTCAGCTTTCGGCCCGTCATGATGAACCGCACGGCCTGCGCGAACACCTTCACCGTTTCCCGCGCCCAGTGCCGCTGCTCGGTCAGCGATGAGCTGAACCGGTCGACGTCGTCGTAGCGGTACTTGTCGTGCTTTGCGGCGAACTGGCGGATCGAGCCGTAGTCGAGGATCGCGCCGCTGGCGAGCATGTTGTCCCCGTCCCACGCCAGCCAGTTGAAGATGTACTCCTCTTCCAGGACGGCCGCGAGCTTGCCGTACGAGCGGGCGAGGTAGCGAAGCACCTTGCGATAGCGCGCCCGCGGCTCGCTGGGGAGCTTCCAGAAGCCGTTGGCTTCCTGCCGCGCGATGAAATAATCCAGCGACGCTTTCGTCTCAGCGCGTCGACCCTGCTTCAAGTAGCGGAAGATATGGGCCGGGCGGACGAGGTTGGGTGCTGTGCGCACGCCGATGGCCGTGCCGTCGCCAAACTCGATGACGCAGAGCGTGCGCTCGGTGGGCAAGCCGCTGCGGTAGAAAATCTCGCTCATCAGCGCCGTGCCGAGCATCTCATCGAGGTCCGCCCGCCCGCAGGAGTAGCCGTAGCTGGCGTCGCCCGTCTTCACCGGCACGCCCGCGACCTGCGCACCGGGGCTGAGCCGCGTCGCGCCCGTCCCGCGGCTGGAGACGTCAAATGTCATGGTGCGTGTCTTTACCAGGCCATTCCAGATCGCCCGCCCGTCGCCGCTCGTGCGGCCGCGCTTGTCCTTGTGCTGGGCCTGAAGGTACCGCGTTGCCATGCATGGCTGCGGACGGACACTGCCGGCGTCGTAGCCGCCCTGCTGCTGGTCGTATTCATTGACGATCTGCAGCGCGAAGGTGTCGAGCAGCGCCCGCTCGAGCCGCGTGTCCATCCGTGCGATGTGGTTCGCCGGGATCAGGTCCAGCTCGCGACCCAGCGCGTAGTTGAAGTAGATAACATGCCCCCCGGCGCGCGAACGGACCGGATAGTCGACATAGCCGTCGGCAGACACGTCGCGCCACGGATGGCGCCCATCGAGCAGTTTGATCTTTTCGTACATGCGCTGATATGGACCGTCCGCCGGCCAGCGACGGGAGCTCCCATAGGTAAAGATCGGACCATATCGCCGTGGGGGTCAGTCGGATTGGTGGGAATGCGCGCGTCCGAGAATGTTTCCGCTGCGCGGAGTGTTGCGCTGCAAGGCTCGGGAAAGTGAAATGCATTGCCGGCATCAGCCAATGCCGGTATCAGAATGCTGGCGGCGCGCTACCCCTACCACCGCGTCAGGTCGATGCCCATCGCCTCGGCGATCAACTCAGCGATGTGCTTGACGCGCGTGTCCTTCCCCTGCCGATGACACATGCCCGAGATGTTCATCGTGCAGCCGGCGTCGTTGCAGATCAGCGTCTGCGCGCCGGTAGCGGCGATGCACTGGACCTTGTCCTCGACAATCGCGCCGCTGATGGCAGGGTACTTCACGGCAAACGTCCCGCCGAAGCCGCAGCACTGGTCGGTTTTTTCCATCGGGCGGAAATCGACGTTGCCCATCTGCTGCAGGAGCCGTACCCCCTCGTCCTTCACACCGATGCCGCGGAGGTGGCAGGTGTAGTGGTACGTGATCGACTCGGGTGTCGGGAGCTTCAGTTGCGACAGGTCGACCTTCAGCACCTTGTCCAGAAACTCAACAAACTCGTACGTGCGGGAGGCGACGGCGTGCATTCCGTGCTCCCAGGCGTGATCGCCCTTCAGTAACTCGTGGAATTGCTCGCGGACCATCGCGCAGCAGCTGCCGCTGGGGGTGACGACGTACTCGTAGGGCTCGAAAATCTCGATAAACCGCTTGGCGAGGGGGCGGGCCTCGTCATGGAAGCCGTTGTTGAAGAACGGCTGGCCACAGCAGGTCTGGGCCGACGGAAAAAGGACTTTGCAGCCGAAATGCTCGAGAATCTTCGTCACCGCGACCCCTACGTGGGGATAAAACTGGTCGGTGAGACAGGTAACGAACAAAGCCACGTGATGGGGCATATAGTTACAGCCGAAGTTAGCTGCCCCTGCCGAGCAGGTCAAAGGCGAGGCGCCGGAGCACTTACGGGTTGACGGATACCCGGGTCTATTCCAGCCGAGGACCGCGAGAGGGTGAAATGAGCCGCAATAACAGATTGTTAAGAGCTTGCTGTGTGCTTCTGGGCGTGACGAGCGCGCTGCCGGCCGCAGCGGCGATCGTCGCGGGCGGCGACGGCACGCAAAACACCACCGCTGTCGGGACCGTCAGCCAGTTCAATAACGTCGGCCGCCTCAACGGTGCATCCGGCATCTACCTCGGTGATGGCGTCGTGCTCACCGCCTATCACGTAGGCCCGGGCACAATCACATTCGCAAGCGGTTCCTTCACGGCCGTTTCCGGCTCGGAGCTTCGTCTTCAGGACCCGATCGACAGCACTCCCACCGATCTGGTCTTGTTCCGCATCGGCGCAGCGCCGGCGCTTCCGTCACTCACGATCGCGTCCACGACGCCCCTGGTTGGGACGTCGGCGGTCCTTGCCGGCAACGGACGCAATCGCGCCGAAAGCCTGACCTACTATGACGTCTCGGGCACTCATCCGGACTTCACGTGGACGGAAACCAGCAATCCCGCGACGGCCGAGGCGTCGGGGTATAAGTGGGCCGCCGATAACACGCTGCGCTGGGGAAGTAACGTGACGGAGAATGCGTCACGCGTCGGCGCCGCCCCCGGGCCCACCGTCAACGTCAACGCGCGCTTCGGGAACGTCCGGAGCATCCTCACGGACTTTGACAACGTGCTGAACGAAGGGCAGGCGGCGGGTGGGGATTCGGGCGGAGCGATGTTCGATACAGCCGGGACGCTGATCGGCTTGATGCACGCGATCGGCCCCTTCGAGGACCAACCCGCCAACACGTCAATTTTTGGCAACGTCACCTACGCGGCTGATCTGTCCTATTACCGCTCGCAGATCGTTGCTTACGTGCCGGAGCCTTCATCGGCGCTGTTCATTGCCGGGATGTGCGCGGTGATCGCGCTGCGCCGCCGACGGGCGCGCTGAATCAATCCAGCGCTGCCAGCCGCTGGCCCGCGCCAGCGCTCTCTGTACTCCGCCTTAGCCTGTCCGGAGCGCGGTCCTCGCGCGCCGTTTCCTTCGCGCCGCACCCGATGATCAACATGGGGACCATCAGGCACGCCACATGTGTCGCCGCTGCGCACATTGCATTTGTCGTCGACGGATGAGCTTCCTCACGCCTCGATCGGCAATCGGTCCGCCGCAGCTATCGGCCAAAGCGGCGCGGGGACGGCCGGCGGTGAATGGACTGACCGGTTTGGCTTGTTTGCCCCGCCGGCTTTCCGTATCATTTTTGCAGATAAGCGTAGGCACGGACGTAGCTTGGCTTGCGGATTTTGAAGTATGCCGATTCCCACCGATACGTTCTGGAACATCAAGCGCCTCAACTGGATTTTCGCCGTCAGCGCCATCGTCCTGATGGCAGTCACCGGCTGGTCGATCATTCAGGACTACGACAAGGACTGGCGGCGGCCGCAGCGCAACACGCGCGTGTGGGAATCGGCGCTGACGGAAGAGCGCATCGACCGCGAAACCACCCCGGAAAAGCAGGAGCGCCTGCAGCGCCTCCAGGAGCAGATCGCCGCGCAGGAAAAGGCGCTGGCCAACAGCGCCGACGAGCTGAAGCGAATCAACGCGCAGATCGCGAAGATCACGAGCGACCGCTCCAATCTCGAGTTCCAGTACAACAGCGCCAAGGCGTTGGTGACGGTGGACGAGGCACAGCTTCAGGATGCGATCACCGCCAATGAGACGGAGCGCGCCAACGCGCTGCGGGCGAAGCTGGCCGAGCCGCGCAAGCGCGTCGAGGAGCAGTCCGAGCAGCTCGCGGCGTTGAACGAGCAACTGGCCGAGCTGCGCGAGCAGCTTGCGGAGAAAACCAGGACCAAGACGGAGCTCGAGCGCGAGCGGACAAAGCTGACAGCGGACATCGACCTGCTTCAGAAGAAGCTCATCGCACTGGACCCGTCGCGCCAGCAGGGGCTCAGCGGCTGGCTGGGTTGGGCCAGCGCCAAGGCCCGCTCCGCGCCGCTGCTGCAGTTCGTCAACCCCTCCGAGCGCGTGCAGCAGGTCGTGCTGAGCGACGTGCAGACTGATTTGGGCGGCGTGAAGCGCGTCGAGGCGATCGACCGCTGCATGACCTGCCACGTCAACATTGCCAACAAGGAATTCACCGAGGCAAACCTGCTCGCGTTCCTCGAGGAGCAGGTGGCCAGCTCGCGCAAGCTGAACCTGCCGGAGATCCCCGGCGGGCGGACGGCGGACCCGGTGGCGACCGTCACCAACCCCGGGCCGGTCGCGATGCCGGAGTTCTGGCACGCATGGGCGCGACAGCTCGCGCCGGCAGCGCTGGCGCGCAACACCGTCCGCATCAATGCGGTCACCGGCATCATCAACAAGCCGGCCATCGTCACCGTGGACGGGCAGAAGCTGGAGACATTCAAGTACGACCTCAAGCTCATCGGGGACGCCCGCGACCGCCAGGACGCGATCTTCAGGCAAGTCCTGCGGGCGCTGCTGGCTTATCCGCAGACGGACAAGCGTTGGGTGTACGAGAGCGCCAACGGCGCCCCTTCACCGCGCGTCGTCGTGGAAATTCCCGTCCCGTCGGTCGTCGAGGAGAAGGCGCTCGCGACGGCCCGCAACACCGCCATCCGGTACGTCGAGGAGCTGGCCAACGCACTGCGAACCACGCTCGCCCCGAAGCAGTTCAACCTGCTCGAGGACCGGTATCGCACGGCGATGGTCGAAGAGGTGAACGCCGATCGGCGGCGCAAGGGATATGAACCGCTGGACCCCTCGCCCGTGTACCTCGCGCACCCGAACCTGCAGCTGTACGTCGACGTCGACAGCCCCCACTCGTTCGAGCGCGTCGGCTGCACGAGCTGCCACGACGGCTCGGGCGTCGAGACGGATTTCGTGCTTGCCGCGCACACGCCCCGAGCGATCTGGGTCGATCAGAAAACCGGGACACCGGTGCTGCCGGAGCAGATCAAGCCCAAGCGGGCGTTGGTGACGCATCTCGGACCGGATTTATCGAGCATGCTCGCGGCGGTCTATCCACCTGACGCGCTGGTGCCCCAACTGAGCAGCCTGCACCTGAACCTGGCGACGCATTACGCGCCGGCGACGCAGCCGGTTGAACATGCTGACGCGAAGTCGTCGGCGCAACCGCAAACGGCGGACTCGCAGGTGTTTGAAGCGTTCGAGGTGCCCGAGGAAGCGCCGGTGGATGCGCCGCCGACTCCATATGTCGATCCAGTCAGCGGCAAAGAAGGCCGCGCCGTCTCGCAGCTGACGCACTGGAAGAAGTATGAGCCGAAATCCGGGACGTCGTTCAAGGACGTGAACCACTACTGGGACCGTCCGATGCTCCCGCCGCAGTATCTGCAGGCCAACTGCGTGCGCTGCCACACCGATGTCTACGACATCAAGGACACCGCCCCGGTCATCCACGAAGGGCGGATGCTGTTCAAGAACATGGGGTGCGTGAACTGCCACCAGATGGACAGCATCACACCGGAGGTCGCGCCGTCGAACACGAGCGATGAGCGGCTGGTTCTCGCCAACGGCCAGCGCAAGGTCGGCACGGACTTGCGGCACATCACCGCCAAGCTCTCGCCGGCGATGATCAACACGTGGATCTGGTCGCCCAAGGCGTTCCGCCCGAGCACCAAGATGCCGCACTTTTTCATGCTGGAGAACAACTCCAGCGATGAAGAGCTGCGCCGCACGCGACAGGAAGCGCGGGCAATCACTGAATACCTGATCCGCACCGCCGCTCCCCTGCCGCCCAAGCACTTGCCGCCGCAAGGACTGACGGGCGACCTGGCGCGGGGGCAGGCGGTGTTCAATAACATCGGCTGCCTCGGCTGCCACTCGAATCTGAACGATCCGGTCGCTAAGAGCGGCGACAAAACCGTCACGCTGGGCGAGCAGTGGATCGTGACCGACCTGGTAAAGGCCGGTCGTCTGGCGGACGAGCTGGCGGCCAGGCTTGGTAAAGCCCCCGACACCAAGACCCTCACCGCCGAGGCGCAGAAGATTTACCAGCGGATGACGTACAACGAGCGCCAGCTCTACGCGCTGGAGCACCTGGGCGAGAAGGGTGAGCAGACCGCCCCCCCGCGCTATCCCGACAACTCGCCCAAGCCGGTCTTCATGCATCACGGCCCCGAGCTGTCCGGCATCGGAACGAAGCTGACAGCCGGCGGGCGCACGAGCGAAGAGGCGCGGCAATGGCTGTTCGACTGGCTCAAGGAGCCGCGCCACTACAGCGAATACACATTGATGCCGCGCCTGCGCCTGAGTGATCAGCAGGCGATCGATCTGGTCGAGTACCTGCTGTCGATGAAGCGCGCTAACGACGCGCCAAACGACACCTGGACCGCAGGCCTGACATCGCCCGACAGCGTCAAGCTGCAGGAAATGACGGCGATGTTCCTCCGCAGCCGTTTCAGCAGCAAGAAAGCAATGGAGAAGGCGGACGAGGACGCGGAGCTGTCGTATCTCGCCGCCGACGCGCTGAAGCCCTCCGACGCGGATCCCGCCGCATTCGACGCGCTGAAAGAGGAGACCGCAAAGTGGTCCAAGGATGAGCGGCGGATGGTGTTTCTCGGGAAGAAGCTCATCGGCCACTACGGCTGCATGAGCTGCCACGCCATCAACGGCGCCGAGACGCTGACCAGCCCCTGCGCCAACCTCTCTGACTGGGGTCAAAAAGCGCTCAGCCAGATCGCCTTCGACTTCCTCGATCACCACAAGATCGAGTCGATGCCCAAGGCCCAGCACGTTGCCATCCCGATGGTCAACGGACTCTCCGCCGACATCGCCAAGCTCACGGAGCAGCCAATTGAGCCCGGGACGGCCAAGCCGGTCGAGGTGGCCTGGCCGCACGTCGAGCACTCACGCACCAGCTGGCTCACTCAGAAGCTGAAGAACACGCGCATCTACGACCGCGGCAAGGTGCTGCTGGAGCCGCGCGACGGAGACGCCGGCAGACCTTACGACAAGCTGAAGATGCCCACGTTCTACTTCACCGACCGCGAAGTGGACGCCATCGTCACATTCGTCATCTCCAACCGCGATCGGTTGATCACCCCGCGCCTGACGAACGAGACACGCACCGAGGAGGCGCAGCAGATCGCACAGGGACGGCAGCTCGCAGAGAAGTACAACTGCATCAACTGCCACCAGATCGAGCAGAATGTTCCAGTCGTCCAGCAGTGGTACAAGGCCGACGAGCTGACCAGCGAAGCCCCGCCCAGTCTGCGCGGCGAGGGCAACAAGGTGCAGCACGCGTGGCTGTTCGGCTTCCTCAAGGATGTCGAGCCGCTCCGCCCCCTACTGCACAGCGACACCGAAGGCGGCGGCGGCAATCGCAAGATTGACATCCGCATGCCCAGCTTCCCGCTGCAGGACGCCGAGATTGCGGCGCTGGCAGCGTATTTCGCCTCGGTGTCGAACAAGGAGTCGAACAAGCTGGCCGCGACGCTCGACCCCGTCGTGCGCTACGTTCACGAGCAGATGGACGCCAGCGACGAGCCGCTGTACGCCGAGTCCCCCTGGCCCGGCGACGACTGGCACCGCCGGCCGGAGTTCGCCAACGCCGCTGAGGCGCTGGTCGAGTGGGCGACCACGCGCGATCAGGTCACGCCGGTCCAGCTCGACCCCACGCGTAACAACGCCTACGAGCTGGGGCGCACGTTCCGCGGGCTGCTGTTCAAGGCGCGCTTCACGCAACACCTTTACGATGCCCCCTACCCGTTTACGGACGCTCCGCGCCCGCAGATCTCCGAAGAGCGGTTCAAGCGCGGCGAGAGCTTCCTCTATGAGATGCAGTGCCTCAAGTGCCACGTGCTGGGGGACCCCAACGCCGAAGGATCGCAGAAGAACCCGACCGCGCCGAACCTGAACCTCGTGTACCGCCGGCTGCAGCCGCGGTGGGTGCGGCGCTGGGTGCAGGAGCCGGCGGTGATTCAGGCCAAGACGATGATGCCGCCATTCCTCTCGGGCGCCCCAATTTACCATCTCGACGGGCTGCCGTTCCCGCGCGGCCAGGGCGGTGAGCCCGATGAGCGGATCGAGTCGATGTATGGCGAAACCGCCGACGAGCAGGGGCAACTGCTGCTCGACTTCCTGTACGCCGCCGGCGTGAGGAACTACACCGGCATTCAGCCCGCGCAGCCCGGGCCGCTGGCGGGCGTGACGCCGATTGCCCGCGCGTCCCGGCAGGCGGCCACGCAGGCGGCGACGCAAGTCTCGACCGCGCCGGCGCCAATCCCCCAGCCGCTGGCGATGCACCCGGAGTTCGACAAGCCCATCCTCCCCGGAAAGGCGCCGGAGATCGCCAAACCCGTGGACACCGCCATCGCGGAGAAGCCCGTCGCTCCCACTGTGGCGGGCGTGAAGCTGGCGGGAAAGGTCATGTTCACAGGCACGCCGCCCGCCCTTCCCCCCCTTGGCATGGGCGCCGACGCCGGGTGCAGCGCGCAGCACACCGATGCCGTCCCCGATCCGTCCGTCATGGTGTCGGAGAAGGGCGAGCTTCAGAACGTCGTCGTCTCCGTTGAAGGCGTCGCCGGCACGTTCCCGACGCTCTCGACCCCTGCCGTGCTTGATCAGAGGGGCTGCATGTATGTGCCGCACGTGCTGGCGGCGCAGGTCGGGCAGCCGATCGTCGTCAAGAATTCCGACCCGTTCCTGCACAACGTGCACGCGCTGTCGACAATCAACCCCGCGTTCAACTTCGGGCAGAACAAGGACCCCGGCCGCAACATCGGCTCGATGAAGGCGCCGGAGGTGTTCCGCGTCAAGTGCGACGTGCATCCGTGGATGAGCGCGAATTTCCACATATTTGAGCACCCGTTCTTCGCCGTCAGCGCTGCCGATGGGTCGTTCTCGATCGAGAACGTCCCGCCCGGCACATACAAGCTGACGGCAACGCACGAGCGGTTCGGGACGCAGACGAAGGATGTGACGGTCGAGGCCGGTAAGCCGCTGGCGGTGGAGTTCACGTTCGGAGACGCTACGGCCCGGTTCACGCCGTCGCCGGTGGTGAAGCTGATGACGATGGCGATGCTGAGCGCGGGGAGCGCGCCCGCTGCAGCGGTGAAACCGCCTGCGTGCCCGAGTTGCGCGCCGCAAGCGGAAACGCAGCGGAAAAAATGAGTAATGTGTAGCGGGAAAACCGGGTGGGAACCCCCTTGGCCTGCCCCGTCCCCTTCCCGTATGATTCCCACCCCGAACGGGTGCTAACGGACACGGAGCGGAGAGGTCTTCTCTGATGTTGGGTATCACACCGTTGTGCGCCCCGAGTTCACTCAAGTAAGGAGCCATTCATGAAGAAGGTAAGTTGGATTTCCGCGCTGGCGCTGTCGGCGGCGGTCGCGTCTGTTGCCGCCGCCGATATCACCGGCAGCGTGAAGATCGAAGGCGAAGTGCCTGAGCCAAAGGAGCTCGCGATGGACGCCGACCCGGGCTGCAAGGCGCAGCATGCCGACCCGGTGTTGGACCCGTCCGTCGTCGCCGGTGAAAAAGGCGAGCTGGCGAACGTGATCGTTCGCATCAAGGCCGAGGACCCCGCCGCTTTGGGCGGCGAGGCGCCGAAGGACCCGGTCATCCTCGACCAGCAGGGCTGCATGTACGAGCCCCACGTCCTGACCATGACCGTGGGTCAGGATCTGCTGGTCAAGAACTCCGACGGCTTCCTCCACAACGTTCACTCGCTGGCGACGGAGAACCCGGCGTTCAACTTCGGACAGCCGAACAAGAATCCCGGGCAGAAGGTGCCCGAACAGCCCAAGACCACGGAGATCTTTCGCGTCAAGTGCGACGTGCACCCGTGGATGAGCGCGTACATCGGCGTCTTCGAGCACCCGTTCCACGCCGTCACCGGCGACGACGGGAAGTACACGATCAAGGGAGAGCTCCCCGATGGGGAGTACACGCTCGTCGCCTGGCACGAGAAGTTTGGCGAGAAGGAAGAGAAGATCACCGTGAAGGACGGCAAGGCCGAGCAGGACTTCTCCTTCAAGGCCGAGGCGGCGCAGGCAAACCCGACGGACGGGAACGTGAAGCTTGCGTCGTTTGCCGACGAGAAAAAGGCCGACGATGCCGCGTGCGCCCCGGGCGCATGCTGCCCGGGCAGCGACAAGGTGGCCAAGCCCGCTGGCGCCGTCGTCCAGCAGGAGCCTGTCGCGCCGACGGCCAGCGGGCAGTAATTCGGAGCCGTTTCGCGTAGATCATTCTCGGGGGACGGGTCGTGAACAGCGGCCCGTCCCTCTTCTGGCATGCGGGGCGTTCACACGTTCGCTCGCGGCGTGCCGCACAGCGGGTTCGGGCAGCGAGACACGCGCACGCAGCAGAACAGGAGCGTCCGTCGGTGAGATCAGTCACTTCCGGAAGACAACCATCATTGTCATCGTCCCGCAAACCCGTTCGCGCGGCCGCCATCGCCACGGCGGCCGCGTTGCTACTCGCGCCCAGTGCTGCGCTGGCCGCGGAAGGGTTCCGCCACTGGTGGCTGCCCGATGACCACTCGTTGCACGGCAGCCAGATCGATTCGCTGTTCAACTGGACCTTCTGGATCACCGCCGTCGCGTTCGTGCTCGTGCAGGTGACGCTGGTGGTGTTCCTGATCAAGTACCGCACTCGCCCCGAGCGCAAGAAGGCAATTTTCACGCACGGCAACACGCGGCTGGAGATGGCCTGGACGCTTGCCCCCGCCGTCATCCTTGCGGGGCTGGCGGTGGCGAATAAGGGGGTGTGGGACCGGCTCCGGTTCAACCCTGATGCGCTGCGCCCGGACGTGACCAACGTGCTGGTCATCGGGCAGCAGTTCAAGTGGAACATCATCTATCCGGGCCCCGACGGGAAGCTCGGCCGTTACCTGATGTTCCCCAAGCCGACCGACACGAAGTGGCCCGACGGGAGCAGCTTCGCCAACGTCGCCGGCCCGGCGCAGCTCCCCTCCCAGCAGGCGATGAAGGCGATCAACACGTACATTGACCAGGTCAACCCGCTGGGCAAGGACTTTTCCGACCCCGACGGCAAGGACGACGCCTGGCAGGGCGCGCTGGCGCGCGAGATGGTCATCCCGGTTGACCGCCCCGTGCAGGTGCACCTGGGCAGCAAGGACGTCATCCACAGCTACTTCCTGCCCAACCACCGCGTGAAGCTCGACGCCGTCCCCGGCATCCGTGGCATGATCGCGTTCACCGCAACAAAGACCAGTCTCGCCAAGGCCGAGGAGACGATCAGGAAGTACACGCTCGAGCAACTCGACGCGGCGCTGCAGCGCCCCGAGACGAAGGAGCTGTCGGTCCGCATTGACGAGAACGCCCCCGGTCCGGTTGAGGCGAAGAACAAGGACCGCACGGGCTGGCGCTACATCGACCCGGCTGACAAGAAGCGCGTGAAGAGCTCGATCATCCGCGACACCGGCGGTTTCCCCGCCGATGAGGAGCTCCGCAAGGGCATCCTCGACAAGCTCCGCGCCGCCGGCGTCACCGAGGTGCAGGCCTACATCCCCGGCTACTGGGACATCGTCTGCGAAGAACTGTGCGGCCAGGGCCACTACACGATGCAGGGCCGGCTCGTCGTGCTCGACGGCGCCGAGTACGACAAGCTGAAGCTCGACCGGATTCCCCCGAACCTGGCCCCGACGACGGCGCCCGCGACCCAGGCAACCCAAACCGCATCCACGAGGTAGTCCGCCGGCGTGCCCGCTTCAGTGGGCATGGCATTTCGAGCCAAATGAACAACCACCTCACGAGAGCCTAAGAGCTCCTAACAAAACCTCGGTTCCGAATGATCCGATGCCGCCCGACAATCTCGCTTGGCCGCAGTCACGGAGGACGCCATGGCCAAGCCGCTCGTACCCGACGACCTGTGGGAATTGGTCGAGCCACTGTTGCCC
>DASYWJ010000010.1:0-68507 GCA_035936155.1 Tepidisphaeraceae bacterium | reverse complement strand
GGGGTGGTGGGCGCGGCGGCTTCGGTGGCGGCGGCGGGGGTGGTGGCCGCGGCGGCTTCGGTGGCGGCGGCGGTGGCCGCGAGCGCGGCGGACGCGATCGCTACTAAGCCGGCCAGATTTCCATGAAACCAAAAGCCCCCGCGATGCGTATCGCGGGGGCTTTCAGTTTCACCGCCGTCATATCCTCTCCGGCAATTGCCATGTCACACCTCATCGCCCGGCTGCTGCTCTCGATGCTCGTTTTCCCGCTGGGCGGGCTCGTCTACACCGTCGCTGTCGTCATCTCCTTCAATCACTTCGGAGGCTTCTGGCGCGAGGAAGCATGGGTCGTCGCCGGCGCCGTGACCTGGGCATTCGTCGCGGGGTACTGGGTGCTGCTGTGGCATAAGACGGTGCGGTGGGACACGCGCGTGGGAACCACGGTGGGCGCCGCCGTCGCCGCCGCGGTGGCGGGCACCGCAATCGGCGCGATCTGCAACACCATCGAGCGCGGCTTCGGGTCGTTCGTTGGCTCGTCGTCGGCAATCCTGCTGTGGCTCGTGGCCACCTGCTTCCTCTGGCGCGAAAGCCCCGCCGAGCGCGCCGAGCGGCTGGGCGCAAGCGGCCATGACGGCGTCGTCTGCCCCACCTGCGGCTACAACCTCACCGGCCTGAAAGAGCCCCGCTGCCCCGAGTGCGGCAGCGAGTTCACGCTGGACCAACTGCTGGCCGCGCAGCCGTCGCGCGCGACTGCGGAGCTACTGTAGTGGCGACGCCTGCGCCGCAACCGACGCAGGCGTTGCAACTTCTCGAAAATCACGCAGCCGCCGCACTCCGCAGCGTCTGGATCGCAAACTGCACGTCCGCCAACCGCTGTGTGCCGGCCTCGCGCTCGATGGCGAGCGGGCCCGTGTAGCCGGCGCCCTTCAGCGCCAGCAGGAACTGCCTGGGCGGGACTTCGCCGGTGCCAAAGGGCACTTCCTCGCCCCACTCTTCGCCCGGGCGGCTCGAGAGCTTTGCGTCCTTGACATGGACGTGGCCGATGTGCCGGCCGAGCGTTTCGATGGCGTCGATCGGCTCGCCCACTCCGTAGAGGATCATGTTTGCGGGGTCGAAGTTCACCTGCACGTTCTGACAGCGCAGGTCGTTGAGGAATTGAAGCAGCTCCGCCGCCGTCTCCTGCCCCGTCTCCATGAGCAGCGTGATGCCGTGGGCGCTCAGCGGCTGGGCGATCTCGCAGACGCGCTGGACCATGGTGTTGTACTTTGGTTCGCTGCTCGGCGGGATGAATCCGATGTGCGAGGTCAGACTCGTCATCCCCAGTTCGGCAGCAAGGTTGCCCGCCTGCCTCATCAGCGCCTTGCGCACGGGCCAGGTCTCATCTGAGACGAACCCGCCGGTCTGGCGGATGCGGGCGATCGTGGAATAGTCCTCATCGTGAAACCCCATCATGCCGGCCGTCAGCTTAAGGCCGGCGCTGCGCAGCACCCCCAGCTCCTGGTGCTTGCGCTTGTCGTCCATCTGCAGGAGCCCGCCCAGCGCCAGCTGCACGTGCTGGACATCCAACTGCTTCATTTGTGCGACGAGGTCCGCCATGTCGCGCGGCTGGAGAGACCAGGAACAGATGCCGATGTCATGACCGTCAATTTGCATGGAGTTCCTTAAACTGGAATGAAGCCAACAGCCAGGAGCCAGAAGAAAACGAAAAGCCTTTCCCTTCCTAGTGGATTGTGGATTGTGGCTGGTGGCTCCTGGCTTCGCCGGCTTGTGGCTGCTGCGTTCTCGTTTCGCCGCCCTCTGTTTCGCGGGTCCTTTCGACTTCGGCCGCATCGTAGCGGAGATACCGCTTCTTCATCCAGCGGACGCCCAGCAAATCCACCAGTCCTACGAATGCGCGGTTGCAGAACCCGTATTTTGCGGTGCCCGCGAAGCGTGGCGCGTGCTTCACCGGTTCTTCGCGCACGGTATGTCCGCGCATCTTCACCAGCGTAGGGAGGTAGCGGTGACCCCCGCGGAAGAGCTTCAGTCCCTTGACCGCGTGGGCCTTGTAGATTTTGAGGCTGCTGGCGGAGTCCTGCACCGTCTCCTGCGTGATCCAGTTGCGGATGCGGTTGGCGATGCGGCTCTGCCAGCGGCGAAAGCCGGTGTCCTGGCGGTCCCTGCGCCAGCCGGTGATCATGTCGACGCCGTTGAGCAGCGGGAGCAGGCGCAGGATTTCTTCCGGATCGTTTTGCAGGTCCGCGTCGATGGTGGCGATCACCTCGCCCCGCGCCGCGGCGAATCCCGCCTCGAACGCCGCCGATTGCCCGCCGTTATCCTTCATGCGAATCACGCGCAGCCACGGGTAGCGCGCCATCGCCTCGCGCAGCAGGCGCGGCGTGTCATCGCTGCTGCCGTCATCGATGATGATCACCTCGAAGGACCTGCCCGTGCGGCCCAGCGCCGCCCCGGCCCGCTCGAGCAGCGTGCGGACGTTCTCCTGCTCGTTGTAGCAGGGGATGACGAGTGACAGGTAACGCACGTCAGGCATGGGTGACGCACCCCATTCTATTGATGCGCCGGCCAAGTGCGACCCGCACGTCATGGCCCGGTCATTTTTTCGTCACGTTGCGCCGGCTGATCCAAAGGATCACCTTCACGCGGTCGCTCGGCCTACGAAGCACTGCGTCCCGCGGCGCATCGTGCGGCTGCACGCAATGATTTCCGTTTCATTGCGTCAGACGGTTAAACTCCCTCGACCATCTACCAGAAGAGGTGCCAAGGGTGTTCGGGATTGCATTCATCAAGACTCCGCCAACGACATACGTATTGCACTACAAGGACGGCAAGGTCGTGCGCGAGGGGCCAGGGTTATCGTTCTTCTACTACGCGCCAACAAGCACGATCGTGAACGTGCCGCTCGGGACCATCGACATTCCCTTCGTGTTCAACGAGGTAACGGCAGACTTCCAGAACATCAGCATCCAGGGGCAACTGACGTACCGCGTGGCAGATCCCAAGCAGCTTGCGGCGATGCTCGACTTCTCCGTGCGGCCGAGCGGCGCGTACGTCTCCGACGATCCCAAGAAGCTCGACGAGCGCCTCGTGAACCTCACGCAGGTCATGGCCAGTGCCGTCACGCACCGGATGACGTTGCGCGAAGCGCTCGTCGCGTACGACGCGCTGGTCGGAGAGGTGCTGACGGAATTGCGGGCATCCCAATCAGTGCAGCGGCTGGGCGTGGAGATCATGGAGCTGTCGATCACCGCCATCAAACCCACGCCTGATACCGCCAAGGCGTTGGAAGCTGCGGCGCGCGAGCTGATCCTGCGGCAGGCGGACGAGGCGATTTACGCGCGGCGAAATTCCGCCGTTGAGCAGGAGCGGCGGATCAAGGAGAGTGAGCTGAATACCGAGATCGCCGTCGAAGAAAAGCGCCGCCAGATCCGCGAGACGAAGATGTCGGCCGACATCGCGGTTGAAAGCCAGCGGAGTGGGCTGATCGAGCGGCAGGTTGAGAACGAGCGCCGCGTCGCCGACACCCGCGCCTACGCGTTGGAGGCGACGTTGCGACCGCTGAAGGAAATCGACTGGCGGACGCTCATGCCTGTCAGCAGCGGAAAAATAGATTCGAAGACGTCCATCGCAATGGCGTTCCGCGACCTGGCGGAGAACGCACAGAAGATCGGGCAGCTAAACATCTCCCCGGACCTGCTGGAAATGCTCCTGGCCCGCGAGGGTGTCGACGGAGCCGAGCAGCAGCAACAACCGCAAGGGCGCGGTCGCCAGCAGCAGTGAGGACATCAGTCCGTGCGCGTCGCCGACCAGCGCATTTTGATCGTCACCCGCCCCACCCGTCTCAAGGGGTTGCTGCGCCGCTATAGCACGCGCGGGCTTGCGAAGTTCGCCATGAAATCGCTCCGCGCAGCGGAGGAAGAGGCCCGCCCCGCCGCGCGCGAGCGGCGCAAGGCCAAGGACGAGTCGATCGACGCGGACTTCATGCTCCTCGAGCGCGAGGACCAGACGTACGATGCCGCCGTCGAATTCCTTCGTCGCGAGCTTGACGACCTCGGGCCGAACGTGCAGGTCGTCGAGCGCGACTTCCTCCCCGTATTCGTGTTCGGACCCCACGACGTCGTTGTCACCGTCGGTCAGGACGGCTTGGTCGCGAATACCGCGAAATATGTGCGGCGACTGCCAATCGTTACCGTGAACCCCGATCCCGAGCACATCGATGGCATCCTGCTCCCGTTCAAGCTGGAACAGGCGCGGCTGGCTGTGCACAACGTGCTCAGGGCCCGCGCGCGGTTCCGCGAAGTCACGCTGGCGGAAGCGACGCTGCCGGACGGGCAGCGGCTGCTCGCGTTCAACGATTTCTTCATCGGCAGCCGCACGCACGTGTCGGCGCGCTACCGTCTGGAGCATGCCGGGCGGTCGGAATTGCAGATCAGCAGCGGCGTTATCGTGAGCACCGGGGCCGGCTCAACCGGCTGGCTGTCGAGCGTCTTCAACATGGCGAACGGGTTGCGTGAGTCGTTCGGCACGCGCAGCGGCGCGTTTGCCGTGCAGCACCCGATGCGCCTCGACTGGTCCGACCTGCGGCTCATCTACGTCGTGCGCGAGCCGTTCGCGAGCAAGCAGTCCGGCATTACGATGACGGCAGGCATGTTGGAGATCGGTGAGGAAATAGTCGCCGAGTCGCTCATGGGCGAGAACGGCGTCATCTTCAGTGATGGGATTGAGACGGATTACCTTGACTTCAACTCCGGTGCGATCGCGCGCGTCCGCGCGGCGCGGGAGCGCGCGATGTTGGCAGTGGGATAGGGAAGGCACCAAGGGTGGGACGATCAAAGGTGGATCTCATCCTTTGATCGTTCCGCCACTCTTTCCTCAGTGGTGCTGCCCGCCCGGACCATGCGCGTGGCCATGCGAGAGTTCTTCCGGAGACGCGTCGCGCACGTCCTTGACGCTCACGTTGAAATGCAGTGTTTCCCCCGCCAGCGGGTGGTTTGCGTCCACCGTGACCGTTTCAGGCGACACGTCGACAACCGTCACAACGCGGGCGCCCGAGCCGTCGGGCGAGCGGGCCTGGAACTGCATGCCCTTTTCGATGTTCGGCACACCCGCGAAGTTGGCGCGCGGAACAGGTTGAACCATGTCCGGATCCTTCTCCCCGTAGCCCTCCTCCGGCGGGAGGACGAGCTGGAATGACTCCCCCGCCGACTTGCCTTCCAGCCCACGCTCCATGCCGGGAATCAGGCCGCCGTGACCATGCAGATACGTCAGCGGCTCTCGACCTTTGGAGCTGTCGAGGACCTCGCCGGCTTCATTCGTGAGCGTGTAGTCGATACTGACGACTTTGTCCTTTTCGATTGTTCGCTGCCCGGTTCCTTCGGTCATGGGGGTTCCTTTCGTTGGCGAAACGTGTGCCCGGCCAGTGGACACCGAAAGCGGCGGTGTGACAACCCGGAAATGAAGACCATTCCCGCGCGGAATTTTGTTGTCGAACCGGCCTCAACGGGATATCTGCAGAAAGCCTCCATTTTCACGTCGGGTGATGTGTTCTGGTCGTCGTTGTTTGGCTTCACCGCAATCGAGAGTCGCCATGCACGCTACGGCATCCAACCGCATCAGCACCACTATTCCTCATGCCACCCCCGCCAGCTGGCTTGCGCGCCATGTTGCGGGACTCTTCGAGACGGCCGATGTTCGCATCAACGGCTCGCGGCCGTGGGATCTGAGGGTTCATGATGAGCGGCTGTTCCGCCGGCTGGTCGTCGAAGGCTCGGTCGGTTTCGGCGATGCCTATGTCGACGGCTGGTGGGACTGCGAAGCGATCCATCAGCTTATCGACCGATTGCTCACCGCCGACGTGCCGCGGCGGATGACGTTCGACGTGCACAGCGTCACCACGTCGCTCGCGCAGCGGGTGGTGAACCTTCAGACCTTCGCCCGCGCCCGCCGAAACACCGAGCGGCACTACGATCTGGGCACCGACCTCTTTGCCGCCATGCTCGACCCGACAATGACGTACACACGCTCCGAAACATCGATACGTAATCGCTGCGTCGCTTCGTCGAACTGATACGAATCGAAGGCGGCTGCGTTCTTGTACGCGTTGGCGAGAGCGGGATTCGACGGTTGATATCCCTCGTCCCGTTGCCTGAACCCGTCGCGATGGTTTGGCATCCACGTCCCGTAGGCGTGGTACGTGAAGAGGTAGACGGGCATTTAGTGATGCTAACGGCGCACGCGCGTATGCGCGTATAATTGCCCCCTGCGGAAGAATAGCCCCAGGCGAAACAGCCCCCAGGCGGAAGCCGGGGGTTAGATCAGGATCGAAGAAGGGGCTTCCTGCGTATCTTCGATTCGCACATAACCCCCCGCTTCCGCTGGAACGCTATCTTGCGCGAATGACGGGCTCCATTGGGTGACGCTGTGGCACATGACGACGTGTGGCGATCATCGCGGCTTGGGCTTACCTTCTCCTGCACTAACACGGAGATTCGCCGATGTCACAGCAGTCGAAGTTTTCCGAAATGACCCGCCGTCACTTCATGCACGGCGCCGCCGCGGGCTTGCTGGCCGGGGGCGCCATGACGCAGCTCGCGTCGGCGCAGACTGCGCCCGCGGAAGGCAGGAAGGTCGGCTATGCCCTCGTCGGCCTGGGAAACCTCACGGTCCGCCAGATCCTCCCCGCGCTGAAGGATACGAAGCTGTCGAAGGCCGTCGCGCTTGTCAGCGGCGACCCTGAGAAGGCGAGGAGGCTCGCCAGTGAGTTCGGCGTTGATCCGACCCGGGGGATCTACAACTACGAAAACTACGACTCGATCGCCGACAACCCCGCCGTCGACGTCATCTACATCGCCCTGCCCAACGGCATGCACGCCGAGTACACCGTCCGCGGTGCCAAGGCGGGGAAGCACATCCTCTGTGAAAAGCCGATGGCCAACACCGTCGCCGAGTGCCGGCAGATGATCGACGCGTGCAACGCGGCCAAGAAGAAGCTCATGATCGGTTACCGGCTCCGCTACGAGCCCATCAACACCGCCGCCATTCAGATGGTCCGCGACAAAGTCATGGGCATGCCGAGGATGATCACGGCCGAGGCGGGTTTTTACCTGGGCGCGCCGGATCCGAAGAACCTGCCCTGGCGGCTGAACAAGAAGCTCGCCGGCGGCGGTGCGCTGCTCGATATCGGCATCTATGCGCTGAACGCGACGCGCTACCTCAGCGGCGAGGAGCCGATTGAGGTGAATGCGACAAGCTACACGCCGCCCAATGATCCGCGGTTCGCCGAGGTCGAGGACGCGATCGTCTGGCAGTTGAAGTTCCCCAGCGGAATTCTCGCCAACTGCGCCACCAGCTACTCGGCTGGCCAGAACCGCTTCCGCGTCGTCGGCCGCGACGGGTTCATCGAATCCGAGCCGTTCCTCAGCTATTCAAATCTGCAGCTGCACAAGGTCATCAGGGGCAAGCAGGAGCGCGTCGATCTCCCGCAAGTCAATCACTTCGCCGCCGAATTCGAACACATGTCCGAGTGCGTGCTGCAGGACAAGGAGCCGCTGACGCCGGGGGAGGAAGGGCTGAAGGACCTGAAGGTGATCGAGGCAATTTACGAAGCTATCGAGACGAAGAAGACGGTGAAGCTTTCATAGGCAGGGATACTCTGCACGAGGTGCTACAGGAACCAGATCCTGTGCGATCCGTTAGGCAGACGCCGCTCGCAGCTTCGCCAACGCGTGCTGTTCGATCTGTCGGACGCGTTCTTTAGAGATGCCCAGGCGCCGGCCCACCTGCTCGTAGGTAGCCGGCTCGGACTCTTCCAGCCCGTAGTGGGCGAGCAGCACGTCGCGCTCGCGGTCTTCCAGGCGCGAGAGCATCTGCCCCACCTCTTCGCGGGCGATGAACCGGTCCGTCGCGACCGCCGGGCGCGTGTCGGGCAGCTGCGACAGCGCATCCTCAGCGAATCCGCCCGCGCGGCCGGCGAGCATCTGCGGAACGCTGCGGGCGAATCCCTTCATCAGCGCCAGTGTCGCGTACGTGCTGAACCGGTGGCCGCGGTGGATATCGAACCCCTCGACGGCCCGCATCAGCGTCAGGTTACCGTCGCTGATCAGCTCCATGAGCGACAGCCCCGGCCGCAAGTGCTTGCGGGCGATGCTGACCACCAGACGGAGGTTGGCGCGGACGATGTCGTTCTTGGTCGCCACAGCATGGCGCCAATGTGCTTCCATGGCGTCCAGGCCGCGGAGGCTGGCGAATTGTGGATCGAGCTTGCGCCGGGCCTGCGCAAAGAGCATCTTGTGGAAGTTGAACTTCAGGAACAGGGCGCGCTCGCGGCTGGGCGTGAGCAGCGGCGTGCGGTACAGGTCAGCCAGGTACGGGGGTAGGTCGCGGGGGACGCGGTTTTCTTCCGCCGGACGCGGCGCCGACAGCTCCTCGGCTGACGCGATCGCCTCGATCGCATGGGCGGCATCTGGCTCGTGGTACAGCGGGTCGTCGATGTACTTGACCTTGCGCTTGTGCAGCCTGGCGATGCGCTCCTCGACCACAATCCGGTAAATCGCAGACCGCGGCTGGCGGGTGCGCCGCGCGAGGCGCCGCAGGGGCACGCCGCGCCGGAATGCGCGCACGATTTGCCCCCGCTTCTCTTCCGCAACGGGCTCGGGCGCCTTGGTGAAGATGGCGTCGTGCGGGTGCTCGGCATCGTGCTTCCTGATCGTGTGCAGGACGGTCAACGGCGAGCGGTTCATCCGCCGTCCGATTCGCCGAGTAATCTCCTGCACGCAGCAGTGGCAGTGCACCGCCAGCCGCTTTGCGCGACGGAGGATCTCCTCCCGCTCGGGTTCATCCACCTGCGAGAAGTTTGCGCCGCGCTCGACCTGATCCCGATGCGTGCGGAAGAACCGCTCCACACTGGAGAGCAGGAACCCCACGCGCCGCTTGCCGTCAGGGAACAGGAACCGCCGCGCGGGCAGCCCCTTGCGCCGCCACCGCTGCACGGTCTTGCTCGTGACGCTGAACTTCTCCATCACATCGTCGATCGTCAGCACGGGCTCGGCCAGTGAGCTCGTCTGCACGTCGAGCGAATCGCTGACGCGCTCGATGAGCAGCCCGAGGTCGTGTTGCAGCGCCAACCCCGTGAGCAGCTCGGCAGCGGCGCGCCTGGGGCGATAACCGGTGACTCGGAAGATGACGAACTCAGGCGGGTAGCCCTTGGCGGGATCAATCTCGTGCAGAAGGGACTCTGCGGCGGCGACTTGCGCAATTCGCGTTTCCTGCGGCGTAAACTCCATCTGCCGCGCAAGTTCGCCGACACTGTCGATGCGGAACTTCGCCACAGGTCGATTATTGACGGTGCTCAGAAATCGGTCAACTGCAAACGTGGACTGTGCCGGTATTCTCCAGATGCAGCGCATATTTCGCGCCCGCCAGCATTTCCATCACGTCAGCCAGCGCATCGCGAGCATCGCACGCCAAGCAAAGTGAAAAAGCCGACCATATCGGTCAGCGTCGTCGGAAAATCATGGCCAGTTGCGCCGCGTCAAAACCGAGGCCTTCATGTCGATCGGAACGGGCAGCGCCGAGCGCGCAGTGCCGCCGGGCTAAGATATTGAGGATTTGCGGGTTCATATCGGGCGGGTAGCGTTCCCACCCGAGGATCCGTTATGCGGCACGGACCAATGACCATAAAATCTGCTCCGTCCATCCCTTCAACGGCAATGGTTTGGTCGTCAGGAAGTGGTTGGATGTTTGGCGTTCCGCGAAAGGTTTAGTTGCACCAAGAGCATCTGTACCGGTTGGCGGTCGAGCAGGTCGCCGACTACGCCATCTTCATGATCGACCTGCACGGCCGCGTCAGCAGTTGGAACGCGGGCGTACGCCACGTGCTGCGCTGGGACGAAGCCGACTGGCTGGGCAAACACTTCTCAGTCATCTTCTCGCCGCAAGACATTGCTGGAGGGATACCCCAGTCCGAACTGGACTTGGCCCGCCGCCAGGGCTGCGCCGATGACGACCGCTGGCAGTTCAGGAAGGACGGGACCAGGTTCTGGGCCAGCGGCATCACGACGGCACTGCGGGACGAGAATGGCAATGTCTGTGGCTTTCTGAAGGTCGTGCGCGACCTGACCGAGCGGAGGCGGGCGGAGGAACGGCAGGCGACGCTGCACGCGGTGGCCACTGTTCTCGCGGAGGCGCCGGACCTGAAGGATGCCGTGCCCAAGCTCCTTGGCGCGGTGTGCAGCGCCTCAGGGTGGAAGTGGGGAGCGCTGTGGCGCGTGGACAACGCTGCAGGTGTGCTCCGACTCGTGAACTCCTGCAATCAGGGATCCAACCGCCTGACGGAGTTTGAGGAACTCAGCCGCGGCATCACCTTCGCGCCCCGGGCCGGATTCCCCGGCCGCGTGTGGGCCAGTGGGAAGCCGGAGTGGGTGACGGACGTTTCGGGGGCGGCGAACTTCCCCCGCCGCGAGGCCGCGGACCGGGCGGGGCTGCACGGGGCGCTGTGCTTCCCGGTTTCGTGGGCCGGCCAGGTGCTGGCGGTGATGGAGTTCTTCAGTGACGAGGTCCGCCCGCCTGACGAACCGCTCCTGGGAATGATGTCCGTCGTCGGCGGGCAGATCGGCCAGTTCATCGACCGAAAACTGACGGAGGACCGCCTGCGGGCCGAGGAGGCTCGACACGCGGCCAGTGTCCAGGCGGCGCTGGACTGCATCGTCTCGATGGATCAGCAGGGCACGGTGACCGAGTGGAACACCGCCGCCCAGCAGACCTTCGGGTACGCCCGAGATGAAGCAATCGGGCGCGAGATGGCCGCACTGATCATTCCGCCGGCCTTCCGGCAGGCGCACCGCGAGGGGCTGGCGCGCTATCTTGCGACGGGTCAGGGGCCTGTGCTCGGGAGGCGCTTTGAAATCACGGCGGTGCGGAAGGATGGCACGGAGTTCCCTGTCGAATTGACCATCATCCGACTGCCCGCCGAGGGTCCGGCGACCTTCACCGGCTACATCCGCGACATCACAGATCAGAAGCGCGCCCAGGAGCGCCGGCGGATGAGCGAGTTTCGCTGGCAGCGGCTGGTGGAGCAGTCGCCGCTGAGCACGCAAGTGTTCGGCCCGGACGGCACCATCAGGCAGGTGAATCGGGCGTGGGAAAGGTTGTGGGGGGTCACGCTGGCCGACCTCCCGGACTACAACATCCTCAAGGACGAGCAACTCATCGAACGTGGGATCATGCCCGCAATCCACAACGCATTCGCGGGCGAGCCCGTTGTCATCCAACCGATTCCCTATGTGCCCGACCGGGGCGAGTATGCCGGGCAGATGCGCTGGTGCGGCGCGTTCGTCTACCCTGTCAAGGACGACGCCGGCCGGGTCGAGGAGGTCGTGCTCGTCCACGAGGACGTCACTGAGCGGCGGCTGGCTGAGCAGGCGTTGCGCGAGAGCGATGCGAACTTTCGGCAGCTGGCCGAGACGATCCCGCAACTGGCTTGGATGGCCAAGCCTGATGGCTGGATCTTCTGGTACAACCGCCGCTGGTACGAGTACACCGGAACCACGCCGCAGCAAATGGAGGGCTGGGGGTGGCAAAGCGTACACGACCCTGCCGAACTACCGCGTGTCACGGAGCGGTGGCAGCACTCAATCCACAGCGGCGAGCCGTTCGAGATGGAGTTCCCGCTCAAGGGGGCAGATGGCCGGTTCCGTTGGTTCCTCACTCGCATCGCGCCGCTCAGGGACGGCGAAGGGAAGATCAAGCTCTGGTTCGGCACGAACACCGACATCGAGGACCGACGGCGGATCGCGGAGGAGCGGGCCCAGCTCCTCGAGGCAGAGCGGAGCGCGCGGCTTGAGGCTGAGCGCACCAGCCGAATGAAAGACGAGTTCCTCGCCACCCTTAGCCACGAACTTCGGACGCCCCTTAACGCGATCCTCGGCTGGTCCCAGATTCTCGCAAGCGGCAGCAGGGACGAGCAGGACCTGGCAGAGGGGCTGCGGACAATCGAGCGAAACGCGCGGGCCCAGACGCAGATCATTGAAGACCTGCTTGACATGAGCCGGATCATCAGCGGGAAGGTGCGGCTCGACGTGCAGCGGGTGGACCTCGCGGCCGTCGTCCAGGACGCGGTCGCGACGGCCAAGCCTTCGGCCGATGCCAAGGGCATCCGCCTTCAGACGGTGCTCGACCCGCACGCAGGTCCCGTCTCAGGCGACCCCGCTCGGCTCCAACAGGTCATGTGGAACCTCCTCAGCAACGCGGTGAAGTTCACGCCCAGGGGCGGTCGTATTCAGCTGCTGCTGGAGCGCGTCAACTCGCACGTGGAGATCAGCGTGATCGACACCGGCGAGGGAATTTCACCGGAGTTCCTGCCGCACGTCTTCGATCGGTTTCGGCAGGCGGACGCAACGACTACCCGCCGGTATGGCGGGCTGGGGCTCGGCCTGTCCATCGTCAAGCAACTTGTGGAACTGCATGGCGGATCGGTGCGGGTAAAAAGCCTCGGCACCGGCCATGGAGCCACCTTTACCGTCTCGCTCCCCTTGCCCGTCATCCATCCCGAGCCGAACCCGGACGTGGAGCGACGGCATCCGCGCGCCACATCCGCGGGTATGAGCCTGCCGGACGCGTGCGTCCGGATCGCCGGCGTAAAGGTGCTGGTCGTGGATGATGAGCCGGACGCTCGAGCGCTCGTGAAGCGGTTACTGGAGGACTGCGAAGCGCAGGTCATCGGCGCCGCGTCGGCTGCAGAGGCGCTGCATCTGGTTCGCACTGAAAGGCCCGACGTGCTGGTCGCTGATGTCGGAATGCCTGGCGAGGATGGCTACTCGTTGATCAAGCGCGTCAGGGCGCTGGGGCCACAGAACGGGGGCGGCGTGCCCTCGGCGGCGCTCACGGCATACGCCCGGCCAGAAGATCGCGTGAAGGCCGTGCTCGCCGGATTCCAGATGCATCTCGCCAAACCGGTGGAACCGGCCGAGCTGATCGCCACCGTCGCCAGCCTGGCCGGGCGCACGCAGACGCAAGACCCGGCACAATAACCGCCGCGGCGGCCACTGCCCCCGACGCAACAGACGACGTTGAAGGTGTCGCGCAGCCCCAGCTCGCCCGCCAGCGCAGCAAAAAAGCCGCCCGGAGGCGGCTCTGTCTCCACGCGGCAAGTCGAAGCGTTTGCTCTTGCGGGGACAGGCGATGCTTAGCGAAGGCCCATCGCACCGAATACCAAGGCCGCACCGGCGGCGATGAAAACGCTGATTTCCGCGATAGCCGAACCCACCGAAACGATCCACGCCTGCATCACAACCTCCGGCGTTAGAACTACTCGCTTCTGTGACCCGTCGCTCCGCATCGGTCAGCCCTTCAATTCCATGGGCCGGTCACCTTGTGTTCATCGACCTGCATTCCGGCTGCGCTTGGATGAAATGTCCAAATGATTTGCGGCCAAGGCAAACTCCCCCGCAGCTTGGCCAGGCAATCCGTTTTCCTAAGCCACCCACTGAAGTACGTGAAGTTATCGGACGCTGTTCAATTCGGCAAAGGAATTATCGGACTTGCGTGGACTTCTTGTAGCGGGGATCGGCTCGCCGGGGAATGGGCTAAATGCAAGCCCGTTCCTTCACCCTCTCCTATTTCTGCCACCAGAAGATGGCCAGGAGATCGATGATGAACAGCAGGACGATGGCGGCCTCGAGAAACAGCATCCAGCGGGTGCTCTGGTCGGCGCGAAGGATCTGGTAGAGGTCGTCAAGCGTCTTGAGCTTCTCGTCGATCGTGCGATGCCAGTCGCTGAGGTGGAACCGGTCGGAGAGCCCCTTGTAGATGCGGGCAAGGTGCCAGTCGCCGAAGAACTTGGTGATATTCGAGAGCTCATCGGACAGCCTCGCCAGGTCGACGCGAATCTCGCGCAGCTCCCGTTGCACCCCCGCCGAAGCCCACGACCGCAACCGCCGCGCCGACAGATCGCGATAGCTGAGCTCGACGGCGTCGTCCAGCATCCGATCGTATGCCTCCAACTCCGCCAGCTGGAGGTTGGCCAGCTCCATGATGTAGATGATCTCGTCGATGTACCGCGGCTCGTCGACAATCAGGGCGGCGTCCCAGTCGATGACCACGACGTCCTTGTCGTAGTAGCTGAAGTGCTTGGCGGTCGACTCGTCCGCTTCCTGCTGCGAAAGGTGGCCGGGGTCGGGTTCTTCCGTGAGCAGCGAGGCGATCTCACGGCGGCTGCCGTGCATCCATGATTCCGTGCTGACCGTCGAGCCGTCCGGCGCAACCAGCGGGGCATGGATGCAGAAGGCGGTGTACGCCTCCTCATCACCGAGCTGCTTCACCGGGCGAATTGCGTAGGGTTCAAGCTCCCGCCGCGCGTCGTCGGCGAGCTGCCGCACCTCGTCGTAGAGGTAAGTCCCGTCCGTGAATCGAAGGTCGTGATAGGCGACGAGATCCTCGACCCGGCCGACCTGGAAGGGGACGCGCACCGTGATGCTGATCGCGCCGACGGGGAGGAACTTCACCGTGCGGTCGATCCACACGCGCCCGCCCGGCCCCAGCCGTTCCAGCGGGGGCAGGCGGATCATCTCCGGACGGTAAAAAGACATCTGCCGCGGCGCACGCTTGGAGGCGTCCACGACGAACTGCCCCACCGGCTGGCCCAGCAGCTCGCGCACGGGCAATCGCTTCAGCTCATAGGCAATATCGAACGCGTAGAGATACACGACCTCCCCCGAAAGACGGTGCACGTGCGTCGACACGGGCGAGCGCTGCGGTATGGAGCGGGCATGGTTGATTGAGCGCGTCATGGCCGCCCCTATTCTAGCATCGGCCGACGCGCCAGAGGCTCCGGGAGTATGATCCGGAGATGGCAAAGAAGCCTTCCTCGACGCTGAGCAAACTTGCCCATTCCACCCAACCGGCCCCGGCGGTCGAGCGGCGCTGCAACTGGTCCTTACCACGGCGGACTTGAGGGCCGAGCGGCCGGCATCGATTCCCTACACTTGCGGGGCGTTCCGTCAGATGACGTAGTTCGGTTCGATCGAGTCGTCGATGTCGATCCCGTCCGTATCGATGGATCGCCCAACCAGCGTTTGCGCCCGCTCCAGGGCGAGCTTCGCGCTGGTGAAGATCCCCCCGCCGGTGGGGAAGACGTTATCGCGTCCGATCTGCTCGATCAGGCCGTACGTGCGCAGGACGCTCATCAGCTCGGGCTTGACGCCGCAGAGCACGACGTAACGCTGGCGGGATTTCATATCGGCGACGAAGCGCTCGAGCACCCCGAGGACCGTCGCGTCGATTGAGTGGGTGCGCTTCAGGCGCAGGATGACGACGCGGACGGTGCTGCCGACCAGCGCGTTGAGCCGGTCCTGCAGCTCGTCGGCGACGCCGAAGAACAGATCGCCCTCCAGCTGGAGGAACACGACCTGTCGCTCGCCCGTGTGCTTGTTGACGATGGGTCGTTCGTGGAACACGCCCGTGCGGTGGATCATCTCCGTGACGTGCAGCCGGCTGGAGGTGCGGAGATACAGCGCGAGGTTCAGGAAGATCCCGAGGAAGATCGCCAGCTCCAGCGGGAGCACCATGGCGCCGGCGAAGGTGATGCCGCAGACGACCGCATCGGAGCGGCTGGCGCGGAACATGCGTGGGATGTAGCGCCAGTCGATCAGGCCGAAGCCGATGACGATCAGCACCGCGCCGAGGGTGGCGAGCGGGATGTACTTCGCGACCCCTCCAGCCAGGACAAACAAGATGCCAACGAACAGCGCATTGAACACGGCGGCGAAGCGCGTCGCCGCGCCGGCGGCGTGATCGAGGGCGCTGCGCGTGAAGCTGCCGCTGCCGGGGATGCACTGGAAGACGCTGGAGACGGCGTTGGCGAGCCCCTGGGCGAAGAACTCGCGATTGGGGTCGATCCGATCGCCGCTCGACGCTGCGATGCCCTTGGCGATGGCGACGGTTTCCAGCATCCCGAGCAGCGCCAGTGCCAGCGCGCCGGCGAGCAGCGCTTCGGCCTCGCCCCACGTGAAATGCGGGACGACAAATCCTGGCAGCGCGCGGGGCAGCTGACCCACGAGCGGGAGGTCGGCCGGCCCCCAGCCCGTCGCGACCACCACCGCCGCGCCCGCGATCACGCCCATCAGCGCACCGGGCAGGAGCTTCGAAACCCCGCGAACACCCAGCATGACCGCCAGCGACACGGCGCCGACCGTCAGCGCCTTGGTGTTCAGATGATGCAGTTGCGGAAGCAGCTTCTCGATCTCGCCCGCCGCGCCGGCGAAGCGCTGCGGCACGCCCGACACCGCCAGCCCGAGCACCCGCGGGATCTGCCCCACGATGATCAGCACGCCCGCCCCGCCCGCCAGGCCCACGATGACGCTGCGGCTGACGTAGCGCACCATCGCGCCCATCCGCGCGACGGCGAAGGCGAGCTGGATCAGTCCCTTGAGCAGCGCCAGCACGAACACAAGCCGGAGGTACGTGGCCGGATCCGACGTCGGATCGGTGATGCGCGTCAGCGCCGAAGCGATGAGCAGGCTCTGGGTGTTCGTCGGACCACTGGCCATGTGGTGGCTGCTGCTGAACAGCGCGCCCAGGATGCCCTGGATGACGGAGGTGTAAATCCCGTACTGCGGCGGGACGCCCGCGAGCAGCGCGTAAGCCATCGCCTGCGGCAGTTCGACCACCGAGACCGTCAGCCCGGCGACGATGTCCTTGCGGAACTTGGCGATGGAGTAGTGCTTCGCCGTCTCGAACGGCGGCCGGAAGGGCACCGCGAGCTGCGACAACCGAGCCGCCGCGCCGCTCCCCCCCGATTGCGCATCCAGGATGCCCGCCGGAGGAACGCGCGGATGCTCGTTGAAGTCGTCCATCGAAGAAGGTGCCCGCGCGGGTGGGATCCTACCACCCGCGGGAATCTGCTTAAGCCATCGCAGCGGGTCGCACGTTCGACATCAGCCGCAACAGGTGTTCCTGCGACGCCTCGGCGCGGTCTACTTCCGCAACCAGCCTGCCCTGGCGCATGACGAGGATGCGCGTCGCGAGGTTGATGAGCTCCGGCAGCTCGGAGCTGATCATCACGATGGCGATGCCGCTGGCGGCCAGCTCGTCGATGATCTGGTGGATGGCGGCCTTGGCGCCGATGTCAACTCCGCGCGTCGGCTCGTCAACGATCAGCACATTGCACTCGCGGCCGAGCCACTTGGCCAGCGCGACCTTCTGCTGGTTTCCGCCGCTGAGCATGCCCACGGGGGTGGTGAGCGTCGGCGTCTTGACGCGCAGCCGCTCGAAATATCGGACCGCCTGGTCGCGCGCGACCCGGTGGCGCAGCAGCCCAATCCGGCTGAGCCGCTCGAGCATCGCCAAGGTGAAATTGTCGAGGCAGCTCATGCCCAGGACCAGCGCTTGGCGCTTGCGGTCTTCGGGGAGCAGCCCCAGTCCCAGGCGCTTCGCCTGGCGCACGTCCCCCAGCCGCAGCGGGGCGCCGCTGATCGTGATGGCGCCCCTGGCAGCGCCGTCCAGCCCGAAGATCGCCTGCGCCAGTTCGCTGCGCCCAGAGCCGACGAGCCCTGCCAGCCCGACGATCTCCCCGGCGCGCACGTCGAGGCTCACGTCCTGAAACCTGCCCGGCGACGACAGCCCCTCGACGCGCAGCCGCACCTGGCCCGTCTGGGTCCCCGCCAGGTGCTGCGGGAAGTAGGCTTCGACGCTGCGGCCGATCATCATCTGCACGACCTTCTCCTGCGTCGTCTCGGCGCGCGTCAGCGTGCCGATGTATCGCCCGTCGCGCAGCACGCTGATACGGTCGCCGAGGCGGAACACCTCGGGCATGCGGTGCGAGACGTACACGATCGTCACGCCGCGGGACTTAAGGTCATCAATCAGCGCCAGCAGGTGCTGGGCATCAACCTCCGACAGGCTGCTCGTCGGCTCGTCAAAGACAATCACCCGCGCGTCGGTTCCAACGGCGGCGGCGATCTGCACGAGCTGCTCCTGAGCGGTCGTCAGCTCGCGCATCGGGCGGTCGAGGTCCATCGTCGTCACGCCGATGCGCGCCAGCAGCTCACTAGCGCGCTGCCGCATCGACTTGCGGTCGAGAAACAGACCCAATCGCCGCGGATAGATGCCCATGCAGAGATTTTCCGCCACCGACAGCTCCGGACAGAAGGCGAGCTCCTGGTGCACCATTCCCACGCCGGCCTTCAGTGCGTCGGCCGGCGACGCCAGCTTCACTTCCTTCCCCTTAATGAAGATGCGCCCGTCATCGGGCTTGTAGATCCCGGCGAGGATCTTGCCCAGCGTGCTCTTGCCCGCCCCGTTCTCGCCCATCAGGCAGTGACACTCCCCGCGCGCGATCGAGAGCGAGACATCATCCAGCGCCGTCACGCCGACGAACTTCTTGCGGATGTTCTCGAAGCGAATGAAGGCTTGGTCGTCGCTCAAGTTCATGCCGGGTTCATCCTTCAGCTTCCGCTGTCATCCTACTTCCCCAGCCACTTATCCCAGTTCTTCGCATACTCATCGACATTTGCCTTCGTCACTTCCGTGAGCGGGTCAACCATGATCGGATCTGCCGGCTCCTTCTGGTTGACGACCTTGTCGAGCAGGACCTCGACGCTCTTGTACCCCCAGCCGTAGCAGTCCTGCGCGAACAGCGCCTGGACGTGGCCGCTCCTGAGGTACGCGAGCTGGGCGGGCAAGGCGTCGCAGGAGACGACCTTGATCTGTCCCGGCTCCCACTTCAGCGCGTTGGTGGTGAACAGCGGCCATCCGCCGATGAACGCCCAGCCCTCGATCGACGGGTTGGCGTTGGTCGCGGTGGCGACGGCCTCGGCGGCCTTCTCGGGCGTCTCCTCGTGGTAGAACACCCCGCCGCTCGCGGGGAGCAGCTTCATGTCGGGATGCTTGGCAAGCTCGTCCTTCGCCGCCTGCACGCGTGCGGCGAGGTTTGTCGCGCTCTGGTTGCCGCCGAGGATCGCCACCGTCCCCTTCTCGTCCATCACCTTGGCCAGCGACGCGATGATGACCTGTCCGATCTGCCGGTTGTCGCTGCCGTAGTAGGCCATGCGCTTGCTAGATGGTGCATCGGAATCGAAGCACATGACCGGCACGCCCTTCTCCGTCGCTCGGTCGATCGCGGGCGTGAGGGTGGCGGCGTCCGTGCACGAGACGGTGATCGCGTCGACGCCCGCGCGCGTCAGCGCCTCGATCGCCTCGACCTGCTTGGCCGCGTCTTCCGTGGTGGGGGTGCGCCAGTCGATCTCGACTTCGACGCCATGCTTCTCCCCGAGCTCCTTCGCCGCGTCCTTCGCCCCGGCGTAGGCGGCCTGGAACACGTCATTCGCCTGGCTCTTGGCAACCATGCCGATGACGACCGTGCGCTTTCCCCCGGCGCCCGCGCCGCTGTCTTCCTTCTTGCATCCCGAAAACGCCAGCCCGATGCATGCCAGCCCGATGACAGCCCACATCCAAATGGTAATTCTCATCATGTTCCTCATGGTTCTCGGTCCTTGTATGTCATCCTCTGAATCACGCCGTCCTCACCCCCGCCCGCCGCCGCGCCCGGAGAACGGCGCCGAGCCGATCGAGCGCCACCGCGACGATGATCGACAGGCCGACGATGATGTTCTTGTACTCCTGGTTCAGCCGAAGGATGTTGATGGCGTTTTCGATCATCGCGAGGATCAGCGTGCCGAGCAGCGCCCCCAGCGCCGCGCCGCGCCCGCCGGCCAGGCTCGCGCCGCCCACGACGGCGGCGGCGACAACGGTCAGCTCATACCCCATGGCCGAGTTCGTCGAGATCGTCCCAAACCGCCCCAGCGACACAAGCCCCGCGAGCCCCGCCAGCAGCCCGGAGACCGCGTAGACGCGCAGCTTCACGCGATGCACATCGATCCCGCTGAACCGCGCCGCCTCCTCGTTCCCGCCCACGGCGTAGGTCTCGCGCCCCGCGACGCTCAGCCGCAGGTACACGTATCCCAGCGCGATCACGATCAGCGTCGCAATGAGCGGCCACAGTTGCATCCCGAGCAGGTCGGCGCGGAACCAGTGCGTAACGCTCGCATCCGGCAGCGGCCGGCCTGCGAACGGCAGCGTCTTGGCGCCGAAGGGCAGCACGTTGGCGATCCCACGGAAGATGCTCAGCGTCCCCAGCGTCACGATGAACGGGTGCATCCGCAGCCCCACCACGAGCGCGCCATTGATCAAACCGCACACCAGCCCCACCGCCAGCGGCAGGGCAATCGACAGCGGCATAAGAACCACGGCCGAAGCATCGCGCGCGAACTGCTGAAGCGTCCATGCGGTGACCAGGCCCGCCAGCGCCATGATCGATCCCACGGAGATGTCGATCCCGCCGGAGATGATCACCAGCGTCACGCCCATCGCCATGATGGCGTAGTAGCTCATCGGCGTGGCGATGCCGTCGATCAGGTTGTCGGTGTTGAGGAACGTGTTCGGCCGCCCGTAAGGCGCGTCGTAGTAGCCGTAGATGCTGAGGAAGGTGCCTAGCACCAGCACGACGCCGATCAGGCCCGCCTCCTGAACACCGCTGATAAGCCCTGCCTTTCGGGGCGGCGCTGCCCGCGGCGAGACGGAGACCTCTCTGGCCGGCGCTGCGTTGGACATGCTTCCGTTATACGTTGCCCGGGCATGTCGGCGAAATGGCTTGTGGATGTGCTGAATCAGACGCGGGGGCTGCGCACGCTCGATAAGCTCTGGTCACAGATCCTCCCGCAGGCCGCTCCTGTGCTTGCCGTCGGCGAGGCTGTGCGATTGCACGACCTGGCTGAGCTTCAAGTCCTTCAGCTTCACGTTCAGGTCGAATGCGTCATCCTGCGGCGCATATCCCACCAGCGCGCGGGCGTCGGAGATGTCCAGCCGCTTGAACCGGTTGTCACTGAGTCCGTGGAAAATCGCGAACTTCAGGTTGTCCACATCGATGCAGCGCTCGATCAGCTGGTTCAGGTCGCGCTGCGAGACAAACGCGTCGATCATACCCAGCCCCTTCTCCGACTCCGCCGACTCCGGCGGCTGAAACGCGCCGATCCGCAGGGCGATGGTCGAAAGCCCCTCCTTCTCCGCCATGTAGCGCCCCAGCGCCTCGCCGAAGCACTTCGTGACGCCGTATAGATCGCCGGGGTTGACCGGCTCGCTGGTCTTCACCTGCACGTCGGCGGGGTAACCGCTGACGGCGTGGATGCTCGAAGCGTAGATAAACCGCCGGCACTGGTTGGCCCTGGCGGCGACGAAGGTGTTGTAGGTGCCGACGATGTTGACGTTCAGCGCGTCATTCCAGGCGGTGCTTGGGCTTGGATTGGCCGCGAGGTGTACGACGGTGTCAATCCCGTTTGCCGCCTCCTTCAGGCGCTGGAGGTCGGTGATATCCCCGACGACCACCTCGCCGAAGCCCTGGATTTTCGTCGCGTTGTCAGACTCGTGAACCAGCAGCCGCAGGTCGTATTTCGGATGCGAGTGCTCGGCAAAGTACGACCCGATTTTCCCGGCAGCGCCGGTGACAAGCACGCGCCGGCGCTGCGCGCGGTTTGCCTCGGCCAGCGCGCCGTCTTCAGTTGCCGTGAACGATTGAGACATGGCGGATGCTCCTGATGTCGCGCGACCAGCTGACGAAATACGACATCGCGGCCATTTCGTCAGCCATCGTTCTCACTGGCCGCGCAGAAACGCGATTCTGGGTCAGCCGCGCGTCCGCCATGGCCTGGACACGAGCGCCCGGTTCTCGAACCGGGCGGCAGATTTGGGGTCCGAGCATCGCCAGCACTTGCCCGCTGAAGGTAGAATGATCGACTGATCGCATAGCGTCCCGCGCTTGACAATGGAACCGCGGGTGTCAAATTGTTGTCGACGGCAGCGCCATGCCGCCGAAGTGGGCGGCCAGGCCGCATTTGGGGTCTGACCTTGATCAACGGACAATCGTTTCACTCTCCGTCTGAAATACGCCTGCGCGTTGCACTGGATGGTCTGCGATGTGCGGCGCAACTCGCCTGGAGGCACACCCGCGTCGGGGCGCGCGCGCTCCAGGCACTGACGCTTGGATGCGCATCGGCCCGGGGACGCGGGGACGTAAGGCGGATGGCCGACGCCCTGGCGATCACTGATGGCATCAAACCGAACCTGCCGGTGGTCGAGATCGAGCGCATCACGAGTGACGGCACACCGATCACACTTCTGGAGCTGGAGCAGCGTCACGGAAATGTGACGCTGCTGGAGCTGATCGTCCTCTCACGTCTGGTGCGAGAGCGCGCACCGCGGTCGTTGTTCGAGATCGGGACCTTCGACGGACGCACCACCCTGAACCTTGCAGCGAATGCGCCCGATGATGCGGTGGTCCACACGCTCGATCTCCCGCCAAACCGGCCCACTGCGTATGCGCTTTCGCCGGCCGACTACCAGTTCGTGAACAAGCCCGCATCCGGCGCTCGGATAACGGCAGGGGCCTGCGCGGAACGGGTCAGGCAACTTTACGGGGATTCGGCGACGTTCGACTTCACCCCGTACAAGGCAGATTTCGTGTTCGTGGATGGGTCGCATGCGTATGAATACGTCCTGAGCGATTCGATGCGTGCACTCGCGCTGATCGGGGAAGGCCCGGCGGTGATCGCCTGGCACGACTACGGGGTGTGGGACGGCGTCACCCGAGGACTTGAGGAACTGGCCAGCACCGACCCGCGATTTCAAAATCTTCAGTGGGTCCGCGGAACGTCACTTGTCGTCATGGTGCGCTGACTTCAGAGCGTCGACGGCGGCGGCGTAGCGGTCGGTTACGTCCGAGAGGTCGTGGGGCTCCTGCAACGTCTCCCGCGCCTGGCGGTGGAGCATTTCGGCGTGGCGGAGCAGGTCGCGGCGGTGCGATTCGAAGCGCATCTGCGCCGCGGCGGCACGGATGGCATCGAGCATGCGAACCATCACCGCCGCGCTCCCCCGCCCGTACTGCCGGATCTGGTTAAACGAGGCATCGACGTAGCTCGTGAAAGTCGCCACCCGCGCCACCACGCGTAGTCGCCCGCTGCGGTCGTAGCGGTAGCTGCCGTGCAGGTCGCCTTTCTCGATCATCACCAGCGCCGATGACAGCCGGTCAATGCAGTTCAGCGCCGTGTAAGGATCGTTGATCCCCGGGGAGAGCGCGCGCACGGCCACCTCGACCAACTGATGGATAGCGAACTCCACGTCCTGCTCCGGCGTGCGCTGCCTGCCGATGATGAGCAGCGCCGCGAGCTCCTCAACCAGCCGCCGGGAGCAACGCTCGGCGGGGTAGACGCGCATGGCCGGGTTCCCCTGGATGAGATAATCGCCCGGCCGCACGTCGAACCTGAGCACCACGTCATGCTTGGCCACCAGTTCCATCAACGTGTCCTGGTCGACCACCTGCAGGTACCCGTCCTTGGGCGACGGCACGATCGCTGGCGTGGCGGACCATTCCGGCGGCAGCGGCGGCTCCTCCGACTCCGCGCCCGGCCCACGGGGACCGTGGCCGAGATCGCTGGGAAAGATCCGCTGCAGCGCCTGCTCCAGATCGCTGGCCACGTTGGCGACGATGATCGGCGCCTGGAGCGACAGCGACACGTGATGGATGAAGTAGATCAGCACCGCGATGCTCGCCAGCGCCAGCACGACAGCGGCCATCACCGAAACGTGCGGCACGGACGTGCCGTCCTGCTCGCTCCCGATGCTGCGCAGCACGAGCAGACAGAACACGAAAGTCGCGACGAAGGTCCCGAGAACCATCTGGTTCCCGACGTCGCGCATGAAGTTGCGAAGCATCCGCGGCCCGAACTGGCTCGACGCCTGCGTGAGCGTCGCGATGGTGATGGAGAAGACGACGCCGGCCACGGTGATGACCGATGCCGCCACGGTGGCCAGCACCGAGCGAGCCCCCTCGATGCCGCCCGGATACAGCCAGCCTGCGGCCCACCCGGAGCGCGGGTAGCGCTCGTCGAGGTAGAGCAGCCCGAACGCCAGCGCAGCGGCCCCCACCAGCATCAGCGCCGGGATGAACCAGTAGCTGGACGTGAGGATTTCCCAGATGTGAGAGAGCCTCGCCTTCAACAGAGCCTCCAGTTACCCGCGCCCCGGGACATTCATCTCCCAGAGCTTCACGTTGGTCGTGCTCACCGCCTGGCATCCGCTGGCGAGGATGCGTCCGACGATCTCCGGGGTGCGAATCAGCCCGCCAGCGATGAACGGGATCGGGAGGTCGCGAAAGCGGTCGGCCACTTCGAGTGCGGCGACGCCCGGCAACACTTCCACCGCATCGGGCTTCGATTTTTCGATGACGCCCAGGCCACGCTCGACCGCTCGCCCGTCCTGTAAAAACAAGCGCACCACCGACATGAGCCCCAGGCGACGGGCCAGCGGCGCGAGATGATGGCGGACAGTCACGATTCCATCGATGCGCTCGTGGGTCGCGACGTAGCGCAAGCCCGATTCGTCATTGGCCAGCCCGCTCAGCAGGTCGATGTGCAGCAGCACCGGTCGCTCCGCCAGCGGAGGCTCGCTCAACCGTTTGAGCAACTGCGGGAGCTCGGCCAGCTCGCCACCGCCGATGAAGATGATGCTCGACGCGGCGATGAGGTCGGCGTTGACGTCTATGCCTTCGGTGACATACGGAATGACCGGGCGCGTCAGGTACGGGGCGATCGCACTGCTTCGAGCGGTTGGATTCACGCGGTTTTCCTTGACAGCCGGCCGGGGATGTTACATAGTCGCCGCAGACGATAAGAATACAATCTCGTAGCTAGTTGTGAGCATCGGGCTAGAGACACAGAGAAAGCCCCACGGGTCACTCCGTGGGGCTTTTTCGTTTTAACACAAGCATGGTTGGAAGCGTGCAGCGACTCAGTCAGATTCGACACTTCGCCCTCGACCTCGACGGCACGCTCTACCTCGGCGGGCGCGTGTTTCCGTGGACGGTTCCGTTCCTCGACCATTTGGAGGAACTGGGAATCGGTCACACGTTTTTCACGAACAATTCGTCCAGGAGCACGCGAGAGTATGTCGAGCACCTGCGGAAGATGGGCATCGACGCGACGGCCGATGACATCTACAGCTCGACGCACTCGACGCTGGACTACCTGCGCCAGGAGCGGCCGCGCGTGAGGCGGCTGTTCGTTCTCGGCACGCCGGGATTGCAGCAGGAATTCGCGGAAAACGGGTTTGCGCTTGTCGGCGACGCCGTCGGTGGAGGAAGCGGGGACGAGCCCGATGCGGTGATCGTCGGCTTCGACACGACGTTGACCTTCGCCCGCACCAGTCGCGCCGCATATTGGCTGGCGCGGGGCAAGCCGTTCATCGCGACGCACCCGGACCGCATCTGCCCGACGGATCAGCCGACGGTACTGCCGGATTGCGCCGCGATCTGTGCGCTGCTCACGACGGCGACCGGCCGTACGCCAGACGCGGTGCTGGGCAAGCCCAGCGCGGGCATGCTGGAGGGTGTCCGGAAGCGCCATGGCATCGCCGCTCATGAAATCGCCGTCGTGGGCGACCGTCTCTACACCGACATGGCGATGGCCCGCGCCGCCGGGGCGCTGGGGATCCTCGTGCTCTCGGGCGAGACAACGGCCGAGCAGGTCGAGTGTGACAGCCCCGCGCCCGATCTGGTCGTTGCCAACGTGGGGGAGCTTGGCCGTTTGCTGCCGCAGCGCGCCGAGGCTGCTTCATGTTGAATCGTGGCCACAACCTCGCTGCCGATGCGCATGCCGACGCGCGAACCAATGCCATCGAGCGGATGAAGGGGGGGACGCTCGATGTGCTGGTGGTGGGGGGCGGGATCGTTGGTTCGGGCGTGGCGCGCGACGCCGCCATACGTGGGCTGCGCACGGCCCTGATCGACCGCCACGACTTCGCCTTCGGCACAAGCAGCCGATCCAGCCGACTCCTGCACGGCGGGCTGCGCTATCTCGCGCAGGGACGCATCGGCCTGGTGCGCGAGGCAAGTGTCGAGAAGGTGATCATCAGCCGGATCGCGCCACACCTGGCTGCCCCGCTGCCGTTCATCTTCCCCACCCACCGCGGCACCGTGTGGAAACGGTGGAAGCTGGCGATCGGCGTCAAGGCCTACGACCTCTTGTGCAGCGGCCAGAACCTCGGCCGGTCGCAAGTGCTCAGCGCCGACCGGACGCTGCGGAAGCTGCCCGGGCTGCAGCCGAAGGGACTCACCGGCGCGGTGCGCTACTTCGACGGGCTGACGAATGATGCACGGCTGGTGCTCGACACGATTCGCTCCGCCGCCGCCGCCGGCGCGATGGTCGCCAACTACACGGCACTGGAGAGCGCGACCGCCCACGGCGACACGTGGCGCTGTCGCGTGTCTGACAAGCTTCAGTGGCATGGGCGACACGCCCATGCTACGGGTGCCGGGCAGCTGACCGAGCTACGCGCCCGCGTGGTCGTCAACGCCACCGGCGCCTGGGCCGCATCGCTCGCCGCCAGCGGCGTGGCGCTGCGCCTGACCAAAGGTGTGCACCTCGTGATCGATCGCTCGCGGCTGAACGTCCCCGACGCCGTCGTGATGGCCGAGGGATCCCGCATCCTCTTCGCGATCCCGTGGGGCCAGCGCGTGATCCTCGGCACAACCGACACCGACTACGACGGCCCCATCGACACCCCCACCTGCGACGACAGCGACATTCGCTACGTCCTGGGCGTCGCCAACGCCACATTCCCAACGGCCCACCTCGAGCCGCACGACGTGATCAGCTCCTGGGCCGGGCTGCGGCCGCTCATCGCGGGCGGGAGCAACGCCAGGGGCAAGCCCTCCGACCTCTCGCGCCGCCACCAGATCCGCATGACGCAGCCGGGCTGGCTTGACGTGGCCGGCGGAAAGCTGACGACCTATCGGCTGATGGCCGAGCAGACGGTGGACGAAGTCGTCGCGTACACCAAGCGTCCGGCAGCGCGCTGCACGACCCACAACACCCCCCTGCTCAGCAACGGCCATGATCCGGCGTACAGCGGCATTCTCCCGCCGGAGGTGTCGCGCGCTGCGGTCGAGCATTATTGCAGGAATGAATGGGCGATGACGTTGTCTGACGTGATGATTCGCCGCACGAGTTGGCGGTATTATCAGCACGATCACCTGGCGGTGGCGGCGCAGGTGGCGGGCTGGATGGCGGAGCTGCTCGACTGGGACGAGCCGCGCCGTCAGCGCGAGCTGGCCGTGTACGGCGAGCAGACCGGCGCGTACGCGTGCGCCGGATCTCGCCCGCAGCTCCGGGCGGGCAACGCGCAGGTGCAAACGGTATGACGCAGCAGATGAGGACTTCTACATTCGCGATAACGCTGACGCTCGCGCTGGGAACGGTGGCATGTGCCGCCGATGCCGTCGCCGCCTCAGATAAGCCCACGCACCGCGGCCTCCAGTTCGAGCTCAATCAGCTCGATCCAAAGGCGAAGGTGACGAGCGATTTCACCATCGAGTGGTGGCATCGCGTCGACGACGCCGCAGCCCCGCGCCCCGTCGTTCGCATCGGGACGCTCGAAGTGGGATTGCGGCCGATTGCCAAGGCCAAACCGAAAGACCCCCAGGCCGCCGCGTTCACGGCGGGCAACGACGCGACCCGCGCCAAGTCCGCCATTTACGCCGGCCGCTTTTACCACCTCGCGCTGGTCGGGCGCAGCGGCAAGGTGCAGTTCTTTGTTAACGGGTTTGCCGACGCCGAGCCGATGAAGCCACCCACGCCGCCAGCCGGTGAGGTCACGATCCTCAGCGACGGATGGCGCGACAAAACGCTTCATTCGCTGGCGCTGTACAATCGTGCACTGTCGCCCGACCGTATCCTTGCCCACGTGACCGCCAACATCGAATCGCGCCCCATCGTCACCGTCGCCCACCGCGGCGTGCACAAGCACGCGCCGGAGAACACGCGCATCAGCTACGTGCAGGCCGTCGAAGCCGGCGCGCCGATCGTCGAGTTCGACACCGGGCTCACGAAAGACGGTCACATCGTCGGCATGCACGACAAGACCGTCGACCGCACGACCGACGGCACGGGCAAGCTGGCGGAGATGACGCTGGAGCAGGTGCGCAAGCTCGACGCCGGGTCGTGGAAGGACCCCAAGTACAAGGGCGAACCCGTCCCCACGCTCGACGAGATCGCCGACGTCGTCCGCGGAAAGGCGATCCTCATGCTCGACCTCAAGGCAGAGGGCCAGGGCCAAGCCATCGCCAAGTGGCTCGAAAAGTCGAAATACCCGCATGACCAGCTCATCCTTGCCCCCTGGGAAGATGCCGAAGGCGCTGCGCTGCGCAAGCACGTGCCCGCCACCGTCCCCATGATCCGCCTCACCAGCAAAGTGCCCACTGAAACCGTCGACGATGCCTACTTCGAGAAGATGAAGGAAATCGGCTTCAGCGGGTTTTCCGTCAACTGGCAGTACCTGACCGAAGACTTCATCCGCGCCGCGCAGAAGCACGGGATGCAGGTGTACGTGTGGACGCTCAACGAGCCCCCGGACATCGCCGGCGCCGCGCTGCTCGGCGTCGATGGCGTCATCACGGACGACCCGGCAGAGACGATCAAGCTGCTGAGCGAGCTGGTGAAAGAATAGGTGAACCGTCCTCCCTCTCTCCGGAGTACCGCGAGAGGGAGTGAAGGCACAATACGCATGACCTCAATTCCCACCGTCCTTCCCGTGATCCCCGAAGAATCGAGCGAGGTCGCGCGGCGATACCGCTACTGGCGGTTCCGCATCCTCGCGACGACGATGGTTGGGTACGCCATCTACTACTTCGTCCGCACCAACATCTCCGTGGCTCTTAAACCCATGGGCGACGACCTGGGGTTCAGCAAGGAGCGGCTGGGCATCATCCTCACCGCCGGCGGGATGACCTACGGCGTGTCGAAGTTCGTGAATGGCTTCCTGGGGGACCGCGCCAATCCGCGCTACTTCATGGCCATTGGCCTGCTCGTCAGCGCGCTGATGAACGTCTTCTTCGGCCTGAGCTCATCGCTGCTGTTCCTGGCGGGATTCTGGTTGATGAACAATTGGGCGCAGGGAATGGGGTTCCCGCCTTGTGCCAAGAGCATGGCCTACTGGTTCAGCCCCAAGGAGCGCAACCAGACCTTCGGGATCTGGCACGTGAGCCACATGATCGGCGCAGCGCTGGTGGGGGTGCTGACGGCCTACCTGATCGCCTACGGCCTGACGCACGTCGCGTTGCTGCTGGATAACCTTGGCATCACCGGCGCCGCCGCATACCTGCGCAGCGACCCCGTCCCCCGGTGGCAGCTATGCTTCTTCGTGCCGGCGGGGATGGCGGTGATTACAACGCTGTTCATCCTCCTGTTCCTCCGTGACACGCCGGAGACGATGGGGCTCCCCCCCGTCGAGGTGTACAAAGGCGAGGAAACGCCGCGCCAGCTGGCCGAGGAGATCAAGATCGAGGAGCCGTACCGGGCGGTGGTGATCCGGTACGTCTTTCTCAATCCGTTCATGTGGGTCATCAGCGTCGCCAACCTGCTTGTGTACACGCTGCGATACACCTCCCTGCACTGGGGGCCGACTTACCTGCAGGAGATGAAGGGATTCAGCGTGCTGGCCAGCGGATGGCTGACGTTCGGCTCGGAGATGGCGGGACTGGTCAGCGCGCTGATCGCGGGGTTCGTCGCCGATCGGGTCTTCCGTGGCCGCGCGGGCCGTGTGTGCGTCATCGCGATGGTGCTGATGGCGCTGGCCGTGTGGACATTCTGGATTACCCCCGGACGCATGAAGTGGGCAACGGGCAGCCTCTTCGTCGTGATGGGCTTCATGGTGTACGTCCCGCAGATGCTGATCGCGGCGATGGCGATGAACCTGGGCACGAAGCGTGCCGCCGCCGCCGCCGTGGGGCTGACTGGCATCTTTGGCTATGCCAGCTCGATCGTCTCCGGCTGGGGGCTTGGGCGCGTGGTGGACAAGTCCGGCTGGGACGGCGCCTTCATTCTGATGATCGGCTGCGCCATCGGCACATTGGTGCTGATGGCGTTCACCTGGAACGTCGGTGCCCACACGCACGGCACTGAATCCCCCCGCGGCTTCCCCATCGACGACGCCAAGTCACCCGAAGCGGCTATCGCCAAGTAGCACCCGCGACGAAGGAGTGGCAGCGGCAGCAACCTCGGGGCCTGCCACCTCGTGAGGACTCTGGAGGACAAGCAGCACCTCATCGCTGGATCAGGGAACCCGCAACGCCAGCGCCGCCGACTCCCGCCCGGGGCGGAGAAGCGACCACGCCAGCAGGAGGAGCATCATTCCCCCGCCGGCGGCGGTGGTGAGCAGCGCGTAGTGCCACTCGGGCGGCGCGTAGTGGAGAATCACTTCCGCCGCGCCCGGTGGAACCTGCACCGCGCGGACAGCGCCGAAGGCCGCGACGATCGGCTCGCGCCGGCCGTCTACTGTCGCGCGCCAACCTGCGGCGAACGCATCGGAAACAACGAGCCAGCCGCCGCCGCGCGGCAGTCGAATGCGAACCTCTTCGGGCGAGACTGAATGATAGTTGGCCTCGCCTGCACCCCCTGCACCAGCAGGGCGGGTCCAGTAGTCGGGCGACTGCGCCATTAGCACGCGGTCGGCGGGATCGAGGCCCGCATCGTCGAGCAACACGACTTGCCGCGGGTCGAGCCGCTGCCCGGAAACCAGCGGCTCGAGCGCCTGTGTTGCAGATGCAACGCGGCGGCCTTGCGGCGCGAGCCATGCGCGCGGGAACGGGTCGGGGTCGGCATAGATGGTGAGCGATCCGCTGCGCTGCGCCGCCCGCCACGGCGGAGGCGGCGCGGGGGCTTGAGTATGGGCAATGAGGTAACGGACGTTGCCGACGCGGAGCACGTCCGAGCCGTTGCGCCCGCCCGCGGCGAACGCCGCCGTTGACCATGCCTCGTGCCGTGGCGAGCCCCGGCCGGCGCCGCCGGCGTCTTCCAGCCCCTGCCACGTCGCAAACGTGCCGGGCAATAGCCCGCTCGCTTCAAGGAAGCGCCCGGCCTCCTCGCGGCGCGAGCGGAAGAATGCGGCGACGTCGCTGGCGTTGGTCAACTGGCCGATCGGCACTCCGCGCATCGCAGGCAGTGCGAAGGCGAGCAGTTCTGCACAAGCCAGCGCGACCCACGACCACCCGCGCGAGCGCCACTGCGGGAGCTCATGCGAGCGCACAATCAACGCCGCCGCGCACACCATCGCAGCAGCGACAAGCATCCGGGCACCGTGCAGCACCGGTTCCCTCGATCCCCCGAGATCGTGGTGAATCAAGGCGGTCGTAACCAGCACAGCCATCGCCGCAATCGCGCCGGCGGCGAGGAACAGTTTTGCCCGCAGCCGCGCTGCGCGCTCGGCGGCGAGCGCGGCGACCGTCTCGACGCCGAACCCCGCCAGCACCGCAACCGCCAGGCACACGCCCGCCGCCAGCACGTGCGGGTGGGGCAGCGACCGCAGACTCTGTCCCCACACGTCGAGCACCACAACGGCGAGCGTCAGCGTCGCGCCGATTGCCGCCCAGAGCACGACGGCCCGCGGGCGGCGTCCCGATAGCACCGCAATGACCGCCAGTGTCAGCGGAATGGCGCCGAGCAGCGCCGGCGAGGTTGCGCCGCTAAGCAACGTTCCCGCTCCCCAAGGCCAGGCTCGCGGCAGTTCGCACAGCGCTGACAGCGGTTTTCCCCGCCACGGATACATGATCGCCAGCCACTGCACCGCCGACGCCGCTACCGCGACGATCAGCGCCAGCGCCGCGGCGACCATCGCCGCCAGCCAGCGCTTCGGGCCAATCCAGAACGCGCGGATGAGCAGCGCCAGCGTGCAGGTGATCACCAGCGCCGCCGATGCCAGCAGATCGCCGCCGAGGAACTGGACGGTCAGGACCAGCGACGCGAGCAGAATTCGCCTCGCGGTGACGCGCTCACTGAGCCGCTCCACCGCCAGCGCCGCCCACGGCAGCCAGACCAGGACGTTCGCCTGTGCCGACTCCAGCCCCAGTACGATCATGCCGCACAGCATGTACCCGGCGCCAGTCATGAGCCGCGGGACGGGCTCCAGCCCGTAGCGGCCGGCGAGCATCCATGCAGCTAGGCCGGCGAGCCAAGCGTGCAGGATGGCAATCGCGTGCCACGCCTGGCCCTGCGGGAAGAGCAGATGCACGAGCGTGGCGGGATACCAGAGGGCTGCGCGCCCATCGCGCGCTATGGGCTCGCCGAATCGCTCGTGCGGGTTCCACTGCGGCAGTTCGCCCCCGCGCAAGCGCTCGATGGCGTACTGCATCGTCGCGACGTACGGCGTCGGACGCGGGAACAGTCGCCCGTGCGTCATCCCAGGCGCCACCACGACGATCGCCAGCGCGAAAAGAATCAGCAGCGACGCTGTCCGACTCGTCCAGACGCGGCTCAGTGGCGACGCCCTGTCGCGAAACAACCGGGGTTCTAGGGCAACACTGCTCACGCGGCGGCATCGTAGCGGCACCATCGACACGACGCGACGCCCCCGTGTAGCGCCACCGCTTGCGGCGGGTCCATGACGCGAGATGCAGGTTTCTCTATCATCCCGACTCAACGATGCCCGACCCGCGACCCGATCCCCTGGCTTGGAACGACGCCCTGCTCCGCGACCCGCACCACGTGCGCGACAAGCGGCAGCGCGTCCAGAAAATGTTCGCCGCCATCGCGCCCAGCTATGACCTGAACAACCGGTTGCACAGTTTTTGGATGGATCAGCGCTGGCGGCGGAAGGCGGTGACACTGGCCACCCTGAAGCCGCTGGATAAGGTGGTGGATGTTGCGTGCGGAACCGGCGACCTATCAGTTGCCTTTGCGCATGAACTGCGTCGACTCCACGAGCTGAAGATGCCCCGTGAAGACGCTGCGGGGCGGGTTGTGGGCGTCGACTTCACGTACGAGATGCTGCCGATCGCGCGATCAAAATCGCAAGTCGGCGATCGCAACTGGGAAATCCGCTACGTCAACGGCGATGCCCACTCCCTCCCCCTCCCCGACGGCGCTGCCGACGTCGTCTCAATTGCCTTCGGAATCCGCAACGTGCAGGATCCCGCGGCGGCGATCCGGGAGTTCCGCCGCGTGCTCCGGCCCGGTGGTCGTCTCATCATCCTCGAGTTCTCGCTGCCGACGAATCCGCTCCTGCGCGGGCTGTACAACTTCTATTTCCGCCAGGTCCTGCCGCGCACCGCGACGCTGATCAGCGGGGACAAGACCGGGGCGTACAGGTACCTGCCTGAGAGCGTGAACACGTTCATCGGCCGCGAGCAGATGATGGCGATGATGCGGGAGGCGGGCTTTGCTAACGTGGAGCAGTTTCCGATGACCTTCGGCGTGTGCGTATGCTATCGCGGCGTGAAGCAATAGGTTTTCCGCTTCCATCAACCGGCGGCGGCGCTCTCGCGGCGCTGAGCTCTCATCCGCAAGACGCTACTTCACCAGGATGCCGCCGCCGAATCCCTGTCTCCTGCCCGACCGCTTTTACGAGCACGTTCCGCGCAATGGTGCAGCTCATGCTTTCGCTGCGCCCCGGATCCTGCATCGTCGAGAGGTGTCCACGCGCGATCCGGGCGTGACCATGCCGCCCACGCTGCTGAACTCATTCACTTCGATCGTCATCGCCCGCATTCCCGCGGGAACAAGCGCCTGCAACACACCGGCCGCGCCCATCGGCGCCAGCAGCGACTCGAGCACGGGCTGGCCCTTGAGCAGCTGCCCGCGAGCCGTTCGGCCCGCAGTCAGCCGCGGACTTCTCATGCGCGAAGCTCCAAAGAGCGGGAGAACCGCTCAGTTTGAGGAATTAAACCGCCGTCGCCATCGCGCCCATCGGGGCGCGGGCGGGGGGAGTCGCGGCGGCCAGCAGTTCGTCAGTGATGCCGACCTGGGTGGTCACGAAACCGGGGTAGGCCTCCATGCCGTGTTCACCGATGTCCAGCCCTTCGAGTTCCTCGGCGGCGCTGACGCGGATCCCGGCGGTGAACTTCAGGATCGCGAAAATGACCAGCGCCCCGATGAACGCCGCGGCGCCGCACACGCCGACGCCGATCAGCTGCGGCATGAACGCCTTCTCTGCGCCGAAAATGCCGACCGCGAGGGTGCCCCAGATGCCGCACACCAGGTGAACGGAGGTAGCCCCGACCGGGTCGTCGAGCCGCAGCTTGTCGAACATCAGGACGGCGAAGACAACCAGCACGCCGGCGATGCCACCGACGACGATCGAGAGGGTGGGGCTGATGACGTCGGCGCCAGCAGTGATGCCGACGAGGCCGGCGAGCACGCCGTTAAGGCACATCGATAGGTCCGGGCTCTTGAGCGCCAGTTGCGACGTGAACAGCGCCCCCAGCCCCCCGGCGGCGGCAGCCAGGCAGGTTGTCACCAGCACGAAGCTCACGGCCGCGGGATCGGCGCTGAGCACCGATCCGCCGTTGAACCCGAACCAGCCGAGCCACAGGAGGAACATTCCGATCGTCGCCAGCGGCATGCTGTGACCCGGGATCGGGTTGACCTTGCCATCCCTGCCGTACTTCCCGAGCCGGGGCCCCAGCAGCATCACGCCCGCCAGAGCGCCCCAGCCGCCCACGGAGTGAACCAGCGTGGAGCCGGCGAAATCGTGGAAGCCAAGGTCGTGCAGGAAGCCATAGCCCCACTTCCACGACCCGATCAGGGGATAGCAGATGGCGACAAAGACGATGCTGAACAGGAGGAATGGGATGAGCTTGACGCGCTCGGCAACCGCACCGGAGACAATCGTGGCGGCAGTGGCGGCGAACATCGCCTGGAACAGGAAGTCGGTCCAGTACGTGTACAGACCCCCGTTGTAGGCGTAGGACTGACCGGCGTCACCGGCGGCGGCCATGCCCGCAAAGCCGAACCATTCGTTGCCGCCGTCGGCGTTGAAGCCGGGGTACATCAGTCCGAAGCCGATCACGTAATACGTGAGCACCCCAATGGCCACGATCGCCACGTTTTTGGTAAGTATGTTCACCGTGTTCTTCGAGCGGCACAGGCCGGATTCGAGCGTGGCGAAGCCCAGGTGCATGATAAACACCAGTGCGGCGGCGATCATGAGCCACAGGTTGTTAGCCGCGAACATCGCCAGCGCCGCTTCGGACGGCTCGGCAGCAGTCTCGGCGGCCGCGCCTTCGGTGGCCGCGCCATCGGCGGCGGCTGTCACGGCGGGGGCGGCGTCCTGCGCCAGCGCGAGCGGGGGCAGGGCCAGCAGCGCCAGGATGCTGAGCGTCCTTTGAAGTGCAATTCGGCAAAACATGTTGAAACCTCTTTGCGCCTCCAAAGCGCGGTTCGAGAGCGTCCGCCGGCAGGGAATCCACCGCCGCCCGACGTGGTGGTAATTCACGCGTTGCGTCAACGAAGCGGGACCGTGATGTCCGTCATCGAGCCATCGCGCACCGCGCCGGTCCAGGTACCAGCGCGGGAGCGACTGCGAATCGCCTAGGGCAAAGAGGGTGCCATCGCAGCAGCGCTGCCGCGAAAGCGTGCGAATCGCGGCAGATCGGGCATTTCGGATGGAACCCGTGCCCGCTCCAGCGGCGCATGCCCACCCGACCGCTGCTTAGAAATTGAGCGTCTGCCCGGCTGGGTGTTTCCCGTTGCGTGAAAATTGCCCAACTGGCGCTCGCCGGTGGGGCGCTGCGGCCGCTCGGGGTGGCTCAGCTGTACGCATCTGGCCCGCTTGGGAATTCGCGCGGACCGACCTAGAATGAGCGTCTGTCCCCCCGTCACCGAGCAAGAATTGAAGGTTCAACCGCGTGCAGATTCGGAATTTCTCGATCATTGCCCACATCGATCACGGCAAGAGCACCTTGTCCGACCGTCTCCTCATGCGCGCCGGCGCCATCACCGAGCGCGAGTTCAAGGAGCAGATCCTCGACGATATGGACCTGGAGCGCGAGCGGGGGATCACGATCAAAGCGTCGGCGGTGACGGTGTTTCACGAGCATAACGGCGAGAAGTTCATGCTGAACTTCATCGACACGCCCGGCCACGTCGATTTCCACTATGAGGTGCAGAAGGCGCTGCAGGCCTGCGAGGGCGCGATCCTGGTCGTCGATTCGACCCAGGGCGTGCAGGCGCAGACCGTCGCCAATGCGTACGCCGCCATCGAGGTCGGGCTCGACATAATCCCCGTCATCAACAAAATCGATCTCCCCGGCGCCCGCCCGGAAGAGGTGGCCGAGGAAATCGAGCAGGTTCTGGGTTTCCCGGCCGAGGACGCGATCCTGGTCTCGGCCAAGACCGGGCAGGGCATCGATGATCTCATCGCCAAGCTTTGCGACCAGCTGCCCGCCCCCAGGGGCAAGGCCGACCAGCCCACGCGCGCGCTGATCTTCGATTCCATTTATGACGACTACCGCGGTGTAATCACGTACGTCCGGGTTGTCGATGGCGAGCTGCGCAAGGGGCAAAAGATCCGCTTCATGGGCAACGGCAAGGAGTACCAGATCAACGACGTCGGCAAGCTCGTGCCGAGGCCGGCGCGCGTGCCGAGCATCGGGACAGGCGAGGTGGGGTTCATCGTCGCGGCCATCAAGGACCTGCACGATGTCCGCATCGGCGACACCGTCACCGATGCCCAGGAACCGGCAGCCAGCGCCCTGCCCGGTTATCGCCCGATCCAGCAGATGGTCTACTGCGATTTTTATCCCGGCGGCAAAACGCAGTACGACGAGCTGCGCGACGCGATGGACCGTCTCCAACTGAATGATTCGAGCTTCACCTTCGAGCCGGAATCATCTGACGCCCTCGGCTTCGGCTTCCGCTGCGGATTTCTCGGGCTGCTGCACATGGAGATCATCCAGGAGCGGCTCGAGCGCGAGTTCAACATCGAGGTCGTGCAGACGGCGCCGACCGTGACCTACGAGATCAAGATGACCGACGGCGAGTTGGTGCGCATCGACAGCCCCAGCGAGCTGCCCAACCCCACGCACGTCGAGGAGATCCGCGAGCCGTACATCCTCATGAACCTCATCCTGCCCGCCGAGAGCGTCGGCTCGATGATGAAGCTCTGCGAGGACCGCCGCGGGATCTACAAGAAGACAGAGTACATCGGCAAGAGCCGCGTCATCCTGGTCTATGAGATGCCGCTGGCGGAAGTCATCTACGATTTCTACGACCGGCTCAAGAGCAGCACCAAGGGCTACGGCACGATGGACTACGACGTCATCGGCTTTCGCCCGGGTAACCTGGTCAAACTCGATATCCTGGTCAATGGCGATCGTGTCGATGCGCTCTCCGTGATCGTCCATCGCGACCACGCCGAGCAGCGCGGCCGAAAGCTCCTCGTGCGATTGAAAGAAGAAATCGACCGCCACCTCTTCGAGATCCCGCTCCAGGCCGCTATTGGCGGCAAGATCATCGCCCGCGAGACCATCAAGTCCGTCGGCAAAAACGTCACCGCCAAATGCTACGGCGGCGACGTCACGCGCAAGCGCAAGCTGCTGGAAAAGCAGAAGGAAGGCAAAAAGCGCATGAAACGCGTGGGCAGCGTCGACATCCCGCAGGAGGCCTTCATGGCGATCCTGGAGAGCGGGGATTAATGCTCGCCCGTGCCCGCGAGTGTCTTGAAGTGCTCGTGGCCCGGCTCCGCCGTGAGTGGTCACGAACGCCGCAGTGGAAGACGCCGCGGGTTGCCGGGCCTCCGCCTCGGCCGCTGCTTACCGCGATCAAGGCCCGAAGTGTCGCGCGGCTTGAGGCGGCATTGTCGAGCGGTGCAGACGTCAATGAACGCTTCGACAAAGCAACGACTGCACTGATGCTTGCGGCCAGGGGCGGGCTGGGCGGAGGGCGTCGCTCTTCTTCTCTCCCGAGGAGCCGACGTGCATCAACGGGATGAGCTTCGCTACATCGCCCTGCACCTCGCGTACTGGCACGGCGAGCGGACGACGGGGGCAACGGCAGCCGCATACAAGCGAACGGTCGAACTGCTCCGTGCCGCCGGCTCGCCGGAATAAGGTGTAACCGTGGCACGAGCCACCAACGAGCCACCGGCACGAGATCAACTCGTTGCCGATCGAGCCGCGCGCCACTATGGAATGGGGCATGAACCCAAACGCCGCTGCCGGGTCCCGTGCGTCTTCCCCGCCACCGGTGGCTTTAGGCGTGGGTGAGGTCCTGTGGGACCTGCTCCCCAGCGGCAGGCAGCTCGGCGGGGCGCCGGCGAACTTTGCCTTCCATGCCCAGCAACTGGGGGCGCGCGGCGTGGTCGCCAGCGCGGTCGGCGCCGACATTCTCGGCGACGAAATTGAGGAGCGGCTGCAGTGGTGGGGGGTGGTGTCGTCCATCGCGATCGACCACGAGCATCCCACCGGCACCGTCAGCGTAACCCTCGACGGCCAGGGGGTGCCCAACTATGTCATCCACCACCCGGTTGCCTGGGACTTCCTGCACAATCACCACTTCCCGCCAGCGACGACGGCGGATGTTGTGTGCTTCGGCACGCTCGCGCAGCGCTCGCCCGTCTCGCGCCAGAGCATTCAGCGTTACCTCCGCGATACCCGGCCCGACTGCCTCCGCGTCTTTGACATCAACCTCCGCCAGCACTTCTACACCGAGCCGGTGATTCGCGCATCGCTGGACGTGGCGGGGGTGCTGAAACTGAATGAACAGGAGCTGCCGGTGGTGGCGGAAATGCTGGGGTTGCCGAGCAACGAGGCGGCCTTCACGGCGGCGCTGTTCGAGCGCCTTGTGGGACTGCGTCTCATCGCCCTGACGCGCGGGCCCAACGGAAGCGCGCTGCTCACGCGCGAGGCGACATCGCAGCATGCTGGGATCCGAACGACGCTGGCCGACACCGTCGGCGCGGGTGACGCGTTCACCGCGGCGGTGGCCGTCGGGTTGCTGAAGCGCATCCCGCTCGATCGCATCAACGACGCCGCCAATCGCATCGCGGCGTTCGTGTGCTCGCAGCCCGGCGCCACACCGCGCCTGCCGGAGGAACTGGCGACCTGTTTCCCGGCCACAGGGGAGTGAGCGACTTGCTATACTTGTTGCCGGAGGTTGCATGTCCACATCGACGCGCCCGATCACCGCGGCAGAGCTCTTCGCCATGCCCAATAACGCGCGGCGGGAACTCGTGCGCGGGGAGGTTCGCGAAATGACTCCAGCAGGGTCGACCCACGGCAGCGTGACCAATCGCTTCGCGTTTCTCCTGTCACGACACGTGTATGAGCACGAGCTGGGCGAGGTCTTCGCGGCGGAGACGGGCTTTCGCCTGCGCTCCAATCCTGACACCGTCCGAGGCGCCGACGTTGCGTTTATCTCCAAAGCGCGCATTCCGAAGGATGGTCCGCCCGCTGGATTCTGGCCCGGTGCGCCGGATCTCGCAGTCGAAGTGGTCTCGCCCGGCGATACGCTCGAAGAGGTTGAGGAAAAAGTTGACGACTATCTTTCCGCCGGCGCCCGCATGGTGATTGTGATCACGCCACGCCGAAAGACCCTCACGATCCACCGTCCGGGGGCAAACCCCGTGATTCTGCGCGAGGGAGATGTGCTGGACGCTGGTGACGTCGTGCCTGGGTTTCGGTGCAAGCTGAGCGACATTTTCGTTTGAACCGCCCGCTTCGCGTTGCCTCGTCATCTTTCCGGACCTTCGAACGATACGCGACCTACAGCGCTCCGCCCGCCCAGCCGATACTCCCATTGTCAGGTTTATCGCGGAAGGGAGTTCACCGTGGCCGCAGGGATTCAGATCGGACAACTGCTCGTCGAGCAGGGCGTGTTGAGCGACAGACAGGTCGCGCACATTCTCAAGGTGCAGAAGGTGTCGCATCGTCCCTTCGGCGATCTGGCCGAGCGGCTCTACGGGATTAATCCGCAGGCCATCGAGGACGCGTGGGTGCAGCAGTACCTGCAGATCGCGGGAACCGTCGACCTGGACGAACAGAAGATTGAGACGGAGTGTTTGAGGCTGATCAACCGCCGCCAGGCGTGGCAATTTCACGTGCTGCCGATGAACCACGACGCGCAGCAGAACGTGAACCTGGCGACCACGGCCCAGGGGCTTGTCCGCGCGGTGAACTTTTCGACGCGGACGATCGATGAGCCGGTGTACTTCCAGATCGCCGAGCGCAAGCAGCTCCGCGAGTTCCTCATGAAGCACTACCCGGTGCCGCAGTTCATCGCGCAGTTCTCCGAATCTTTGTAACAGCCGACCCTCCCAAGGCCGCAAGCGGACTACCTGTCTACAATCGTCTCCATGTCGGAGACGGCGCAGCACTCCCGAACGACCACCTCCGCCGAACCCTCCGCGCGCGTCTTCCGCCGGCTGCTCTCGATGCTGCGCCCGCAGGCGGGGATGATCGCGATTGCCCTGATCCTGCTGCTGCTCTCGATGCCCGGCGAGCTGTTCCCCGGCCTGATCTGGATGTACGTGATCGATCGGCTGATTGCGCCGAAGCCGACGACGCCGACGCAGCTTCTGCACTGGTTCATCTCCTTCAACGGCGCGCTCGCGAGCTGGCAGGCGCTGCTGATCTCGGCGCTGGCCTGGCTCTACGGCGTGTACCTCCTCGCCGAGGCGCTTGGCACGATCAGCTCCAATCTGATGAACCGCGTGGCCCAGCGGTTCATCCTCGTGCTCCGCAACCGCGTCTACCGCAAGCTCCAGGGCCAGAGCCTCTCATACCTCCAGCGGCAGCGCACGGGCGATCTCATGAGCCGCGCGATGGGGGATGTCGACGAGCTGCAGAACTTCGTCGTCGGCGCGATCGACGTCATCGTCGGGGAAGGGGTGATGTGGCTCGTGACGGTGGCGCTGGTGATGTGGCTGGACTGGAAGGTCGCGTCCGCGTCGCTGGCGCCGCTGCTCGTGGTGTACCTGCTCCTGCGGATCTTCAACCGCCGCGTCCGGCCCATCTACCGGGCCGCGCGGGAGCGCGCGGGCGACGTGTCGACGCGGCTGCAGGAGAACCTCTCCGGGCTGGTGGTGATCAAGATCTTCGGCCGCGAACGCGAGGAGGCGCAGCGCTTTCGCGAGACGACCGAGCGCTATTACGAGCAGCAGGTGAAGGCGATCAATGCGCGGAGCCTGTTTTTTCCGTTCAGCCGCGCGGTGGGATTCCTGTCGAACGTGTTCATGATTGGCGTAGGCGGGTACTTTATCCTCTCGGGCGGGAGCTTTACGCTCGGTAAGCTGCTGGCGTTCCGGGCGTACTGGTGGCGGCTGTTCGGGCCCATTCAGACGCTGGCCCGGGTGAACGACATGGTGCAGCGCGCGATCGCGGCAGCGCGGCGGGTGTTCGAGGTGCTCGATTCGCCGGACGAGCTTCCCGACACGCCCGATGCGATCGCCGTCGAGAACGTGAGCGGCGCAATGGAACTGCGCGATGTGACGTTCGCTTACAGTGGCACGGGCTTCCAGCCCGGGTCTTCCCGCGAAGCAGAGGATCACGGGCAGGATGCCCGTGCCACTAGCCAGCCGGTTCTCCAAGATGTTTCGATTCGCATCGCACCCGGACAGACGGTCGCGTTGTGTGGCCCGAGCGGATCAGGAAAGTCCACCCTTCTCAATCTCCTGCTTCGCTTCTACGACCCCACCTTCGGCGTCGTCACCCTCGACGGGCGGAATGTCCGCGCGATCCGCCGCGAGAGCCTGCGCAGCCACTTCGCCCTCGTGCAGCAGGAGACGTTTCTGTTCAACGACTCGATCCTCGACAACATCCGCTACGGCCACGCGGAGGCGAGTTTTGAAGAGGTGGTTGCCGCCGCCAGGGCCGCGAATGCGCACGGGTTCATCAGCAAGCTGCCCAGCGGCTACGACACCAACGTCGGCGAGCGCGGCGTGCGCCTGTCCGGCGGGCAGAAGCAGCGGATCAGCATCGCCCGCGCGTTCCTCGCCAATCCTACCGTGCTGCTGCTCGATGAGCCCACGAGCAGCGTCGAGCCCGACAGCGAGGCCGCCATTATCGCGGCGCTCGACCGGCTCATGGAGGGCCGCACGACCGTCCTCACCAGCCACCGCCCCAGCCTGATCAACCAGGCCGACTACGTGTACGTCATCGAAGACGGTCGCGTGACAGCCGAAGGTCCGCCAGCCGAGCTGCGCCACAACGGCGGCTGGTTCGCCCGCTTCATGCGCTCCGCCGAGGGCGCAGCGCCGGAGGAGGTCGACGCGGTGGATTAGCTGGTAAGGAACGGAAGCACCTCGAGCCTGTCGATCATGGCAACGTTCTCGGAATCCGACCAATCAACCATCGCGTAATCGATCCCGCCGCCGCCGTGGGCGCGCTCGAAGAGGGGCTGAGTGCCGATGCCGGGCATCGCATCGGTGCGGTCGGCGGCGAAGAGGCGATCGTTGCCGGCATCACCATAGAGGGAGTCGACGCCGAGCCCGCCGAACAGGTGGTCGTTGCCATCGCCGCCTTCCAGCAGGTTGTCCCCGCCACTCCCCCAGAGCACGTCGTTGCCGCTTCCCCCGCGGGCGTTCTCGACGTCGGTTTCGATTACGTCGCCTTCGAGCCAGCCGGTGCCGGTGTAATGCATCGGGCCGAACTGCGGGTACGGCTTGGCGAGGTATGCACCGGGCTGCGGGGACGAACTGCCGAAGCCCCCGACGGGCCAGTCGGGCGGGAGGATGATCGTGCCGATGGCGATCAGCACGTTTTCCGAGCGATCTTCGTAATCGGCCACATCGATCCCGCTGCCGCCGAGGTACTGATCTGCGCCGCCCCCGCCGCTGAGGATATCATTGCCGGGCCCCCCTTCGAGTGTGTCGTTGCCGTCGTGTTGCAGAAGGGCGCCGCCGCCGTCGCCGCGGAGCTTATCGTGCCCGGCACCGCCGGCGATCAGGTCGTTGCCCCCGCCGCCGAAAAGCAGATCGTTTCCGTCGCCGCCATTGAGCGTCTCCCACGCGTTCCCCCCGACCAGCGTGTCGTTTCCCGCGCCGCCTTCGACATGGCAGAAGGCGACGACGTTGGTGGCAACATGGTCGTCTCCCTCCAGCGCGTTGATGCGCACCCGCTTCACCGATTCAAAGCTGAACGTCTTCACCTGCACGTCATTGATAAAGACGAAGTAGCGCTGCGGGCTCGAGAGCGTGCCGGTATGGCGGAGCGCGATCTCGATGCGGTCGTTTTCTGTGGTGCCGTTGATGCGCAGCAGCCCATCATCAGTGATCGTCGCTGCAAACAGCCGCCGCGGTTCAAGTGTCTCAAACATCTGTCGCTTCCTTTGGAACGGGTGGTGTATGCGCTGGCACGGGTAGAGTCGCCATCGAGCTGAGAGTTGTTACATCAGAGATCGACAGAGCCCGACGCCATTGGATTCCGCACGCGCGATCCATCCAGATCGCCCAGCTCCGCGGATCGGTTCCTGCTTACGACGCCGATCGCGCTTCACGCTGGCACATCATGTCGATAAGGTGTCCAAATCAACTTGAGGAGCCGCATGCCAAGCCTTTCCGACTACGTCGCCCGCGGGAAAGTGATCGCCGTGAACGACGGCTCGGTCGTCTTTACGCCGAAGGACACGAATTACGAGCTGCAGCTCGCTTCCCGGACGCGGTACGACGGCCCGGTGAACGTTCCGGTGGATGCACGCATCCGCGCGGTCGTGCGGAAGCTGCTGACGGTGCCAAGTGGCGGGGCGTTCGTTGCGCCGATCTTTGGTCCGCCGCGGACCATCCAGGGGCGCGTGCGTCACGTGGAAGAGGGCGCGATTGTCGTGCAGGCGGGAATGCCGTTCATCCTCCAACTGCCCGCCGCCGACCATGCGATGGACTTGAACAGTGGCCCGATCATGGTGGGGACGATGGTGAACGCAATCGTGCTGCCTGGCGTGACCTTCGAGCTCGCCACTGCTCCCGTCGCCGCCTCCGTGCACTAGGGGCGCTCAATCATCCACCAAATCATTGCGGTACCGCGCCAGCACGAGGGCTGCGCCCACGAGCGTCGGTCCCACCAGCGCCGGCCCCCACAGCGCGTCCAGGTCTCCGCCGATCAGCGCGAACAGCGCGCGCTGCGTCAGCAGGATCCCGGCGCAGGCGAGTGTGGTGACCAAGACGGCAATAGTCAGCCGCGTTGAGCCAAGGATGAATCGGTGGCCGGTGGGAGCCGGCTGTCGCATTCTGGATGAACTCACCCCACTGCATCGGCAACCGCCCAATCTCCCAAATAGAATTTTATTTCGCGCCGGCAACCCTTTCCCAACTTGACATTATCGGACGTAGGCAGCATCGAAAATTTTCACAGATGCCGTTTTTGCCCCAATAATGCGGATCGAGACCGTCGATTCGGAGTTGGCGCATCTCCCCGCGCCGCCCATACTCGCCGCACACGATCGGATGTTGGGTCGCGGCTGATCGTGCCGATGCAAGGCGGCTAGGGGTAAGTAGGGAAGCAGGACCGCCCTGACGTGATTTGACCCATTCACCCTCGATCATTCCCAAGGGTGAGAAAATGTGGAAGCCCCGACGTCGTGGGTGACGCTCGGGGCTTTCTTTTTTCCGAAACTCCGCTGTCCCCGGACTGTCGCCTCGTCGTCAGGTGGAGCGTCGACAATCGACAACGACCACACTGGCAACGAACATCATTAGACATCCCCATCACCCATCGCAATAATCGCCTGCCGATGACCATCAAAAGCTACTTCCGCAACATCTTCGACAACGTTTCGTCGATCTCCATCGGAATGAAGATCACGCTGAAGTACTGCTTCCAGAAGACGGTCACGGTGCAGTACCCCGAGCAGCGCCTCAGCTTCGCGCCGCGCTACCGCGGCATCCACGAGTTCGAACAGGACAAGTGCATCGCCTGCGACATGTGCGCTAAAGCCTGCCCCGTCGACTGCATCTACATCGACAAGACCGCCCCGCGCAAGATCGACAAGAAGACGGGCAAGGTAGACCCCAAGGGCGGCGTGCTGCTCCGCTACGCGATTGACTACAGCAAGTGCCTCTTTTGCGCGTTGTGCACGGAGCCGTGCCCGACCGACTGCATCCACATGGGCAAGCTGCACGACCTCAGCAGCTACACCCGCGAGGATGTCGTGGTGGAGTTCCAGGACCTGGACAAGAAGGGGTTGCGCACGCCGATCCCGCTGTGGATGGAACGCAATGCCGAGCGCATTCCCTGGGTGAAGGACGAGTACGACCGCGTGAAGGCCGGCAAGCTCGCGACGACCGCGGGGGACATCCCGCACGCGGTGAAGTGACCTGCTCTTCCGCGCGACTGCGCCGCTCGCGGCTTCGCGGACCAACCGGCGCGGGAGCAAGAGGCATACTCAAGCCGGTCGATCCGCGAAGCCGCAAGCGGGCGGCTTTTCGATTCACCGTTTCTGGTCGTACGAGATGCGGTAGATCACTCCATTCGTATCGTCGCCGACCAGCAGCGATCCGTCCTTGGCCACCGCGCATCCCGCCAGGCGCGCAAACGCCGTGGATCCATCATCCAGCAGAAAGCCGGTGACGAACGGCTCGATCTTCTGCGGCTGACCGCTTTGGTCGAAGCGGACGCGGACGACCTCGTAGCCACTGGGCGGTTTGCGGTTCCAGCTCCCGCGCATGGCGACGAACGCGTCGTTGCGGTACTCGGCGGGGAACTGTTCGCCGCTGTAGAACGCCATCTGCAGCGGCGCGGCGTGGGCGGTGTAGCCGATCACGAAAGGCGTCACCTTCGCGCGCCAGGCATCGGCGTCGAAGCCGGCGGGGTAGTCGCGCAGCTCAATGAGCTGGTTGTCGGCATGGAAGAAGGGCCAGCCGTAATGCTTGCCTTCCTCGAGTCGGTTCAACTCCTCCGGCGGGAAATCGTCGCCCAGCCAGTCGCTGCCGTGATCCATTCCCCACATCTGCCGCGTTTTGGGATGCCAGCCGAAGCCGATCGTGTTGCGCAGCCCGCTGGCGAAAAGCTCCCGGCCGCTGCCGTCCGGTTTCAGGCGGAAGATGGCGGCGCTCTCGGGGTGCTGCTCGACACAGCAGTTGCACGTGCTGCCGACGGAGACGTACAGCAGCCCATCCGGTCCGAAGCCGATCGTGCGGTTTGGGTGTCGCCCCCCAGGCGGGATGCCCTCGAGGATCTTCCGCGGCTTGCTGTTCTGCCCCGCCCCTGAATCCGCGACATAGAGCTCCCGAACCGTTGCGATATATATCTTCCCGTCGCGCAGCGCGATGCCGTGCGCATCGGGCAGGTTCTGCACAATCGGCGTGACCGACTCCGCCCGCCCGTCCCCGTCGGCGTCGCGCAGCGCGAGCACGTCGCCCGGCTTGCGGCGCGTAACGTACACCGTTCCATCCTCGCCCACCGCCAGCATCCGCGGCTCGCCCAGGTCGCGGGCAAATACCTCGACCCGAAACCCCTCCGGCGCCTTCAAGCGCCCGATCCGCTCGTCCGTCGCCGGCACGATCCGCGGCTGCAAACGGTGTCCCTGGCGCTCCTCTATCAGCTCCTCCTGCGCGGTGGCGCACCGGACGAGCAGGAGCGAGAGGGCCAGCGTGGTCGCGACGACGGTGAGCGTGGCGCGGCTTTGACATCGACACATGACGAGCCTCCGGTACGGGTCTGCGCACAGATTGCCCGCACAGGCGGAACGATGGAACCGGGGAAATGGCGCACGGGCGCGGATACAGCGGAATCGCGATTCGCGAAACATCGCAAGCCGGTCTCCTTCAGGATGACGTCGGGCGCGCTATCATGTGATGCCAGCCGCTTTAGAATTAAAGTATGCACTCCATCCCCACCCTGATCATCGGCGCCGGCGTTGCCGGCGCGTCGCTCGCCTGCTCGCTGGCGGAGCGGGAAGCGGGGCGGGGGGTGGCCATCGTCGACCTCGATGTGTTCGGGCGCTACTGCTCGTCTGAGCTGAACGGCGGCGGAGTGCGGTGTACGTTCGCCGAGCCGCTCAACATCAAGCTGTCGCTCGCCTCCGTGCGCTATTACCTCGAGCACGCGCAGCAATTCGACTTCCGCCAGCGCGGGTACCTGTGGATGTATGACGAGGAGTTGTGGGGCGAGGCGCGCGCATTTCTGCCGGTGGTGCGGTCGTTCGGGCTTCCGGTGGAGGAGCTCTCCACAGCGCAGGTGCGCGAGAAGTTTTCCGTGCTGGATGATGTGTCGGATCTGGCGGGGGCGACGTTCACGCCGTTCGACGGAAGGCTCTCGCCGCACCGATTGCGCATGCACTACATCAATCACGCGCAGGCAGGCGGCGTCGCGCTGCTCTCGGGGTGGCAGGTGGTGGGGATCGAGGGAGAACGGTCGCCCTATCGCGTAACCATGCGGCGGGTGTCGCCGCGATCGGTCAGGCGGGCGCTGACGGACGGCGAGGCGGCGACGTCGCGTCCACCGAAGGAGCCGGCGGACGAGCTGATCGTGTCCTGCGAGCGGATCATCAATGCCGCGGGGCCATGGGCGCCGGAAGTGGCTCGGCTGTACGGCCGCGATCTGCCCATCACGCCGCTGCCGCGGCAGGTGTTTCTTCTGCGTCACCCCGAGGTGAACCTCGAGCCGGATCCATTCTTTATCGACTACCCGCAGGACATTTACTTCCGCTATTACGAGTACGACCGCAAGCCCTGCACGCTGGTGAGCTGGAGCGACCCGGAGCAGTCGCCGGGCCACAGCTTCGCGCACGGCGGGCAAGGGTACTACGACGAGCACGTTCGGCCGCGGCTCGTGAAGCGGATCGCCCGGCTCGATAACGCCGTGCTGATCGGCGGCTGGACGGGGCATTACGAGCTGACGCCCGATAAGACCGCGATCGTCGGGGACGTGCCGCAGCGGCCGGGGATCTACAACTACAACGGACTCAGCGCGCACGGGGTGATGCAGTCGCGCGGGATTGGCGAAGCCCTGGCGGAGTATCTCGCCCGCGGCGCCTGGCCCGTCCATCTGGATCTCAACGCGTTGTGCGAAGCGCGCTTCGGTCCCATAAAGACGCTCGCGGAGCACATGTACGTGTAAAGGCCGGCTCCATCCAAGCGATCCGACAACCGTCACTTCTGCTGCTCCCGGCAATTCCGCGCCATGCGGTAATGCCGGCGGCTCCCACGTCCGATGATCTGCTTAGCAGCCCAGGCCACACCGGTGCTGCACTCGTGTAATCCGTGCCACAGTGGCGGCACGTGAACCTGACACGTGAGCGTGGGCTCGGGATCGAGTCGGACGAGGAGTTCGGTCATGAAAAATCTGTTGAAGAAGCTCGTCAACGACGAGCAGGGCGGCGAGGTCCTGGAGTATGCGCTGATCGCCGGTCTGATCGTGGTTGCCGCTATCGCCGTCATCACGACCGTTGGCGAGAAGGTTGTCGCCCGTTGGAATGATGTCGATGCCGGATCGACCAGGAAGTAAAGACCGATCCGGCAACGGCCGGGTCTACATCGAGCCATATCGAACGAAGTCAGTGGCCGCCGTACGGGTTGTGTGGCGGCTCGCGGCGTTCTTACCTTCCGTCGTTGCCGTGGGTCGTGGTCCGTCAGTCGAGGCACGCGCTTGGAGCAGCAAACACTGATTGCCGCCGCACCGCTGGGGGCGGCGCTCGTGTGGGCGGCATTGCAGGACCTGCACAGCCGGCGGATCCCCAACATCCTGACCTTCGCGCTGATCCTCTGCGGAATCGCCCAGAGCTTCCTCACATTCGGCACCGTTTCGCCGGTGCAGTCGCTGCTCGGGCTGGCAACTGGCTTCGCGCTGACGGTCGCACTTTTTGCCATCGGCGCGCTGGGCGGCGGCGACGTGAAGCTACTGGCGGGCGTTGGGGCGTGGCTCGGACCGACCCTGACCCTGCTGATCTTCTCCGCCGCGGCGATTGTCGGGATGCTTATTGTCCTGACCCAGGCCCTTGCACAGGGTCGGCTGACGACGCTGTTCCGGAACACTGCGGTTGTGGGAGTGAACCTGATGCACCTGCGGGCTGTGGGCGTGGAACACGCCTCCGCCACGGGGCGCGGCTGCCGCTCGGTGGATCGCCCGCTGCCCTACGCGGTGCCCGTGCTGGTCGCAGCCGTCCTGCTCGCGTGCTGGACGTATTCCGAGAGCTAGTTAAACCTCCCACGCCGCTGAAACTGTGCTTGCCTCGTCCCCGCGGGCGCCTGGCCAACAGGCCCGCGGGGCCTCTTGCGCGGAGCTGCGCGAGACATCGCCTGCCCTGCCCCCCGGTGACATCGGTGGACGGCGCGTCCTACAATCGTCACCCGCTTGCTTGAGACGAGCCATACGAATCGGTATGGTTTCCCCGCGACGCGACAGCAGCGTAGCTCAGTTGGTAGAGCAAGGGATTCATAAGCCCTGGGTCGCCGGTTCGAGTCCGGCCGCTGCTATTCCTTATTCTGCAAGGACCTGTACTGATCCGTAAGCACCGGTAAATCCGGGGAACAGCTTCGTGCCGTTCTGTCGTCGCGGTTCGCCAGGGCGGCGCGAATCAACCGGAGGTTCTGCCCGTTACTTCGGGTCCTTGGTGTGACGAGCCATCTCGTTCATCGCCAACATTCGGTGCGACAACCCCCACCGCCGCCCCCCTTGTTGCTTACTTTTCCAGTGCGCAGTGCAGGTCTGTTAACTGGCGTATACGCGGTTCCAAGGCAGATTGGTTGCCACGCCTCATTTGGCTATCCGCACGTGTTGTTTCACTGCAGGTGCATCCTCCTCCCCCACGACGGCGCGCGAATGAATTGATGAGGAGGAACGCAGTTTGCTGCGTCACATTTGCGGCTCGACCCGCCATCCAATGGCGTGCGCCGCGCGTCACCACGGCGCGACCATGCACGTTGGAGAACAATCGATGACGCCACTCTCGACCCATGTGGATAACGCTCGCAGCCAGGTAAATGATGCCGTCCACAAGGCCAGCCCGTTCGTCCGCAAGTTCGCCCGCTTCGGCTACGCGGCGAAGGGCGTAGTGTACGTGATCGTCGGCGGGCTCGCAGCGGCGGCTGCGTTCGGACGCGGCGGTCAGACCACCGGCTCCCGTGGGGCGCTCCAGGCCGTATTTGAACAGCCCTTCGGCCAAGTCCTGCTCGGCATCGTCGCATTCGGGCTCGGGTGCTACGCCGCGTGGCAGTTCATCCGCGCGGTCGAAGACCCCGAGAACGAGGGCTCCGACGCAAAGGCGGTTGCCAAGCGCGTCGGCTTCTTCATCAGCGGGGTCATCCACGTCGGTCTGGTCATTGCCGCTGTCAGGATGATTGTCGGCAGCGGCAGCGGGGGTGGCGGGGACGGCAGCGGCGATGGCGGCGCGCAGGGCTGGACGGCGACGCTGATGAGCTATCCGCTTGGCCAGTGGCTCGTCGCAATCGTCGGATTGATCATCGCGGGCTATGGCATCTGGCAGCTCATCCGCGCGTACAAGGCCGACCTCGACAGCCAACTTGTCATCTCCGACATGAGCGCGGCGGCGCGGCAGTGGATTCGGCGCGTGTGCCGGTTCGGCATGGCCGCGCGCGGTGTCGTATTCGGCATCATCGGGCTGTTCCTGGTGCTCGCGGCGTGGCGCGAGAACCCCAGCGAGGCCCGCGGCCTAGGCGGAGCCCTGCGCAGCCTCCAGGAGCAGGAATACGGGCCCTGGTTACTCGGCGTCGTCGCGTTGGGGCTCATCGCCTACGGCGTCTACGAGTTTGTCCGCGCGCGGTATCGGCGGATCGAGGCACGTTGAGCGGAGGTGGTCCCACCGCAGCGCTCCAGCGCTCGCTTGAATCAAATGCGCAGCGAGACCTCGGCTCTGCGACGGGGTCGGCTGGCGTCAGATGTCGGACCGGCGCGGCGCAGGTCCTCTTAACTGGTATATACCGGGTAGCGGAGGGGGTTGGTTGCTGATCCACGCGGTAAACGACAGAGCCGCTGCCCCGGCCCCCTTGTTTTTGCGGCGGAGCCGCGGCATCATTCTGCAAGCGCTGTCGCTGTTGGGGTTTCGTCGTAACGGCTTTTCATTGGGTTATCTCGAGGAGGCAGGAGCATGGGGAAGAGTCTCAGGGTGCGCGGTGCGCGGACGATGTTCGCAGTCGCGGCGGCAGTAGCAGTCATGGGGTCCGCGGCCGTCGAGCCGGCCACGGCGGCATATCAGTACACACCCGTCGCCAGCAGCGCCGGTGCGCTCGGGACGCAGTTCGGCGATCACGCCCTGGGCAACAACGGCTACGTCGCGTTCAACAATCTGCGTGACGACGGGCAGTACGCCGTCTACCGATGGAACGGCACGTCGCTGCAGACCGTCGCCGAAACTGGCCCCGCCCTGCCCGGGTGGACCTCGTTCGTGGGTACCGTGGGAATCAACGGCTCCAGCCAGGTCTCCTTCTACGGCTTGCGTGTCGCCAGCCCCACGGAGATCTACGGCGGCATTTACCGCGGAGAACCCGCCGGATCGGTGACCAACATCTCCGAGGTGTCGACCGACCAAAGCACCACCGCCTACATCCTGGGCACCGACGTCAACGCCGGCGGCACCGTCGCCTACCAGCGCCGCGTCGTAGGCACCAGCCGCGGGATCTATACGAGCAACGGCACGTCCGAGCAGACGATCTACATTGGCACCGACGCCGACAGCATCGGCTTTTGGTCGATCAACAGCTCCGGTCAGGTTGCCATCTCGGGCACGATCGGCGGCGTCACCGGCGTGTGGCGCGGCACGGGCGATGGGACTCTCACACCCATCGCCACCAGCAACTTCACCCAGGTGCGCACGCCCATCATCGATGATGCCGGCGGTGTCACCTTCACCGGCACGCTCACCAACGGCACGAACGGCGTCTACCGCGGCGACGGCGGGACCCTGGAAACGCTCGCCGACACCTCCGCCGGCAGCCCCTTCGATTTCGGCTTCGCCCGCTCCTCCGCCAACAACGACGGCGACACCGCCTTCCTCGCCAGGCCTACCGGCGGGTCCACCGGCATCTACTTCCTCCCCAACGGCGCCGAGACCGCCGATGCGCAGAAAGTGATCGGCATCGGCGACTCGCTGTTCGGAGGCACCGTCCAGACGGTGCTCCTCGCCCCCCGCGGGCTGAACGACGCCGACGAGGTTGCGTTCATGTACCGGCTCACCGACGACACTTGGGGCATCGCCGTCGCCGCCATCCCCGAGCCGGCGTCCGCAGTCAGCTTGTCGCTGCTCGGCCTCGCCGCACTGCAGCGCCGCCGGAGCCGCAGATAGCTCCGTCGCTGCCCATCACTCAACCGTTTCGTCGCCCGCCACTCCTACGGCGGGCGGCTTTGTTGGCGGTTTGCGATGAGAGGAGGAGCAGCCGGTGTCCGTTAGCCGCGGGAGACGTACCCGGCATGACGAAGCGAAGCCGCCGCCCATCGGTGCGCCGGGTGAATGATCCAGGTCCGCAACGACGGCGAAGACGCGGTCAGCGATCGATCGCACCGCCCGCCGTCGAAGTCGTAGAGGGATCGGGCCTCAGCGCCGTGCGTGCGTCTGAGGGCGACAGGCAATTCGCCACCCGCCCGCCTCTGCCACCATCGTGCCGTTGAAGGATGGTCTTGGGGAACGCCCTGCCAACCACTTCCCAACGCCCGCCGGCGGCGGAGTCGTACCGTCTGGCGCTGCAGGTCGGTGGGCCGGATGCGCAGATCTGCTTCGACCTCGCGCACGCGCAGCCGGGCGAACACGCGGCGGCGGTCGAGTAGATGTGAGCGCCTCTGCGGAAACAAGGCTTTCCCAGGAGCAATTACTTCTTGCCCTTTTTCTTTCGTCGCAGCTCCGCGTCGATGAACATGTCCAGCTCGCCGCGGTCCAGCACGCTCTCGACGTTGCCCGTTTCCACGCCCGTGCGGTGGTCCTTCACGCGGCGGTCGTCAAGCACGTAGCTGCGGATCTGATTGCCCCAGGCGATCGATCCCTTTTCACCGTACAGCTGCTTCAATTCCTCGTCGCGCTTGGCCTGCTCGATCAGCTCGAGCCGCCCCTGGATCATCGCAAGCGCCAGCCGCTTGTTCTGCTGCTGGCTGCGCTCGACGGAGCAGGTGACCTGCAAACCCGTCGGTTTATGCGTGATGCGCACGGCCGACGCCACCTTGTTCACGTTCTGCCCGCCGGGGCCGCTCGAGCGCACGAAGGCGACGATATCCAAGTCCGTCTCCGGGATCTCCACCTCGCCCGCTTCCTCGAACTCCGGCACGACATCGACGCTCGCGAAGCTCGTCTGCCGCTTGCCTTGCGCGTTGAACGGGCTTGGCCGAACCAGCCGGTGCACGCCAACCTCCGCCCGCAGGTAGCCATAGGCATATTCGCCTTTGACCAACAGCGTGACCGACTTGATGCCAGCCTGCTCCCCCCATTGGCGGTCTACTTCAGAGACATCCCAGCCGCGCTTCTCGAAGTAATAGAGGTACATGCGCAGGAGCATCTCCGCCCAGTCCTGCGCCTCGGTCCCGCCCGCGCCGGCGTGGATCTGCACGAACGCGTTCAGCGGGTCGTTCTTCCCGTCGAGCAGCGCCTGCAGTTCCACCTTCCCCCCCCGCGCCTCCAGCTCCGCCAGCGCCCGGTCGGCCTCTTGGATCGTGTCCTGGTCCCCCGCCTCTTCCCCCAGTTGGTACATCGCGCGCACGTCCTCAATGGCGCGCAGCATCGCCTCGACGGGCTCGATCGTCGCCTTGATCACCTTCAGCTCCGCCACGACACCCTTGGCCGTGTCCTGGTTATCCCAGAACGAGCCTTCGCCCATCCTGGCTTCAAGTTCTTTTTTGCGGGCCTGTTTAGCAGGCAGGTCAAAGAGAGTCCCGGATCGCGATGATCCGGGATGAGAGTGATTCGATCGCGGCGGGAAGGTTTTCGTGAAGCATGATGCTGCGCCTGCTGGTGAACGGATGGGGAAAGCGATGGAAATCGGCTCAGGAAGCCTTCGCCGGCGTCGGGCGCGGCGGCAGCCGAACCGGCTTGCGACTGCCGGACGCCTGTCGGCGCCGCGCGTCGTCGCAGATCGCGCGCAAGTCGTTCCCAAACCGACTTGCGATGGCTTCACGCGTCTGATGAACTTCTTCCACGATCGGGTCTTCACGACTCGACTCCCATCAACTCGTACGGCGTACAAATCGTCGGCGGCTCGTAGCCGGCCGCGCTGCACGTCTGTTCGATCTTACGCCAGAGTGCCGCGTTGGCCAAATGCCGACAATTCCACGTGAGCAGATATTCCATGCCGTTGACCGTCGCTACGGAGACGTGAAGGGCATCCACGCGGGCCTTCGCGAAAGTACATCGCCGGTCACTCCACCATCGCCGCGTCGCGACCTGCTGCGCCTGTCGCTCGATGTCCGACGTGGGCCGGGCCGTCAGATAGCTGACGATGGTGGTCTCGACGTAGACCGTCGGGTTCATGCGAGGCGAGGGTATCCGTAGTCAGCGCCGGCGAGAAGCAGAGTCGCCACGCCGGCCTTGGCCGCGTTGGGACCCGCGCGCTTCGCACGTTCCACCGGCTGCCGCGCGCTGGTAGACCGGCAAATCGCGGCCATGGAAGAACACTTCGTACGCATCGCGGGCTTCGGCGCGATCTTGATCGAGATGATCGCGGCCATGGTCATCGTGTTCGCGGTCGCGCAGGCGGCGTTCGGGCTGGCGGAGTGGGCGCTGCGGGGTGATCCGCCGTTCCAACTGGCCATTCGCCGCGTGCGGCTTCGACTGGGGCAGTGGCTCGTGCTCGCGCTGGAGTTGCTCCTCGCCGCCGACATCCTGGCCACCGCCGTCGCCCCCACATGGGACGATCTCGCCAAGCTCGCCGTCATCATCGTCCTCCGCACAACGTTGAACTACTTCCTGGAGCGCGAAATCGAAACCGTCCAGCGCCACGAGCGCGAGCAGGAGCGGGAGTCAGCGGCGGACAGGTCACAAGAAGTCCGCGGATCATAACCGGATCCGGGATGATAGTGACGCGGCGGGCACGGCAGGGTAGCTAGCCGGCCCGCTAGCCGGCCGGGACCTCAAGGAGGGGTTTGCTTTGGATGACGGAGGAGTGAGCTACCGGCCGTGGCGATAATCTGGGGAGGCAGTAGGGGCATTCGTGCATGGGGGGGGAATTTTTTGGCTTTCTCAACTAAATAACAGTTGAAAGATCTGAAGATTCGCGCAAATTGTCTCCTCTTCGAAGTGAGGCAGCAGCGGCCCAGCCGCTAGCAGGATTCATCACGGCGCAGCTGTTATAGACGTTACAGTCGCTGCCCGCAAAACGTGCCATGGCTGCACAACCCGGCGCAACTGGCTTGGCTTAGCGCCGGGGTCCTCATTACTAACAAGTAGCGACGAAGGCGCAGCCCGCCGAGGGTGTTGTGGCTGCGGGATCAATGGGGGTGACGCAAGAAGAGGTCTGCATGTTGAGCGCAACCCCCGACGGGGCAGTGGCGATGCCGCTGCCGGGCGAACATCACCGGGTGAGTGACCATCACGCGGAAGACCGTGGTCTACCGGCCGCGGCCGTCGAGCAGCGGCGGCGCGGTGAATTGCGGTTCCCCGTCGGACGCATGGTTCGAGCGGCGTTAGCGCTGGCAGCGCTTGGAACGGGGGTGTGGGCGGTCGATCACAAGCTATCGACGGTTTACAGCGTCGATGGCGTCGTGAACGCCGAGTTGACGGTCCTCCGCGCGCCCGCTCGGGCCGCGGTGACGGCACTGGGCATGGGACCGGCTGCTGCCGTGCCCAGAGGCGAGGTCCTGTTGCGGCTCGAGAACCGCTCGGAGCAGCGCGACGCGCTGCGTCGGTTGGAATTAGAGCGCGCGGCAACGGCGGCGCAGGTGGCCAACATCCGTAACCAGATCGAGTCGTTCGAGGAGGCCGAACGGCAGTTCGTGATGAACCTGAAGCGCTTCGAGGTTGCAGCGCTGCACGGCGCGAAGCGGCGGCTCGGCGAGGCCGAGGCGGAGGCGCGCCTGGCGAAAGCGGCACACGAACGCGACGAGGCCGAATACCAGCGCCTGCGCGGCCCCTCGCAAACCACCGGGTTCAGCGTCAGCGAAATCGACCGCGCGCGCAGCGCCGCAGTGATCTCGAAGGAGGCCGCCGCCGCTGTCAGCGAGCGCGTCGAACGGCTGCGCGGCGAGCTGGAATCCATGCGCGCCGGCGTCTACCTCGACAGCTCGTACAACAACGTCCCCTATCAGCAGCAACGCGCCGACGACCTGCGCCTGCGACTCACGGAGCTGCGCGGCCGCCTTGCCGAGCAGGAAGCGGCCGAAGAGCGGCTCGCGCAGACCATCGCGTACCAGAACACGCTGCCAAAGTATCGCGGCGAGATTTCCGTGACCGCCCCCGAGCACGGGGTTGTGTGGGAGTCGACCGTCGCGGCCGGCTCCGACGTCGACGAGGGCGAGCCGCTGGTGAGCCTTGTGGACCCCGCAAAGCTGTTCGCCGTCGCGTATCTGGATGCGAAATACTCCGACGCCTGCGCCGCCGGCGCCAGCATCGAAGTGCGGTTCGTCGGCTCGCACGACTGGTTCCCCGGCACCGTGTGCCACGTCGTCGGCGGCGGCACGAAATTCAACGACCGCCCGCTCGCCGCGGCCGTACCCAAGGCGTCTCAGAAGCGAACGGCCCTGATCGTGAACATTGACCAGTTGATCGAGGCGGACGCGCGTGCCACGGCGGGCGCGACCCAGCGGGTCAACCTCATCGGCCGAAAGGTCGAGGTGCGGGTGGTGCGCGACGTGGGCGCGGGGCGGGCCCTCCGCGACCTGTTCTCCCGGTCCTGAGCCGCAAAAAAACGCCATCCCTACCGTCATGGACGAATTCATCCAGTCACTGTCGCTGGCGCTGTTGACCATCGGCATGCTGATGCTGGCGTCGGCGCTGCTGCCGCGGCACGGACGCCTGTTGCGATGTGTCGCCGTCACCATCGCGATCGTTACCACCATCGCCTACCTCGCCTGGCGCGTCGCGGGGATCGCGTCCGCCGCAACCTGGACCGCTGGCACGGCCGCTGCCGTGCTGTTCCTCCTGCTTCGAGCTGTGCAGGCAGGGGAACACGCTGCTGACCTACGGTTTCCTGTACCGCCGGGCCGACCGCTCGTCCGAGGCCGACGCCGCCGAACGGCGCCTGCGGGCGGGCGACGTGGCGGACCTCCCGAAGGTGGATGTTTTCATCCCCACCTACAACGAGGACCGCACAATTCTGGAAAAGACGATCGTGGGGGCGCTGGCGCTGGACTGGCCGGACCTGACGATCTGGGTGCTCGACGACGGCAAGCGGGACTGGCTCCAGGACCTGTGTCGGGGAATGGGCGTGCGATATCTGCGCCGGTCGGACAACCGGCACGCAAAGGCGGGGAATCTGAATAACGCCCTGCGCGCCAGTCGCGCCAGCGCCGGTGAATTCATCCTGATGCTCGACGCCGACTTCGTCGCCCGCCACGACTTTCTCTACCGCACCATCGGGCTGTTCGACGACCCGAAGGTGGGCATCGTTCAGACCCCGCAGAACTTCTACAACCCTGACCCCGTGCAGCACAACCTGCTTGCAAACCGTTCGGTGACGGACGAGCAGCGGTTCTTCTTCGATGTCGTCCAGCCGGCCAAAGACGCGTGGGACCTCGCCTACTGTTGCGGCACGTCGGCGGTCGTTCGGCGCTCGTGCGTCGAGCAGTTGGGCGGCTTCCCGACCGACACGGTGACCGAAGACCTGCTGCTGACCTATACGCTGCTCGACCGCGGCTACGTCACGCGCTATCTCGATGAGCGGCTCAGCCTCGGCCTGTCACCCGAGGGAATCAAGGAGTATCTGACGCAGCGCGGGCGCTGGTGCACAGGGACGCTCCAGCAGCTGTACAACCGCGCCGGGCCCTTCTCACGCAACAACCTCACCATGCTCCAGCGCGTGAGCCTGCTCAACATCATGCTTCATTGGATCGTGACCTACCCGTTCATGCTCCTGATCCTGTTGGCGCCGAACCTGTACTGGTACTTCGGCTGGGCGCTGGTGCCCGCGAGCGTCGGTCAATTCGCGCTGTGGTTCCTGCCCGCCTGGGCAGCGAGCTACTTTCTGCTCCGCACCGTGTGCCGGAGCCGCCCCCTCCCGCTTATCAGCGACTGCCAGACGGTGACCGGGTGCTTCACGTTCACTCCGATTGTACTGGCGACGCTGCTCAAGCCGTTCGGCCACAAATTCAAGGTCACGGCCAAGGGCGGGGACCGCAGCCGCAAAGTTGTCCAGTGGGGGCTGCTCTGGAAGATCGGGGCGGTGTGGCTCGTAACGGTCGTGGGGCTCATCGTCGGCGCCGTTCACGGCGTGCGCGATGGGGCCGATTCGATCGCGACCTCGCTGAACCTGGTCTGGAGCGCCTACAACCTCGTCATCCTCGCGATCGCCGCGCTGGTCACGATTGAACAGCCGCGCCGACGCAGCGAAGAGCGCTTCCCGTTAGCGGAGCCGGCGGAACTGTCGATCTCCGGCCGGACCATCCCCTGCGTGATGTCGAACCTGTCGCTCACCGGGGCGGAGGTGAACTCTGCGGAACCGTTCAATGGTCTGGCGGCCTTGGCATTGCGCGTGCGTGACGTGGGCCTGCTGGATGCCGTCGTCGTCTCCCGCGGTCGCGGCCGGCTGGGCCTCCGCTTCCACGCGCTGGACGACACGTCCCGCTTCGCCCTGATCCGCAAGCTGTTCGCCGGAAAATGCGTGAACCAGCCGGAGCAGTGCGCATCACTGCCGTCGCTTGGGGCAATCTTCCTTCGGATGTTTATCCGGTGATGGTTGATTGGGGTCATCGGCAGACGCAATTTTTTCGGGCGCTCTGGCGTCTTGCATGGCGGAAAGGCATCCAATTTGATACCCAGAGCCATTGAGCTCCGCGGCGGGCGCGGGGCGGGTTTTTCTGGAGGAGTTGCCATGCCGGAAACTGTGATTGGCCTCTTTCCCGAAAGCCGGGAGGCCGAGGAATTTGTGCCTATGCTCGCCAACCGCGGGTATGGGCGGGACGACGTCTACGTGATCGGCGGCCGCGGTTGGGCGCTGGGCGCCAGCGGGTCCGATCTGGTGGAAAAGCTGTCGCAGTTCGGCGTCGATGAGGACGAGCGGCAGGCGTACGTGGACGGAGTCAGCCACGGGGGCACGATCATCGCCGCCCGGACGCCGGACGAGCGCAAGGCGGATCAGATCGCCGAGTTGATGCGCGAACATGGCGCAATCCGCTGCATGCACACACCCGTGCAGTAGCGGTTCGTCAGCAGCGTGTCAGGTCGCGGCAATCGACTCTTTGAACCGGCCGGAGGACCGTCGCAGTGTCGTTGCGCGCTGAGCTGGCCGGTTCTCCGGCCGGTCTTTCTGTTCACCACCGTTGGCACCGCACCTCAACGGAAGTAGGCGAGGCGGATCAGGACTCAAGCAGCCCGACCTCCAGCAGTGGGCCGCGCTCGTCGAGCGTGGTGTAGGCGAGGGTCCCGCTACCGTGGCGGGCGACGGACATCTCACGGCCGCCGACGCTGAGCGGGCTGATCAGCCAGCGATTCCCGGTCGTCAGTGTGGCGCGGTAACTGTGGTTCCCGCTCTTGTTGTAGAAGAGGACGTTGGCGCGCTTTCCTTCGTCGTAGATGAGGTTGGTGTAGAGACCCACATTGCCGTCGGCGGCCACCGTGCGCAGGGTCCAATCAACGCCGTCGTAGGTCGCGAACTTCACGGATGTCTCATTGGCGTCGTAGTAGCTGACCGCCGGCTCGAAGCGCCCGCGGGCGGTGCGGGTGGGTTGGAACTGGAGCGAGACATATCCGCCGGTCTCGGAACCTCGGGGGTCATCAATCGTCAACGTCTTCCACCCGCCCTGGAAGGCCGCGCTGTACTTGAACGCCGCGCGGGTCGAGTCGGCGTAGGCGATGACGACGTCCGACGCATCGGGGGCATTGGGATCGAGTTGAACCGAGGTCCAGCGGCCGACGTCGCCGGCGGAGTCGACGGTCGTTCTGCGCCAGGAATCCCCCGCCGCCGTGGCCAGGCGCAGGTCGCCGTTTGTGCGGTGGTAGTAGGAGATGATCGGGTCGTTCGTCCGGCTGTAGATCAGCGATGGGTAAAGCCCCACCTGGCCCGTCCAGTCGACCCAGTGCACCTCCCACACGTCGGTGGTGACAAGCCTGGCGTACTTCAGGTCCCCATGGTTGCCGTCGAAGTACGCGACGCCGGGGACGCCGTGGGCGTCGAGGGCGAGCGAAACGTACTCGCCGGCGTTGAGGGTCGGGTCAATTGTCTGCAGCGGCGACCAGTTTCCGCGCGTGTCGCGGACGGTGTACTTCAGGTTTCGCGTAACGCGGTCGAAGTAGGCCAGGTGCAATCGGCCGGAGGAATCGAAGGCGGTGTCGTTGGCGGCGCCGGTTCGGCTGGAGAGATGCCTGGGGGGCGTGGGCGTGGGCGGCGCGAAAGTGATGTCCTGTGAGACGCCGTCCTTCGTGAGGCGCAGGACCACGGGCTGTCCAGGCTGCGGGTCGGTCGTCACCCACTGGGCGGTGATGTTGGGCGGGGTAGCGCCGGAGTAGGTTGTTAAGAGCGTGGCGAAGACCTGGAAAGGCCCGCTGCCCGTGACGGTGAACCGGTAGGCGGGGTCGGACGCATTGGGCGGTGGGTGGTTGGAGACGAAGCGCAGCGGCCCCCGGTCCGACGTCTGCCCCGCCCGCAGCAGGGGCGCGACTTTGACATTGCCGGAGCGGTATTTTGTGTTGATCGAGCCGTCGGCCAGCACGCCGCTGACGTCGGATTCGTCGCCGGGAAGGTTGAACGAGACGGTATAGTCGTGGCTGGCGGTCGCCTCAGCCCAGTCGACGATCAGCGCGACGTTGTCGTAATCGTACCAGATATTGCGCCCGACGACGGGCCTGCCGGGGAGGTGGCCGTAGGCGTGATGGTGGGCGGCCACCTGGGCGTGATCGATCGCGTTGGTCCATTGGTCGACGACGAAGCCGGGGTTGTCGGTGCCCTCAAGCGCCTGCTGGTTTTCCCCGTCAATGCTGAGCGTGTTGTGTGCGGGGGTGCTGACGACGTACCGCCGCTGCGGGCTGTCGTCATACTTGTAGACGCCGGGGTCGGCGATAAGCGGTTTGCCGTAGCCAAACAGCTCGAAGTTGAGCAGGTCGAAGTGGCCGTGCAGGCCGCCTTTGGGCCCGGCGTCGAACGTGAGCTGGCGGGCATTGGCGCTGGAGCCGGAGCGCATGACGTAGTAGCCGGAGTCGGCCATGCCGAAGCTCTTGCCGCGGTCGCCCAGCGGCGGGGAGACCTCGCGGTCGATGAGCGGCTCCATGGCGTCTCCGCCGAAGAGCCACACGTCGCGCTGGCGCGGCAGCGCCGCCGGCCAGCGGTCGGTGCCCAGGATGGTGCGCGCTTTGGTCAGCATCTGCGCCGATGTCGAGCGGTAGGTGTCGGACAGCGCCGCCATCGCCCCGTTCGGCGAGAGCAGCTGCACGTGCGTCTCCATCGCGTTCGTCAGCCGCCGCACGCGCTCGGGGAGCCAGTTGCTGGCGTCGCCCTTGCGGGTATCGAGCCAGTACGCCTCGAGAAGGTCGTTGATCCCGTTGACTGCATAGTTCGGACTCTGCTCGATGTGCCCGCCGTCGGGGTGGAACTGCGCGTCCATGGCGCCGAAAAGCAGCTTGCGGCCGTAGGTTTCCCACCCGGGCGAGTCGGTGAACTCGTGCATGAGCTGCGCGATGTGCATCAGGGCGCTGGCGTGGATGAGCGTGCGATTGCTGGCCAGCGAGTACGCCCGCACGCGCCGCAGGTGGTCCCCATGTTCCCACAGCTTGGCGAGCAACAGCGTGTTGGCAGCCGGCGTCCAGCCGGAGCTGTTTAACACCGTCTGATGGACCCAGACCCAGGTGTGCGCCCGCACGGAGGTATCGAGCAGGTTCCACTGCTTCGCGTCAGGCGACCACGATGACGGATCCGCCACCGCCGGGTTCTGCTGCGACCAGCTCGAGAGCTGCGCGATCAGCTCCTTGATGTACTTCGCGTTGCGCGTGAACCGATAGGCCTGCGCGAGATCCAGCCAGAATTCCTGTCGGTTGAGGCTCTGGAGGAACTCCGGATTGCTCGTCGAGGGCGGCTGGCGGTTCCAGTTGATCTCGCCAGCGGGAAGCTGGATCGCATACTCACTGCTGTTGCCCTGCTCGGGGAAGCGGTGGGCGACGAGGTGGTCGGCGCGGCGGATCGTCGCGCCGGTTGGAAGGTTCTCGTTGATGAACGACACGATGCCGGCGACATCCGACTGCTTGAAGACAAACGTCTGCCCTGGACGCTTCTGCATGTATTCGAGCAGCGCCGCGTCGAATGCGCCCAGCTGATTCGCGTTGAGCTTGGCCTGCAGGCTGGCGCGGTTCTCGCCGCTCCAGTGGTCGAGCAGGTTTTGGCGGGCGGCCTTGCTGAGCAGGTCCGCCGGCGCCAGCGCCGCCACTGCGGCCAGCGCGCCCGCTTCCGGTGGCCGAAGCGCAACCACGGGCGCGGCGCCGCCGCTCAGGAACAGTCGCGATTCGAGGGGTTGCAGCGCAAAGTCGGCGGTGTAAGAACGAGCACGACTGGTCAAAGCCATCGTCCGAACCTTCGGTGCGGAAGGGGGACGCTGGCAGATCCCCGCAGCGGACATCTCCATCATAGGATCTCATCTGGCCGCAGCGCACCCCTCGCGGGAAATTTGTCGATCGTCTCACCACATCCAGATTTCGCTCCCGTGGCCGCGCAAGCTACGGAGCCCGGAGCGCGCGAAGGAGATGGCCCCTCGGCGTCCGGGCTTCGTCACTCGCTCTGAACTCGCGCGATCGGCGGCGCGAGATTTACCCGTGCTCGAAGAACTTGCGCACGTTGATGTTGTAGAACTCCGCTTCGAGGAACTCCAAGGCCAGCGCAAAGTTCAGGATATCGATGTCGTTCGCGGAACTCCGCGTCTCCGAGTAGCCGATCGGGCCGCCGCCATTCAGGTTGGCGATAAACGGTCCTGCGGCCTCGCCAACTTCCTCAGGGGTGAGGCCGAAGTACTCGCTGGGGCCCAGCCGCATGACTTCCTCGTTTGTCGAGTCAGGCGCGGGGCCCGTAATCGGATTGAATAGCGCAAGGTTGGTGAACGCGAAGTGGCTGGCTTCGATCTGTGCGATCGAGGCGGCGCCGGCGAGGATATCGGGGCTCTGGATGAACGGCGCCGCGCCCAGGTAGGCGCCGACACCGGTTCCCTCCAGCGCCTGCGAAACATTGACGAAGGTCGCGTAGTCGGGCTGTTCCAACCCTTGAAACGTCGGCTTGGGCCGTGCCTCGGAACCCAATACGCCGGCGATAAACTCGACGTGGTTGTTTTCATGCCGGCGGATCTGGCGCCATTCACCGTAAAGCTGGCGAATCCCGTGATTCGCGCGCACCACCGATGGCGTGCTGAGCAGCGCGCCCGCCCCACCGGCAACCGTCAATGCGGCGGAACCCTTCAAGAATGAACGGCGCGACTGCGGTGAAACCCCTGGCCCAACCCCCGATTGACGGAACATCGGATCTTGCTTGAACATCTTCAACTCCTTCGCAAGTGAAATGGGAACGACACGCGCCGTCCAACCACACCTACGGGCGCAGCGGGCAATTGGATTTGACGAAATCCCCTTCAGCGGTCCGCCCACCGATCGAGCACGTCGCGACGTCGGACGATGAACAGTTGGAATAGATTCAATCCGTCGCAATCGAACCTTCTCATGGCGACCGAGCTCTTGTTATATGAGGCCGTGGCGCAGGAAATCGGAAAACCCTCTGCCCCGCCGTCTTCCGAAGACCTGGTGTTGTTCAATTCCATGGCTGCCGGCGACGTGGCGGCACTGGAAACGCTCTACAACCGCTACAGCCCGATGGTCTTCGCCTTGTGTGCGCGCGTTGTTGGGGACAAGACGGAAGCGGAAGACGTGCTGATTGACGTCTTCAGCCAGATCTGGACGCGCCGCACACAGTTCGATCCGGCGCGCGGGGCCCCGCTCACGTACATCCTGACGATCGCGCGCAGCCGGGCGCTGGACCGTCGGCGCAGCCGGCGCGGCCGCCCGGTGCTGGACGATGCCGCGGCGGCGTCGTCGGCGGCGGGCGCGCCGTCGGATGGCCCCGTTGGACGCCTCCTCGCCGGCGAAGATGCGCTGCGCGTCCGCGCTGCGCTGGCGCAGCTCGATGAGGGACCCCGCCGTGCCATCGAGTTGTCCTTCCTGGAGGGCCTCACCCACGCGCAGATCGCCGAAAAACTGGACCGACCGCTGGGTACGATCAAGACGATAATTCGCCAGGGCCTCATCCGCCTGCGGGAGCTGGTGCGTATCCCCGGCAGGGACGCCCCAGATGCCCATGACATGTGAGCAGTGCCGCGAACTTCTCCCTGCATTCCTCTCCGGCGACCTCAGCCCGGCGGAGCAGGAGGCGGTGAACATCCACTTGGCCGGTGGCTGCCCCGGGTGCGCCGGCGCTTTTGTGGAAGAGCAAGCGACGGTGGCGCTGCTCGGATTCTCGCTCGACCCGATCCCCCCACCCCCGCTGGCAAAGGCTCGGCTGATGGAGCGCGTGACGGCTGGAGGAGACTTGAATGTTGCCGCGCGTGAAACCGCCGGCGCCTCCGACGCACGCAAACCGGCCGAGCGCGGCCGCTGGCTCCGCGCGCTGGCGGTGGCAGCGCTGGTCGCGCTGGTGATTGGCGCGGGCTACCACCTCCTGGAGCGGAGACGGAGCCAACAGCGCATCGTCGCCCTTCAACGTGTCATCGAAGATCGCGACACTCGCCTGGCGCAGCTTCAGTCGCTCGTGACCACAGGCCAGCTCAGCCTCATCGCCCTCGACGGATCAAAGCCGCAGCCGAACGCGTCGGGTCGAGTCTTCTGGGACAAGGACAGCGGCCGGTGGCACGTGTTTGTCTTCGACATGCAGCCGCCGCCGCCCGGCAGAGAGTACGAGCTGTGGTTTATCACGGCAGATCAGAAGAAGGTTCCCGCGGGCACGTTCGGGGTCGACGCGCGCGGCAGAGGAGAGCTGGTCGTGCAGGTGCCGGCCGACCTCGGCCCGCTCGCCCTCGCGGCCGTGACGGACGAGCCGGTGGGAGGTTCGCCGCAGCCCACGGGGGCGATCCAGCTCGTCGGGGAGGTGAAGTAGCCGGGGAGGTGAAGTAGCCGGGGAGGTGAAGTAGCCGCAGCGGCGACTGGACAGAATCGTCAATCCATGTGTTCGAGCACCGGGATGCTCACCCCGCGGGGGGTGGGCGTTGCCGTGGGGGCGGAAATGATCGGGACATCGTGGAGAACCCGCACCATCGCGATCTCGTCACAGCCGTCGCGCTTGGGGCAGCGCACGCAGTCGCTCCACACCTTCAGCGGCAGCGTCTCCTTGTCCACGACCTCAAAGCCGAGCTTTTCGAAGAAGCGCTGTTCGTAGGTGAGCGACATGATCCGCCGGATCTGCAGCCGCCGCGCTTCACCGACGCACCACTCGACGAGCCGCCGCCCCATCCCCTGCCCGCGGAAGGCGTCGTCGACGGCGAGCGAGCGCACCTCCGCCAGGTCCGCCCAGATGATGGACAGCGCGGCCGTCCCCACCACCTGGCCATCCTTCTCAAGGACGGCGAAGTCGCGTAGATCCTCGTAGAGCTGCGCGTAGCTTTTGAAGAGCATCTTCCCGAGCTCGGCGTGGCTGTTGATGATCCCCCCGATCCGGGGGACGTCTTGAATGGTGGCGGGTCGGATCAATGCTGTGTCTGCTCCTGCGGGGAAATCATATCACAATACGCGCAGGAGTCCCCGCGCGGGATCATCGTTATCGCTGACTGAATCGCTTGGTGAACGCGGCACTCACGGCGTCGTCATTGCGGGATTTGACGAGGGCCGCCACCTGCGCCGTCACCGCCGGGTCATTCCGATAGATCGCCAGCGCCTCGACGGCGTGCGCCGCCGTCGGGCTGGGCTCATCGTCGATGATCTGGAGCAGGAACTGGAGCGACTCGGGGTGGCGCGATAGAGCCATGCCCAGGAGCAAGGGGTGCCGCGCATCCACGGTGATCTCCCGATCGAAGCGGGCGCGCAGCAGATGATAAGCGGCCGCAAGGCGCGACTCACCGAGCGCCGTGGCGGCGGCTTCGCGAAGCTCAGGCGTCGCGCTCGACAGGAACGGCTCGATCAGCGCGATGGCGTCGTCCCCGAGAATTTTCAGCAGCGCCGCAAAGGACTCAGCCATGACGGCGGGTTCGGCGTCGCCGGTGCGGATCTTTAGCCGGAGCGGGAGCGCGCCTTCGGCCCGGCCGACATGCCCGATCGCCTGCGCGGCGGCGGCGCGGGCGGGCGCTTCGGCGTCACCAAGCAGGTCCGTCAGCGCGGGCAGCGCATTGCGCGTGTTCAGCCGCGACAAGGCTCGGGCGCAGGTGGCCCTGAGCGACACGGCGACATCGATGGAGCCGCCCCACGCACCTTCCATCTGCACATGTCGAACCCCGCGGAGGAACAGCGCTTCGTCATCGCTCTGGAGGGATTCACATGCCTCGGCGATCGCGGACTTCGCCACGCAACCCTTGTCCGAGCCATCGGCGAAGAAGCGCCCGAAGGCCTTGTGGAGGTTCGGAAGGAGGTCTGTCAGCCGAAGCTCCCCCGCCAACTGAGCCGCCTTTGCTACCAGAAGGTTCGATCGCGCGCTCAGTGCTTTTGAGAGCGCGTCGCGAGTCGCATCGGACTGCGGGTCCGCACGCAGCTTGTGCAGTGCCGCTACCTGCTCCTCGATTGCAAGCGGTTTGGCCACCGGCTTCTCCAACCCGATTCCAACAAAAAAGGCAGGCGCCACGCAAGGCGCCTGCCTCAATTGATAGCGGTCGTCCCCGGCCGTTCTGGCGAGCGGCCCGGGGCGGTGTTCACGGCAGGAGTCATTCGTTGCCGCTCGTCTCCTCCAGCATCTTGCGCAGGTAGCCGTTCTCGCGGCGGGTCGCTTCCAGGTCGAAAACGAGGTACTTGATGCTCAGGCGCAGGTAGTCCAGCGACTCCTGGAGGCTGCTGACGGTCTGCTTCAGCCGCTCGTGCCGCTGGCGCGTTTCGTCCGCGAGCTGCTCGAGCTTCCGCCGCTCCGTTACCGGCAGCGTGGTGATCTCGCCCATCAATTCGGCGAGCTTGGTTTGGAATTCCTGTTCGTTCATCGCTCGATCTCCTCGCATCACACATCTCCGGCCGCGTGTCCCGCGGTGTGGTCAGCCCCTGAAGCCCCTCCGGTGCTGTCACCCTGCCCCACGGCAAACGGTGTTCCACGACCCGGTGTGCATCCTCGACTCCTCCGGCGCCCGGTCGCGCGGGGCGTGCTGCCGTCGTAACTCCCGCGGCGTCGTCGGCTCCGGCGGCGATGCATGCGCCGGGTGTTGATCCCGGGCAACGCTCAGATCACTTGCCGTTGCGTCACACCCACCGGGCTTCGCACGCGTTTCCTGGTCGCCACGTCAACTCGTCCAGCGCCCCGCGGGGAGGCGGCGAATGTGCCGTCAACGTCCAATCAGCGCGCCCGCGTAACCGACGGCGTTATCAGGCCGCTGCGGCGCGATGTCGGCGAGCGTTTCAAAACTGTTCGCGTGGCGCAGCACCTGACCGCGCGTGGCGCCGCGCTCGCGGCAGGCTGCCATCATCGCCGCGATCGCGCCGCCACCGCAGGCATTCATCTGCGCCCGCACGTCCGGCACAATCCGATCAACCGCCATGTCCATTACGCGCTCGAGCAGCCGGCGGTCGTTGTCCTTCGCCCACGCCAGCCCGCTCATCCCGACGCCCGCCGGCGCAAACCCGTACGCGGGGCCGTAGTGCGTCAGATCGCTGCTGGCGAGGAACACTGCCGACACTCCACTCGCCTCCATGTCCTGCGCGACGGTTCGTCCGACCGTCGCCGCATCATCAATCAGCGGCACTTCCATTGGCAGCACGCGTGCCGCCGGCCAGGCGAGCTGGATGAGCGGCAGCTCAACTTCCACGGCGTGCTCCGTCTCGTGAAAGCGGTCGTCGATTGCGAACAAGCCGCCGGCCTCGCTCAACCGGCTCGTCACTTCGTGCGCGACCTCGGAATCCCCTGCCGGCTCCTGCCAGCGCTCGTGCGAGGGCAGGGCCGCGAAGTCGATATGCAGCGGCGTATGCACCGCGCCAAAGACCACGACCACATCGGGCCGGGGCGCTCGCCGCGCCAGGGCCGCGATCGCTTCGCCGGCGATCGCACCACTGCAGATCCAACCGGCGTGCGGGACGATCGCGCCCCAGGCATCAACCAGTTCCTCCGCCGTCGCGATGGCGGTTGTCTCGCCCTCGCGGACAAATTCGCCCGCCAATTGGCGGCACTCGCGCGCGTCAGCCGGATAAAACAAGCCGGCGACGGCCGGTTGGCGGACGCGCGATGGACCGTTTGGCCCGGCCATCGGGCGCACTATAATCAGCCCGTCGGGAATCAAACAACGCGAGGATCGTTCACGACAGCGAAGTTTCTTCGCACGTCCGGTAAGGTCGGCAAGTTGCGACGGTTCTCGCGGAAGGTGCGGGTTTGCATGGGAAACGGCGAGCGCAATCGCGGCGAAGAACACGCGAAAAGGGACGAGCTCGCCGATGCGTTGTCGCGTATCGAGCACGACCTGCCGAGCGAGGCTGAGCCCGCGCCGCCGCTCTCGCCTGAGAGACAGCATGCGTCGCCCCCGTCACTGCCGCCGCCGGCGAGCGCTGCGCAGTTCCGCCGCCCCGCGCGACCTTCCGCGC
>DASYWJ010000009.1:0-19471 GCA_035936155.1 Tepidisphaeraceae bacterium | reverse complement strand
GGGGTCGATCGTGTCGCAGCCGACAAAGTGCTCGATGCTGATCGCCTTCTCCCCCGGCGTCTTGAGCTTCTCGATCTCGGCCGGGTCGATGATGGCGTACTGGCCCTTCTCGTACTCGTAGCCCTTGACGATCTCGTTGGCCGGTACTTCACCATGGACGGGGCAGACCTTCTGATACTTGATCCGCTGGTTGCAGTCGCGGTGGATCTGGTTGAACGAGATCGTCGCCTCGCGGGCACTGGCGGCCGCGGTGTACGCCGCGACGGGGACGACGACCATGTTGAAGCGGAGATGACCCTTCCAAACGGCACGGCCTGCGGGCATAGCGGCACCCTTGGGAGGCTGAGCCTCCGGCAAAGACCGTCCGTGGTGGTGAAGATGAACAACCGGCGAAGAGAGGGCGGCTTTCCCGTCCGCCCCGGATGCGGATCATACCGCCTGCTACCCCTGGCGCGAACAATTGGATGCAGGCCGAGATTCAGTCGCGACAGAGATGCGCGCGGACGCTCACGCGTGTCACATCACGGCGGATTTCCCCACTCGCCCGGGCATGGCAGTTGCGGTGGCTCGTGATCCACATGGCATGGGAACCCGAATACCGGCTGCGCATCCACCTGAAGGGTCCCAACGGGGCTCGCCAATCACGAACAGCTACTTCCAAGGACTGGTGCCATGCCCCTCACCAACCCGCCTTAACCGTCAGGCGCTACCACTCAATGCGCTGTACGCCGGGACACGCCATTACTTGAAGAACATCCGCCGCACGATGGACCACATGGACGCAGCGGAACGACACTCCTCCGGCTGGTTCGCGTGGCGGCCGGCAAACAGCTTGCGGACCAGCGCGTGCCGCTGCCCGTGGCCGACGTCGTCGAACCGCATCTTCGTCGAACCCGGCCGGCTGCCGATGACGGCTGCCGCGGGCAACGCCCCTACCCCCCGCACGCGCAGCACCACCGGCCCGGCGACGTTGGCGGCCCCCGCGTGCGATACCCGCGCGCCGCTCAGCGAGAGGTCGAAGACCGTGCATGGCACGACCTCCTCGCCCAGCCACAGCTCGCCCGGCTCGTCGACCCTGAACCGCTCCTCTCCGCGCCGCCGCGGCTGCTCGATCGTCACGAGCGCGGCGACGGCGAGAATCACAAGGTTGTACGAACTCCAGACGAGGTTCAGCGACATCGCCGTCGTGTCCGCGCCGTCGCTCACGCCCCGCAGCGCCCCCACCACGAGGCCCCCCAGCGTCACGACCCACACTGCCGCGATCTTCGCCAGCAGCCCCCACTGGACGACCTTCTGGCTGCGGTCGCCGCCCTTGGCTGTCACCTTGAACTTGTGCCCGAACGGCTTGAGCAGCGTCCCCACGATCACAGGCGTAAACGTGAAGCACCCGATGATCGTCTGGCAGTCGTTGATGACCGGGAGCGACCGGCTGCCGCACACCGTGCGCAGCAGGAAGTAGCCCGACACTGCGAACGGCAGAAAGACGGCGGCGAACTCACCGAGGCTCGCCGGCACCATCGTCCACCCGAGGTACCAGTACAGGTTCGGCCCGAGCAGGACCATGAGCATGAACGGATAGGCCAGCATCCAACTGAGCATGATGTTCAGCAGGCTCGCCCGCTGGAGCAGTGTCAGCCTGCTGTGGGAGAACGGCCCCACCCGTGTGTACAACTGCTGCAACGTGCCCGTGCACCACCGCGCCCGCTGCGTGAGGTACTCCTTCACGCCCTCGGGCGAGAGGCCGATGCTGAGCCGCTCGTTGAGGTAGCGCGTGACGTAGCCGGCGTCCAGAAGGTTGTACGTGAGCAGCAGGTCCTCCGTGACAGTGTCATGGGGGAAGCCGCCGAGCCGCTCGATGCACGAGCGGCGGACGACGGCCGAGGTCCCGCAGCAGTAAGCCAGGTCCCACGCGTCCTTGCACGGCTGCACGATGTCGAAGAACGCGCGCTGCTGGTCCGTCACCGAGTCGTTCGCCAGCAGGTTGTGCTGGACGGGGTCGGGGTTGTAAAAGTGCTGCGGCGTCTGGACGACGCCGACCTTGGGGTCCTCGAAGAAGCCGAGCGTGCGGTATAGGAAGTCGCGGCGGGCGACGAAGTCCGCGTCGAACATCGCGATATACTCACCGGCGCCATCCCGGCTGACGCGGAAGGCGTTGTTCAGGTTCCCCGCCTTCGCGTGGCGGTTGTCGGATCGCCGCAGGTAGCGGACGCCCATCTCTCGGCACATTTGCTCCAACCAGTCCCGCTTCCCGTCGTCGAGCACCCAAATGCGCAGGTCGGGCCACTCGATGCCCATCGCGCCGACAATCGTCTTTTCCAGGATCGTCCGTTCCTCGTTGTACGTGGGGATGAACACGTCGACGCAGGGCAAGTCCCCCGGGTGCAGCGCCCGCAGGCGAGCCTCGCCGGCGTCGGCCTCGCGGCTGCGGTCGGCGTGGCGGGCGAAGAAAAAGTACGTCAGCAGCGTGTTTCCCTCCTTGCAGACTTCGACGGCCAAGAACACCGCGGCGACTACGGTTGCGGCGTCGAGGGTCGGCGCGGACGCGACGCCCACGACCCGCCAGACCAAGTACACCAGCGTCGCGACGAACACGGTGGCGACGGCGAGCAGCCGCAGCGCCCGCCCCCGAGCCGGCAGGACGGCCGACGCGAGCAGCAGCACGCCAAGGGTCATTAGGGCGAACGATGCGGCGTGCATCGCTTCGCTGGTCGAGAGGGAGCGCGATACCTGATCCATAGCAGTGCGGGTAAAGGTGAGGCGGTCGTAGTGCGTGGAGGCGCGTTCGGTTTCGCGTTGCCGCGCCGCGCCGCGTCAGGAGCGCGAGAGCAGATCCCGAAGGACACGGGCCGCAGTAACGTCGCGCTTGACGCGTACCTCGACCTTCCGGCCGATGTAGTTCGCCAACTCGATCGGCCCGACCGCGCCGGCGTCGCCCGCCGAGCCGTCGATCGCCACGATGACGGCCGCGCGCTTTCCCATCGCCTTCGGGAGCGCCGCCGCTAGCGGCCGGTCCTCGAAGCGCGTAGCGCCGCCGACGACGTGGCGCACCCTGGCGGCGGCCCAGCGCCGCGAGCCGGGGAAGCGAACCTCGACGGCCGCGCCGGCCGCGCAGGCGTCGAAGTATTTCGCGTCGAGGTACACCACGGCAAACAGGTTGTTCGGATCGGCCAACGCCAGGAGCGGGTCGCCCTCGTCAACGTCCGATCCCGGCGCGACCATCGCGTCCCACACCACGCCTTGGGCTGGCGCCTCTAACCGGATTTCGTCCTGGTACTTCGGCAGCGCCTTCTGGAGGGTGACCGTGCGATCGAGGCGGCCCTGCTCCGACTCCCCGTCGGCGAGCCGCGAGCGCAGTTCCGTAAGCCGCAGGCGGACTTCGTCGGCCCGCTGCTGTTGGTACGGCACGTTGTTGTTCGTCCGATCGAGGTAGATGCCGCCCCGCATCGCCTCGACCTCGCCGCGGAGGCGAGCCACGCGTTCGGCGGCCGCGGCCGCGTTCTCCACCGACATGGCCGCGGCGTTGCGCGCGCGGTCGACCTCGATCGTACTGGACGCCTGGGTGGTGACCATCTTTTCTTGGCGGTCCCGCTCCAGGACGTCCCGCTCTTTCGCGAGTTGCGCCACGCGCTCCTCAGCTTCGGCCTCGGCAAGGCGGCGCTCGCCGCCCTCGATGGCTGCGCGTTGGAACTGGCGGAGGTTCTCCACAAACTGAGCCTCGGCCTCTTCCAAGCTCTTGATCTCGCTGCGCAGCGTCCGCACTCGGTCCGCGGCCGCAATCAGCTCCAGTTCCAGCTTGCGCAACTCCTCGTGCTGCTGGGAGCGGTTTGCGAGCCGCAACAGCAGTTCCCCTTCGGCGACGGAGCGGCCCTTCGCCAGCGGCATCGCGACGACCATGCCGCGAGCCGGCGCCCGCAGGATCGTCAGCTCCGCGTTCACGACGCCGTCGACGCTGTGCACCGTGGACATCTTGTGCGCGACGGCCCAGGTGCCGACGGCAAGCGCCCCCACGGCCAGAACGCCGCGGACGATTCGGCCAAGCGGCAAACCCGAGCCACCCGAATTTGCAGGCGGTTCGGGGATGGCGGGGATGAGTTGCCCGGGCGGGGGCGGCGCGTGAACGCTGCGTCGACCCTCTGTCCGCCTTACTTCCTGATGGTGTTCTGGCACGCTGACGTTCGACATCTCACCGCTCCATTATCCTGCTGGGGCCGGGTCCCTGGGTGTGGAACCCGGCACCCCGTTCACATGTCCCCTCTTGTTCGGATCGATCCCGGTCGACCAACGAAAGAGGGCGAGCGCGGGGCAGTCTCACGACTTCCCTGCGCAGGCCCCTTCATCGTTCCTCTGATTCCCCTAGCCGCCTGCAGCGCCCCCTGCTGCTGGGCGCAGGAGGAATACGATTTGCCGCGGACCAAAACAAGTCCTATTTCTCCAGAACCCCAAAATATCCCCACACTTGGGTCCGCTTGTCCCCTTACCCGACGTTCCGGTCGCTCCATCCCCTCGTCCCCGCCTGTGGTCCCAATCCAAGATTTCCCGACCGTTTCGGGCTTTCGTCGGGTAAACTGGCTAGATCGCTGGGGGAACTTCGCTTCGATTGCGGTCGTAACGATAAAGTTGGCGCCCTTGGACGGGGGCGCGGAGGGACTTAATGCGCATTTCTTCCACCCACGCTGGCTCCCTTGCAGTCGGCATCGCGCTGCTGCTGGTTCCCGTCACCGATGCCGGTTACGCCGACGACGTTGGATACACTCAGCTCAAAGCCGAGCTGGGCGCGGCCACACCGAGCGGCAGCAGCGTGAGCGTCACTCAGGTCGAAGGACGCAACGACGTCGACGCGCAGGGCAACCCACTAGACGCGTTCCCGAACTACCTACCCGACGCCGCGAACGCGCAGTTCGCCGGCAAGACTATCAACGCGAGGACGCCCGGCGGGCAAGTCTCCAGCCACGCGACCGCCGTCGGTCAATACTTCTACGGATCAACCTCTTCAATCGCCCCCGGGATCACCACGATCGACGCGTTTGAGGTAAACGACTGGCTGGGCAGCGGGTGGCTCAGGACCGGCTCGACGTCCGCGCCTGTCTCCGATGGGCGCAAGGTCCAAAATCACAGTTGGGTTGGCTCCGCCGGTGCCTCGGACCCCGAGATCCTGAGGCGGCTGGACTACGCGATCAACAACAACAACGGCGGCAGCGGGTTCACGGCGGTCGTCGGCCTGAACAACGGCAGCGGCAACGCGCACCCGCCACTGCTGTCGAACGCGTACAACGCGATCGCAGTCGGCCGCTCCGACGGCAACCATAGCCGGGGCACGACCACCGCGGACGGGGCGGGCCGCGTGAAGCCGGACCTAGTCGTCCCGCTGGGCGCGACGAGCTGGGCCACGCCAGTCGTCGGCGCGGCCGCAGCCCTGGTGATCGACAAGTCCAACACGACTCCCGCGCTGGCGAACGCTTCTCGCCCCCAGGCCGTCAAGGCGATTCTCATGGCCGGCGCGACGAAGGCCGAGTTCGGCGCGGCGTGGGACCGCACCCCCACCCGTCCCTTGGACGAGGTCTTCGGCGCGGGCGAGCTAAACGTCTACCGCAGCTACCATGTCCTCACCGCCGGTGAGCAGGCCGCGGGCAGCGCGTCGCTCGTCAGCACCACGGGGTGGGACTTTGCCACTGCCGCTTCGACGACGCAGACGTACTACTTCGACGTGCCGGCGATGCACGAGTTGACGGAACTGTCGACGATCCTGACGTGGAACCGGGTCGTGCAGGATGGCGTTGCGGGGCCGTCGTTCGGGAACCTCACATCCTCGCTGGCGAACCTCGATTTGCAGCTTTACACAGTCGACGGCTTCTCCCTCGGAACGCTGCTCGACCAGAGCATCAGCGCCGTCGACAACGTAGAACACATCTATCGCCCCACCGCTCTGACGGCCGGCCGGTACGCGATGCAGGTCACGACGGACACGCTGAACACGAACTACGCCTTGGCGTGGCACGGGAGCCTGACGGCCGTGCCGGAGCCGGGCGCAGCGGCGGTGGTCGCCATGATGACTGGCTGGATGCTGGCCCGGCGGCGCCGGGTTTGCGGCTGAAGGCCCCACGCCTCTGCCATTACTCGCGACGACTCTGGTAACGTGAAGCACTAAGGTCTGAAACGGCTCGCCCTCGATGTGATCCGGCACTGTCGCCCGACAGCGGCCGCGCTACCGTCGCCGCAATGAGGCGCACCGCACACGCCGGCCACTGGCGCCGTGGACGTCGGCGGTAATGCCTTCCGCGCTGCCCGCAATGCCCCTGATCACTGGGTGCACGCTGGAGCTTAGGGTGCTTACCACGCGGCCCACCAGGTCACGTTTGTAGGCGATCGCCCGAAGACGGGTCATGGCCGGCTCCGTAGCCTTTCGCCCATGCCCCTCGGCGATGAGCTGCGTGCCGCGCGAGAATCGGCAGGGCTCACGCAGGAAGCTCTTGCCGCAAAGGCAAAGATGGATCGCGCGTACATCTCTGAGATTGAGCGTGGAAAAGCCTCCCCCTCCGTTGACCGACTGCTCCGGCTATGCACTGCCCTCGGAGTGCGTGCCTCCAAGGTCATCGCCCGCGTAGAGCGCCAGCCGAACCAATAGCACTTGCCAACTGCTTGAATCCATCCACGATTGTGCTGTAGGCTATCGCCAACAGAACGATGGAGGCGGTCGTGAAGACACAGACTTATGCGCGTCTTGTCCAGACCCTTGGAGACCCGCACTACGCCCCTCCGTTGGCGTACCGCTGGAACATTAGCGACGGCTTGGATGTGGTCCTCGAGCGTCGAGGGTCGCCGAAGAAAGCCATCGTGTGGATGACGTGGGACGGCGGTGAAGTCAAACCGCCCGACGAGTTCTACGGCGCCGATGAAGGCCGCAGCAGTTTCACGTATGCCCAAGCTCCAACGCTTCGTCGAGGGATGCCGGCCCTCCGGATGACGATTCGGGACGACGAGCAGCTCGAGCGCGCCCTTCAGCGGCTGCGCGTTCGCGCAAATGGAAGCGCGCGGCCGGTCGCCCAAGGCATACCCGTCACGACCTCCAAACCAAAGGAGGCGGATGAATCGTTGACCGAAGGCCCGGGGGACGAAGCGCCGCTTGACATCACACCAGATCGGCGCCGCGTCATCACCGTCAAAAAGGACGTGGCGGTGGAAACGGTGGTGAACTGGATCACGCGCAACATCGTCGAACTGCGGCCGGAGTTTCAGCGGCAATATGTGTGGCCGCGGAAGAAGGCGAGCCGGCTCATCGAGTCGCTGCTGCTCAACATCCCGCTTCCGGTGCACTATTTGGCAGAGGAACCAGACGGCAGGCAAGTCGTGGTGGACGGCCAGCAGCGCCTCACGAGCATTCACGCGTTCATCACCGGACGGTTCCCTGACGGCGGAGAGTTCAGACTTACGAGTCTCCAGGTGCTCACGGAGCTGAACGGCAAGACGTTCAAGGAGCTCGAGCGCACGCACCAGAACAAGCTAATGGCCGCAGACCTCGCCACCATCGTCATCACCGCCGACTCGGACCGCGACGTGCGCTATGAAGTATTTGCCCGGATCAACATGGGCTCGGAAAGGCTCGCCGACCAGGAGCTGCGGAACGCCATGTTCCGCGGCCCGTACAACGAGCTTCTCAAGCAGATCGCTGCGACTCCACTGATGCTCAAGGTGATGGGTCAGCAGCGCCCTCACGCGCGCTTCGCGGACTGCCAGCTCGTGCTCCGGTTCTTCGCGCTGCTGCGGGTGACGCCTTTCCGTCGGCGCGGCAACATGAAGCAACTGCTCAACCAGGAGTTGGAACGCAACCGCTTCCTGCCACAGCAGGAGCTGGACACGATGCGGCAGACGTTCGAGGAATCACTGGAAACGGCGCGGCTCATCTTCGGCGACCGCGCGTTCCGACGATTCAACCCGGGCAGCGACGGCCGGCCGAATGGTTCGTGGTCGGAAAAAATCCATGTCGGGCTGTGGGACTCACTCCTGTTCGCCTTGAGCAGCTACAAGAAGCGCCAGATCGTGCCGATCGTCGACGCGGTGCGGGAAGAACTGCTACACCTGATGACGACGGATGAGCAATTCATGGCGTCGCTGACCTCTGCTACCGACAAGCCGGAACACATGACCTATCGAACGCGCGCCGTAGATGAGGCGCTGCGGAGGCTCGTGACGGTCCCGGCCCGTGAAGGCCGGAGCTTCAGCGCCGAGGACAAGAAACGCCAGTTCGATGCGAACCCGACCTGCCAGATCTGCGGGCAGCGGATTCACGACCTCGACGACGCCGAGCTTGACCACGTTGAGCATTACTGGCGGGGCGGCGCCACAGTCCCGGAAAATGCCCGGCTGGCTCACCGCTACTGCAATCGCGCACGCGGGGGGCGGTGAGCACAACGCGGGGAAGCGAACTTCCACTGGCGGCGGAGGTCTACGGCGCGGTTACGTTTTCCCCCACCGGGCGTGGAGGCAGGAAATGTAGAGGGCGTGGTTTCTCAGGCGGCCGACGCGAAGCAGGCGGCGAACTCCAGCTTCGCCCGCCGAGAGTGCAGCGCTCGTACAGCAGCCCAGCTCCACCGGGTCGCGTCCCGTGGGAATCCGGAGGAGATATGGGATCGGCTGAGTCCATCGCGGCACTTTTTGCGCCAGATCGGCTTGTGGGAAATCGCGGGAATCTATGATAATGGATGAAAATTTCTCTTGACGCCTTCCCAAAGATCGCGTTAAGTTGGCCGTCGCAGACGTTGGCTCTTTCGGCAGTTGACCCTCTGCGTTGTCGAGGATATTTGCTGCGAGTCCCGGCCCACCTGCAATCCGTACCCATAACGGTTAACCGGGTGCTGACTCACGTCACGAGCTGTCTTTGTTCGAGCGGAGTGAAAAAACAGGGGGCCGGTAGTAAATCCTCTAGCGGAGGACGAATCATGTCTCACGCCTTCCTCTCGTCTGACGGACCGCCAAGCTGGACCCTGCTGCACACGATTTCTGCCCGTGGCAGCTCAGCCTGATCGTGCGGCGCGTACGCGCCCGTGAAACGCACGGGCGCGTACCCCTCGGAACGTCGTTCTCTTTGTCGTTCTCTTCACGGAGCAATAGCGGGCCATGGACTGGTCCATCGGTCGCGTTGCGCCTACGGGTTGAAAGCTCCCCTCTCGGAGGTACCAGGCATGTTCCGCCGCATCTTCCGTACGCAGTCGTGCACGGGCAATATCAGCAAACGCTCAGCCGCGGTGAATCCAATCGTCGAGCCATTGGAAGACCGCCGGCTGCTCAGCGTCTCCATCATCGACGGCCGTGAGATGGAGACGCTCAACCGTGGTGTGATCGCCATGAACAAGGGGAGCGGACAGGTCTACGTCGGCTGGCGCCAGCTGGCGACCGACCCGGACGACGTCACCTTCAACCTGTATCGCTCCACCGGCGGAGCGGCCGCGGTGAAGGTGAATTCCTCCCCGCTGGGTACGACGACCGACTTCCTCAACACCAGCGTGGACACGGCGCAGAACAACGCCTATTTCGTGCGGCCGGTGGTCGACGGGGTGGAGCAGGCGGCGAGCGAGACGTTCACGCTGCCGGCGAACGCGCCGGCGCAGCAGTTCCTCCGCGTCCCGCTTCAGATCCCGCCGGGCGGGACCACGTCCGATGGCGTGGCATACACTTACAGCGCCAACGATACCAGCATCGGTGACCTCGATGGCAACGGGGACTATGAGTTCATCGTCAAGTGGGACCCGTCCAACTCCAAGGACAACGCGAACGACGGTTATACCGGAAATCAGATCATTGACGCGTACAAGCTCGACGGGACGCGCATGTGGCGGATCGACCTCGGGATTAACATCCGCTCGGGCGCGCACTACACCCAATTCATCGTTTACGACCTCGACGGCGACGGCAAATCAGAAATCGCCATGAAGACCGCCGACGGCACGCGCGATGGATTGGGAACCGTCATCGGCAGCGCCACTGCGGACTGGCGGAACTCGGCCGGTCGGATTCTCTCGGGGCCGGAGTACCTGACGATCTTTAACGGCCAGACCGGCGCGGCGATGGCGACGACCAACTATCTCCCTGCCCGCGGAAACGTGGCCGACTGGGGCGACACGTACGGCAACCGCGTGGACCGTTTCCTCGCGACGGTGGCCTACCTCGACGGGGTGCATCCGAGCTTGGTGATGACCCGCGGGTATTACGACAAGTCGGTGCTTGTGGCCTGGGACTATCGAAATACGCAACTCACCCACCGCTGGACATTCGACAGCAAGGCCACCGGGAATAACGCTTACTCGGGTCAGGGCAATCACAACCTCACCGCCGCCGACGTGGACGGTGACGGCAAGGACGAGATCGTCTTCGGCGCCATGACCATCGACGATAACGGCGCGGGACGCTACAGCACCGGCCTGGGTCACGGCGACGCGATGCACGTTTCCGACATGGACCCGGGGCGCGCCGGGCTGGAGGTCTTCAGCGTTCACGAGAGTCCCAGCGCCTACGGCGCCTACGGTGGGAGCTACTACGACGCCTCCACCGGTACAATGCTCCAGGGCATCTCGGGCAACAACTCCGATGTCGGCCGGGGCAACGCCTTCGACATCGACCCGCGCTATGCAGGCTCTGAGATGTGGACCAGCGCTGACCTGGGCATCTACAACGTCAGCGGCACGCGCATCCAGGACAAGCCGAGCAACATGTTCATCAACTCCGGCGTATGGTGGGACGCCGATCCGCTGCGCGAGCTGCTGGATGGAACGACGATCTCGGACTGGCGGATCACCAACGGGATCGGGGGACGTTTTAACTTCGACCTCGACCCCGCCAGCTCAAACACTTGGCCGCCGGGCGTGAGTTCGAACAACAGCACCAAGAGCAACGCCTGCCTCAGCGGCGACATCTTCGGCGACTGGCGCGAGGAGGTCATCTGGCGCCGGAGCGACAACACCGCTTTAGACATCTACTCCACGACGATCGCCTCCACCCGGCGCCTGGACACGCTGGTGCACGACTCGCAGTACCGCATGTCGCTGGCGTGGCAGAACGTCGGATACAACCAGCCGCCGCACACCAGCTTCTTCCTCGGCGAGGGGATGGTGATGCCGGCGCCGGCGCCGACGAACTTGGCAGCCACGGCTGCGTCCTCAACTCGAATTGATTTGACGTGGACCGCCAGCGCCGGCGCGACCGGCTACAACGTCAAGCGCTCGACCAGCGCAAGCGGACCATTCACCACCATTGCCACCGACGTAACCACCACCAGCTACGCCGACACCGGCGTCACCGGCGGCGCGACCTATTACTACTTCGTCACCGCGGTGAACGCGGCGGGCGGTAGCCTCAACTCCAACCAGGCCAGCGCCACCACGCCAGGAGGAACCAACGCCGCGCCCACGGTGGCGACACCCGCCAGCGCCAGTGCCAACCCCGCCACCGGCACCGCGACCAATCTCTCTGTCCTCGGCGCCGATGACGCGGGCGAGGCCAGCCTCACCTATACCTGGAGCGCTACCGGTCCGGCAGCGGTGACCTATTCGATAAACGGCACCAACGCCGCCAAAAACAGCACCGCGACCTTCTCCAGAGCCGGGAGCTACATCTTCACGGCCACCATCACCGACTCCGGTGGCCTCACGACAGCTAGCAGCGTCAACGTGACGGTGAACCAGACGCTGACGAGCGTGGACGTGACGCCGGGCACCGCCAGCGTCGCCACCAATGGATCCCAGCAGTTCACCGCCACAGGCTATGACCAGTTCGGCGTGTCCATGAGCACCCAGCCGACCTTCACCTGGAGCGTGACCAGCGGCGGCGGAACCGTCAGCACCAGCGGTCTGTACACCGCCCCAAGCACCACCGGCTCGGCCACCGTACAGGCGGCCATGGGATCAATCTCCGACATGGCCTCGGTGACGATCGTCTCGGCCCCGGTGGCACCCAGCAGCCTCACCGCCACCGCCGCTTCTTCCAGCCAGATCAACCTCGCCTGGACCGACAACAGCTCCAACGAAGACGGCTTCAAGATCGAGCGGAGCACCGACGGGATCAACTTCACCCAGATCGCCACCGTCGAAGTTGGCGTCACCGGCTATGCCAGCAGCGGCTTAAGCGCCAGCACGACCTACCAATACCGGGTGCGCGCCTACAATGCGGTCGGCGACTCGGCCTACTCCAACACCGCCAGCGCCACCACTCAGGCGGCCAGCAACGTCCCGGCAGCTCCCAGCAGTCTCACGGCATCTGTAACGCAGAAGAACAAGGCGAAGCTTTCCTGGCTTGACAACGCCTCCAACGAGCACGGCTTCCACATCTGGTCCAGCCGCGATGGCGTGACCTGGACGCTCATGGCCACCCTCGGCGCCAGCGCCGGCACGGGCAAGACGATGCAGTACACGAGCGGCTCGCTCGCCACCGGGACTTGGTACTTCAAGCTCACGGCCTACAACGCCGCCGGCGATTCGACCGACAGCAACCTGGCAACGCTGACGATTTAGCGGTCAGGAGGCAGCATATTCGAGCGCGAAGCGGGACCGGGCGGCGTTGAGGTTGAGCGTTGCTCACCGCCTGCCTGCCGACGTCGCGGCGGTAGTACATGCCGTCGGGGCGGGATCTTCCGCATCGCGTCGTACGCGTGCGTGCGTCCAGACGTGTATCCAATCCGGCCGTGTCCTCGCGCTGGGGTGCGGCCGGGGCTATGTCACTTGAACAGTCAGCTCACATTTCCTCCTGGACAACCAGCTCAGCAGCCGCCGGCGCGGGGTCGGCCGCGGTGTCGTCAGCTTGAAGGCGAGCCAGTGCAGCGACGAGCTGTTCGCGTCGCCACCGGCTCGCGCGGCCTAGTTTCAGCGGCGGAGGTAGCTTTTTCGCGCGAACGAGCCGCTCAACGGTGCGGACGCTGGTACCGAGCAGGTCCGCGACCTGGGCGGATGTAAGGAGGATCGTGGGGTCGTTCATGTCGTCTCCAGACTGCCGATGCAAGACTTCAATGGTCGGCTGTCGGGGCTAGACGCGTAAGACGTTCCACCTGCTCGGCTAAGACAGGGAAGGGGACGGGGTGGGGCACCGCGCGCCAGTGGAAGTACATCGAATACTGCGCCCCTTTGCGCCTGGCGGGCCATGGCAGATCAGCTGTGTGGGCCACGTTGTGGAACGCCGAGGCCCGCCGCTGCGGTGCCGGCAGAGGTCGACGGACCCGCGCAACGCGACACGATGCATTAAACGGCGACACGGAGCGTAAAGTGAGGGGATAGCGTTGTGCGCGCGCAAATCGACGATAGCGCACACGTGGGCACTAGCTGGCGCCGTGCCGGCAGGGTTGCCGCAAAGCCTTGGAGTCGTCGGCGGTTGCAGCCGCGTTGCATCGCCGAAACGGCAAGACACTATCGGCGAAGACGCCCCCACAGATAGGCACCAGGGCGCGCGCTAAATTTTTTTTGCCGCCGCCGCCCGCAACAATTCTCCTTCTCATCAGCGGGCCCGCACGGCACCAGCAGCGGCGGGGTTATGCGGCATTTCGCGCTACCGAATCTCAACCCTTTTCAAGATGAGTGCGTCGGGATCGTCGAACGTTGTGGGTCGAGGGCTCCCGTCGACGCTGAAGGCGAAGCGGAGCCGACCTTCGTCAATCTTCTGTATGCCGGGGCGATCCTCCACAACCTTGTCGCCCCGAATCCTCATGTTGACGTGCTTTGGTGTCTGACTTGGACCGATCCGATATGCGCTTCGACTTATCTCGTTTCAGCCTCCGTCGATGACGATGATGTGCCGATGCGTCGGCCACCGCGCGCTTCGGTGATGGCGCGCCAGGAGCCGACGAGCTCATTTACTTGTAGTTGCGAGGCGGCTTCCAACTTCCGCATCAGCTACGCGACGGCGGACGAGAAGCTGCGACAGGGTTGCCAGATCCTAAACGCGCTGGCGTGAATCATTGGTCCTTCAAGGGGACGAGGAAGAAGCGGATGCCGTTGATCTCGCGCTCGACCCAGCCTTCGCGCGGCGCGGGAGTCCACATGCGCGGAGACGGCATGAATGGCGACTCCGGCGCGCGCCGCGGCGCCGGCGTCGGCGCGGGAAGAATGAACGGGCCACGACCGGCGCGGGCGTCGCGTAGCTGGCGCTCCAGCGTCTTCACCCGCGCCTCCAGCTTCTCGATCCGCTCCTTCAGCGCCGCGTTCTCCTTTTCCAGATCCGCCGGCTGCGTCGCAGGCGCGGCGCGGACAACTGTCGCAACGACGGACGACAGCAATGCTGCGGCGATGATACATCGCACATGTGTCATGATCGCTCCTGTTCCTGACGTGGTCTGCCATTTGGTTAGACGCTGCGGCGCGTGAAATGTTGCGGAAAAGGTTCTAGCGTATTGTCCGGATGAGTCCGACCCCGGACCAGCGCCGCCGCGAGCCGTACGGGCTGGGCCTCGCAGGCGGGGAGGCCAAGCGTCGCTAACAGAAGCAGCAGCCGGAATGCAGTGCTCAATCTCCTGCCGCATAACGTGGGGCCGATCAGCGGCCGGCGCACAACCGGCTGGCGAGCTACAGGCTACGCTCGCCGCCGGTCCGCTGCATCGGCGGGTTAGGCGGCAGGCTGGCGTCTTATCGATACGCTGCTGAACCCGCACGACCTTCCCGTCCGCCACGTCCACTGCGATTGTGCCCGAATCTCTCGGCTCAAAGTAATAGTCCACCAGCAGTTGTTGCGATCTTCCGCCCTCGTCCAGGTACGTCAGCACAATGTGGGACTCGCTCGTCGGATCAACTCCTATCGCCCTCGTTTCTTTGACGGAGAGGTCACCGAGAGGATAGCTGCGCCCGGTAACGGTGACCCGAATGTCTCGCATATTCTCTCTACCGACGTTTGTCACCATAGCTTTGAGGTCGGTGGTAGGCGCTGGCAACAGCCGCGGCAACAACCGCACGATTCCTACGCATGCCGTCACGATGACTGCGAGCGCAGTCGCGACGATCACCAACCGCCGCGAAAGTTGGAAGTCAGCGGCGGTCGCTCCGTAATCCAGGGGTGGTGCATCGCTTCGCCGCATAACGTGAGGCCGATCAGTCGCCGAGCCGGCACCCGAGCCGCGCTCGACCGAAAAAAACTATACCGCCGGACCGGTCCGGTGCATTGAAAACTATACCGCCGGCCCGGTCCGGTGCATTGAAAACTATACCGCCGGCCCGGTCCGGTGCATTGGCGGGTTATGCGTCATCGATGACCAGCCGCTGACCGCATTTTCTGTGCTTCTCGCCGTCCCAGTAGCTCTTGTCGTACAGCGCAAACTTCCAGCCGCAGCACGGGCATTGCACCCATCCCTCGCGGTATGGGCGGACGGTCTGGGGCGGGTTGTTGTTCGTGGGCACGAACGGGTCATCGACCGTGCATTCGCCGCACCGGGGGCAGAGCGCTTCCATGCCATAGCTGTGGCACGTTCGTTCGCCCGCCTCGTTGTATTCCCAGCGGGAGAACTTTCGCGCGATCAGTTGTTCGCCGCACCGCGGGCACCACTTGCGGATGCGGTGCTCCTTCGGCTGCATGAGCTTCGAGATGGAGGCAAAGAGGCCCATGACGCATAACGGACTGACATTCACTGGCAGAGCCCGGCACCAACCAGCTTTCGGAATCACGAGGACCGTTCCGCCGGGCCGGTCCAGTGCAATGTTGGGTTAGCTCGCCCGGGCCGACCGCCGCATGAGCGACCGAACCTTAAGTACGATCCAGTCCCACGGGAACGGATGGCCTATGGCGATGTACAGCGCCCGCATGTTCACGCGCTGCGGGCCGACAAACGGCTTGATCGAAGGAAATGCGTTCTCGGCGACCAAACCGGTTGCTCGGCTTCGGAAGACGAGTTTCGACCATTCGTCGCTGTTCGCGCCCCAAAACGACTCCGACAGCAGTCGCTCCTTCAGGCTCGGATCGTCCGTGGTTGGGGTCAGGCGATAACTTACCCAGAACATCTCCTCCCACTGCGGCTCATCCATGAACGCGACGGGCTTTCCGTCGAGTTCAACGTCCCAGCCGTCCGAACGGCCGTAGCCGGACTCCCACACGCGCAGTCGGTCTCGATACTTCACGGTGTTCAGGGCGAGCTAACGTGAGGCCGATCAGCGGCCGGCCCACGACCGGCCGACGAATTGAAGATACCGTTCCCGCTGGTCCGCTGCATTGGCGGGTTATGCGGCGGTTTGCGGTGTGGACATGGGTACCGCACCACACTCCGGACAGCGGTCGGGCGTGGCCCGAAGGTCGTAGTCGCACCGGGGGCACCGCCCCGGTTCAGCTGCGCGGCTGCGCCGCCAGAGCCAGGTTCCTGCAGCGGCGAAGAGGACAGCGACGAGAGGCGCGGGCAGTCCGACGAAGTACACGCCAGGCCAGATGCCCCACCGAAAGCCGAGGGCACCGCGGCCCTCGGGGGCGATCGGGGCATCGGCGGCGACGGAAGCACTCGAGCCACTCGCGCCGGGTTGGACCTCGTAGGCGGCGTAGAGCGAGCCGCTGAAACTCGCAGCGCCGAATGAGTGCTCGCCCACGCGCAGTTCGACGCTGTGCATGTGCCAAAAGCCCGCGATCGCGAGGCTCGCGGCGCAAAACGCGGCGGCGAGCAAGGCGACGGCAGCGACGCGTTTCGTGACCTGCTGCTTTGTCATAGAACGTATGTATTCCGCGACTCGCGCGACGCCCCGCCGCATAACGTAAGGCCAATCAGCGGCCGCCACGGCGACCGCGCCGGTTCATTCTACTGCCCCGCTTGACGCCGTGGCGGTCCGCTGCATCGGCGGGTTATGCCCCGTTGTCGATCAGCGCCAACCATGAGCCGCGAGGATGAAACCAAACGCCAGCAGGAACAGCGACAAGAGGTTGGCAAGGATGCCGCCAGCGTTGCTCCGCCTTATGTTGACGACGACAGACCACACGTTCAACCCCGCCGCGAGCGCGAGCATCAAGACCACCGTCGCCTTCTCATCCCAGATGATCCCGTCCGAGACCAGTAGCGCTTTTGCGGCGACGCCTATGCTCGTCAAGAACGCGACGATTGTGAGCCAGTCGCGTCCCGGCGTGGAGATCACGGGTCGCTCGGCAGCCGCATGGGCGGAGGGCGGTTGATCCGATGAGAGGGCATAACGTAAGGCGGTTGAGCGGACCGCGGCGGCGCACGCGCGACGCTCGGCCGCAAGGGAAGTATACCGCCGCGGCGGTCCGCTCCAGCGGCGGGTTATGCAGCAGCCGCCCGCCGTCAGTGCGTGAGGTACCAACCAAGGGCCGACACCCCGGCGCCCAAGATGCAGCCGAGGCCAATGAACGTTCCCCACATGGCGATGTCCTGCGTCCCGCCGATCCCCTCGCGACGTTCTCTCCTCCGGTGCACGATCGAGCGGAGAATCTCTGTCACGATAGGTGACAGGATCATGAGGGCGACAAAGAAGTAAGTGGCGCTACGCCACACGGCTGCCTCTGCTGCATAACGGACCGACGTTCAGCGGCCGGGCGGGCACCGGACGCGCTCTCGAATCACGGGGACCGCGACGCCCGCCCGGTCCGCTGCAACGGCTGGTTATGCCGCGGGCCGGGTGGCCGCCTAGCGGACGCCGTGAGTTGCCTTGAAGTCGGCGTAATCCGACGGGCGCAGCTCCCAGCCGGGAACGTCCTGCAAACGCCGCAGGACGGTGTCGACGTCGCCCGCGCCGTGCACCTTGGCCACGAGCCGACGAACCGGCTCCTGGCGCGAAAACACGGCGGAGATCCCGACGAACTGATCCCCGTGGGTCTGCGCCGTGAAGAAGACACTGCCGGGCCGATCCGGCACGCTCGCGAGAACGTCCGGCGTCGCGTTCAACATCGCTAGCTTGGCCCTGGTCTCCTCACCCGAGGGTTCGAACGTGTGTTTCGGGCGGCGGAAGCCGTCTGCCCGCGGGAACAAGGCGTACAGCTTCTCCAGCAACGCGTCGACCGTCCCAAAGTCGGGCGCGAGCGAGACCGCGACGAAAAGCATGACCGGATCGTTCATCGTGAGGCGATCCCTCCCGCGGCATAACGGATCGACGTTGAGCGGCCGGGCGGGCGGACGACCGGCTCACGGGTTACGAGGACCGCGACGCCCGCCCGGTCCGCTCCAACGGCTGGTTATTCACGCTTCCGAATGGCCTTCGTACGCGACTTCGCGCGGTCCGCTTTCTTCACCTTGAGTACCTTCACTTGGATGACATCACCAACGCGAAGAGGACTTGTCGACTTCCATCGCACATGCACGTCCTTGTCCGGATCGGGCCGTGCAGTCAAACCCCCGACCGAATAGAAGACCTCACCGTCCGTATCGTCGGACCGAGCGGGGACGGTGTTCGCGCCCAGCTTGCCGCTGGCGGTTACATGCGCCGACAAGACGGCCAGGTCCTCCGCACCGGCGATGCAGATGCGCTTGCCATTGAGCCTGACTTCGAAAGCGATCATGCGTGGATAACGGATCAACATTCACTGGCCGGGGCCGACGACCGGCGTTCAGAATTACAACGACCGTCGTGGCCCCGGTCCAGTGCAGTGTGTGGTTATCGAGCACTCACAGCCCCGTATACACAACGTGCGTTCGATCCAAATTGTGCTTTCGACCCGTAAGGAAGCGGTCGGCCTTATACAGCGGCCAGAAGCCGTAGTAACAGCATTCGTCGACCGTCGCGGAGCCGGGATAAACGAAGAACGCTAGATTCACTGCAGGCTCGACGAAGGCACGCAGCACAAGGTAAGGCCCCACGTACGCCCCAACCGCTACAAACAAGACCGCCAGCCAGCGCAGTCGACGCCGCTTGCGGATTGTCGTCCCGGATGCGTACTCAATGGTCGTAAGCGGTTCGGCGTCCATGCTCGATAACGTGAGGCCGATCAGCGGCCGCCACGGCGCCCGCGACCCTTCATTCTACTGCGCCGCTTGACGCCGTGGCGGTCCGCTGCATTGGCGGGTTATGCGGCTTCACGGGAAGCCGCGGAAGACGAACCAGCCGGCGAAGAGCGTGTTTCGCACAAGTACCGCCGGCAACAGCGCCAGCGCGATGAACAGGCCAGCACGTGCGGACGGCGCACGCCGCGCGGCGACAAGTGCGGCGAGCCCCGAGCTCACCGCACCACCATAGCAGCCGACCGTGACGGCGAGCCACATCCACACGATCACCGGCTCGATCATGTCGACCAAGTTATGAACCGTGAGAGGCAATGACAGCGCCGCGGCGAGGAGCGCGAGCGGGAGTGACCAGTACAGCGGCCGTTCCTCCTGGTCGCGCGGCCCCGCGTAATCAATGACGGGTTCAGGGCGATGCAATTCGCACCCCGCGAGCACTGCACACGAGCCGCATAACGTGAGGCCGTTGAGCGGCCGGCCGCACAACCGGCGCGCGAACGACAATCTACCTCTCGCGGCCGGTCCGCTCCAGCGGCGGGTTAGCCCGCGCCCGGCGTCGCCCTCGCCGAAGGCGGCGGCACCGGCTTG
>DASYWJ010000008.1:0-23664 GCA_035936155.1 Tepidisphaeraceae bacterium | reverse complement strand
CGAGAGCTGGGTGCACCAGAATCGGCACCTCAAGCTCCGCTACGACCGGCGTGACGACATCCACGAGGCGTTCGTCGCCTTGGCCTGTGCATTGATCTGTCTGAACTGCTTGCATGACAGGTTTTGTTAGGAGCTCTTAGTTCCTTCCGGCAGCGAGCCCAAGCTGATCGCCCGCGTCACGCTCGAGCGGAGCGACAATGGCGGTACCAACTGGTCGACGGTCCGGCGGGTGGATTACACCTACTACACCGGCCGAGTGCCCGAAGGGGCGAGTTGGGGCATCGACGACGAGGCCAGCGGCGCGAACACTCCGAATGGAGATAACGACCCCCATGGTCGCCTCGGCGACCTCAAGCTCGCGGAGGTGAAGGATGCATCGGGCGCGACGATCGACACGAGCTACTACCGTTACTACAAGTTCACGGGAGAGGGTGATGCGCTCGTGATCTCGAAGGGGCCGACGAACCAGCACGCCACGACGGGCGGGCCCGCACCGGTCAATCCTGCCTACGGCTACGACCCAAACAATCCCGACTCATACAACATTTTCGTTCAGAGCGGCCTGAAGTCAGTGACGAAGGGTGCGTCGTTCGACCGCCTCGCGGCCGCGGTGACGAGCTACGAATCCGCTTCGGACGGCGCGATCGAGCCGTACGTCAATAACTATTTCGAGTACGAGCGGTGGGCGGACCACTTCGGGACCGGGGCGGGCGACAACTGGTCGTGGCGCACCGGCTATCGGCTGGGAACGCGCTACCGGGTCACAAAGGAGATCGCGCAGGGCGCCGGATGCTCCACCTGCACCGGGGGGCAAGGCACGTCCAAGATCGACTACGCCGCGAATTACAATCCGCCGGGCACGGAGTCCGGTATCGATTCAAGTGGCACGATTGGCTTCAACAAGATCGACTACAACGTCTGGCGGATGCGGACGACCGAATACCTGCCGGACACGACGCTCTCCGACTGGACCGACAACGACCGCAGCATCGTCTACACGAACGAGGTCGGTCTGCCGATGCTCTCGGTGCTGGTGGACGCCAACGGAACCAGCTCGACCTCAGACGACAAGGTCTACTCCACGTATTTCCGCTACGACGAAGATGGTCGGCTTCTGCTAAGGGCGCATCCTTCGGCCGTGGCGCAATATGTCCCGCCAACTTCGCCCACCGCGGCTGACGGGTCCGGGTTCGAGAGCAATCTGGATCTTGTCGGCTTCAATGGTACGTCCTACGCGAACCTGAACGACTCGACGGGCTTGATCGAAGTCACCGGCTACTACAACGCCACGACAGCGACGGCGAGCGTGGCCGGCGGCGTTGACGGGTACATTTGGTATCGCGGCATTCGACGGGGCGAGCAAGGTAACCAGAAGTCCGTCAGCAGCCTCACGCAGTCCAGCGGCACCGCCACCGCGACCGTTAGCGCCCACGGCTACAGCGTGGGCGACATCGTCGAAGTCCGCGGTGCGGACACCGCGAGCAGCCTCTACAACGGCTCGTTCGTCGTCACCGCCGTCACGACCGACACGTTCTCCTTTGCGGTGAGCACGTCGGCGCCCACGACGGCCACCGGCACAATCAAAGCCGAGAAGATTGCCCTGATCGCGAAGCACGAATATCTCAGCCGTACAGGCGCTGGCCTCGACGGGACCCTGTCAACAGCGGATGACACACTTGCGTATCCGCTGGCCAGTTACACCGTCTATCGTCACGGCGACAATCCGGCCGAGCCGCACACGGATACAGGCAACGCACAAGTCACACAGTATTCCTACACGTGGGTGGGAAACTCCGCCCAAATGCAGTCGATGACGGTCGAATACCCCAGCGTCACCACGGCGCAGAACGGCCCCAATTCCGCCGACACGGAAACCAGCTTCTTCGACATCTACGGCCGCGTCACCTGGCACAAGGACGGCGACGGGTTCATCACCCACATGAAGTATGACGCCGATACCGGCGGTGTCATCGAGCACATCGCCGACGTGAACACCGCGACGACCGCCGATGAGCCCTCGGGCTGGACGACCCCAAGCGGCGGCGGGCTGCACCTGGTCACGGCGATGGAGGTGGATGGCCTCGGACGCACTACGAAGCTCACCGACCCCAACGACAACGTCACCTACACCGTCTATCAAGACGCCGACCGTGAAGTCCGCGTCTACCGCGGCTGGCAGTCGGCGACGAATACGACGACTGGGCCGGTCGAGGTGACGCGGGAGTATCGGCAGGGAACACCGGACGCCGATGGTGATGGCCGGGTATACGCCGAGACCCTGGCGTTCGCGCCGGGCCACATCCCGGTGGACGCCGCAGGCGGGCCTACGGGCCAAGACGACACCAGCCGGACCGATGACGACATCACCGCAGCGAACATCCAGTGGCTAACGCGCAGCCTGACCAACAACGCCGACCAGGTTGTCAAGACCGACGCCTACTTCTCGTTGGCGGGCGTCACATACTCGCAGTCGGCCGCGGTGCTCGGGTCGGGGAGCAACAACAGTTCGTCCGGCAACTACCATCGCACCTTCATCGACTACGACGGCCGCGGACGGCTCAAGCGGACCGAGACGGCGGGGGGCACGATTACGCGCACGCTTTACGACGCACGGGGATTGATGACGAGCACCTGGGTCGGCACCGACGACAAGGACGATAACCTCGGTGACGGCGAGACGTTCTGGTCGCTCGCGACCATCTCGAACTCGGAATTTAACCTCGTCCCGGTCGCGATGCACCAATACGACGGCAACGCGGACGGCGGCGACGGGAACCTGACGCAGACCGCCTCGTTCACCGCCGCGGCGCGCGGGAAGGCCACCGGTGGCACCACCACGACGCTGGTCGACACCGGACGTACGGAGGCAACGGGCGCGTTCGTTGGGCGCACGCTCTACATCGTCGCGGGGACGGGGGCGGGCCAGTCCGCCAACGTGACCGGCTTCAACGGGACGACGAAGACGTTCACGCTCTCGCCTGCGCTTGCGGTCGCCCCGGACAGCACCTCGGTGTACTTCGCCGCCGACGAACGTGTCGCGACGTATCACTACGACTGGCGCAACCGGTTCGTCTCCGCTAAGCAGGGGGTCGGGGCCAGCGAGTCGACCTCGCTCGACACCCAGCGGCAGATCACTTACCGCACGCTGGACAACCTCGGGCAATTCACAGCCGAGGAACGTTACGACGGGGATGACGTGCGCGTCGGCGACGGCGACAACGACGGCATTCCCGATGCTCTGGATGTCAACGATGCGGACGGGGTCCCCGACCGGATCGCCGACGGCAACCGCCGGGCCAAGACGAGCATGGAGTATGACGAGCAGGGCCGGCTGTTCCGCAGCACCGTGCACAGCGTCAACCAGTCTACCGGCGCCACCACCAGCGGCGGGCTGGCCACGGACTACTGGTACGACCGCCGCGGGAACATCATCAAGAGCGCTCAGCCGGGTGGGCTGGTCATGAAGATGGCCTACGACGGCGCGGGTCGGACGATCAAAAGCTATGCAACCGATGGCGGCGGTGACACCGTCTACGGGGACGCCGACGACGCCACTAATGATATGGTGCTGGAGCAGACCGAGTACGCCTACGACGGCAACGGCAACCTCGTCCATACGATCTCAAAACAGCGCGCCCACGACTATACGGGTACAGGCGAACTCCCCGGCGCGACCCTGCACGGACCTCGCGTCGTTGGTCGGCACATCTTTTACAACAACAGCTCGTTCGATGGGAACGACACCGCGGCGAACTCGTCAGATGACGCGGCCATCGCCGCAGACAAAACTGCGCTGCTGCCCGGAAAATCGCGCAGCTTCGCGAACTTCACCACGTACAGTCGCGGCATCAACGGCATCATGGTCGACGTCAAAGGCTTGGCCAACGGCGGCAGCCTGTCGGCCTCGGACTTCGAGTTCAAGATTGGCAACAACAACGATCCGAGTACGTGGGTCGCGGCGCCCACGCCGGTCAGCGTCACCGTCCGCGCGGGTGCGGGCGTTGGCGGTTCAGACCGTGTCACGATCACCTGGGCGGACGACAGTATTACGGGGAGATGGGTGCAGGTTGCTGTGAAGGCGACCGCAAACACGGGCTTGGCGACACCAGATGTCTTCTATTTCGGCAACTTGATTGGCGACGTGAACGGGGACAGTGAAGTCGTCGGCAATGACGTCACAAGCGTCAATTCCAATGAGAGCGCGAGTGCCGTAGACGTCACGTCTCGGTACGATGTCGATCGCAGTGGTGTTGTCGACGCCACCGACACCAGCATCACACGGTCGAACCAGGGCTTCGTCCTGGCGTTCCTCTCGCCGCTCACAGCGGCGCGGGCGTCGCACAATACTTCATACTATGACGACTCGGACCGGTTGGTTGCTGATGTGACGATCGGTACCAATGGCGGAATCCCCTTCGCGCGGCCCGCAGAGCCATCCCGGGCCTCCGTCAGCGGCACGGCGAGCAGTGCGGGTAGCTACACAACGCTTATCGATACGGGCCGAACGGAGCCGACGGGGTCATTCGTTGGCTACACGTTGAGCATCACGAGCGGAACGGGGGCGGGGCAGAGCGCGCTGGTGACAGCATACGATGGCGCGACCAAGAGGTTCACACTCGCGTCGACGTTGATCTCCGACGCGACCTCCGCATACACCGTGACGCCGAACGATCTGATTACAACATACGCCTATGACACCGCCGGCCGGCTGTCGACGGCGACCGATCCCAACGCAATTGAAGACCGCACCACGTACGACATGCTGGGCCGCTCAACGAAGGTCGTCGAAGCGTACGTTGACGGCACATCCAGCGCCGGCGACGACCGGACAACGGAGTACACCTACACCGGCAGCGGCAACGTCCTGACGATGAAGGCCGTGCTACCAAGCAGCGCGTTTCAGGAGACGAAGTACGTCTACGGCGAAGCCGATAAGAGCGTCTCCGGGATCACCCGCAGCTCGAGTACGGCCACGGCTACCTCGACAGCCCACGGCTACCGCGTTGGAGAGTCGATCACCGTCACGGGTGCCACCGAGACGGAATACAACGGCACGTTCGTCATTACCGCCGTGACCAGCAACACGTTCTCGTACGCGGTAACCGGTACGCCCGCAACCCCCGCCACCGGCACGATCACAGTCCGTCGGGCGCATGACGTGTACAGCAACGACGTGCTGACGGCCGTGCAGTATCCTGACAAGTCCAGCGGGTCGGCCTCGGCGAGCGAGCAGGAGACGTTCGCGCTGAACGCGTTGGGGGAGCGGAAGTATTTCATGGACCGCAACGGCAGCGTCCACGGGTATACCTACGACGTGCTTGGGCGGCTCACCAGCGACGAGGTGACGACGTTGGGCACCGGCGTGGACGGCGCGGTCCGCAAGCTCGGCTTCACCTACGACACGGCGGGCAGGCCGGAGAAGTTCACCAGCTACAACTCCACCGGCGGCGTGGTGAACGAGGTTCAGCGCGCGTACAACGGGCTCGGTCAACTCATCACAGAGTACCAGGAGCACTCGGGCGCGGTGAACACTTCAACCAGTCCCAAAGTGCAATACGGTTACACGGAACTGAGCGGCGGCAACCACAGCCGGCTCACGAGCGTGACCTATCCCAACGGCCGGATCGTGCGGCACGAGTATTCGAGTGGGCTTGATGACACCATCAGCCGCCTCTCGTTCCTCGCCGACGACAGTTCTGGCGCGGTGGGCACGCACCTCGAAGAGTACAGCTACCTCGGCCTCGGCACCGTCATCAAACGCGCCCACCCGCAAGGCGGCGTGGATTTGACGTACATCAAGCAAGGCGCCGAAGGCAATGGCGATGCGGGCGATCAATACACGGGCCTTGACCGGTTCGGCCGCGTCGTGGACCAGCGCTGGCGCAACACCAGCGACGGCAGCCATGCCGACCGCTTCGCCTACGGCTACGACCGCAACTCCAACCGGCTGTACGAGGAGAACCTGGTCGACTCGACGAAGAGCGAACTGTACCACGGCGGCAGCGGCTACGACCCTCTCGATCGCCTGACGAGTTTCAGCCGCGGCACGCTCGACGCGGAGAAGGACGGGATCAGCGGGACGCCCAGCCGCAGCCAGGGATGGTCGCTGGACGCCTTGGGCAACTGGTCCGCCGTCAGCACCGACGGCACGAATCAGACCCGCAGCCACAACCAGCAGAACCAACTGACGCAAGCGGGGTCGAGCAGCCTCGCTTTCGATGCCAATGGCAACACCACGACCGACGACGTGGGCCGCACAATGGCCTACGACGCCTGGAACCGTCTCGCCTCCGTCACACCCTCGGGCGGGTCGGCTACCACGTACGCCTACGACGCCTTGGGCCGGCGGATCAAAGAATCCCCGGGCGGCGGGACGGCCCGTGACCTTTACCACTCCAATCAATGGCAGGTGTTGGAAGAGCGGGAAAGCGGATCAGCCAAGACGCAGTACGTCTGGAGCCCCGTCTACGTCGATGCGATGGTCCTGCGCGACCAGCTCGGCACCGGGACCGCGACGACGGCCGCCGGCTCGCTCGACACGAGCTTCAGCAGCGACGGAAAAGTGACGATCAACGCCGGCGCTGTCGATGACGAACTGCGGGCGATCGTCCAGACTAACGGCAAGATCGTCGTCGCCGGGTCCACAGGCGGCGACGTGGCGCTGGCCCGCTTCAACACCGACGGCACGCTCGACACCACGTTCGGCACCAATGGGATGGTGGTGACGAACTTCGGCGCGACCAACGATAAGCTCGGCGACCTCGTGCTCCAGTCGGACGGCAAGATCGTCATCACCGGCTCCAGCGGCGGAGACCTGCTGGTGGCGCGGTACACGAGCAGCGGATCGCTGGACACCACGTTCAACACCAACGGCTACCGCAAGCAGGACTTCAACGGCTCGAGCACGGATCGCGGCAACGGCGTAGAAGTGCAGAGCGACGGCAAGATCATCGTGACCGGCCGGACCGGGAGCAACGTCCTCGTCGCCCGCTTCACGTCCGCCGGGGCTCTGGACACGACCTACAACGGCACCAGCGGCTACCGCAGCGAGAACTTCGGCGGGACCGAGGAGGGGCTGGAGCTGGCGCTGGATAGCTCTGGCCGGGCGGTCGTGGCCGGAAAGACAAACGCCGGCACCGGCGACGTGCTGGTCATGCGGCTGACCACCGGCGGCGCGCTGGACACGACGTTCAGCGGGGATGGCAAGCTGACGACCGATCTGGGTGCGAGCAACGACGACGCCAGCGCGATCGTCATCGACTCCTCCGGCCGCATCCTCGTCGCCGGGTTCGGGGCCGTCAGCGGCAACTATAACTTCGCCGTCGTCCGCTACCTCTCCGACGGCTCACTCGACACCAACTTCGACACCGACGGCAAGGCATACGTCGACTTCGGCGGCGGGATCGACTACGGCGAGGACCTGCTGCTGGACTCCTCGGGCCGCCTCGTGCTGGTGGGCAGCTCGGGCAACGGCGCCGACTTCGCGGTGGCGCGGCTGAGCAGCAACGGCAGCCTGGACACGAGCTTCGACGGTGACGGGAAGGTGACGGTGGACTTCGGGTCGACCGATGAGATGGCCTTCGCGCTGGCGCTGCAAACGGATGGGAAGGTCCTGGCCGCCGGAAGAAGCGGTGGCGACTTCGCCGTGGCCCGGCTGCACGCGGAGACCACGACCACCAGCGGCGACGTGCGGCACTACGTGCAGCACGATGCGAACTTCAATGTTACTGCGATCACGGACTCTACTGGAACTGTGGTCGAGCGGTACCTCTACGACCCGTACGGGGCGGTGACGGTGCTGGACGCGAACTGGGCCGCCGACGCCGACGGGGCCAGCGACGTCGCCTGGGTCTACCTCCACCAGGACGGCCGCTACGACGCCGCCACTGGCCTCTACCACTTCCGCAATCGCGACTACAGCCCTACGCTGGGGCGGTGGGTTCAGCAGGATCCCGTCGGCTACGTCGATGGAGTAAACCTCTACGAGTTCGCTGGCACTGCACCGCTCACAAATATTGACCCGCTCGGCACGGACTACACCAACAATACAGGGCAAGATCAATGGGTTTACGTGACGCCCGGGTGGCAGAAAGTCCCTCCCGGCGGAACGGTGACCGGCGACGTCGACTTCGTGTGGGATCCATGGACGAACCTACAGAATCCGGCGGCTAAATTCGTTAGTTGCTATGATATTGTTCACAGTGATGGTGAAATAAAGCCCGTGTACCGGGGCACGAAGTATGCGAACGGGTTCAAGGAGAAGTGCGCCTGCGCTACTGAGAGCGGCGCTGCATTAGCGCAGCTTGTTAACGGGGGATGGTCGGATCCCATAGCTGAGGGTATCGGGCTTCCCCCGGGCTGGACAAAGACCCCCAACGGGTGGAGCTATCAAGATCCGAACGCGCCCACAACTCAACCTTCGACAGGCCCGACCACGCAGCCCGCAAGATAAGCGGTCTTCGCCGGAAGCCCTTATGCAGAGTCCCCCGACGTTCGACTACTATGGAGGCGCGAGCACAAAAAGCGCATCTTGGGGACACATTTTTCAAGCAGCAGGCTGCTACGGCGCGACGATTTTCGTCGCTTGCTGCAGCGGGTCGTTCGCAATGCTCCGCCTCCTACAGAGGATCGAATCAAAGCGTGTACTAACCGGAACGACCCACGAGCGACTCTACGCCATGCTGGCCGTCGACGGCCCGCTACTCATCGGAGCGGGGCTGTTGTTGCTGACGTTCATTTTACTAGTTCGGCGAATGCGGGAGCGGCGGGCTTTGATCTTGATCGCGCTGAGCGCCTTATACATTGTTTGGTTTCTATTGATTGCAACCACCCTTGGTATTCTTTCTATGGGCGCCTTTCTCTAAAAAGCCCGTCGCTAGAACTGCGACTTGGACTCGGCGGTCGTGCATCATCAGGTGGTCCCAGCCGCCGTCGCGATTATCCCTTCATCGACTTCTACAACGAGGATTGGGAGTGGTCATCAACCGTGCCCAGTTCATCGTGGCGGTGCCGCCGCACGAGTGAAGCTCTCAGAGCACTCGACGTTCGGCTGTGACGATTCATCCCAGTGGAGCGGGGGCTCAGTCGGGTACATGGCCGAGCAGCAACGACGAAAAAATCAGAACCAACAAGAGAACTGACGACACGTCGGTCATTTATTGGGCTCCCACGAAGCCTGGGGTGGGGAGTAACTCGTTCTCGTTGTCTCCCATGGACCGCCGCCAGCACGTCTAACGTCGACGGCAAAACCGGCACGGGGAAGACGACGCTCCTGCGAAACTTGATCCTGCAGGACCTCTACGCAGGGCGCGGCGTCGGCATCCTGGACCCGCACGGTGATCTCGCGCTCGACCTCGCGACCGCTCGTCGTGATCAGGGTATCCGCCGCGGCCGTGCTGACAAGAATCATCATCAGCGCGAGACTGCGCAATCGCATTAGGTACCCCTTTCGTGAATGATCCGAAAACGGAGGTTTGTTGTACCCGCAACAGCCTTCTGCGGCCAAACATGTCTGCTGTCGGCGCCGGGCTACGATCGCTGGCATGGACAGCCGGAAATTCAATCCCGCAGACCTGGCGAAGCTAATGCGCAAGGCCAACGACATCGCCGCGTACTTCCGCCGGCTCTCGGGACGGTGCCACCAGCGCCACCTGCTGACAACGGACCCGCTGAGGATCGCCGCAGACCAGATGGAGCAGGCGGCAGAGAAGTACCGCGCGGCCGTGTGGCAGCTTGGCGAAGAGGCGGGCGTGACGGACCAGTACGGGAGCGACGGGGAATCGGGGTTGTCGTCCAGGTGATCCAGCTTAAGCGAGAGGGCAATCTGACCAGCGCCGGACGAGCACACTGCCACGAAGATGGCTGCGGCCTTCCCGGCGCAGCAAACGTGGCATCAACGCTCCGGAGGCTCCGCATGCCGGTCAAGCTGGAAAACCTAGGGCCGTCTGAGTGGTGGGACGGTCTGCGCGAGTACCTGATCACCAACCTGAAGCGTCACGATGCCGCGAAATGGTCGATCACGCTGCGCCCGATCACGCCTGCCGAGCGTGAGTATGTTGAAGGGCCTGACGAATGCATCTTGGCCATCCCCAGTGGCACCAAGGACGCGATCTTCATGCTCCAGACGGAGAACGTGAGGTTGTGGACACCAGCGGAGTACGGCGAGGAGCTGCTGCTCGGCTTGTCCGCTTTTCGCCGGGAGCTAGCGAGCGAGCTCAAAGCAAAGAAGACCGGTGATGTTTGAAGCGACCGGCGGTTGCGGAAGCCAAGGAGCCGACGCAACGCCGCGCCGACGATATGACCGACAGCCTTTTTTTCCTCTTCCATCATTGCGCCGTTATCCCACCGCACGGTTGATCTGACCAGCGCCAAACGAGCATGGCCCATAAACGGTAGCGGCCGTGCAGGTCGCACAACCGTTTACAGGCTTCACGCCTGAAGGAGTCAGCATGCCGAAGAAAACTGCCACGAAGAAGAAGCAGAACAAGACCGCGACGAAGCGAATCGCCGTCGCCGCCGAACCAGCCGCACCCCAGCTCACCGACCCGCCGCCGGCCGGCCTCTACGCGCAGCACGCTGCCGGGATTTCTCGACTGGTTTCGCTCCTCGGCATGCACCTGGATAGCTTCAGTGGGTTCTTCAATGAAAGCACCCATCACGACGAGGTGCTCCATCGGCAGGTGGGGGAAGCCTACCGCCTCTTCCGTGAAAGGATGGAGAAACTCACGGATTGGGTGATCGGGATGCCGCTCAGCGACGAGGACTACCGCCGCGCCCACGCGGCGGCGAAGGAGGGGGATTCCGCATACATCGCCGTGGAGCAGTTAAACGTGTTCACCGCGATGCTGCTGTCGCACGGCCACGATAAAACCCCACGCCGCTTCGTGGCGGAAAGACTCCAGAAGTAGCTGCACCTGATGATCACCGTGGCGCACGATCAAGCCGGCGCGCCGAACCGTCACCGTTATCGCCACGCGCGCAGTATCCGCGACCGCCCGCGTCTGAAGCGGGCATGGCGCAGGCACTTCCGATCATTATCAGCGCCGCCGCGTCCAGCGGCGGCACAGCTCTGGCAGGCGGACAACTGGGCGCGATCATCGGTTCCGGGTTTCTCGGCGCCGCCGTTGCGAGCCTCGGCCTTCTGACAAATCGCAGCAAGCACCAAACCGGCCGCGGCACGGACGACGTGCTGCTCACTGGCGCCAGCAATATCGCGCCGGTGACCGTCGTGCTGGGGCGGGCGAGGCTCCAAACGGTCATCATCGCGGCCGGGGCATTCAATTTTTACAAGTCCGGCCCCTCCGACTCAGGCCAGCGCTACCACGTGGCCAACCTTATCGTCGCGCTCGGGGAAGGGGAGTTCCAGGCAACAGGAAACGTCCATTTCGATGGCCAGGCGTTCGCCGACGTCATCCAGGACCAGCCGGACCTGCGCAGCGCTCCGCCGATCGAGACAATGTTCGTCTTCGAGTGGCGCCCCGGAACGGATGACGTCACCGCCCCACCGGATCAGGTACTCGATGTCGGGGCGGAATTTTCCTACGGGTTCACAGAGCTCAATGACGCGGGTAATCGTGTCTACCTCGGCAGCGGCGAGACGCCGTACCCCTGGCGCAACACCGACGTCGCTTTCGTGCGCATGGGCGTGGGGCCACAGCCGCGGCTCCCGCAGATCGCGGTGGATACCGTCGGTCCGGACCTCACCATCCGCCGCAGCGGAAACACCAGCGAATTGAGCCCCGGTGACGTCGTGGGCTACGCCTTCTTCGACGCGCGCGAGGGCGTCTTCGTCCACACGCTCACCGCCAGCAGCGCCAGCAGCGCGCCGTTCGGGCTGGTCAAGGTCCCGCGCAATGGCGCCGGACGCTCGCACATGCAGCCGCCTACGGCGGTCACCGCCAGCATCGTGCACGGCTGGTACCTGAGTCGACACGACGTCGTGGTCCTGCAGGATCCCAATGACAACAGGTCATTCTGGATCGCCAATCAATGGGGGCTCGCGCGCGACAGCGCGGCGTGGGAGAAGCACCGGCCCAACCCCGGCTATGCGGAGCCCATCCGCGCGCACTACCTCGATGAGGTTCACGGCATCCTGCATTCGCTGCACTTAATTAGCGGCAAGATGACGATCTTGCAGTGGCACCTCTGCTATGGGTGGGTGCGGCAGCTCGATACCGATCTCCCGGACAGCACGCCCCTGGCCTTCATGTACTCGACGGATCTGGGCGCCTACGTCGTCGCCAGTGCCAACGGCACGCTGAAGCTGGTCGACCCCGACACGGGCAAGACCTTCGTGTCGACTACCGCCGTCAACCTGGGTGGCTGCGTCGGCGTAGCGGTTTCTGGGCAGAGAATACTCGTCATAAAGTCCGATGCTGCCGTTTATTTCGACCCCGACGACGGCACGACAGAAGCGCTGGGATCCAACGGCACCGGCATTACGGAGGGCGAGCTGGGGGGGACCGTCTCCGCCCATCAGAACAGCTGGACGGGGCACGTCACGCTGGCCAAGCCGGTTTCGGGCACGGTCGCGCTGATCAACTTCATCCCCTCCGTGCTCGAGGACCTCGAGGATATCTCTGCCCTGGGCACCGCCGGTGAGATCGAATTCCAATGGGAGGCGCCGGACTGGGCGCTGAACATCGTCTACGCCGTCGGCGTCATCGTGCGCGATCCCGGCCAGATCGACATCGACTTCCCCGAGTGGCAAGCGGGTCAGTTCTACTCCGAAGGCGATCAGGTCCAGCGCGGCGACACGAAGTATGTCTGCGGATTCGGTCACTTCAGTGATCTGACCAATTCCCCGGGCGTGCCAAACACGATCCAGTATTGGACCGTGTGGCAGGGCAACCCCTTGCCCGTCGATCGGCCGCTGTACGAGTGCATCCAAGGGAATACGTCGAGCACCGCCAATCGACCCGGCACGGCCGGCGGCGTCGCTTACTGGAGCCCGGTCGATTCCACCTACCCGAAGCCGGATCCGATCACCGACTGGGTACGCGACTGGTCCACGCGGACATACAACGCCTTCAATCTCGTGCAGCTGGAGGGCAACAGCTCCGTCGCCGCCGCGATGTACGCGGTGATGGTCGACGTTCCCGAGCTCGACACCAAGCGCTGGGGCGGCGGGTTCAGCCCCGACTACTTCAGCCTGCCGAGCTTCGAAGCGGTGCACGCGCAGTGCGTCGGCGGCGTGAAGTACGCCAATCCCCGCCAGGGCGATGAAGCGCCGACGTACCGCTTTGCCGAGCGCTACAAGTGCGACCTGGCCATCGATACCGAATCCCCCGTCACGGAGGTCGTGCAGACGATCCTCACGAGCATCAACGGGTTCCGCTACAGCATCGGCGGCCGGTTACACGTGGGCATGCCCCGCCGTGGCGCCCTGCCCATCTGGCACTTCACCGAGCACAGCCTGGCGGACTCCGCCACCAAGGTGGACTTCGTCGCCAAGGGACCCAACCGCGTCCGGGTGCAATTTGCCCACGTGCGCGATGAGTATCGCCAGCAGACAGCCGAAGCCAATTACGAGTTCGATCAGAACTCGCGCAGCCGGGTGATCAACGACACCATCAGCGCCCCATCGATCGGACGTCACGGCCACGCGGAGATCCTCGCCAAGCACGTGTTGCAGATCAGCGAGGCCAGCCGGCGCCACGTCGCTACGGAAACCCACTTCGTCGCGTACCTGTTCACCCCGGGCGACATCGTGTGGATCACGCACGCGCCCACTGGTCTGCGGCGCATGCGGGCGCAGATCGCGATGATGGCCGAGAAGGGCAAAGGCGGCGGCGTGGCGCTGACGCTCGTCGAGCACCGCCCCACGCTCGATGCCCTGCGCGACAGCTCATTGGGACCCCCGCCCGGCTGCGTGGGCACCGACTGCGATGGCGATGACGGAGGCGACACCGATCCGGGGGTCTGCGAGGAAGCCCGCGGCGGGACAGGCAGCGCCGTGGCCTGGTTCAACGGTGGCGCGTCATACGCGCCAGGCACCTACTTCCTCAACTACCTCAGCGGTGCGTACAAGCTCACGCCCGACGGCGGCTTTGCCGTCGAGGGTTACGACCTGGTCATGCGCACGGCCGCCGGCGAGATCGTCGTCCTCGCGCCCGCGCCGGCGGTGGCCACCCCCTCCGGCGGCTGGCTCACCGACTCGGCGGCGGAGGATGCCAACAAGGGCCAGTCGCTCGAGGTGGCGCTGCCGGTGAACACGCCGGTGGGCATCCGGCTGCGGTCCGGGGCGGCGTACACGAACACCGGGCCGGAAGGCGTCGTGCGCTACGAGTTCTGTCTCGAGGAGCACGCGGGCCAGTGCGAAACGTGCCCGAGAGGCTGTGATCAAGGGTGCACCGAGCCGGCCAACGTCGGATCGTGCTGGTTCGGGCCCGGCTCGATCATGCGCGTTCAGTGGGCGGTGGATCTTGGTGGCGGCTCGTCGGTCATCGCGCCGACGGGCTCGATGGACTTGCCGCGCACGGCGCTGGACGGAGACGTCGTCACCTGGTCGGCCATCAGCGACGGCCTGACCGTGACGCTGACCTACGCCGGGGCGACAAAATCCGCTGTGCTGCGACTGGTGGATGATGCGACTGAAGAAACGTGGACGTTCGCGGCGACGGTGCCATGTGCCGGCGGCGACCTGGCGCTCGACACGGACAATCCGATCAGCACCGCGCCGGACGCGAGCGGGACGGCAACGAACCGGCTCATCGCAAACCCCAATCCGGGCACGGGCGCTGATTGTTTGACCGGGAACGGGTGCGGCGACGACGGGCCGGTGGTGCCCACCTACTCCTGCAACAACCCGGAATCGCTCCCCTCGTCGCTGCTCGCAACTGGATCGGGATGGCAGGGCGTCTGCCTGACCCCGGTCAACGGCGAGCACGTCCTGGTGCCGTTCAACGATCTGCTCATCGATCAGACCTATATCACCGCCACTTCGATCTCGCGCAATGGGTGCTGTCAAGGAGGGTCTGTCAACATCACCCTCAAATGCGTTCCGGCGACCGCGACCGAAGATCAGCACTGGCTGATGGGCTGGAACTGGTGCAACAGCGGCGCCAGTTACTTCTGCTGTGCGAAGCGATACAGCCAGGACCCGCGCGGAACGTACACATTCGATTGCACTTATGAAGGCGGGTGCGGCGGAGCTCAAACAGGCGGGCCCGTCATGGACAGCTGCTCCTGCGTGGCCGGCACGATCGTGGTGTCCGATTAAATGGCAATCAACTGCACATTCTGGAGCCGAACCGCCACCGGGTACGCCTGCTCGAATCCCGGTGCGGTGCTGGCGGGTGGACAGTCGCCCGGTCCGCGCCCGGGCCCGAGCGTGTGTGAGCGACACTGTGTATCCCGAAAACCGATCGATCCCGACATGCCCGCATGGCGCGGCGCTCCGCGGGTGGTGACGCCCCTCAAAACCCAGGTGAAGCAACCGTGGGTTGAACGTGGCCCGATGATGTGGAAGGAGCTTCACGATCGGCCGAACCTCCCTCTTGAAATCGAGCGTGAGCGTGCCTGGCTGACGGCGTTCGCCGGCCGGCTCGACTGCGGCGATTGCAGGCAACACTGGCTCTCGCTGCTCACCGTTGACCCGCCCGATCTATCGTCGCCGGCGGCGTACGCGCGCTGGGGCGTGCGCATGCACAATGCGGTGAATCTGCGGCTGGGCAAGCCGGAGATGAGCTTCGAGGATGCAGCGGACAGATGGGGCTGGGGTAGGTCGTAGCAGCTCAGGATGACATGGGTCGATCGGCGGGGGCAGGCTGCGGCGGCTTGGGCGGCGGTGGCCGGAGCGACTTGATCGACTTTCCGGTCGTGCGCTGAAAGGTCTTGACCACGACACGCATCGGCTCGGACAAAAACTGGGAAACCGCTCTGACGCTATCGGTGCTAGGATCCGCCGCCAGTCGCCGCGCGATGAGCTGCTCATTGGCGAGCGCCTCGATGGTTTTCATCGGGGGGACGTGGAGCGAGAGCGGAGAGAACGCGCGCATGAACCGCATTGCGCGCTGCTCGGGCGACAGGCCCGGGCGTTCATCGGTGAAGTGCTCGACGAGCAGCTCATAGAGGCAGCGGGGTGTGATTCGCGATGGCCGCGGCCGCAGCGGCGGCCCGTCGTCCTCGGCGGCGCTATCGTCGAATGGAGGGGGCCACTCGCTATGCACGGATGGATTATACCATCACCAGCGCCGTCGCGTTGCCACGCGTGCCGCCTCGCGATTCACCAGCCCCACCACCGCAACGATGATCAGCAAGTAAATCCAGCCGAACACGAAGAGAAACCAAAACACCGCCAGCAGCGCAGCCAGCAGCCCGAAGAGCATCGCCCAGCCAGCCAGGCCGCCGCCCGATCGTCCACGTCGCCGCATGATGAGCTCCTGGTGGGACCACTCTACCCGGCGCACGCTCTTCTGGCGCTGGCCAGCGCGGGTGACGATTGCACCGTGAGGGTGATGAAGCGCGCACGGGTACGTTCGGACTTCATGTCACCCCACCGGTTTGGCCCACCCGCCCCCCGGGCTTTGCGGTCGTCAGCGACTTCCGGATCGTCCATGAACGCGTCGGGGTACTGCTCGGGCTTCGCGGAGGCGAGCTTCCGCTTCTTGGCGGGCATGGCCTGGATTGTACTACGAGTGCAGAGGGAACTTCGTCCGCCCATCTTTCACGCACCGGAGGACCAATTCCTCAAGCGGTTGCCGGCGCCCCTGTTGATACGCTTTGATCGATTCGCTGTATGACGGATCGGCCGGTCGCGGCTCTAACGGGAACCTCACGGGAAAATACCGATACCTCGCGAGGATCGCCAACAGCATCACTCGCCCGACGTGGCCGTTCCCGTCGGCATACGGGTGGATGCGTAGAAACTCCGCAAATAAGCGGCATCCAACCTGAACAGTGAGCAGCAACTTCTGCTCGCCGGGCAGATCGGACTCGCGCATCTTGTGAATTGAGTCAATGCGGGAAATCGCGCTCTCGGCCAGTTGCTGGAACTTGGACAGTTCCGTTCGCACGAGTCGCGGCTCCACGCCCACCATGGGGTTGGAGCGAATACCGACGCGGTAGAACTGAAGGCACTTAAATCGCTCGCCGCGGTAGTGTCCCGCGAGGTACTCGCGCCCTTTGGGTGCTAGCTTGGAGAACAACCGATCGTGTACCGATCGAGAGTCGGCGAGCATCGCCAGAAGGTCGAACCGTCCAGCGCGCACATCCTCAATGACCCCATTGGCTTGCTCGGCGAGTATCTTCTGCCGTGAGGGTAGTTTGTCGTAGTCCCAGGGCGGGCATTCCGCTTCCGGGTGTTGCATTGGGCACTAGTCCGCAGCGCTTGTGATGTCAGTCGCAATCTGCTGCGACCAACTTTTTGTCGGCAACTTGCGCTTGCTCAGCGCTTCGAAGGCCTCTTTGGCCAGCTTCTTCGTCGAGTCGTGGGCAGCCACGCCCAAACCCTTCTCCGCGTGCGACAGGATGGCATCGATGTCGTCGGCTGCCGATGGTTGTTCCCACTCAACGACAGACTCCCCAAGCGTCGGCGAGATCGTTCCCGGCATCGGAATGGTGAGTGAATCGATCATGTTGCCCTCTGCGCGTCTGACGGTCCTTGGATAACTATAGGCGAAGTCGCGATCGCTACTCCGTCATGGTACGCACCAAAAAGATACCTTCCGGGCGCGGGCACGCGGAACGGCTTAATCGGAATTACCAGCGTGTATACGCCTAGCGGATCGCTTTGTGCGGGAAACTCTGCACGTGCCTTAAATAGCGGCTCTTCCGTGTCGGCACTGATGAGGCTGATCTCCACCTTAGACCCGCTATAAACGTTCGAAAACCTGGCGTAAGCGACGTAGCCGGCAAGAATGGCCGGGAACTCGGCGACACCGATCCCACCGATTACGCCTATCAAACTATGCTTATTCTTGCCCTGGCTGATGAGGACGTCGTCGCACAACAACAGACAATCACTCGTTGGTGCCTCACCGCGCTTGCCTTTCCGGCGCACCTTCTTTGCCATAGCGGTGGTGACCCTGAATGCGGCACGATAACGATTCGGCAGCACGCCTGTCAAAAGTATCTGCCCGTCTCTTCTTCGGCTGTCCCGTGAGGGGCGCTTCGGGCAACCATCTGGATGGCAGTTATAGGACGCCTCCACCTGCCACCGTGCGGTGGCCGTCAAAGTTTCACCAGATCACCCAACGTCATCTGCAGCCATCGCGGCATTCGTCGCGGCGGCAGCATCGGCAGCGAAACCCGAGCCGCAGTTCTATAAGCACTCCCGCGTTCAGTGTGCCACGCGTCTGAACTGGGCATGTCCAGCCCAATCCGGCTTCAGCTCATCGTTGAAGGTCAGAACGCATCGATCACGGGCGTTGAGCAGCTCGCAAGGGCGATCGACAGTTCGCTTCAGTACGCCGCCCAGCGCGCGACGTCGCACATCCAGCAGATGTCGACGGCAATGACGGGGTCCTTCTCAAGCGTCGAGCAGATGCTTGATCGCGTGCTGATCAAGATGGGCAGGATCAGCGGCGGCGCTGGCGGCGCCGGGGGCATTGGCGGAGCTGGTGGCGCCGGTGGCGGTGGCGGTGGAGGTGGTGGAGGTGGGTACGGCGGCGGCTTTGGTGGCGCACCTAGAGGCGGTCCAGGCGGCTCCCCCCTCGGTGCCAACGACGCTTTAAGCCGCGCCATGGCCTTCCTTTCAGGAAACGGGTTTGGCGCAACCGGCCAGCGAGTTACGAGCGGCGCGGGCGGCACGCAGATCGTCGGCATCTTCAAGAACGCCGAAGGTGCCACGGCGCGGTTGAATCTCGCGACCGGCATGCTCACGGCGAACCTGCCGAAAGCCCAGACGGCCTGGCAGCAGTTCACGTCATCGATCCAGACCGGTGGGCAGAAGGTGCGGTCGGTCACCAGCACGATCGGCGACATGAGTTTGAAGATTTCCGGGTTCATTTACGCCACGAAGAAGCTCGCAGCGGGAATCGATAACGTCCTGATCGAACCGCCGAAGCGATTCACGCAGTTCATCATCGACTCCACCGACAGCTATCGGAAGTTCGAAGCGTCGATCAGCGGCGTCGCGGGCGGCGTGGCACGGGCGAAGCAGATCAACGAAGGGCTGGTGCAGTCGGCGCGGAATCTGCCGCTGACCATCCGGGATCTTCAGGAGGCGACGCGAGCATTCACGTTCACCAGCCAGGGTGCGGCGGCGATCGCTGCGGGATCGTGGCAGGAAGCGACGGTCGCGGCCACGAATTACGCGCAGACGCTGGCAAAGCTGAACATCCTCGATCCCTCACAGGGCGTGCAGGGTGCCGGCATCGCTGTCCGCGAGGCGCTGGCGGGCGAGTTCAGGAGCCTTCGGTTTCGCTTTGAAGTATCGCCCCAGCAGATCGCGCAGACGATCGGTAAGAATCTTCAGGACCTCATCGGCAGCCCGGAACTGACGATGAAGGCGATCAATGAGTTCCTGAACATTTACGTCGGCGAAGAAGCCTTCCAGCAGATTGGTCGATTGTACAGCACGCGCATCGCCAAGCTCCAAGAGGTGTTCGTTAATGCCGCCGCAAAGGTCGGCGAGAGCGGTGTGTTCGACAGGGTGGTCGACCGGCTGGAGACGCTCTCTAATTCGCTATTCGATTACTTCGATTCCTCGGAGTTTTCTGGTAGGGCCAAGCGCATCGGCGACAGCCTGGCGCGCATCCTGGAGAACGTGGGGAAGACGATCCTGTCGTTCGTCGAGAAGCTGACCGGTTCCAGCGGCGCCAGCGACAGCGTGGCGAACACGGTCGAACTGTTCACCCGCTTGATGGAGGGGCTGGCAGCGGGCTCCGATCGGCTCGAGCCCGTCCTGTCCAAGATCGGCGAGATCATCCACGGATTCGCGGTGGAGATCGCGAAGATCCCGGGCCTGCTGGCCGAGGCGATCGTCGAAATCAGGGACGCCGCATCCGGGCGAACGCTGGCTCGGCAGGTGGACAACGTCGGGCTGCAACTGACGACGAGCGTGCTGAAGGGCACCGGCTTCATGGACCCGCGTTCAAACTACCGGGTAGGCCGGGACGGGCGCGTCGAACAAGTCGCGTCGTCCCGTCGCCCGACCAGCCAGCCGGCGACGCAGCCGTTCTTCGACTTCCCTGCGCTACCGCCGACGCCTCAGCAGCTCCAGCGCGACCTGTACGACCGCCTCTACCGGCTGGTCGACGCCGATCCGGCCACCGAGCAGCCGGGCGAGTTCGCCAATCCACGTCCGGTGGTCGCCAATGTGATGCGGTCGCTGGCGCGTTCCACCGACCCCCTATCGGCCGTCACGGAGCTGGAGAAGTCGCTGGCGTACAGCCGGGAAGCGATCAGGGGCGTGTCTGATGTCCTGAAGGATGCCGGGCCCCTGGCCGAGCTCATCGCCCGGGCGCAAGAGGACTTTAACCGCCTCGACAGCGTTCTCCAGGGCAATAGCGAGTCGATCCGCCAGGTCGCCGAGGCCAACAGCGTTCCATTCGCCGACCTCTTCAGAGAGATCGAAGACCAGATGGAGAAGGAGATCAAGGGCCGGCTCGATGCCCTGCTCCAGTTGGAACCCGGCGCGCGTAATGCCGTACAGGGTGAACTGGTCGCCCGCTACCGCGCGGTGGCGAAAGAATTCCCCGCGGCCTTTGACACCCTCAAGCCCGTCATCGACCAGAGCGTGAACGAATTCGCTGGTGCACTGGCCGCGCAGTTGCAGTTGACGCCGGAAGCGGCGGCAAAGCTGCGCGGTGCCGTCAACGAGCTGCCGTTGCGGCTTCAAGTCGAAACGGACACACTCGCGCGGCAGTCGGCGATCGCCAAGATCCGCCAGCGCGCGGACCTGGGCGCTCTCCCAGAGAACCTCACTGCCGGCGCCTTGGATCGCGTGCGCCTGCCAACCCCGAACGACTCGGCGCGCGACGAGTTGCGCCGCCGCCAGCGGGACCGAGAATCCCTCATCAACCAGTACCTCAACGCGGACAATGAGGCGAATCAGGCGACGTCGAGCGCCGATCGATTAACGAAGCTCGGCATCCGGGAGGAGGTCGGCCATTCCCTGCTGCTCAACGAGGATGAAATCCGCCAGTTGGAGCGGCAACTCGACCATGTCGGCCGCAACTTCGAAGAGTTTGCCGAGAGCGTCCGGGGCTCCATGGAGAGCTCGCTTGGCAAGGGCATCGACGATCTGATCTGGCGCACGGGCAGCCTGCGCGACGTGCTGATCGGCTTCGCTCGCGACATTACCCGCGCGTTCTCGGAAATGGCGTCGAAGAATCTGATGCAAGGGTTGTTCGGCGACTTCCTCACCCCGGCCAACGGCGGCGGGGTCAATCCATTGGGCGGTTTGCTTGGGTCGCTGCTCAGCCTCGGTAGTGGTGGCATCGGAAAGGGTCCAGATGCGGCTGCGATCAGGGCAGGGGTTCCTGCTAATGCCGTGCGAGTGGCCGCTGATGGCGCTATCTGGAACGGCGGCTTCACCCCCTTGATGGCCTTCGCCGAAGGCGGCATCGTGCGCCGCCCTACTTTGGGGCTGATCGGCGAAGGCGGGTCGCCGGAAGCGGTGATCCCGATGCCCAGTGGGCGAGTGCCGGTCGAACTTCGCGGCGGCGTCGGCGGCACGTCGATCGACCAGCGCGTGATTATCGTCCGCAGCCACGCGGAGGCGCAGGCCGCGGTACGGAATCCAACCGACATCATCGTCGACGACATCAACCACGGCGGGAAGATCGTCAAGGCGCTGAAACGGCCGCGACGGCGTTAAAACGGCTCAGTCAACGTCTCCGACATAAAAACTCTCGGATCCAGGAGGCGTCATATGCGGTCATCGTAGCGATCCGCGGCCACGCTGGCGTGTCGGACCGCGCCAGAGCCGGTGTCACGCGATCTGTGGTCGGATCAGGGCTGAGTCATATCGCAGCTGGCGTGGGCGTGGCATCCCCGATGCCCCACTCGCCCGGGGCAAACCATTTGATCGAGCCAAGCGATTCAAGCGTCCAGTCTCGCACGCAGGCCGGCATCCGCTCCTTGCCGCGCAGGATCGTCCTCTCCCCTTCCGTGGTCACTTCATAGCCGTAGCGCAAGGCCGCCGCGGGGTCCGCGGGGAAGATGCGCACGAGCAGGAGCGAGACCACGTGGCGGCGGAACGCCTTCCGCCAGTCGTCGCGCGAGAAGCGGACGCCCCGGTCGGCCGGCGGCTTCCTGGCACTGAGTTTGCGCGAAACCATCGCTTCGTCCCATTGCAGCCGCCCCCAGCCGGAGGGAATGAAGTTCGTCCGCATGTACCTCGCGATCTGAGCTTGCGTCATGCCTCGGTCGCGAAGGATCCGGAGCACCTCGACGATCCCCTTCGTGGTCCGGGGCATTGCACAGAGCGCCACCTCCGCCCGCCAGTGGTTGTCACGGACAAGCTTGTAGATTGCCCCGTTGTTGATCCAGACCGTCGGCGGCGCGGCGGGGTCAACTCGCATCCGGGCATCAAGCTGGTGCAGCAATTTGACGTAGGTCGCCAGCCCGGGATCGGACGGGTGCAGTTCCAGCGCGGCCGCGACGAGCGCGGGGTCGAGCTTCAGCCGCTCGGCCATGAAGCTGGCGGGGAGTCCCATCTGGCGGCAGAGTTGGGCGAGTGGGTTGGGCGGCGCGATTGGCTTCATGGCGGTCACCTCTACTACCCGAACCGGACGAAATAATTCGCCCCGGGCACCCGCTAGGCGCCCCCCTTTCGCGCGCGATTTTTAGGCGCCAACCGCGCCAACTTTCCCGCGCAAGACGTCCCCGAGTGGGGCGAAATCCGAAAGCGTCACGGCGTATATCATGCTTCTCATCCAACGCGCGATGAAAAAGCGAACTCGATCCTAACTCGTCGCTAGGGCACCTGGCAGCGATTCTCAGAGGCGCGCGCGATGGGATGAGCTTTACCCCGCAGAGAAGAAAATCTCGCGTCTGCAGCGACCAACCCCGTTTTCTATCTGAAAACGCGGGTGTGACAAGGCGAGACGCATCATGCCAACAGCCCACCCGATAGCGTGAGGATTTGTTGATAACCCGTGGATAACTCCCGGCAACGCGAGCCGCGTCATGCGCTCGCAAGCCGCCGCCCGCGCAGGCCCGACACACATGAGTTTTAGGGTCAGAGGAAGATGAGGGACTAACGCCTCCATCGCGCGCCTGTGCGCTGACACAAAACCAAAGCGGCACCTGATTCCCAACCGGTGAATCATCTTCCGATGGCTCGTTACACTTCCCCAGCGTCTTTGGTCATAGCGGGCGATGACAAGCCCGACAAATGGAGTCCACATGGAAGCAGTAATGAACAGAACAGGCGAGCTTCTGACGGTTCGGTACGTGCACGAGACGTCAAAGATCTCGATCAGGCAGCTCTATCGGTTGATGGACGCTGGGCACCTCGAGCGGCGCAGGGTCGGGACGCGGTCGATTCGGATCACAGCGGAGAGTTACTTCCGCTACATCGATCGCCTCAATGCAGCCCCAGGCATCACCACAGCCGACGTCTCGAGGGCCGGCGCTGCTGGCTCTGCGGCGGATCAACCGTCGTTTACTGCAGCCGACGTGCCGAGCTTCGCCAGTTGATTTCATGGCTGCGGCGCTGTGTTGGCGCCGCTTGGTTCGCCGGTCGCGCCTCGCGGCAGAGCGTCGCCGCGAGGC
>DASYWJ010000007.1:0-23730 GCA_035936155.1 Tepidisphaeraceae bacterium | reverse complement strand
GCGCGAGTCCTGCTCGCGCGGCGCCGATTCAATTCGCCAATCTTCTCAGAGCTTTGGCCGGTCGTTAGTACACCACCGCCATCGCGTCCTCGATCGCTTCGATCACCTGGCGGACGTGGAACGGCTTGCGGAGGAATCCATCGAAGCCCACGGCCATCAACCCCTTGGCTTCCTCTTCGCTCATCTTGCCGCTCATGGCGATGACCTTGGTGAGCTGCAGGTCGGGGTTGTTCTTGACCGACTTGGCGACCTCGCGGCCGTCGATGTCGCGCAGGTGCATATCGATGAGAATCACGTGGGGGCGAAACTTGTCCGCGGTGATCCCCGCCGCAAAGCCGCCCTTGGCGACTTCAACCTCGTACTTCGCCTCGTCCTCGAGGATCTTCTCGAGCACCTCGACGATGTCCTGCTCGTCGTCGACGATCAGGATGCGGCTGGAACCCGTCATGAGCCCGTTCAGCGGCATGCCGTGGTGCTTCATGAAGCGGATGAGCTGGTTGAGCGGAATGCGCCGGTCCTTGCTGCCCGGGATGCGGTAGCCGTGCAGCGCGCCGGAGTCAAACCACTTCGAGACGGTGCGGGGCGCGACGTTGCAGATCTTGGCGACTTCGCCGGTCGTCAGAACGTCTTTGATCTTGGTGCTGGTCGAGTTCATGTGCATTTGTGTTCTCCCGATATCTCCCGTGCCAGCCGATCGTCCGAACGTTCGGTTGACACTGTCTGTATCGGTTCGTCACGTGCATGCTTTAGCCGGAGTGCGCAGTTTTTGCCGCGCGGGACGCAGCGCTGAGAGAAGGAGGATTATCGGACCCGGCTTTACGCGGTGAAGATTGACAACAATCAGACGAAGATTGACAACGAATCCGACGCACCGGACAACATTCCGCCAGATGCACGTCCTCTACGTTCACCAGAATTTCCCCGCGCAATTCGGGCACATCGCCCAGCACCTGGTCGAGCGGCTCGGCTGGCGCTGCACGTTTGTGAGCCAGACCCCCGGCGGAACGGTGAACGGCATCGAGAAGATCGAGTACAAGCTGCTCGGCGGCGCGACCAGGCACAACCACTTCTGCACGCGCACGTTTGAGAACACCGTTTGGCATTGCGACGGCGTGTACCGCGCCATGCGAGCCCGGCCTGACATCAAACCAGACCTGATCGTCGGCCACAGCGGTTTCGGCAGCACTCTGTTCCTTCGCGAGCTGTACCCGAATGTCCCGGTCATCAACTTCTTCGAGTACTACTATCTCCCGCACGACGTCGACAGCGACATGGACTTCCGCAAGGACCTGGGCTGGCCGACGAACGACCTGACCTACCTGCGGTCACGTTGCAGGAATGCGATGATCCTGCTCGACCTGCAGAACTGTCAGGCGGCGTACACGCCAACGCAGTTCCAGCGCTCGCGATTTCCCGAGGAACTGCGGCCGAAGCTGCGGACGATCTTCGACGGCGTTGATCGCACCATCTACCACGGCTATGACGAGGCGCTCCGCCCGCCGGTGTCGCAGCGCACCGAGCGAACGCTTGCGGGCGTGCACGTGGGGCCGAGCACGCGCGTGGTGACGTACGTCAGCCGCGGCTTCGAATCCATGCGCGGCTTCGACAAGTTCATCCAGGCCGCAGATCTGATCGCCAGGCAGCACCCCGACGTGATCTTCATCGTCGTCGGCACCGACCGGGTCGCGTATGGTGGCGACGAGAACTTCATCGCGCCGCACAAGACGTTCAAGGAGTGGGCCTTGGCCCGGCAGCCGTTCGACATGACCAAGTTCGCCTTCATCGGACGGCTGGCGCAGGAAGACCTGGGGAAACTGCTGGCGTCGAGCGATCTGCACATCTACCTGACCGTGCCGTTCGTGCTGAGCTGGAGCATGATGGACGCGCTGAGCTGCGGCGCGGTCGTGCTCGGCTCCGACACCGCCCCCGTCCGCGAAATGATCCGCGACGGGCAGAATGGGCTGCTGGCCGATTTTTTTGACGCCGAGGCGCTGGCCGCCAAGGCAATCGCCGTGCTGCGCGATCCGGATGCTGCACGCCCCATGGGCCGCGCCGCAGAGCAGATGGTGACCGAGCGCTACAGCCTTGACGCCGTCATCCCCGAGATGCTTCGGATGTACGAGGATACGGCGGCGATGTCAGGGCAGCTTCCGACGTGGCCGGTGCCGCCGCTCTCGCCGCAGCCGCCCGCTGCGCCGATCGCGCGGCCGCAAGCCGCTGGCGCGGTCACGCCCCTGGTTGCGGCGCCGCCGCACGTCCCACCCCTGCGCCCGCCGCAACAGCAGCCGTCATCTTCGTCAAAATCCTCTCCATTCCGTGGATGATCCCGTTTCCCGTGCCAGTAAACGCCCGGTAGAGAATCCTTCAACTTCCCATCGCAACCGGTGGTACTACAATCGCTGCCCCGGCGCGACCCGCGCGGCAGGGGCGGCATGATGCAAAGACGCGTTCAACCAGCGCCCAGCACTCCTCGCCCGCCGGCCCACAAGCCGGCTGTCGGTGATTTCAAGCCGGCGCCGCTGGGGCGTTCAACCGACGAAGACCTCATGCGCCGCACGCAGGAGGGCGACAAGCAGGCTTTCTCGATCCTCTACGAACGCTACAGCTCTTCTGTCCTGTCCTACCTCTATCGAATGCTTGGCAGCGTCGAGGATGTTGAGTCGGTCGGGCAGGAAGTATTTCTTCGCGCGTTCCGCTTCGCGCAGACATACCGCTATCCGCAGAAGTTTTCGACCTGGCTGTTCACCATCACGCGCAACCTCGCAATCAACAACGCCCGCCGCCGCAAGCGCAGCCCGGTCCGCAATGTGACGGAGCTGAATCTGGATGGCGTCGACATGACCGGCGATCCATACAAGATCGCGAAGAGCGCCACGGACGACGTCGAAAAGCAGGAAGAAATCGCCCGCGTGCTCTCGGCCCTGGACGACCTCCCGAGCGACCAGAAGGAAGTGATCGTGCTCGGGGTGTTTCAGGATTTGTCCTATGCGGAGATGGAAGAGATTACCGGGACAAAAGCGGTGACCCTCCGCTCGCGCATGTTCCACGGCCTGAAGAAGCTCGGCCGCATGCTCGGGGGGAGTGTGGATGAAAACGAATGAGACCCTTTTTAGCCACCGATGGGGCACCGATGAACACCGATGAAATATAAATGCCACCATCTCACGAATGGACAAGAAACATTGCACATCTTGTCTCACGTGCCCCATTCGTGAGATTCGTGGCCAAACTGCTTTTCCGCCTTTCATCGGTAGTCGGTGCCCATCGGTGGCTGATGTTTCTGTTCTTGTGACTTGACTCATGGCGCGCACGCTCGACTTTCAATCCGACCCGCAACTCATCGCGTTGACCGATGCGCTGCGCGCCGGTCCCGGCTCGCCGCAGTGGCGGGAGGCGGTGAACCGGCTGCGCGCGCAGGGCGGGGACCAGGCAGACGAGTACCTGCTGCTGTGCACGGCCCGCGAGCACCTCGCCAGCGGCCGGAACTACCGCGAGATTCATGCGAGCCTCGGTTTTTCGCGCAAGCTGTTGCAGGCGGTGGAGCAGGAGCATGCGGCGCCGTCTCGCATTGCGCCGACAGCCGGAATGATCGCGCTGCTCTGTGGCGTTGTCGTCATCGCCGTGCTCGCGTCGTTGGGCTACTTTGTCTGGCGCAGCAGTGAGGCGAATTGGCCGCCGCGACAGGACCTGAGCCAAGTCTATTTTACGGAGACCGTGCTCGATGAACGGCTGGACGACGCGCTTAAAGGCTGGCGGCGCCTGGGCACGCTTCCGCTGAGATTCGAGAAGGGGCTTGCCGCTGGCGACGCGCCGGCGGGCGATGCGGAATTTGTTGGCGGGGCGCTGCTGTGGGAGCAGTCGGTGCTGCCTTCCAAGCCCATGCAGATCGAAGCCACGCTTCGTTTGCCTGCGCCGGAGTCGAACACCGTCGCACAGGTGTTCGTGACGGATGATCCATCATTCAGCGATGCCCGCGCAACCAGCCCGCACGAGCTGGCGTGGACGTACCGCGCCGGCGCCGTGAGCATTGCTCTGCCGAGCGGCCGCATCGAAGCCTCACAGTTCAAGCCGGGACCGAAGCAGCAGACGATCGAGGTTCGTATCCAGTTCGACGCGCAATCCGCTGCAATCTATACAGGCGGAAAGCGCGTCTGGACCGGCGCGCATGGGCTGAGCGCTGCCAAACCGCGCTTCATCGGCGTCCGCTTCCTCGCCCCAGCGGGCGAGAAGGCCGATCCGGCCGCCGCATTTACGTCCATTCAGCTGAAGAAGCCCCGGCCATAGCACCGGCGGGGCCCCAGGTTTTCCCTTATAATCCGGGCGAATGTCGATCACCGATCCACCAACCGAGCCCCGCCTGGCGCCGCTGTCCGACCTCGACGCGGCGCGCCTCCTCGGCCAGGTCTCCGGCATCCTCCAGGCCGAGCTGGCCAAGGTGATCGTGGGCCAGAAGCGCGTGATCGAGGAGATCCTGATCGCAATCTTCTGCCGAGGCCACTGTTTGATGCAGGGGGTCCCGGGACTGGCCAAGACGCTGCTCGTGTCGACGCTGGCGCAGACAATGGATTTCACGTTCCGCCGCATCCAGTTTACGCCGGATCTTATGCCCGCCGACATCACCGGCACCGACATCCTGCAGGAGGATCCCGAAACCGGCCGCCGGCGCTTTGAGTTTCAGAAGGGGCCGGTCTTCGCAAACCTGCTGCTGGCCGACGAAATCAATCGCACGCCCCCCAAGACGCAGGCAGCGCTGCTCCAGGCGATGCAGGAGCGGCAGGTGACGATCGGGAGCCAGACTTTGCCGCTGCCCGAGCCATTCTTTGTGCTCGCGACACAGAATCCGATCGAGCAGGAGGGGACGTATCCGCTGCCCGAGGCGCAGCTTGACCGTTTCATGTTCATGGTGACGGTGGATTACCCGTCGCGCGACGAAGAGATGAAGGTGTTGAAGCGCACGACCGGCGCGCCGGGATCGCGCGTGCAGCGCGTGCTGTCCGGCGAGCAGATTGTGCAGTTGCAGGATATCGTCCGCCGCGTGCCGGTGGGGGATCACGTGTACAACTACGCGCTGGACATCGTCCGGGCGACGCGGCCAAACGACCCAGCGGCGTCCGACTTCGTCCGCCACTGGCTCAGTTGGGGAGCCGGGCCCCGCGCGGGGCAATATCTCATTCTCGCCGGCAAAGCCCGCGCATTGATGCTCGGCCGCTTGCACGTGACGCTCGAAGACATCGCCGCCGTCGCTTCGCCGGTGTTGCGTCACCGCATCGTCCCCAACTTCAACGCGGAGGCGGAGGGGATCGTCGTCGAGCAAATCATCGACAAGCTGCTCACGATCGTCCCGCGCGGGAGCGGAGAACGTTTACTGTAGTTGCGACGCCTGCGTCGCCTCTTCCTGGATCAAACGGCGACGCAGGCGTCGCACCTACAAGCAATCATGAGCGATTCCGGTGACATCGCGACGCCTGCCTCGATTGGTGCCTACACGATCGAACGCGAGCTCGCGCGGCAGCGCACCTACCTCGCCACTGGTTCCGACGGCCGACAGGTTGTCCTGAAGATCCTCGATCCCGATTGCCTCCAGGGCAACCAGCTCCACCCAAGCGTGCGCGAGCGCCTTGCCCGCATCCGCGAGCTGGCCGAGAAAAATGTGGCCAATCTTCATGGGGTCGAGCGCGACGGCGGCTATACATTCCTCGTCTGGGACTACATCCCCGGCACAACCTTCGCCGACAGTTCCACGTCCGAACTCCCGCACCGCGAGCTGCTCCATCTCTCGCGCGAGCTCGTGCTGCTTGTCGAATCGCTTCACGCCAGCGGAATCGTCCACGGTGCGATCAGCGGTGGCAATGTCATCATCGATCCCAATCGCCGCCTGCGCCTCACCCACGCCAGCCCGCTGCTCTATATTGATCCACGGCATGATGGCCAGGCGGTCACGGCGTTGCTGGAGAAGATCGTCACTATTCGCCGGGAGAGCAACCTGCCGCTGGGGCAGGTGCTTGCGTCGGCGCGAGAGGGACAGGCGTCGCTGCGCGAGCTGAGCGGCCTGCTCGCCAGCGTCAGCGACGTGCGCGAAGGACCCCTCCCAACGCCGCAGCACGACGCACGGCAGGAAGCGCGAATGCGCCGCCGAGCGCTGCTGGGCGCGGCCCTTGTCACCGCCGCGGGGCTTGGCGTATTCACCGCGATCAACTGGTACGTCAACCGTTTGCCCGGCGCGGCGCCGACGCCGCTGAGCACGCAAACAAGCGTCGAGCGTGAGTCGTCACCGCCGCCATCGCCGTCACTATTGTCGCCGTCACCGTCCTGGCCGCGCGCAATCGTCCGGGAGTAACTTCATTCATGAGCCTCGTCAGCCGATATCTCGACCCCATGCTCCTCGAGCGCCTGAACCACCTGCAGCTCTCGGCGCGCAGCGTTGTCGAGGGTAGCACGACCGGGCTGCACCGCTCGCCGGTGAAAGGTGCGAGCATCGAGTTCCGCCAGCACCGGTTTTACGTCCCGGGCGATGATCCGCGGCGGCTCGACTGGCGCGTCCTGGCGCGCACCGACCGCCCGTATGTCCGCGAGTACGATGAGGAGACCAACCTCCGCTGCGCGATTGTCCTCGATCGAAGCGGCTCTATGGGCTATGGCCTAAAGCACGGGACAAAATTCGAGTTCGCCGCCCGCATGGCGGCATCGCTCGCCTACCTGATGCTCGGGCAGACGGAGGCCGTCGGCCTCGCAATGGCGGGCAGTCGCGTTGATTCCTGGCTTCCGCCGCGCGCGGGGACACCGCAGCTGGCGCGCATTATCGAAGTACTCGAACGCACCGCGCCCGCGGGCGAATCAGACATGGCGCGATACGTGCAGGAAGTCGCAGAGCGCCTGGAGCGCCGGGCGCTCGTGATGCTGCTGTCGGACTGCTTTACCCCGATTTCGCGCATTCGCGCGGCCCTGGCTCGACTGCGCCACGACCGCCACGAGGTGATCGTCATGCGCGTGCTGGATGATGATGAGACGACCTTTCCGTTCCGCCGGTGGTCGCGCTTCCGTGGACTCGAGGGCGAGCCGTCGCAGGCGTGCGAGCCGGCCCTCGTGCGAAAACAATACCTGGATCGGTTCCGATGGCACGCGGCCCAGCTCGAGGCAGGCTGCCGTGCGCTGCATTGCGAGTTGCACACGCTTGTGACCGATCGTCCGCTCGAGCAGTCGCTAACGGGGTTTCTGCAGCACCGGCACGTGGCCCAGTCGGCGGGGGGCTAGCGCGCGATCAGCGCACGGCACGCTCGATGTTCATCAACACGGTCATGCTCGCGGGGATCGCCGGCGCGGCCTTGCCGCTCGTCGTGCACCTGCTCGGGCGCGCGCGTCTGAAGACGGTTGACTGGGGCGCGATGATGTTCCTCGCCCAGGAGCATCGGACGCAGGAGCAAGCGGCCCGCCTCAAGCAGTGGACGCTGCTGCTACTTCGGATGGCGACAGTTGCGCTGCTCGCGATTGCGATGGCCAGGCCGATCGCCACCGGCAGCTGGGCGGGGCCGGCGGGTCCGCTGAATGCGGTTATTGTGCTCGATGGCTCTGCGAGCATGGCGCAGCCGACGGACAGCGGGCGCACGCGCGCCGACGCCGCGCGGGAAGCGGTGCTGTGGATCCTCTCCAGGCTGGAAAAAGGCGATCGTGCCACCCTCATCGTCGCTGGCGCCGCGACGCGAATCTCCAACGCAGCGCCCACTGCGGATCTGCAATCTGTCGCGGCGCGCGCTGCGGAATTGAAGCCAGGCGCCGGCGCCGCCGACATGGCCGCCGCTCTCAATGATGCCGCCGCTGTCCTCGAGCGCCACGGCGGCGCCAACGGGCACCTGTACCTGGTCTGCGACACGCAAGCTGCCAGCTGGCAGGGGATCAATGAGCCGTTCCAGTCCGCCTGGCGACAGCGCACGACCCGCAACGGCCGCCCGCTCCCCTTCGATGTCGTCATCGTCGGTGAGGATCAACCGGCCGACAACACCGCCGTTCAGTCTATGACGCTGGTTTCACCGCCTGCGATCGCCGGGCTGGCGGCGGAGGTGGAGGTGACCGTCCGCCACTTCGGCATCCGGCCGCGTTCACCGCTCCCCATTGTTGTTCGATCCGCAAAAGGCGAACTGTTCACCGGCACCATGGAGCTCGCCACCGGCGGGGCGTCGACGCTCACCGTGCCCGTGCGTTTCGACGCCCCCGGCCAACAGACGCTCACGGCGGAGATAACGTCGGGCACCCTTGGGTTCGATGACCGGCTACAGCACGTCATCGACGTCGTCCCGCCTGTGCGCGTGCTCATCGTCAGTGGCGACGATCGCGGCGGCAGCGCAGCTTTTCGCAGCGAATCGGATTTCCTGCGCACCGCGCTTGCGCCCTTCGCCGCGCTGAAACGTTCCGGCGCCGTCGACCCCGCACGCGTCGTCGTGCTGCCGATCGACAAGTGGACCGACGGGCGCATTGACGACGCCGACGTGCTGGTCCTGGCGAATATCGCCGAGCTGACGCCGCAGCAGGTGCGGTCGGTTGAATCGTTCGTCTATGCCGGCGGGGGGCTGCTCGTCGCGCCGGGCGCGGCCTCGCGCCCCCAGAGCTACAACCGCGCACTTTTCCGCGACGCAGCCGGGTTGCTGCCCGCGTCGCTCGATGCGCCGTTTTCTGAGCAGCCGACGTCGCTGCTCGGCATTGAGCTGTCGCACCCGATCTTCCGCTTCCTGCGCGGCCGGCCCGATCCCATTCCCTCCGCCGTGATCGCGCGTTTCTTCGCCGCCACCCCGCGCGCAGGAGCGGCGATTCTCGCCAGCTACGTCACCGGTCAGCCGTTCCTTGTCGAAGGCCGGTACGGCCGCGGTCGCGTTCTGCTGATGACGACGACAATCGATGCCGATTGGAACACGCTGCCGCTCTCCAGCTTCTATCTGCCATTCGTTCAATCCGCAGCGGGATATCTTGCCGCCTCTGCGCTGCCGCAGCGGAGCCTCGCGGCGGGGCAGGAGCTTTGGGTGCGTTTTGCCGACGCGCCAGAGGATGCCAGGGTATCGCTCACGCAGCCCGGCGGTCGCCGCACAGTCCTTCAGGCTAGCGGCTACGAGGGCAACTACGAGTGGACGACCACGGACACGGACACGCCGGGCGTGTACACGGTTCGCGCGACGGTGGGGGGGCAGGAGCGCGTGGAGCGGTTCGTCGTCCGGCATCCGCTCAGCGAGTCCGACCTTCGCCCGCTCGACGAACCACAGTGGGCGGCGCTCCAGCGCTCGCTCGCGTTTCGCCGGATAAGCCCGACTGCGCGCGCCATACTCCCGATTAGCGTCGTCGGCCGGACCGGACGGGAGCTGTGGCTGCCCGTGTTGCTGGGCGTGTTCGGGCTTGTCGCGGTCGAGCTGGTGCTGACGCGCTTCTGGTCGGAGGGGCGATGACGACACAGCTTGCGCAAATTATCTGGCAGGCGCCGCGGCTGCTCCCGCTCGCGATTGTTATCGCAGTCGCCACCGTGTTATTGGTGCTCGTCTTCTACATCCCGCAGGCGCGGCGGCTGCGCCAGCCATGGCGGTTGGGCCTGCCGCTGCTGCGGCTGGTTGTCGGGCTCGCGCTGGGCGCGTCGGTGCTTCAGCCGGCGATCGTGCGGTCAGAGTCGGACGACGAGCGCGGCGCCGTCGTGGTGCTCGTCGATTCCTCGCGCAGCATGAGTGTGGTGGACCCGCGTTCGCCATCGCAACGTGTCGTCTTAGCCGATGCGCTTGGATTGCTTCCGGAGGGAGCACGCCCGATCGTCGCACCGGAGCTGGAGCGAGAACTTGATGCGCTGCTGAAGCGCATTGTCCAGGCGGCCGCGGCGCGTGCCGACGTGGATTATGCGAAGTTGTCAGGCCAGGGAGTGATTGCGGCGCAGACGCGGTACGACGCGCTCAGCGCCGATCTTGCGGCGCTGGCGACACAGCTCACCGCGCGCCAAGAGGCGATGCCGCGGGATTCCGAGCTGGCGAAAGCGCTGGCTGCGCTGGCGCCCACCGGAGACATGAGCGAGGCCGACTATCGCGCGCACATTGCCGCCGCGCAACGTGCACTCCGCGCTGCCCAGGCCGTCGCTGACGCGGCCTTCTACGCGCGGGCAGATGTGAAGAGGATTTGCGACGGCCTCGCCACGTTGTCGCGCGCGGAGTTAGCCAACCGCGCAGTGAACGGCGCGAAGGGCGCCGTTTTGCAGTCGCTCCCAGCAAGCGGCGTTTACGGCTACTCCTTTGCCGAAACGCTCCAGCCGATGCCCGTGATACCGGCCCCGACGTCGCGACCAGCCGTCAACCCGACCGGCCTGCGCAGCGACATTGCCGGCGCCGTCCGTGCCGTCGGCGAGCGAATGAAGGGCCGTCTCCTGCAGGCAATTGTTGTGCTCAGTGACGGCCGACAGGTGGGCGGTGAGAGCGAGGTCGCGTCCGCGCTGGGAAGCGCCGGCATTCCCGTCTACGCCGTCTCCGTCGGCACGCCCGCGCCAAAGGACGTCGCCATCTCCGAGTTCGCGCTGCCGCCGCGACAGTTTGTTGGCGAAACAATGGCCGCCCGCGTGCAACTGCGCGGCGCTGGCATGAAGGGCAAGAGCATCGAGGTCAAGCTCGAGGTTGCCGGACAGAGCCCCCAGGCGAAGACGGTGACGTTCGCTGGTCCATCCGCTACCGCCGAGTTCCCGCTGAAGTTTGACAGCGCCGGCATCCACGCGGTGAGCGTCGGCGTGACGGTGCAGGACGGAGAAGTGACGGGCGCGAACAACACGGTGCGGCGGTGGGTGATCGCCACCGCCGACCGCGCCAAGGTATCGCTCGTCGGTGCCAGCGCGTCGTGGGATTTCCAGCACCTCCGCGCTGCCCTCGCGCGCGCTTCCTGGGCGGAGATCGAAGCAGAAGTGCTCGATGCGCCGGGCGCGCGATGGTCGCTGCAGGCATCCGACATAGCGGAGCAGTCGGTCATCATCCTCTGCGATGTCCGCGCTGATCACCTCACGCCGCGGCAGTGGGATGCGCTGTACCGGTTGGTCGCCCATCGCGGCGGAAGCGTCATCGTTATCGCGGGGCGCAACACGGCGTCGCCGCAGTTCATCGACAGCCCGCTGCTGACAGATCTGCTGCCATTCCGCGCTGGCTCGCGTCCGGCGTGGCGGAGTTGGCCGGGCGAGCAGCCGCTGTTCCGGTTTCAGCCAGCGCCAGGCGCGGCCGAGCTCGCAATGCTCCGGCTGAGCGAGGATCCTGCCGCGACGGTGGAGCGATGGCTCGAGCTGCCGCCCCTGTTTCAGTACCTGCCGGTGACGGAGCTGAAAGCCAACGCGACGCCGCTGCTCATCGAGCGCGAGAGCGGACTGGCTATGCTCACCGAATCGCGCCTCGGCCTCGGGCGCGTGCTGTTCTTCGGTGCCAACGAGACGTGGCGGTGGCGCCGCGGCGACGCGGGGGCCTCGGAGCACGAGCGGTTTTGGTTGCAGCTCGTGCGTCACGCCGGTGATGATGCCTATGCGGTCGCGTCTGGTGCGCTGCGCCTTGATGTCAATGGTGTGGCGCTCGAGCCCGGAGAGCCGCTGCGCGTCCGCGCTAAGGTGATGCACAGTGATCAGCCGCCGCCGGACCAAGTGGCACTGCCGCTGACGATCATGCGCGAGGGCGCGCAGATCGCGGAGGCGGTCTTGTTGCGCGATGCGGCGTCGGCCGGGCAGTACGGGGCAACCATCCACGACCTGTCGGTCGGTGCATACGAGCTAAGGCTGCGCGATCCGCTCGATCCGTCGAACGTGGCAAAGCTGCCTGTTCACGTGCAGGTTGATGCGGAGTCGGAGATGCGTGACGTGTCGGGCAACGAGCGCATGCTCCGCCGGCTTGCGGAATCGAGCGGCGGGGAGTTGCTCATGCTGTCGGAATGGAACACGCTGCCCCGGCGGCTGCGCGAAGAGCAACAGACAAACCGGCAGGTGGCCGAGCAGCGGCTATGGGACAGTCCGCAGCTGTTCGCCTTCGTCCTCGGGTGCCTCGGGGTCGAGTGGGCGATGCGTAAGCGATTGGGGTTGGCCTGACACCATGAGCGCGCCGATCACACCGTTGCCGCCGCCGATCGGACCGTACGTGGTTCGCTACGTGCGACTGCGCCGCCGGCACGCGCTCATGCGGGGCCTTGGGGTGGCGGCAGCCTTCTTCCTCGCGTGGGGGCTTGGCTGCTGCATGATCGACCGGATCGCGCCGCTTGCGGCGGGGCTCAGGCTTGCGCTGTTGGCCACCTGCGCCGTTGCCGCGGTTGCTCTCCTGTTTCGCCCGCTGGTGCAGTGGCTGTGGAACGACGTGAACTGGCCCGCCGCGGCCGCCGAGATCGAGCGGCGCCATGGGCTGCTTGCACAGCGGCTCCAGACGGTCATTTCGGAATCGCTCGAGCCGCCGCGGCAGGGGGGGTCGCGCCAGATGGTGAACGAGCTGGCGCGGGAGGTGGGCGAGGTACTCGTTGCGAGCCGCCCCGCAGCGCTGCTGCGCTGGCGGCCGACGCTTGCGCCGTGGGCCGTTGTCGCACTGCTCGTGGCCGCTGCGGCAGGATTGAGCCGAGTCCCCACCGTTGGATTGCCGCAGCTTGCCCAGCGGTTCGCAATTCCGTGGCGCTCGGTCCCGCCGGTCACAACGACGCGGCTGACGCTGCAGCCGCTAAACGCATCTGTCGTGGAGGGCCAGCCGCTGCACGTGACTGTCTCGGCCGAGCGCCTCGGGGGCCGGGGCGTCACGCTCTTCCACACCGTCGGTTCGTCACTCAATCACTGGTCATCGATCCCCATGGCGCCAACCGGCACCGGAACCTTTCAGGCCATTATCGCGCCGGTCAACGACAACATCCACTATTTCGCGCGCGGCGGGGATGGGCGCAGCGTCACTGGATCAGCCCGGGTCCTCCGTAGGCCAACACTGACGGAGATGCGCGTCCGATACACGTACCCGCCGTACACCAGCCGCTCGCCACTGACCATCTCAAACACCGACGGATTGATCGAAGCCCCCACCGGCACCAAGGCGCAAGTCACGTTTGTCGCATCCGAGCCACTTGCATCCGCGGTGCTCACCATCGGTGATCAGCGGCTTGAGACCACCCCCGGCGACAGCCCGCGCGAGCGCCGTGCAACGCTGAGCGTGACAAAGGACCAGCCGTACGCGTTGGAGCTCGTGAGCACCGACAACATCACCGGCTCCGGACCCGGCACGATGATGATTCGCGGGATTCCGGATCGTCCCCCGCTCGTGCAGGTGGTCCAGCCGCCTGGTGAGCTGCGGCTGAGCCCCCGCGACATCCTCTCGCTGCCGTTCCAGGCGCTGGACGACTACGGCGTAACCTCGCTGAAGACGAACGTGCAGATCACGCCTTCGGGCGTGGATCCCAGCGGCGAGCCGCTCAACCTCGCGCAGGGCAAGCCCGCCACGCAGCCGAGCACGTGGGGCGGCGCCGGTGCGGAGCGTGCCGTTGACGGGAATACGGATGGCAACTTCCCCGCCGCCAGCGTCACGCATACCGATGCCGGAACTGCCGCGCCGTGGTGGCAGGTCGACCTCGGAAACGTTGCGCCGGTCTCGGTCGTCGAAATCTGGAACCGCGCCGATGCCGTTCCCGAGCGGCTCAGCGACTTTTTCGTCTTTGTCTCCGATGGTCCGTTCCTGTCCGACGACGCGACGGCCATTGCGCAGCAACCAGGCGTGGCCACGCATCGGGTGACAGGCGTAGCGGGCCGGCCGACAACGATCGAGATCTTCCGCACGGCCCGCTTCGTGCGCGTGCAGCTGGCGAAGCCGGAATACCTTTCACTCGCTGAAGTCCGGGTGCTTCAGGCGAAAGCCGCTACCGCCGCGGAATCGGCGTCGCGATCGCTCGATGTTCCACTGCCAATCTCAGGCGATCCGCGCCAACAGGAGGGCGAGGCAGTGGTTGACCTGGCGCGAATTGGAGTGGCCGTGGGCGACGTGGTGAGCGTCTCGGTCACCGCGACGGACAGCGGCAAACTGGCAGGCCTGGGCGGGCCCATTCGCGTGGTCGTGTCGCCGCGGTCGATTGACCAGCGGACGTATGATCGCATCAACGAGCTGAAACGCGCAGCGCAACTCTCGGCGTCTCTGGTGGCGCAGCTCGAGTCGTCGGCGAAGGAGTTCGATCCGGCGGCGGCGCGGAACGTCAGCCGCGTCGAGGCGTACCTTGCGGCCCTGGCGCATGCGACGCGAGAGCTGGCAGCTGTCTCGGAGACGGCGGGTGTCCTTCAATCGACGCTGCTGCGGTCCATCATCCGCAGCGATGGGCCCGAGCTGTCGGTAGCGCTGGCGGCGATGGTGGACGGGCTGCAGCGAATATCGGCAACGTCGTCAGTGCTTGGGGCGAAGTTCGCCTTCGACGCCTCGCCCACGGAGGCCGATCGCGCGGCGCTGATCGCGACCGTTGCCGTTGCGGAGCGCGTCGCAGCGGATGTCGCCACGATCCTGCGCGGCGAACAGGCGGGGGCGGTGCTCGCGGACCTGCATAATCTTCGCGCATCCGAGCGCGGCACACCCAGCGGCAAAGAAGCGGCCGATCGCGCACGCGAGCGGGCGCGGCGCGTCCGCGAGGACGTCGAAGCGGCGGCAAAGGAGCTGGGCCTCTCGCCCGACGCGGCCGACGTCGAGGTGCAGTTGAAGGCCATGGTGGGCGCGCGGAAGGCCGCAATGAAAGCGTACGCGCTTCCGGACTACGCACCGGCGGCGCAAGAGTATGCTGCGGCGATGGCGGCGCGGGCGACGCTGCCAGCGCTCGTGCCTCGGCTGTCGGCGGCGGCGCAGGCGGAGGCGGTGCGGCCAGACGGAAACCTCGTCCGCGCCCGCGATCTTCAGCTCGCCGCTTCTGCCGCGCTGCGTGTCCGTGATGCCGCCGCCGCCACGCGCGACGAGTTCGCGGCATCATTCGCACAGGCCGTCGCCGCTGTGCAGCGCGAGCACGCGGAGACGATCCTGCTGACAGCGACGGCGGCGTCGGCTGTTACGGCGTCGGCTGTTACGGCGCCCACTCCGGCGCCTGCGACCGCGCCGGCGACTACGCAGCCGGGCGATGCCGTCCGAGCGGCGGCGGAGGATGCGCGGCGAAAGCTGTCGCTCTGGGCACGCGGCCAGAGCGAGCAGTCTGCCAGCGAAGCCGAGGCGCTGGCGCGGGCGCAGGAGCTGGCGATGCAGGCAAACGCTGACCTGGCGCGGCGGGAATACGAGTCGGCGGAGGCAGCGGACGAGCGGATCGCGCGCGAGCTGCGCCTGGCTGAACGGACCTTTCCGCGCGCTGTCGAGCGCTTTGAGCAGGCGCGGCAGCAAGTGCGCAGATCGACGGAGAAGGCCAGGCTCCTTGACCAACTCACTGCCCAGCAGCAGCAGATCGCTCGTCGCACCCATACGCACGATCTCCGCCCGGTCGCATCGGCGCAGGCAGCGCTGGCGGCGGAGATGGCGAAGGCGGCGGACGGCAAGGGGGGCGCGATAAACGAATTCGCGGCCGACGCGGACTCGCGGCTGGCGGCGGTCGCCGTAATTCGTGACGCGCAGGAGCGACTGGCGACGATGCCGCAGCAGCTGCGCGGCGTCGAGACTGCCCTCGGTGAGCGTGCGGCGGCGGCTTCGCGCCTGAACGCGCTGCAGCAGCAGGCAATGCCTCCCGACGAGCAGCCGGCGGCGGGGCGGGCGATCCGAGGCGCGGAGGAGCAGCTGAGTGAGGCCGAGCAGCGGCTGGCCGAGCAACTTGTGCCGTTGGGCGAGGCGGTGGCGCTGGAAATGGCGCGATCATTGGCCCAATATGCGCCGGAGACCACCGAAGCCGTGCGCGGACTGCACGACCGGCTCCGCCCCGCCATGGCGCGGCTGCAGCGGGCGGCCTCCGCCGGCGCGGTTGACGCAGGAAGCGCTGTCGCGGAGCTGCGCGGCGCGATCGACGGGCTGCAGACGCAGCTGAAGGATGCGCAGGCCTCGCTGCTTGCGCGTGACCCGCTGATGGCGGCGCGGGTGTACGCGGCGGCGGCGTCAGCGGCACTGTCCGGCGGTTCGTCGTCGTCGGCGAATCACCAGCAGAACGCGTCGGCGGCGCTGGTGCGGGCGTGGGATGCTACGATCCATGAGGCGGCTGCGGCACGGCTGGCGGGCCTGCCGACGATGCGACCGTTGTTCGCCCCGCCGCCCGATGCCGAGAACGCGATGCCGCAGCCCGCTGCGGCAAGCGCCGCGTCGAGGTTCCCGATGTTTTTCGAATGGGGACGGCTGCCGTGGCTGACCATGCAGCCGACGAGCGCATCTCCGCGTGCCAACGAGCCGGCTCGGTACGAGGACGCGCTGCAGGCGTACTTCGAAGCACTGGGTGTGACGCACTCAACGCCCGAAACCTCAACGACACGGGGCAAGCCGTGAATCGATTGTTCGCCGTGGTGATCGTCTTTCTGGCGGCGCCTCTCGCGATCGCCCAAGCGCCGGCGACCCAACCGGCCGCGCCCGCTGCCGTTGCACCCATATTGCGCGCCGACACGGCGATCGACCTCGCGCTGCTCCACCTCGAGCGGCGGCAGCATGCAGACGGGCATTTTCAGTCCGAGCCGATGCTCGCGACCACCGGACTCGCCCTCACGTCGTTTCTCGCAACGGGTCACGCGCCCGATGTCGGCCGACATGGCGGCACCGTCCGCCGGGCAATCGATTATCTCGTGCGCCAGTCGCCCGCGGATGGCTACTTCGGCAAGACCGATGGCAGCCGCATGTACGGTCAGGCAATCGTCGTGGTCGCGCTGTGCCAGGCTTACGGTCTTGAGCAGGATGGCTTGCGCCGCGCGGGGATGCGGGCAGCGCTTGCGGAGGCGGTCACGGTCATTCTGAATGCGCAGAACGTCGCCAAGCCGGAACCGCACGCGGGCGGGTGGCGCTATGAGCCGGCGTCTGCCGACAGTGACTTGTCCGTCAGCGCCTGGACTTTAATCGCGCTGTGCGCGGCGCGCGACATCGGTCTCCATGTGCCCGATCCCGCGATCGCCAATGCCGCAGCGTACATCAGGCGCTGCGCCCATGCGGAGAGGGGCGGTTTTGCGTATCAGCCCGCACGGGAGCCAACCGCTGCGATGACGGCGGCGGGAATGCTTGCGCTGTCGCTGGCGACTTCCGGTGACGCGCGGGAGATCGCCGCCGGCGCGAAGGTGCTGCGCGAGCAGCCGATCGGAGATGCGACGCGATTTCCTTTTTACGCGATGTACTACGCAAACCAGGCGGCTCAGCGCGTTGGCGGGGAGACGTGGAAGGTGGTGTCCAGCGCCGCGCAGCAGCGGCTGCTGCGGACGCAGCTGCCCAGCGGCGCGTGGGCGCACAGCTCGTCTCCCGAGGAGCCGGGCGAGATCTATGCGACGGCGATGGCAGTCCTGACACTATCGGTGCCGCAGCGGGTGCTTCCAATGTATGGTCGGTAGTTGGCTCTGGCCATTCATGGCGCGATCCGCTCGATGACCCAGGCGCCGTGCGCGTCGCGGCGGTAGCGCAGACGGTCGTGCAGTCGGCTGGCGCGCCCCTGCCAGAGCTCGATCGCCTCCGGCGTGACACGAAATCCCCCCCAGTGCGGCGGCGTGGGCACATCGGCGTTCTCGTACTGCTTTTCCAGTTCCGCGAAGCGCTGCTCGAGCACCTCGCGGCTGGCAACCACTTCGCTCTGATTGGACGCGGCGGCGCCGATCTGACTGCGCCTGGGGCGCTGGCGGAAGTAGGATTCGGATTCCTCGCGCGACCTGCGCGTGGCGCTCCCGTGCACCCGCACGGTGCGCTCGAGCTTGTCCCAGAAAAAGCACAGCTCCACATTCGGGTTGGCTTCGATCTCGCGGCCCTTTTGACTCCTGTAATTCGTGAAAAAGACGAAGCCGCTCGGTTCGACCGCCTTGAGGAGCACTACCCGCGCCGACGGGCGACCATCGGGCGTGGCGGTGGCAAGGGTCATCGCGGTGGGCTCGAGCTGACCGATGGCAATGGCGTCATTCAGCCAGCGCTGGAACTGCCTGATTGGGTCCGGGTCGAGGTCGCGGCGGTGCAACGCGCCGGCTTCATAGTCGCGGCGGAGTTCGGCGAGGTTCATTACGACATAATAGACGTCGCTGTCATCCTGAGAGCCTGTGATCTTTTCGCGCGACTTTTTCCTTTCGAGGCGCTATATGTGAGGGTCAATCATGAGCAAGGACGCAAGCAAGGCAATGGCGGGCGGCGTGCGACTGCGCTGCGCCTTGACCTGCGTGAGCGCCGCGTGAAGATGACGAGCCACCCTTGGCCTCCTGTCTGTGGTGTCTTCAAAAGCAACACCATCTTCGCAGGAGGCCTTGGCTCGCGCCAGTCGCGCTAACGCGCGCGGCGGCGCGGAATTACGTGGAAGATCTTTCGGAGTACCGGATGACAATGTGCACAGAAGCAGGCAGGTCAAAGTCAGGTTGTTGGGTCACGGGCTTTGTACTATTCGCATCCTTCGTCGCCGCCCCGGTTGTTCATGCCGAGACTTGGCGATTCAAGGAAGAGTTCCTCCCGCACCTGGTCAAGGCCGTCCCGACGATCCTCTCCCAGCAGGACAAGAAGACCGGCCGCTTCGGCAAGGGGATCTGGATCGTGACTGACCAGCACGCCATGTACCCACTGGCCACGGCCTGGGCGATGGAGCACCCGGAGAACCCGCACTTTCACAGCCAGGAAGTGCTGGAAGCCGTGATGGCCGCGGGCGACGCGCTGATCGAAGACGCAGACGCGAAGGGGCAGTGGGAGTTCCGCAAGAAGGATGGCTCGACGTGGGGAAAAATCTGGATGCCATGGACGTACTCGCGCTGGGTGCGCGCGTACACGCTGATCAAAGATGCCATGCCGAACGACCGCCGCGAGCGCTGGGAGAAGGCACTCACGCTTGGCTATGACGGCATCGCAAAGCACGAGATGAAGACCGTCCACAACATCCCCACGCACCACGCGATGGGGCTCTACATCGCCGGCAAGGCGCTGGCGCGCACCGACTGGTGCGAGCAGGCGTCGGCATTCATGAAGAAGGCTGTTGCGCAGCAGGACCCCGCCGGGTTCTGGTCGGAGAACCTGGGCCCCGTCGTGCAGTACGACTTTGTCTACGTCGACGCGCTGGGCACGTACTACGCGCTCAGCGGCGACCAGACGGTGCTGCCAGCTCTGCAGAAAGCGGCTACGTTCCACGCGAACTTCACCTACCCCGACGGGAGCGACGTCGAGACCATCGACGAGCGCAACGGATACCACCAGCGCGTCACGATGCCGAACGTGGGCTTCACGTTCTCCCCCGAGGGCCGCGGATACATTCGCCAGCAGTACGCGCGGCGTGACGAGAAGACTCCGCTCGGAGCGGACCTCGTGGCGTCGTACCTGCTCTACGGGGAGGAGGGCGATGCGGTCCCCGCGCCCGGATCCAGGGAGAGCCACCAGTTCGTGCTGGGCAACAACGACGCAATGGTTCGGCGGCAGGGGCCGTGGTTCGCGTGCCTTTCGGCGTATACCGCCCAGGTGCCCAGGTCGCGATGGATTCAGGACCGCCAGAACTTCCTCAGCCTCTATCATGACAAGGCGGGCGTGTTCCTCGGCGGGGGCAACACGAAGCTCCAGCCGCTGTGGAGCACCTTCACCGTGGGCGACGTGTCGCTCCTGAAGCACGAGCCCGGCGACGAGAGCCCACATTTCGTTCCCCCGAAGGGGATCGTGCACGTGCCCACCAGCGCCACGCTGGATCCCGAGGCGGCTTCGCTGATCCTCGATTACGACGGCACCGCGTGTGCCGTGCAGGTCGACCTGTCGGACCCGACCAGCGCACGGATCACGTATGTTCTGGCAACGAGGCAGACGCAACCGGTTGAGGCGCATGTCACGCTCCTCCCGCGCATGAACACGCCGTGGAAGACGGAGTCGGGGCGGTCCGGGATGCTCGGCGACGAGCCGATCACGCTGGCTCCCGGCGAAGCCGGCAAATGGATCGAGCACCACGGCGTGCGCGTTTCGCTCCCGCCACAGGCGTCGATCACCTGGCCCGTCCTCCCGCACAACCCCTACCGCAAGGATGGGCGCGCCGGCGCGAGCGAGGGGCGGATCGTGATCACGCTCCCGTTCTCGCCGGACCTGCTGAAACACGAGCTGACGATTACGGTAGTGGAATAGAGGGAGCGACGCAGGAGGACCCCGGCGTGACGTGGGCGTGCCGCCCGTGCTGATCATCTTCCCACGGACAAGATGCGCGTGTCACGACGGTGCTTTCCTGCTAAATTTCACGTCTACGGAATCGCGCGACTCCGCGGAGGTTTCGACTGAAGAAGCTCAAGCACGCCATCCTGCCGCTGATCCTCGTGCTGGGGGCATGGGCGCTGCTCCCGCCGCGCGGGAACGAGGCGAAACCGACCGTGCGGCTGGGAACGGATGCCACCACGGCGGAACCGATCCCGCCCACCGTCAAGCATGTCATCAAGTTCAACCCCGGCCCGCTCTACCTGCCCGGAATTGTGCGGGAGAACTCAACCAAGCCAACCGACGGCATCGCGCGCGTTGGTCGCGCGTTCGAGCAGCTGTACCCCGACACGCGGATCGAGTTCGTCGGGGTCGCCGCGGATGCGCGCGAGTGGCTTGTCACGCAGCTCGTCTCCGGACAGGCGCCCGACGTCATCCAGATCAACGTCGAGGACGTCTGGCAGGACGTGCACAAGAACTGGTACGTCCCCATCGACAAGTACCTCGACGCGCCGAATCCGTTCATCCCCAGCGGCGATCCCGGCAGTGAAAAGTGGTGGGACGTCTTCAAGTACCCCACGCCCACGCGCGGCACCATGGCGCCGGATGGCAAGATGTACTGCGTCGTGCTCGACATGATCGAGACGGGCATCTTCTACAACAAAAACATCTTCGACCGCCTGCGGCTTCGCGAGCCACAAACCTGGGAAGAGTTTCTCGCCCTCCAGCAGCGGATCAAGCATGCCGGCTACACGCCGATGGTCGTCGATCGCCAGTGCCTCGCCGACTGGGCCGTCGATCTGCTGTTCGAGCAGCTCTACGGCGACATGCGCGAGCTTCTCGACCTCGACTACGACCCCCGCCGGGGCGAGTACATGCATGGGTACCTCGACTGGCACGAGCTGATTTTCCTTCACGAGCAGGGGTTCTTCACCCCGCGTGATCCGCGCTGGCAGGAGGTCTGGCGCATCCTCAAGGATTGGCGGCCGTACCTTGCCAAGGAGCTGAACCCGCACGGCTCTCAGCTGCTGCTCAAGAACTTCGTGACGCAGAAGGCGGCGATGTTCTGGAGCCACAGCATGACGGTGGACCGGCTGCTGGCCGATCCCGATCGCGCTTTCGAATTCGGCATCTTCTATCTGCCCCCGATCACCAGCAGCTACAGCCGCTTCGCCCGGGGCAAGCAAATGTGCGTCATTGGCGGGTCCGCCATGCAGTACAGCATCACCAGCTCGGCGTACCGCGACACGAAGAATCCCGACACCAGCGAGCGGCTGCAGCGCGTCGTCGCGTTCCTCCAGTTCCTGACGACGCCACAAAACTGCGACATCGTCGTCAATGAGCAGATCGCGCTGCTCCCGAACGTCAAAGGCGTCGAGCCGCACCCCGAGCTTCAGCCATTCGACGACTTCCTCCAGCGCCACTACTCGATGACCAAATGGCTGTACACCTTCGACAACCAGTGGAACCAGGTGCTGATGCGGATGCTCGAGCTGTACCTCAACGACGGCATCGACCGCCAGCGCTTCCTGGAGATCATCGAACAGGACCTGGAGCGCGCCACCGATCGCATTCAGAAGCGCAAGTCGATCGATACCTCGCAGCTTCAGAAGGTGTGGAACAAGCGGCTGCCGCTGCTGCGGGAGCGGTTTGCGGAACTGCCGCCGGCTGTTGTTGGGACAGAGGAATGACGCAGACCACGACGACGCCGCTGAGCGGTCCGGCCTCGTCCCACGCGACGGGGGCCACGGCGCTGATCGCACCTGGGCTGGGCTACGCCCGGGGGCGCCAGACGCTCGCCCGGCGCTGCGCCGACAGCCTCGCCCTCTACGCCATCCTCGCTCCCGCGTTCATCCTGCTCGCGATCTTCTCGCTCGTGCCGTTCGTCATCGCCATCAGCACCTCGTTCTTCGACTACGAAGTCGGCGGTGATGCGACGTTCATCGGGTTGTCCAACTACCTCGAATACTTCCACGATTACACGTTCTGGAAGAGCTTCGGCAACATGTTCTTCCTCACCGGGTTCCACGTCGTCGCGGTGATGATCGTGCCGTTGGCCGTCGCGAAGCTGATCTTTTCCCTCTCCAGCGAGCGTGCCAGCTACCTCTATCGCATCCTGTTCCTCTTCCCGATCGTCGTGCCCAATGTCGCGCTGTACCTCATCTGGCGCGGCGTGATGTACAACGAAAACGGGCTGGTCGATCGCGTCGTGACGACGCTGGGATTCAGCCTCCCCGCCCAGGGATGGCTGTCGGGGCCGGATACGGTGCTCTGGGCAATCGCCTTCATCGGCTTCCCGTTCGCCGGCGGCATCAACGTGCTCATTTACTACGCCGGGCTCACCAGCATCCCCGACAGCGTCCACGAAGCCGCCACCATCGACGGCGCCACCGGACTGCGAAAGTTCCTGCTGATCGACGTGCCGCTCGTGCTCAGCCAGATGAAGCTGCTCGTGATGCTCACCATCATCGGCGGGATCCAGGCATTCGAAGGGATCTACATCCTGACCAACGGCCAGCCGGGCTTTGAGTCCATGGTGCCGGGATTGTGGATGTACCAGAACGCCTTCCTGTTCCAGCGCATGGGTTACGCCTGTGCGATCGGTGTCATCCTGTTTCTGCTGATCCTCGCCTTGACCGTCATCAACCTGAGGTACTTCCGAACCAGCGAACAGCTGCAGGGCGACACGTAAGCATCGCCCGTCACTCCAGGTGCCCTTCCGCCCAAGCCTCCTCGCAACCTTCACGTCGCCACTGCCGCCAGCCGTGGGATAACGGACCGACGTTCAGCGGCCGGGCGGGCACCGAGCCGCTCTGGAATCACAAGGACCGCGACGCCCGCCCGGTCGGCGGTCGGGTGGCCGAATCAATGGCGGACACAAGCCCGATGCCAAGCAGTCCCGGAACGATAACCACGCCGGCTAGAGGCGCGAACGATAGCATGTTGCCCAACGAGGTCGGGAGGCCGTTAAGCTCGTTGCGGATCGTCACGGTTAAGACGCAAGCGGCGATCGTGCAGCCGTTCCCCAGGAGTCCGAAGGCGACCCTTCGCTGCGGCGCGAATGCGGCCGACAGGGCCGCGACTGCAAAGCCCACAACGACGCCGACGCACGCCGCGCCGTATCCGGCAGCGCCCAACAGGCAGCCGGCGCCCGCGCCGGAGACGATGGGGACGAGCCACCTAACGGCCGTTGACCATCGCCGCACGTGTCGCCGGGACGCTTCGTAGCGAACGACTGCGCGGGCATCCATATTCGAGTTGCTGCCTAACCCGACCGCCGGCGCAAAGCAGCAAGCCGGCGGTGGGTTGCAGAATACCGTTGCTACGGGCGGAGCGGCAAGGCGTTGCCGGCGGTGAAGGCGGCGGGGGGCGGGGATGATAGCTTGACCGGCGCGCTATGGCCGGCGTGGAAACGCGCCGGGTGGGCGGGGGGGCGGGGGGTGGCCGGGGTGAAACGAAAGCGGGACGGCCCCCCGAATAAGCAGGGCCG
>DASYWJ010000006.1:0-10578 GCA_035936155.1 Tepidisphaeraceae bacterium | reverse complement strand
GTTTCGTGCACAAGGCGCGGCAGGAGATCGAGCGTGTCTTCGGCGTGCTGACCTGCACCGCCGGCGGCCTGGCGAACCTGCCGGCATGGGTGCGCGGGCTGAGCCGCGTGCGCCGCTGGGTGGGCGTGAAGATCATCCTCTACAACGCCCGGCTGGAGGTGCGCGAAAGACTTCAATCGCTGGCGGCGGCGTGACGATCGTGCAAAATCCTGTGCAGCGGACCGCCACGGCGTCAACGGGCGCGGTAGAATCGAGCACGCGCGGTCGCCATGCCGGCCGCTGATCGGCATTACGGTTATCCCGCTGGAGGTCCGGATGAGCGACAAAATGTTCCGCCTGTCGTTGATCGTCCTGCTCGCGATCTTCGTGGCCAGGTCGTTGACGATTGGCTATCGCTTTGCGGAGCAAGCCGCGCAAAACGGACGGTACACGCAGTTCGATTTGCAAAAGGCGTCCCGGCCGGAGGGTTGGGCAACGGTGCAACAATATGAATCCTGGGCGATCGATACGCGTACTGGTCAGATCGTCGTTGTCAGCGATCCCTGTGGCGGGCGATAACACCGGACTTGCGGGGGATGTTCCCCAATCCGTGGATCGGAAGAGTAGTGGTTCTATCCCCGCTATGCCCGCTGAGGCACGAGAGTCGACGCCACTCGATTACCGATCGCCGGACACGCCCAGACCCCGTCGACGGGCCGCAGTTGTGGTGAGCGCCGGTGCCGTCGTCGCAGCCGTCGGCGTCATCATCTTCTGTTGCTTCCATTTGATCGCCGGAATCGGTGAGCCCATGAGCGATCCACATCGGTGGAGCCATGAGGTGCTCTGGGGGGCCTTCGGCATCGCGGTGGTGCTCGCTGGCACGGTCATCTCGGCTGTTGGGCTGGTCGCGTGGTGTCGGGAGGACGCGGGATAACCCGCCATTGGAGCGGACCGGCCGGTGGCAATACCTTCAACTTCGCGAGCCGGTCGTGCGGCCGGCCGCTCAACGGCCACGACGTTATGCGGCGGAAGCTCTTCACCATCATGGCCGCCCTGTCGCTGCTGCTGTGCATAGCGTTCTGCCTGTTGTGGGTGTGTCGTGATTGGACGGGTTGGCGCTGGAAACGCGGCGCGATCCCCGCGCCGAACCTGACGGGAACGCACTGGGAACTGGTCGTGGGGCGCTCGCTGGTGATCGACCGGCAGGACTTTCTCGTCGTTGTCCCCTCGCGCGACGGCACGTACGTCCGTCTGCACAGCGCGTACTCCGACGCCGACACCTTTCCGGGCGTGCACTTGACGAGGCAGGAATCGGTGTTCCGCCGGCGCCTGCCGGGCGAGCCGCCGTACCAGATGAATGTGCCGGCGCGCCCGTATCACAGGTCGTTCCGTCTGGACGCGTCGTACCTCTCGATCGCGGCACTGTGTTCGATCCTTCCGCTGCTGTGGCTCTGGCGGCGGCGCAGCTGGCTGCGACGGGAGCGCATCCGGGGCGGCCTTTGTCCCGCGTGCGGCTACGACATGCGCGCAACGCCCAGCCGCTGCCCCGAGTGCGGTGCGGACGCGCGACCGGCGGGAGCCGCCGCATAACCCGCCAATGCAGCGGACCGGAGCCGCGGGTATAGTTTCGTTCGTCCGAAAGCTGCTAGGGCGCGGCTCCGGCCGCTGATCGGCCTCACGTTATGCGGCGGAAGCTCTTCATCCTCTGCTGGGTCGTGTCGCTCCTGCTGTTCGCCGCGTCCCTGGTTGCCGGGCTCGGGACGCTCGTCGGCCGCGCCGATCTGATGCGCACCACCGACACGGCCAAGTTCAGCATCACGTCCAGTGGCGGCGTGGTCACCTTCCTCGTTTCAGACCGCTACGGTACCGAGCCTCGCGGGCGTTGGATGTGGAACCGAAGCGACGACGAGATGTTCCGCCCGGGGTCGCGTTGGGCGGGGTTCGGCACGCTCTCCGGGGCGTACACCCATTTTGGCGGTCGCTATCACGGCGTGCAGATCCCCTGGTGGTTCATCTGGCTGGCCACAGCGGTGCCGCCCACCTGGCTGTGGATGAGTCACCGCCGTCACGCGCGTTGGCTGCGGCGGTCGGGTCGTTGCCCCGCCTGCGGCTACGACATGCGCGCCACGCCGGAGCGTTGTCCGGAGTGCGGCACGGTTCCGACCGGTCGCGAATCGCCGCATAACCCGGCCATGCAGCGGACCGGCGGGAGCGGCACTCGTTGTTCATAGGCCGGTTGTGCGCCGGCCGCTGATCGGCCTCACGTTATGCGGCAGCAGCGATCACTGACGATCGACAGCGTGAAGCACGTCGGGCATCGTCCAGGTGGAGGAACATGTGAAACGCCTCGCGGGTAACCTCTTTACCCTCTGCTCGGTTGTCTCCATTCTGCTATTGGTGGCGACAGCCTGCCTCTGGCTATCCAGCGCGTTCGACGGCACGTTCATTCACACGTCGCCGCTGAAGCTGGACGGTCGGACCGCCCGGCGCGTCGAGTGGAGGATCGGCCGACTGGACGGGCGTGTGTTTGTGAACCGCGTGGAGGCGACCTATACGGACCCACAGGTCATCCGTTCCCAAGCGAAATCGCTGACCGGATGGGGCCATCTCCCTACTCCGCCCGCCTTCGCCATGTACACGGGGTCCACGCAACAGGCAGGGTGGGGGTGGGTGGCACGGGTTCGGGGCGTCAGTTTCCCGCTGCCGCCGGCCGTGGTGCTCACGGCGGTCCTCCCAACCGCGCGGCTGGCCGTGTTCCTGAGGCGGCGACGGCGCTGGCGGTGGAAAGCCGCGGGGTGTTGTGCCAACTGCGGCTACGACCTGCGCGCCACGCACGGCTGCTGTCCGGAGTGCGGGGCCGTACCAGAGGCGCCTGCGGGCCCGCCGCAATAACCCGCCGCCTGCACTGGACCGCGGCCGCGGGACGTGTACTCCATTTTGATGGTCGTCGGCGCGGCCGCGGCCAGTGAACGGCCCTACGTTATGCTGCCCAAGCCCCTGCGGAGGATCTATGCCAGTAGCACTTTTTATCGCCGGCAATTTCTGGCTCGCTGCGGCCCTCACGTTTGGGTTTGGGAGCGATCTAGTCCGCACGCGACCGGACATGTACGGATTCCTCAACATAGAATACATGTTCTCCCCGCACACTTATTACACCTGCCTGGCCATCCTCGTCTCGGCGGCGGTGATCTGCTTCGTCCTGTCGTATGTGGCGTGGCGGCGGCAGCATCCCCAGCCGATGCAGTCGACCGGGGCCGCGGGAGCGTTCCCCGTGATGCCCGCGTCGGATGAGAGCGGCCCCGGCCACTGAACGGCCCTACGTTATGCTGCAGAGATTGTTCCTGATCGCTGCCGTCCTGTCGCTCGCGATGTGCGTCGTGACGGTGGCGCTGTGGGCTTGGAGCGTGAACGGGGCACACGGCACAGTGTTGGGCGTCGGCAGGTGGAATTTCGTATCCGTCGTTTCGAACCGCGGCGTGGTCGGCGTCGAGATCCAGGTCATCGTGCCCCACTGGGGTATTGCCGCCGTGACGGCAGTCCTCCCATTGGCGTGGGCTGCTTCGCGCATACGGCGCCGACGGCAGCATAACCAGCCGATGCAGTGGATCGGGGCCGCTGGAGCGTTCCCGGTCATTTCGGCATCGAACGACCGCGGCCCCGGCCACTGATCGGCCCTACGTTATGCGACACGGCGCGGCACAAGGGGACCCGTTGCGATTCGAGATCGTCAGCGCACAGGAACACCGCCCCGACTACTACGCGGATGCGCTAGCGGGCCATCGGGCCGTGCGACTCCTCGACGACGGCGGGCGGATGCGGGGGGAGTTGGTCTGGCGGTTGGCCAGCGGCCAAAGCGTCGAGATCACGGAGTTCGGAATCTACGACGAGTCGGATCGGCGGCGGGGCTGGGGCACGCGGTTGCTCGATGCGGGGATCGCGAGCATGCGCCAGTTCTTCGCCGACAAGCCGTACCGCCTGCGCCGCATCTACCTGTTCTGCGATGCGATCAACGAACCGGGGCGACGCTTTTACGAGGCCAGAGGATTCCGACTGGTGACCGTGATCCCCAAGTTCTACCACTACTGTGATGCCGCGATGTACGTGCGCTGCATGGACGCAGAGGGTGTCGCATAACGCGCCGCTGGCCCGGACCGCGGCGGCGGTATACTTCACTGGTGTCGGGCGTCGCCTGCGCCGCCGCGGCCGCTGATCGGCTTCACGTTATCCCGCCGTGGCGCGATGCGTTGGGGAACGGCGCGGGTCAAACCGGAGTTTCGAACCGCGGATGCAACCGCTGATCGCTGGCGTCCATGTGGTGACGGGGTCGTCGCTTTGGCTTGCGGGCTGCTCGTGCTGCTCCGCGCGAAAGGGACGCGCAGCCACCGCGTCATTGGTTACCTGTACGTGGCAGCGATGCTAGCGCTGAACGTGACGGCGTTCCTGATTTACCGCCTGTACGGCCGTTTCGGTCCGTTTCATGTCGCTGCTCTCGTCAGCCTTGCCATGGTGATCGCCGGATGATCCCTGTCCTGCTCAGGCGGCCGAAGGGCCGGTGGGTCAACTTGCATTACGGTTACATGGCGTGGTCGTACGTGGGACTGCTCGCGGCGACCGAGATCGCGGTGCGCGTGCCGTGGGTACGGCCGCGGTCGCCGGGGATGTTTCTCGCCTTGGTTGCGTCGTGCACGGGATCGTTGCACGCGCATGATGTCTGTAAAGCGCGCGGGGCGCGCCGCTACAATTCGAAACTCGCGTGATCGCGCGCAATCCTGTGGAGCGGACCGCGGCGGCGGTATACTTCCCTTGTGTGCGGCGTCGCGCTTGCGCCGCCGCGGCCGCTAAACGGCTTTACGTTATGTGGCACCGGCCACCCCCTGTGGATGAGCTGCGAAAAAACGCTTATCGCTATCGCGCCGGGAAACCTCGAATTCCGCCAGCAGAACGTCGGGGCTCCCAATTCCCGGGCTCGGGCTTAAGCCGGGAACTCAGAGACAAGTTTGGCAGCTAGCCGCACTTCATATAACGTTCGCAGGCACGAATGCCAAAAAGGCAGGCCAGGTGACGCAATTAGTTTGGTCCCGCCGAGGGTTATGAATCGAGCTAGCCGACGCAAGTAAGGCGGTAACAAACGGTTGACAGTGGGACTGTACCATCGCCGCGGCACCGGTTACAATAGTTCAATTGGTGTCTTGTCGCCCCGACTTGAAGCCGTAAGGATTTACGACAGGTCGCTGCGGCTTCTTCCGTTTTCAAGCCCCCGTAAAAGCCCCCGTACCCCGCGCGGCGAATCGCTGCCGTGCCGTCTGAAGACGGCTGAAGATCATCGCGCGGGCAAGAGAGTCTTTGCTAGTGCGCGAGGTCCGCACGCGACGCACCGATCAAGCAGCAGATGGGCGAGGAGTCCGACGACGACGGGCGCCGAGGCGTGGGGCTCTTTCCGCCGCGCCTCCTCGCCTGCGCGCTCCAAGCGACGGTGGTTCAGCTCACGGTCGACCCCCGTCATCGGCGCAATCAACCGTCTGTAGAGTCTCGACGTATGGCTGACCTTGAACTGCAAGCGGGCGTCCTCTCCCGACTGATCAAGCACACCGCGTTCGCCGCCGGCAAATCGGACGAGCGGTACCTGATGACGTGCGTGAGCTTTCGCGGCGTGAAAGGCAGCAGGGGGGCCGTGATCGAGGCAGCGGCAACCGATAACTGGTGCCTCGCCGTCGCCCGCGGGCCGGGTGAAGGGGTGGGGCAGGTCAACTTTCCCGCAAAGGCCCTTTCTCGTCTGCGTCTCACCTGCGACGCGGAAGAGTCTGTGACAATCAAAGAGAGCGAGGGTCGCGTGCAGGTGATCGAGGCGACGCGGCCCTGCGCGGACGAGCCGCTGCAGGCGGGATCGTTTCCCGCGTATGACGACATCCTCTCGCAGGCCGGGGAGCCGACGGCGGTTGTGTCGATGTCAGACGCACGTCCGGCCATGCGCGAGGTGATCCATCGGGCTGCCTACGTCGAGCTCATCTCCCGCGACGGCTCACTGACCATTGCCGCCGCGAAGCGGTCGGCGCCGGTGGCTTGCCACCTGAAACCGCGCCGGGACGCTTCTCTACAGGTTTCCGGTCCCCACCTCGCCCGCGCCATCGCGCACTGCGGGGACGGCGAGATCGCCCTTTACCTCGGTCACTCGCTGCTTGGCGCGGAGGACAATTTCCGACTCCATCTGGCCGGTTCGCGTGCGAAGCTCTTCATTGATTCGGCTTTGCTCCAGATCCGACTGCTTGAGCCGTACGAACTCAGTCACATCCTCAACGCGGTGGATGATGTACTTGACGTCCTTGCCGCCGTTGAACACCGGAGAGTTTACCGGGCTCCAATACCGCTCCTCGAAGCCGCCTCCGTCGCTCTCGGGCTTGCGGATGTCGTATTTCTGGACCGCCATCGCGTCCGCCGCGCGCTCGCGCATGACCCGATCGAGCGACGCCCGCAGGTTGCGGGTACCCGTGGCGGCAGGGTCGCTGGGGTTGTCGGGAAAAACCTCAAAAAGACCTTTGCCTAAGATGGCCTCGCGCGTCGTCATGGTGGCGCGGAGATAGTCATCGCTGACGGCGACGATCGTGAAGTCCGGCCCGGGGGTAAGGACAAGGTACGACGCCGGTGCGGCCTCAAAAAGCGCTTTAAAATCGGGCGGTGAATTGGCCGCTGTGTCCGTCATGTCAGCCTCGGCCTGTTCCGACAGGAATGATACCAAGAACGCCGTGGCAGTGCTGACCGGAATCACGGCTGCAATCTTGCAACTCCGGGCCGCCGCATGATAACAGACGCCGCCGAAAATGCCTATGCTGATGCGGTCGCGACGTATCCTGCACCCGCACATGAACTCGAAAGTAACGCCTTCCCCCGACCGCTATGCTGCGCGATCGAGCTTCAACTCTGGCAAGCGGCTCCTGTGGCGCGCCTTAGCATGAGCAGTCGTAGTGTGACGCAGTACATTGGCGGTGCTCAGCGCCCGTGCCGAGGCGGCGGTCAAGGAGACGGCTAACCCATGGCCACCGCCTAGCGCTTCTGCCGCGGATCATCCGCGGAGTTGAGGTAGTTGATCTTCCAGGGGCCGATCGTGGCCAGTTGGATTTCAGTGTCACCCTCCGCTGCGGCGAAATGCTTCATGCCCGGCGGCATGAATGTGTAGCTTCCGGCGGGCAGGGCAACGGCGGCCGACTGGTCGAATGTCTCGCCCATGCCAAGATGAAGCGTGCCGGAGATCACCGTGACGCGCTCGACGTTCGGGTGGGTGTGCGGCGGGATCTTGTATCCGGCGGGCAGCTTCAGTCGCATGGCAAAGAATCCTTCCTTTGAAGGATCGCCTTCGAGCACGGCAAATCTGGCGCCCGGGGGCAGCGACGGCGGACCATCCTGCCACTTCAACTGCTCTGGCCGCAGCAGTGCGTGCTGGTGTGCATCGGCCGCTGCGTCCTGGCTCCTGGCAGATTCAAGCTTACCGGTCGTCGCCAACTCATTGCGGGCACAGGAGAGGGTGGCCAGCGCCAGCGCCACGACAGCAAATCGCCTCATGGTATTTCCTTTCTGAAACCGGGAAACCGGGTTGCCAATTGTGGGCGCGGCCGCATTGTCGGTCGCCGCGGGCGCGGGTAGTATCCCCCTCTGAATTCCGCACATACCGTCGCAACGTCACTTTGCAAGAATCAACGTCGACGGCGTCGCCGTCGGGCTGAAGGTGACGTTTGCGAATCCCGCTTCGCCGAGCCAGCTTCGGTAGTCCGCCTGACGCCACGCGGCGCCGGCCTTACTCTGCAGGAGCATGATCGTGTGGAAGATGCCCGTCCAGGGATGGGTCGATGTTCGATCGTCGTTCAGTACGAAATCGCTGATGACGAATACCCCACCGGGCTTGAGGGCCCGCTTCCCTTTGCGGAAGACTGCGACGTTATCCGCCGGACTCTCCTGGTGGGCAATGTTCGAGTAGATGATCACGTCGTAGAGGCCCTCCCCGAAGTCGGTCGAATGAAAGTCGCCGTCGATCGTCTTGAAGCGGCTTGCGACGCCGCGGCGGGCGACGAAGCGCTCGCCGATCCGGTTCACCGCCGGCCAGTCGAGCTGGGTCGCCGTTGCCGTCGCGTTTGACTCGAGCAGGACGGCCGCGAAGACGCCGGAGCCCCCTCCGATGTCCAGCATCGACGGCGATGTCATCTTGGCGAAGCCGACACGCTCGATCAGCGCATGAGCCACGGGCAGCGCCAGCGGGACGATCGCCAGCACCAGCTCCTCCCAGAACGGATTGTCAGAGACGTCCGCCGTGTGCTCGAACGTGGGCACTCCCGTTCGCGCGACATCCGCGATGTTTGCGAACCCACGCCCGAACGGCGACAGGACCAACTTGGCCTGAGCACCCAGATACGCGGGCTTTCCTTCGACCAGGTAGAAGCTTGCCTCCTCCGAGTTGGTGTACCTTCCGTCGGCAACGTGCACGAGTCCCAGCGCCACAACTGCATCGAGCAGCGCCTGCGCTCCACGCAGCGAGATCGCCGCCGCGCCTGCGATCTCCGCGGCCGTGGCGGCGCCTCGATCGATGTGCGTGAACAGCGAATGGGTCGCCGCCGCTCCAAGCGCTGCCGCCGCGGCGTGTCCCTGCAGCGTGTGCTGCAGGATCTTCTCAGGCGAGGGGGGAAGCTCGCTCATCGGATTTCTCCTCGCGACGGCCAGGGGTTGATGCGGACTATCACACGCCCAGCTTGCCGCGCATGTGGTCGATCACGTGGGCGTGCTCGTGCTGCGGGCTGAATAGGACCAGTTCCGCGTCCTCGTCGACCTTCACCGTGTGCCCCGGCGGCCAATAGAACAAGTCCCCGCCCGAGACCACTTCGGACTCGCCGCCCTTGTAGCTGACCGTCACCCGCCCTTGGAGCACGTAGCCCCAGTGCGGGCACTGGCATAGATCGCCCTTGAGCCCTTTGAGCAGCGGCGCGATGTCCGTCCCCGCCGCCAGCGAGAAGTACTCCCCAGCCATCTTCAAGCCTCCGGCGTCGCCGAACTCGCCCGTCTGCCGTGCGACCGCCCCAGGCACGCTGAGCCTCACCGGAACATCCGACTTCGCGACGCGCATCATTGTCTCCGATCGTTGAGTTGCCGCCGTCCGTCGTAGCGACTCGAGGGGTTTTGGTGCGATTCCAAGCGGCGGCAGCCGTCTGCCACTGCTCCTTTGTCGTCCACTTGTACTTTGAGCGGGTCGAACGTCGGCGGTGCGGGTGGCACGACGTTCTTCTTTCCCGTCGCTTCTCGGATCAGGTGAAGCCGTTCAGCCCCACTTTTGAAACTTTACTTGCGAAAGCAACGCCTCCGCAACAAGATTCCGCTGCGGGCGGCGCAGTGGAGCGACTCTGCCGAACAAACGCCGCGAGCCTTTTGTTATAAGAACAGCGTCGCCTCGTCCTACTTTCCCTCCGCCGTCCCCAGTTCCCGTCCACGCCCGGCCCCGCGACAGGCACTTCCGGCACTTCATTGAGGAAGTCTGCCCCACCGCCGTCGGCCGCCCGTTAACCGATCGACCTACTCGTCAGCGACATCGACCTGCTCGACCGGGACGGCTGCGAGCTGATGCGCGCCGTGCGGGCGTTGTACGACGTGCCCCGCATCGCGCTGACGGGGTACGTCACGGACGAGGACGAACAGCGCTGCGCCGCGGCGAGCTTCATCGGGTTCCTGAGGAGGCCGGTGACGTTCGGCGGCATGATGGACGCGGTGGCGGCGGCGGTCAGGCCCCGGTGAGCCGCGTGCTCCTCAGTCCTAAGAAAAAAAGGCGGTCCGGGGAGGGCATCCGGACCGCCGTCGGAGGGAGAGGGCCGCCGATTGTAGCCCCTCGTCTTCTGCGGCGAAAGTGCGGCGGCGCCGTCAACCTGGGGTAATGGCGGCATTCACCGCCTCCACCAGCGTCTCAAACAGCACGGGCTTCGTGAGGACGGCGACGAAGCCCGCCGCCGTGCATCGTGCCCGGACGTCGGCCGTTCCGTATCCCGTCACGGCGATGCCCGGCACGCGGTACATCCGCCTCACCGCGTCCATGATCCCGCACCCGTTCCCGTCGGGCAGGTCGATGTCGCTGACGAGCAGGTCGATCGGTTGGCGGGCCGCGACGTCCAACGCCGAGCGGCAGTCCTCCGCCGTGTGCACTTCATACCGCCGCGCGGTCAGCAGCCGTCGGAACGCCTCGCGGGAGTCTTCGTCGTCCTCCACGAGCAGGACGCGCAGCGGGTTTCGTCCGTTCATACCGTTGCTCTCGTTCGCAATCCCCGGCTGGAGCCTACGAAACGAACCGTGCGGAGGGCGAGCCGATTCGGCGCGCCGAGCGGCGGCGACCGCCCCTGGCGCGCCCCCGCCTTCACAGTGTGACGGCGGTGCCGCCTGTGACGTGGGGGCGCCGAGGCGCAGACAAAAGCCCCGGGCGAAGTTGGCCGGGGCTCACCCTAGTGGATTAACACAGTTCCTCTGAAGTGTGAAGGTGCGTCATGCTGTGGCCATCAATGGCAAGGAGGCCGGATGGCGAAGAAGTACGTCGTGAAGCTCAAGGGTCACGAGCGGCTGGCGTTGCAGCGGAAATTGCGG
>DASYWJ010000005.1:0-2684 GCA_035936155.1 Tepidisphaeraceae bacterium | reverse complement strand
CCCGCGCACCATCTGAATCTCAAAGCGAGATAGATTCGTGAGCGACAAGAACTCGTCGTCATTCACGTCCGGCGCGTCCCAGGGCCGCTCAACGCCGATGTTGTAGGCGAGCATGTAAACCGTGAGCCAACTCGCGCCCGCTATCATGATGACATACTCTCGCTCTCGGTTCTCGTCTCCCCTTGTTCCTACCGCTCCCGCGCTTACTTGAGCTTTACCTTCAACCCAACATCCTCGAACGCTTCCGTCATCAGCTTGCGGACGAGGCTCTCGTGCTCCGGCGTCGTATAGATGGAATCGTGCACCGGCACGGGCGGCACGTTGCGGTGGTCTGTCATGAGTCGACGACAGACACGGTTCAGGACGATCTCGGCCTCGATGTTCTGGAGAAGGACGGGCAAGGCGCTGTGCTTCGTCCGCTTCGCCGCGCGCAGAACGTCGGCGACGTGGGGAAACTCGTTGGTGAATGGGATCCTGATTGGACTTGTAGACCGCACGTCTCCGCGTTCATCCTCGCCGTACAAATAGGTCTGCATTCTGGCCTTGACCCATTCGCGGCCGTCGTTGCCGCTGTCCCTGTGCTTTGTCAGCGATTGCACGTGCTCGTAAAGCTGCCCGGCCTCGCATAGTTCGAGATACTTCAATTCGTCGGGCAGCAGCGCATCTCTCCATCCCGCTGGTAGGTTTACGTATCGCCGTGCGGGTGCGTAGAGGTCCCCACCTTGAACGAACTGCTCCGGGTCGATGGCGCTGCTCCCGTAGAGCCGCTGCTCCGCGATTACGAGTCCGAGCAACAACGGTTGGCTGTTGCGCACGTCAATGCCCACGAGCGGCTGACCAGCGATGCGGATGTATTCCCGCGGCTCGCGGGCAAGCGCTCCCGCGCTGCCGTGCAACCGGCCGTAGCGGCAGACGGACGTGTAAATGTCCTTCGCGTCGATCATGGCGCAGTTGCGTAGGAGCAGGTCGGCCCTGCTCTTCTCCGCGAATCGTGGTGTCATGAGAATCGCCCTGGTGGCGCCGTCGAGGTCGATCGTGACCTTCTTCAGCCAGCTTTCGAGATAGCGATGGACGTCGGAGAAATGCCTGCGGTCGCGCTCGCGAGACGCGCGGAAGAGCTTATAGATCCTGCCAGCGGTGTACTCGACGCGGCGGGGTGGAACGGGCTGGCGGAATTCCGGCATGAGCCGATATCCCATGGAGTGTTCGCCCACGACGTACTTTGGGTCCAACTCCACGACCCCCTCAGTGATCAGTGCTTGCCGCACCTCGTCTAGAACGCCGTCCTCTTGCAGATACTCGACCTTCAATGAGACGAACGGATTGGCGGCTTTTGATTTGTCTCGAAGATAGGTCGCTTTGTTCAGCAACAGATCGCAGAAGTAGTTTGCGCGGGCGGCGTGTGTCGGCGGCACCTTCCTTGGTTTCTCGAGCTTGGCATAAGCGCGCGCCAAAACCGCCTCCGCATCAAAGTTCTTGGGGACGTAAAACCGGATCGGCGGAACAAATGCAAAGTGTCCGCGGTCGTAGCATGGCGTGCCGTGATTCAGCGATCTCAACATTGCCGACTTGCTCACCACGACAGCCTTGTGAGCCGCAAGGTAATCCCCGAATGGGGGCTGGTCCGGACGCTCAACGCACACAACGGGGCGACCGAGGTGTTTCGTTCGTCGCCGCTTGGGGGGAGCCGTGGTCACCGCCAGTTCTCCCAATAGGCTTGCCGGCGACGCCGGAGCTCCATGTCCTCGATCAGGAGGCTACGGTATTGGGGAAGGTGTCCGATGTTCTGCATTTGGTCGCCTCTCCCGGTGTGGCGTCGCGCCGGAAGTGCTCGTCGTCGTGGTTGTTGCATACTGGCCCTGGCCTTGCGTGGAACGGCAAATCACCTGGTTGACGCCGGCGCAGTCTTCGTGCATCCGCCGGCGCACGTGACGGTGGTCATGCGCCGTAGCAGGGCGCGGCCGCGGCGCCTCGCAATGCTCCTGCAGGCCGATCTCCAAGGCGCTGATCTCATCGATGGCTCAGCATCGCCTGCCGGCGTAGTTCCTGGCCGAGCCGTACGGACGTGGATCTTGGATTGCTGATCCGTGAGCAGCGCGAGCAGCGACAACTGCAACGGGCGGCGGTGAGGGCGCGGCGCGCGGTGGTCGCAACATGCTTGCGAAGCACGCTGCGGGATTGGTGGTGTGACTGGCATTCCTTGTCCTTGGGTTTGAGTTCGCGGGAACCTACGCCCGTTTCCTCGCGATGTTTCTATTTCAGGACTTGCGCGACTCTGCATTGCTGTATGTGCATAGTCGGCGGGGACGGGGGTGCTGAATCGGCTATAGCCCCTCGGCCGCGAGCGCTGCCGCGGCGCGTCGATGTCCCGCGGACTGCTGGCTTGCGTCGGCGCCGTCGGTGAGAGGTCGGGGTCCGTCAGCCGCTCGATGAAGCGGACAATCGCCTCCGTGCTCGTCATCATTCCCCCGGGGGTTCTGATCACCTCGAGCTTGAAGCCACGGGTTCCGCGCTGCACGTAGCGGTGGACGCTGGAGATGTGCGCTGCTCTCCCGCCCCGGGCGAATGCCGGGTGTTTTGTCGCCTGCCTCAAGGTCATCAATTCTTCGGCGTTGAGATCGATCATGCGCGGAGCTTCTCATGCTTTCGCGCCGTCGATCACGGATGCCAGTTTTCACTCTAGA
>DASYWJ010000004.1:0-47167 GCA_035936155.1 Tepidisphaeraceae bacterium | reverse complement strand
CCGCAATTTCCGCTGCAACGCCAGCCGCTCGTGACCCTTGAGCTTCACGACGTACTTCTTCGCCATCCGGCCTCCTTGCCATTGATGGCCACAGCATGACGCACCTTCACACTTCAGAGGAACTGTGTTAATCCACTAGTATATGGGCATGGCAACCAAAGGCGCACAGCAAAAGTCGCAGAAGAATCAGCAGGTGATGAACTTCACCGAAGATCAGGCCCGCGCCCATATCGAAGCGATTCGCTGGCCGAACGGTCCCGCTTGCGTCCACTGCGGTTCAACGAACGTCTACCGTATGGAAGGCAAGACGACCCGCCCCGGCCTACTGGCCTGTCGCGACTGCCGCCAGCATTTCACTGTCACCGTCGGCACCGTAATGGAGGATTCTCACCTTCCGCTGTCCACTTGGATTCGCGCGTTTCACTTTATGGCAACCAGCAAGAAGGGCATGAGCGCCTTGCAGCTTCAGCGCAATCTCGGACTCGGCAGCTATCGCACCGCTTGGCACCTAGCCCACCGTATCCGTCTCGCCATGAAGTGCGAGCCAGTGGCCGGGCTGCTCAAGGGCGCGGTGCAGTGCGATGAGACGTACATCGGTGCGGATCGCACCAAGATTCACCACGTTCGTAAAGGCGAACAGCCGCGCAAGCGTGGCCGTGGCACAGATAAGACGGCGGTGTTTGCCTTGGTCGAGACTGATGGCCGCGCCAGTTCAACTCCCATCGCCAACATCAAAGGCGAGACTCTACGGGCCGAGATGGTGAAGCATATCGACCCCAGCGCAATCATCGTCACCGATGAACTGGCAAGCTACCCAAAGGCGGCGGCGGGCTTTTCGGGGCACGAGCGCGTGAAGCACCGCGCCGAAGAGTACGTGAACGCTAGCGGCTTCCACACGAATACGGCAGAGAGTTACTTTGCTCTTCTTAAGCGTGGCGTCACCGGCACGTTCCACCATGTCTCACCAAAGCACCTGCACCGCTACTGCGATGAGTTCAGTTTCCGCTGGAATGGTCGCAAGCTGGAAGATTCCGAACGTCGAGACTTGGCGATGCAGCAGATCGAGGGGAAGCGGCTGATGTACAAGCAGCCATCACGCAACGACTGCTAACATTCCGTTGTATCCGCGCCCCGTGGAAGCTACTTGACGAACAGCGTCGCTTCTGCGATGATTGGGAGGATGAATCTTCGCAGAGAGGAATTAGTCGCTGCCGCCGAGGAACAGAAGCGGAGACGGCTCGTTGAGGCGGAGGGCGAGATCGAAGCCCAGTTTCAGCGGGATGTGGAAGCGATTGATCGCGTCCTTGCCCTAAACGCTCAGGCTGCGGAAACAAACGGAAACGGACATCCGCCCCTGTCGCTCCCCGAGCAGACTCGCTCCTTTGGCATCCAAACGTGGCCGGGACTGAGTCTTGCCATCAGACGCGCTATCGATGCACACCAGAGCGAGTTCGATCTTGATTCCATCCTGAACTGGATAGTCAGCCAGTATCCTGACAAAGAGCTGAAGCGCGTTGATCTTTCGCGTGAGCTATGGCGGCTCAAGCAAAAGAGGCGAATCCAGGTCGTTGAACCTGGTGCCGGAAAAAGGCCAGCGATTTACATGAAGGTGGAAAAGACGACAGAAAAGCAGCGAGACAAGTTCTGAAGCGGCACGGCCAAGAAGTGTTCGTTGCACCTCTTGGCCGTGCCTCAACTCGTTTCCGGCGAGCAAGTTAGCGCTTGTCACCGGAGCCGGGGTGGAACCCCGACGCAGACGTAAGGAACTGCTAAGGTACATTCCCTCCCGGAAAATGGCAAGCGCGCTTCTGAAAGGAGCACATGAAACGCTCCTACGGCTCGGAATGCGCGCAGGCCGCTCCGCCTGCTCATCGCCCGCCCGCGATTGTACAGGGCGAGGGAGACGAATCCGAAAGGTCGGATTCTTATCCCTACTGGATTCGGTCACGGAAGAACCGACGGACGGGTAAATGGGAATCGCCGCATGAGCGTGACCCGTTCCCACCCGATCCGTCGCTGTTCGACCTGATGAACTAGGAGAAGCGTGCGACCGGGGGCGGGAAATGCACCCGCCCCCGGCCACCGTGCGGCAGTGGCGAAATCGGAAAACGCGGTGGACCTGGACTCCACCGGGGCGCGGTCTCCAAAGCCGAGTACGTCCCTTGCGGGTTCGAATCCCGCCTGCCGCAGTGCTGATTATACGATCCACATTGTTAAGATGTACGCCCATGACGAAGAAATCACATCCAGGCCGTCGCGGTGATCCAGTGTCGCTCTACCCGCTGGAGCCTGATGACGCTCTACGTGCCGTACTTGCGATTAAACCGGAAGACGTGAAGCGGATCATCTCCAGCAAGCCGGGGAAGAAGCGGAAAGAGAAGAAATAATGGCGCTTGACTACGAATCGGGAGAAGACCGCGCGAAGCGCAGATGGCGATCTCCCGCATGGCTGTTGCTCGTCATCACAACGACACTGATCTCCGTGATCTCTGTTGTCGTGACCGTGGCTTACTTTGCAGGGCGAGCCTCCCCGCAATAGCGGCCTGTTACGTCAAGTGCATAATTCCGTCACGTAAAGCCGATCGGTGGTCGAGCCGGTTGTCTGCGCGGGGCAGGCGGCGCGGTTCCATGGACAAGTCTGGTGTGTCCCGGGGCAAGTGACTGTTGTCCCGGGACAACTGCCATTTGTCCCGGGGCAGACGGCGCCGTTCCATGGACAGGGGGCGCTTGTCCAGGGACAGAACGCGTCCTGCCCCGCGGCGAGCTCAAAAATCCTTCCTTTATTTCCGCTGACGACTGAACTGACCCCCGATTCGATCCGAAAACACTCGGCGACTGAAGGGGGGCGTAGCTCTTTTCGCGCGGGCGAGCTATCCATACTGCGAAGCCCGAAGCGACTGCCGAACGGTGCGGGGGAACAGGGGTTGCTCGTGGTTTCGCACGCCCCCGTGCGCTCACGTCGCGGTGACGTAGTCGATCTCCCCCGCATCGGGGACGAGGCCCGCTTCGGCGCCCTCCTTCAACAACCGTGTGATGGCCTCGCGGCCGCGGGGGCCGTAGTCGAGGGTCCAGTGGTTGACGTACATGCCGACGAATTGGTCGGCGAGGTTGCGGTCGAGATCGCGGCCGAACTGGAGTGAGTAATCAACTGCTTCGCGACGGTGATCGAGGCTGTACTGGATGGATTGCTTGAGGATGTCGGTCATTTCCTGCATCACGGCGCGGCCGAGGTCCCTGCGGATGCAGTTGCCGCCCAGGGGCAGGGGCAGGCCAGTCTTCTCGTGCCACCACTGACCGAGATCGACTACGAGGTGGAGGCTGAGTTTTTGAAAGGTGAGCTGGCCCTCGTGGATGATGAGCCCCGCGTCGGCCTTGCCGTCACGGACGTGGGCCGGGATCTGGTCGAAGGGAATGATCTCGTAAAAGAAGGCGGGCTGAAGGCCGGCATTGCGCAGCTCGTCGGTGGCGGGCACACCACGCCCGAGGCACAGCTGAAGGGCGAGGAAGGCGGTCGTCAGCTTGCCCGGGATCGCGATGCGTTTGCCGCGGAGCTGCTGGAGCGTCATGGGTTCGCGGGCGACGATCATCGGGCCATACTTGTCGCCCATGCTGCTGCCGCAGCTGGTGAGGGCGTACTTGTCCGAGACATAGGGGTAGGCGTGGATGGAGATGGCGGTGATCTCCAGCTCGCCGTTCATGGCCCGCTGGTTGAGGGTCTGGATGTCCTGGAGGACGTGCTCGAACCGGTAGGGGCCGGTTCCGATGAGTGGGGGGTTCTGGGCGAGCGCGTAGAACATGAATGCGTCGTCGGGATCGGGGGAATGGCCGAGGCGCAGGGGGATTTGCTTCATTAAACGATGCTCCTGACGTACGATAGCCGTCGGGGCAAGACTTGTCTCGCCCCGTCTGTCGCAAGCGGGGGAGACAAGTCTCGCCTCTGCGAGGCCAAGGGCTCTGACGGGGGACAGCGGCAATAAATCACTTCCCGTTGCGTTTATCGTGCGGGAAAGGCGGGCATGCCATGGCCAAACTCATCGGACCGCTCCAACCGTACAAGCCGACATCGGAGAAGCATTTCGATTCGGTCAAGGCGGCGCATCTGCTCAACCGCGCCGGCTTCGGCGGGACGGAAGACGAGGTCAAGCGGGTGCTGGAGCTGGGCCCGTACGAGGCCGTCGAGTGGCTGCTCGATTTTCCGGATGCCGGCGCCGAAGAGCTGAGCCAGGATGACGTGCCGGACCTTTCCAGCGTCGAGGGGTATCCCAAGAACTACCGCGAAGCCCAGCAGCTCATGCGCGGGATGACCGAGCAGGAGCGGATGGCGTACCGACAGAAGCTGATGCGCGTAAACCGCGAGGCGGTCCTCGCCACCGTCGCATGGTGGGTGCAGCGGATGGCGGACGGGCCGCATCCGCTGCAGGAAAAGCTCACGCTCTTCTGGCACGGGCACTTCACCACCAGCGCGCGCGACGAGCGCAGCGCCCACCTGCTGTGGCAGCAGAATGAGCTGCTTCGCCGCCAAGCCGCGGGCAACTTCGCGCAGTTCGTGCTCAACATCTCGCGTGACCCGGCCATGCTGGATTACCTCAACAACCAGCAGAACCGCAAGCAGAAGCCCAACGAGAACTACGCCCGCGAGCTGATGGAGCTGTTCACGCTGGGCATCGGCAACTACACGGAGAAGGACATCAAGGAGGCCGCCCGCGCGTTCACAGGCTGGGGCCATAACGGCGACGACTTCGTTTTCCGCAAGTACGACCACGACAACGGCGAGAAGCAGTTTTTCGGCCGAAGGGGCAACCTCGACGGGCATCACGTGATCGAAGCGATTCTCGACCACCGCGCCTGCGCGCCGTACATCGCGGGGCGGCTATGGAACTTCTTCGTCTACGAATATCCCGAGCCGGAGGTGACGCAGGGGCTCGGGCAGGTGCTGCGCGAGGCGAAGTGGGAGCTGCGTCCGCTGCTCCGCACGATGTTGACGAGCCAGGCGTTTTACAGCGACAAGGCGATTGGCACGCAGATCAAGAGTCCCGTGCAGCTCGTCGTGGGCACGAGCCGGCTGCTCGGGTTGGAGCTCCCGGTCGGCCGTGGGCTCGGGAATGCGCTGGCGAAGATGGGGCAGGTCCCGCTGGAGCCGCCGAACGTCAAAGGCTGGCCGGGCGGGCGCGCGTGGATCAACACCAGCACGCTGTTCGTCCGCTACAACACCGCCGTGCGGATGGTCGACGGCGACAACCTCACCGGCCGCCGCACCGCGCGCAGCGGCGTAGAGATCTCGCTGAATGGCATGAGCGGCAAGCCGGCGTATGAAATCGTGGATGCGTGGGTGGCGCGGCTTGTTCAGCGCCCGATCGAGAGCGAGAAGCGCCGGATCCTCGTTGAGGCCGTGGGGGAGAAACCCACAGACGAATCCGTTAAGAAGATGGTCCAGTTGATCGTCTCCACGCCGGACTATCAGTTGTGTTGACCGCCGCCCCGTAGCACGGGTTTTCAACCCGTGCCTGTGAACACACGGGTTGAAAACCCGTGCTACGAGGAAAGCAAAGCCATGTTTGAAGATACGACGACGCGAAGAATCTTCCTGCAGCGCGGCCTGACCATGCTTGCCGTCGGGGCGACGGTGCCGACGTTTCTGGACCAGACCGTCATGGCGCTGGCCAACCCCCTCGATACGCCGTTGACGCAGCGGCCCAGTGGCAAGGACGGAAAGATCCTCGTCGTCGTGCAGCTCGCCGGCGGGAACGACGGGCTGAACACCGTCATCCCCTACGCCGACGAGGCATATCAAAAGGCCCGGCGGACGCTGGCGATGAGCGGGAAAGAGGTGCTGAAGGTGAATGATTACCTCGGCCTGCACCCCAACCTGGCGCCGATGAAGAAGATCCTGGACGACGGCCGGATGTCGATCATTCAGGGCGTCGGGTATCCAAACCCGAACCGTTCGCACTTCCGCTCGACGGACATCTGGACGAGCGGGTATCCCGAGAAGGAAGTCGTGACCAGCGGCTGGATCGGGCGCTACTTCGACAACGCCTGCCCGGGCTGCGAGCCGCACGTGGGCGTGTCGATCGGGGAGCGCATGCCGCTGGCCATGCAGGGCGAGCGCGTCACACCGGTGTCGTTCGAGCAGGCCGAGAATTATCGCTACGTCGGGCCTGACCGGGAGCGTTACGAGAAACTCAACCTGCGCGAGCAGAAGCCGGCGACGCAGCCAAGCGCGCCCGCATCCTCGGTTGCCCAGCGGCTCGCCCGCCCGGGCGTGAAGAAGGTTGAGCCGGAAGTGGGCACTCCGCTCGACTTCCTCCACCGCACCGCCATGGACGCGCAGCTCAGCAGCGACGACATCCTCGCGATGACCAAGAAGCACCAGGGCGGCGGCAACTATCCGCGCAACTCATTCGGCAACGGTCTGCGCGGCGTCGCCGCGATGATCGCAGGCGGATTGCCGACGCGGGTGTATTACGTGACGCTCAGTGGCTTCGACACGCACCAGAACCAGAAGGGGCGTCACGAGAACCTGCTGACGCAGTTTGCTCAGGGCGTGGGCGCGTTCTGGGCGGACATCGAGAAGCAGGGAAACGATCAGCGCGTGCTGATGATGACGTTCAGCGAGTTCGGCCGCCGGGTCGAGCAGAACGCCTCCGGCGGCACGGACCATGGCGCCGCCGCGCCGATGTTCCTCATCGGCGGGGGCGCAAAGGCGGGGCTGTTTGGCAGTCACCCATCGCTCACGGACCTCGATCAGGGCGACCTGAGGCACGCCGTTGATTTCCGCAGCGTCTACGCGACCGTGTTGCAGGAATGGCTCGGCACGCCGAGCAAGCCGATCCTCGGCCAGCAGTTCCGGACAATGCCGTTGCTGAAGGCTTAACGGGAATGGCAGAAGGCGGAAGGATGAAGGCAGAATCGGACGCGGGCGGCTGCCGCACCGGGTCCTTATTCTGCCCTCTACCATCCGCCTTCTGCCTTTTGCGTTCCTGCTCTATGACCCCGGCTGCTTCTTCTGCGCTCCGCCGCCTTTTTGCCTGTGCTTGGCGGTGACTGCCTGCTCCTCCTGCTGCGCCTGCTGGTTGACGACGTCGATGATGTCGCCGTCCGGACGCATCTTCACGACCACCTCGTTACCGCTGGGACTCTGCTGCGTGAACTGGAAGTATTCTTCCTCGACGCGCTGGGCGCGAAGCGAGGACTTCACCAGCTCATCAATCGCCTTGCGCACGGGAAGCGGGAGCTCGGTGCCCGGGACGTCTTCGCGGATGCGAAGGATTTGGCCCTTCTCATTGAGGGTGACGGCGCCGCCCTTGAAATCGACTTCATAGAAGCCCGGCACGTCTGACTGCACGACGCGCTGCAACTGCGGCTCTTCGCCGATGTAGCGCTCGCGCGCGATCTGCTCGAGCTGCTTGGCCAGCTTCTCGTCCTTCACGTCCGGTTGCTCGCTGGGACGGTCGGCAGCAACTTTCTCGGCGTCTTCGATGTCGATCACGCGCCCGACGGAATCAAAGCGGATCCGATACGTCTGCGGATGCTTTTTGTCCTGTTGGCCCTGCACGGGCACGTCGAGGACGTATGACGTCGAGCGGAACAGCTGGATGTCCTCGGGCTTGGCCTGGAACATCTGTCCGAGCTTGTTCTGGACCATCTTTGCCGTTTCAGTCCACGGCTGCGATGCGCCGTAGCTGAGGAAGTCGCCGAACTCGGTGACCTGAGCGGTGCTCTGTCCGCGCTTGTCGGAGACGTTGACATTGAAGACCTTCACCCCGTTGACCGTTTCCACCCCGGTGACCTCAGTCCGCGCGCCGGGGTAGGCGCGTTCGAGCGTCTTGTTGACGTCTGGGTCGCGCTTCGACTGGGCGAAGCTCGCGGTGGATGCGAGCACGCAGGTGGCCAGCGCGCCCGTAAGCAGCAATCGTTTCATGGCGATCTCCTTTTCGCGCGGAACAGAAAATGTTCACCCGCCGGCGTCGCTCCGCGCTATTCGCTTCACGCCGGCACCGACACGCAACGGGCCGCGCACAATCCGTCAGGCGCGGGCACTGGTGCACTACGTCACGCGTTGTCGATCCAAACATGCTGCGCCGAACTGCCGTGCGCGCGAATCGTCAAAATCTCACATGGAACACGTAAGCGGAGTGCAACTCGGCGCGGGAATAAACGTGGACTTGGTGTAAAGTGAAGTGTAAGCTTCACCTAGGAATGGGGAGCGATTCGGGCGATGGCACGGATGCGACTTTTTCCCCCGCCCGGACCTGCGTTCCGGCGCGTCACGGTTGTCCCGGGGCGCGCAACCGAGAAGGCGCGGGACGTGTGAGCGCCAGACCCGCCCCTCGACCAGCCGGGCCATGCCCGCTGACCCGAACGAGCCAGGCTCGAACGTGACGCTTTTGCGGTGTCGGAAGTCGCAAGCGAATTCCGATGTTGCTGAAGCAGGACCTGTGGACGATTGGCGCGCGCAGTTTACGCCGGTCGTAGCCGTTCGGTGCTTGTTGTCCCGCCGTCGGTGCAGCATCACGGCGCTGCCAACGAAGTCCCGCCTACGCGGCCGGCTCGCCCGCGCGACTGTCGCGGTGCCCGGGGATGTTGCCGCCCCGCGCATCGTGGATGCGTGAGCCCCTGCAGCCAACGCGGGGGCGACCAGACACGCCCACCCACACACCCGCAACCGTGTCTAGCTAGTGAATGACCCCGCGCCCTGTCGGGGTCGTACGACTATGGGAGCGAACGCTTATGCCGACGACATCAAAGACCAATCCGCTCGTTTCCCTGATCGACCGCCGCCTCGATACCTCCAACTTCCGTGAGCAGCACTGGGAGGGGACGTTCTGGGAGTACCTGGACATCGTCCACGAGAACCCTTCCGTCGCGCGTAACGCTTTTCAGCGCGTGTACGACATGATCATCAGCTACGGCGCCGAGACGGGCACGCAGTTCAAGCAGGAGTTCATCCGCTACAAGTTCTTCGCAGACCCAGTCGACAACGGCGCCGACGCCATCTTCGGGCTCGAGCGCCCGCTTATGCAGCTCGTCGACTTCTTCAAGTCCGCCGCCCAGGGCTACGGCACGGAGAAGCGCATCCTCCTGCTGCACGGACCCGTCGGCTCGAGCAAGAGCACGATTGCGCGGCTGTTGAAAAAGGGTATTGAATCGTACTCCAAGACCGATCCCGGCAAGTGCTACACCTACGCCTGGCGGCTGCCCAGGACGTTGACGGGCGGCGACGGCGGAGATCGCGCCGGGGAGCTGTACCTCGAGTGCCCGATGCACGAAGAGCCGCTGCTGCTCATCCCCCACGAGGCCCGCCAGGAAGTCCTCGACGTTATCAACGAGAAGGTCGTCGAAGGGCGCAAGGTCAAGCTGTATGGCGACGTCTGCCCCTTCTGCCGCAAGATCTACGGGGACCTGCTCGACATGTACGACGGCGACTGGAAGAAGTCGATGGAGCACGTGAAGGTCAAGCGGCTGATCCTGAGCGAGAAGGACCGTCGGGGCATCGGCACGTTCCAGCCGAAGGACGAGAAGAACCAGGACAGCACCGAACTCACCGGCGACATCAACTACCGCAAGATCGCCGAGTACGGCTCCGATTCCGACCCCCGCGCATTCAACTTCGACGGCGAATTGAACGTCGCCAACCGTGGCATCGTCGAGTTCATTGAGGTGCTGAAGCTCGATGTAGCGTTCCTGTACGACCTGCTCGGCGCCAGCCAGGAACACATGATCAAGCCCAAGAAATTCGCGCAGACATACATCGACGAGGTGATCCTCGGACACACGAACGAGCCGGAATACAAGAAGCTCCAGGGCAACGAGATGATGGAGGCGTTCCGCGACCGCACGATCAAGATCGACGTCCCCTACAACATCCGGCTGGACGATGAAATCAAGATCTACCAGAAGGATTTCGGACACGAAAAGATCAAGGGCATCCACATTGCGCCGCATACGATCGAGGTCGCGTCGATGTGGGCGGTGATGACCCGCCTGGCCGATCCGAAGAAGGCGGGGATCACCAAGCTCCAGAAGCTCAAACTCTACAATGGCAAGAGCATCCCCGGCTTCACCGAAGACAGCATCAAGGAGCTGAAGGAAGAGGCCCCGCGCGAGGGGATGCACGGGATCAGCCCGCGCTACATCCAGGACAAGATTTCCAACGCGCTGGTCTCGCACCAGGCGCAGCAGGAGAAGACGATCAACCCGTTCATGGTGATGAACGAGCTGGAAGAGGGATTATCCCACCACTCGCTGATCACGGATGAGGAACTGAAGAAGGAGTACAAGGAGATTCTGGCCGTCGTTCGCGAGGAATATGAGGACATCCTCAAGGGCGAGGTGCAGCGCGCGATCAGCGCCGACGAGGACGCGATCAAGCGGCTGGCGACGAACTACATCGAGAGTGTCCGCGCCTACACCCAGCACGAGCGCGTCCGCAACCGCTATACCGGTCGCGACGAGGACCCCGACGAGCGGCTCATGCGGTCGATCGAGGAAAAGATCGACATCCCCGAGAGCCGCAAGGACGACTTCCGCCAGGAGATCATGAACTACATTGGCGCCCTGGCGCTGGACGGCCGGAAATTCGAATACAACACCAACGCCCGGCTGCTCAAGGCGCTGGAACTGAAGCTGTTCGAGGACCAGCGGGACACCATCAAGCTGAAGAATTTGGTCAGCAGCGTGGTCGACGATGAGACGCAGCAGAAGATCGACGTCGTGAAGCAGCGTCTGATCAAGTACTTCGGCTACAACGAGGCCAGCGCCACCGACGTGCTCAACTACGTCGCGAGCATCTTCGCCCGCGGCGACAGCAAGCAGGAGGACTGATGCGAACGGCGGGAAGGTTGATCCTTGTGTCGTGCCTGCTGCTTGCGGCGGGCGGATGCTCGCGGTTCGCCGGCGAATGGGTGGAGGAGGGGTCTTACGACCCCGATGGTATCTTCCGCGAAGCCGAAGGGCAGCGCCGGCTCGCCCTGCGCTTCGATCCCCCGGCCACCGTTCGCTACGGCGCGTTCGTGCAGCGGGCGGGGGTGGTGGACCATCAGTCGGTGCAGACCGATACCTACTTCACCATGCAGGGCCGCAGCGTCGCGCAGTTCGGCTCAATGATCGCCCGGGTCGACCGCGGCCGGCTCATTGCCACGATCGGCGGCGACGTCGTCACCCGCTTCGAGCGCGTCCGCGGCAAACGCATCTTCCCCCCGGCGATGGTGCTGCCGTCGCTGGCGAAGGCTGGTGATGACATAAAACGAGGAGATCTTCAGGCGGTGGCGTCGGCTCAGCAGTGACGGGAGGTCTCACATGGGAAAGGCCAAGGGATCAAACGTGACGATCGAACAGTTCCGGACGACGCAGAAAGCGCAGCCGTTCGTGCCGTTCACAATCCGGCTGGCAGACGGACGGAAATATGACATCGATCATCCGGATTTTGTGTCCTCGCATCCGCAAGGCCGCACGATCGTCGTTTACAAGCCGGGCGAACATGGCGACCTGGAGTTGATCGACCTGTTGCTGGTCGTGGGACTTGAGGTGCATCATTCAAAGCAGAATGGCCGCAAGCGCCGGAGCGTTAGAGCGTAGCAATGGTCCTCAAGATCGAAAAAGATCACCAGCGCTTCCGGCAGATCGTCAAGGGCCGGATCCGGGAGGACCTGCGCAAGTTTCTCACCAAGGGTGAGCTGATCGGCAAGGAAGGCAAGCACCTCATCAGCATCCCGGTCCGTGGGATCGAGCTGCCGCACTTCCGGTACGGCGACAACTCGCAGGGCATCGGCGCGGGCGACGGCAAGGAAGGCGACGTCGTTGGCAAGGGCCAGCCGGGACAGGGAAAGACGCAGGGCGGCACTGAGGCCGGCGCGCACATCATGGAGGTTGATCTCTCCCTCGACGAGCTGGCCGAGCTTCTCGCCGAGGAGCTGAAGCTCCCGCGGATCGAGCCCAAGGGCAAGCACCGCATCACCACCACCCGCGATAAGTACAGCGGCATCAAACCGACGGGCCCCGACTCGCTGCGGCACTTCAAGCGATCGTTCAAGGAAGCGCTGAAGCGCCAGATTATGACGGGCGACTACGATCCGAGCAATCCCGTCATCATCCCGCAGAAAAAGGACATGCGCTACCGCTCCTGGAAGGAGGTCAAAAGCCCGCAGAGCAACGCGGTGATCATCTTCATGATGGACGTGTCCGGCTCCATGGGCGAGGAGCAGAAGGAGCTGGTGCGACTCGAGAGCTTCTGGATCGACACCTGGCTGCGCAAGAACTACGAGGGCATCGAGAGCCGCTACATCGTCCACGACGTCAGCGCCAAGGAAGTCGACAAGCACACATTCTATCACCTCCGCGAAGACGGCGGTACAAAGATCAGCAGCGCCTTCCGCTGCGCCAAGCAGCTGCTCGACAGCCACTATTCGCCAGACGAGTGGAACATCTACCTTTTCCACTTCAGCGACGGCGACAACAGCTCCGAAGCCGACAGCCGCGACTGCGTGAAGATGCTGAAGGATCAGCTGCTGCCGATGTGCAACATGTTCGGCTACTGCCAGGTCGCCAGCGCCTACGGCAGCGGAAACTTCATCAATGTGCTGCACGAGCATTTGCGCAATCACGAGAAAGTGCTGACAAGCCGGGTGAACTCGAAGGACGACATTTACGATTCGATCAAGACGTTTTTTGGAAAGGGGCATTGAGCTGGATGCCGGAAGGCAAATGCGGATCTTCGACTATGAGGGCAAGCACGAGAGCCGCCCTGGACCGGTCTATTTGGTGTTGCGCGGACTAGCATGGGCTGTGGGCGGATTTGTTTGTTTGATCGGGCTGCTTTTCGCATTTGCAGGATCACAGGCGGACGTCAGTCCGCAAGAGCAGACACGATTTGCGATGCGCGGCCTGATCCAAGCCGTGGCCGGATTAGTTGTCATGATCGCACCTGGCACTGGTCATCGGTTCTGGCGACGTCAGAAAGGGAGATCGGGAATGTCGCCACTGTCGAAGGTCTTTAAGCTGCCGTAGCCATCGAAGGAATCAGGAGCGCCGCATCATGGCCGACCCCTACGCCAACTCGGACGGCATCGAACGGGTGAAGGGCCCCGACGGGCGCGACCTGTACCTGCTGGAGTATGAGGTCACCGAAGACTCGCTGGAGGAGACGCGAATCGGGCTGACGCCGGAGGTCGAGGCGCAGTACGAGGAGCTTCACGAGCTGACGATGACGCGGCCCGCCGAGGCCGTGCCGCGGCTGGAATCGCTGGTCGAGAAGTATCCGCAGATTCCCGTGCTGAAGAACTGGCTGTCGGTGGCGTACCAGCAGACGGGTCGCGAGGCCGAAAGCGATGCGATGGGCGAGCGACTGTGGCGGGAGCACCCCGACTACCTGTTCGCTCGCATCAGCCAGGCGCAGGTTCACTTGCGCCGCGGCGAGCTGGAGAAGGTTCCGACGGTCTTCGGCGACAAGCTCGACCTCAAGCTGATGTACCCGCACCGCAACGTCTTTCACATCAGCGAGGTCGTCGCGATGTATAACGTGCTGGCCGAGTGGCATTGCCGCAAGGGCGAGCCGGACAAGGCGATGATCTACCTCGACCAGCTCGAGGAACTGGCGCCGGAACACCCGGTCACGGAACGGCTCGAATTGATGCTGATGCCCGAGATTCTCACGGAGGCGATCAAGCAGTTGGCCTCACGCCCGCGACGGGTAACGCGGCGCAAGCGCGGAACCGCGACGCGGAAGAAGAAGCGCAAGGGCTCGGCTTGAATGATGAGGATGACGTCGCGCGATTTCGAAATCGATCGGTACGACCCATGCCCCTGTGGCAGTGGAAAAAAGTACAAGTTCTGCTGCGGCACGGGCGGGCCGCGCAACGTCGTCGGAACGGTGGCGCTATATGGGCCGGACGACAAGACGACCACGAAGATCGCCGCGGGTGTGGTCGTTGAGGGAGGCCCGGTTACGCAGATCCGAACGGTTTGTCGGGACGGACGTGCTCTCGGACCCGAAGGTCGTAGCCTCGATTCGCGCCTTCTTCGCCCGCCACAACGTGCAGCGGGTTGTTGTAACGGAGGGAAATCTTGGCTGCCCTCATGAGGAGGGCATGGACTTTCCCCACGGAGGGCAATGCCCGTTTTGTCCGTTCTGGTACGGCAAGCAGGGCACCGGCAGGTTCCTCTAATCTCACGCGCGAGGCGCGCCGCCCGCACGCGATCGGAAACCGAAGCATGGCTTCCCACACCCTCGCTCCATTCCCCGACGAGCTGCTCGCCGCCAAGAAGCAGATCCGCGAGCAGGCGCGGTCGTACGGGCTCGATTTCTTCCCCGTTATCTTCGAGATGTGCGACTACGAGCAGATGAACCAGATCGCCGCCTACGGCGGATTTCCCCAGCGCTACCCGCACTGGCGGTTTGGTTCCGAGTACGAGGGGCTGCGCAAGCGCCACCACTACGGCCTCGGCCGCATCTACGAAATGGTCATCAATAACGACCCGTGCTACGCCTACCTCCAGGAAAGCAACGCGCTGGTCGACCAGAAGCTCGTCATCGCGCACGTTTACGGCCACAGCGACTTCTTTAAGCAGAACCTGTGGTTCAGCCAGACCAACCGCAAGATGATGGACGAAATGGCGAATCACTCGACGCACGTGCGCAAACACATCGAGAAGCACGGCTACGACACAGTGGAAAAGTGGCTGGACGTGTGTCTCAGCGTCGAGGACCTGATCGACCCGCACAGCATGTTTCTCAAGCGCGGGCCCAACGATCAGCCGAAGGAGCAGCCCAAGCGCGAGGAGCCGGCGGGCAAGTTTCGCAGCAAGGACTACATGGACCGGTGGATCAATCCGCCGGAGAAGCTCGAGGCGGAAGCGAAGAAGCTGCGCGACGAGAAATCGAAGATGAAGCACGTGACGCCTTCGCGCCCCACCCGCGACGTGCTCCAGTACCTGCTCGACCACGCCCGCCTGGACGACTGGCAGGCGGATTGCCTCTCGATCGTGCGCGAAGAGGCGTACTACTTTGCGCCGCAGGGTATGACGAAGGTGATGAACGAAGGTTGGGCCTCTTTCTGGCACAGCACGCTCATGACCAAGCACTTCGTTGAAGCGAAGGAGGTAATCGACTACGCCGACCACCACAGCGGCACCGTTCATATGCCGCCGGGAAACTTCAACCCGTACAAGATCGGGCTGGAGCTGTTTCGCGACATCGAGGATCGGTGGAACAAGGGCAAGTTTGGCAAGGAGTATGAGGAGGCGGAGAATCTCGGGGCGAAGAAGAAGTGGGATAAGGGGCTGGGCCAGGGCCGCGAGAAGATCTTTGAGGTCCGCCGCGTCTACAACGACGTGAACTTCATCGACGAGTTTATGACCCCGGAGTTCATCGAGAAGCACAAGTTCTACCAGTATGGCCGCGACCCGCATACCGGCCAGCTGCGCATCGTTTCGCGCGACCCGCAGCGCATCAAGCAGACGATGCTCTACCAGCTGACGAACATGGGCCGGCCGTTCATTTATGTGGTGGACGGCAACTACTGCAATCGCGGGGAGCTTTACCTGGCGCATCGGCACAACGGCCTGGACATCGAGATCAAGTTCGCCGTCGAGACGCTGAAAAACGTGTACCGCATCTGGCAGCGGCCGGTGCACCTGCAGGCCCGGATCGACGATGACATGATCCTCTTCAGCTACGCTGGCGACCAGCCGAAGCAGCAGACGATCCACGACGACCTGCCCAAGCCGGCGCATCAGGTGGCGTGATGTGTGGCTGAGACGATAGAATTCGTCCATGGGACTGCCGGCAGCAAACCCTGCGCGCACGATTCAGGACTACTACCGAATCGAGAATGACGCGACCGAGAAGCACGAATTCCGCGACGGCGAGATTCTCGGTATGTCTGGCGGCTCGCCGCGGCACGCGCTGATTGCCACCAACGTCGCTGTGGCTTTGAGAACGCGGCTGAAGGGCACGCCGTGCCTTCCCTACACCAGCGACCTGCGCGTTCGCATCATGGGCCTGCAGCGCTCGGTATATCCGGACGTCAGCGTGGTTTGCGGGAAGATCCAGCTTGATCCCGACGACAAAGCCGGACACACGATCCTGAACCCGCGTCTGGTCGTAGAAGTGCTCTCGCCGTCCACAGAGGCATACGATCGCGGTGGCAAATTTGCCGCGTATCGCGAAGTGCCGTCGCTTGCCGAATACGTGCTCATCTCCAGCTTCGAACCGCGCGTCGAGGCGTTCCTTCGCCAGACCGACGGCACATGGGCCTTCTCATCCTGTTCAGGGAACGATTCGCACGCCATGCTGCGCTCGCTGCAAATCGATCTGCCGCTGGCGGAGATTTATGCCGATATCGATTTTCCGCCGCCGGCGCATGAGGTGGCATAGAGGCCTGTACAGGAATTCTGCGCGGGGATCACGTGCCAAAAGAGAAGCCGATTCTCGATTACGCTTCAAATCGCCGGCTTTCGCGCGAAATCGATCTTCGCTTCTGGATGACGCTGAGCCTCATGCTGGTGCTGCTGGTGGTGGACATCTCCTGCCTGACTCTTTTTGGTTCCTACGACTGATGCACAGGGCGGGGCGGGGCCCGCATGGCGTCGCTTTGCCCGTTGTCACGCGATCGGCATGTCGAATAGAGAAGACGCAAGCGGATCGCGCAGCGCGACCGCAATAAAGCACCCTCACTCGGGAAGGAGACATCATGCGAACCTGCATTTTCGTGGCGGCGGCGCTGTCGCTGGCGCTGCTCATGGGCTGTCGGACGAGTCCCAAGACCGCCGAAGGCAAGGAAGACCTCCGCCAGGCCGCCGAGCGGGCGATGGATCGAATGACCGCGGCGGACCCCGGGCTGCAAAATGTGGTCGACAAGGCGCACGCCCACGCGATTTTCCCGAAGGTCGGCAAGGGCGGGCTCATCGCCGGCGGCGCGTACGGGCGCGGAATCGTGTACGAGCAGGGAAGGATGATCGGCTACGCCGACCTCACGCAGGCGACGATCGGACTGCAGGCTGGCGGGCAGACGTACTCTGAGCTGATCGTCTTCCAGAACAACGACGCGCTGGATCGCTTCCGCACAAACCAGCTCGAGTTTTCCGCCAACGCATCGGCGATCGCGATCAGGACCGGCGTCGCCGCCGCGCCGAAGTACGAGAACGGTGTGGCCGTCTACGTTATGCCGCGCGCCGGGCTGATGGCCGAAGCGTCGATCGGCGGGCAAAAGTTCACGTTCGTCTCGGCCGATACGCAGGCGGCGACACGACCGGCGCAGTAGCCGCGCTCGCGCTTCAGGGAGTTTCGATCGCATCAGCGCCAGCAGCGACCTCCGGTTCTCAGTGGCCGGAGGTCGCTCGTTTGGACGGTGGCGAAGAAGTGCTCCGGCGATTAATTTCCCGCCGAGATGACCCAGCCAGAGATCAAAGTCCTGCCCGATCCAGCCGCCGTCGCCGCCGAGGCGGCCGAACGCGTCGTACGGTCGGCGGATGAGGCGATCGCGCTTGCCGGCAGGTTCTCGTTCGTCCTGGCCGGCGGGTCGACGCCTAAAGCGCTGTACGAGCTGCTCGCCAGCGACGCCTACCGCGACCGCGTCGATTGGGCGAAGGTCGAGATCTACTTCGGCGACGAGCGAACCGTCCCGCCCGATCACAAGGACAGCAACTATCGAATGGCTCGCGAGACGCTGCTCGCCAAGGTGCCGATCCCGGGCGACAACGTCTACCGCATGCGCGGCGAGATCGATCCCCAGGAGGCCGCCAAGGAATATGGGCTGATGCTGAAGGAGAAGTTTCCTGCGATCACCTCGGGGCAGGTCCAGAACGGTGAGACATGGGGCGGAGCCGATCTGCTCCTTCTCGGCATGGGGGAGGACGGGCACACCGCCTCACTCTTTCCCGGCACGCCGGCGCTGCGAGAGACGAAGCACCGCGTCGTCGCCAACCCCGTTCCGCAGCTGAACACCACGAGGCTGACCATGACCGCGCCGTTCCTCAACCGCTCGCGCACGGTGATCCTCACCGTCACCGGCGCGAGCAAGGCCCAGCGGCTCGCGGAGGTGCTCGAGGGCCCGCGCGATCCCGAGCGCTTGCCCGTCCAGCTCATCGCCCCGGCGAGCGGGAAGATGACCTGGCTCATCGACGCCACGGCGGCGGAGATGACCGATTCGGACCACTGACGCGGTGCGATCACGCGTTTTGCCGGTTTGGCGCGATCGTTACAGATGTTAGCCATTTCCCTACTTGGCAAATATTGCACCCCCCACTAAATTGCCCTCTTCGTCCTTCGCGCCGCGCGAAACAGCGGGCTCGGCGGGCATTTTTGAACAACTCCGGGAAGGTCGCGACGACGTCATGCAGGAAGCCAGCACCAAGAAAATCTACGATGTCCACTCGATGTTCTACGATGCCACCTTCGGACGCCTCGTGAAGCGCCGCATCGAGCGGGCCATCAACCACATGAACATCGCCGACACCGACCGGGTCCTTGATTTAGGGATCGGGACCGGCGTCTCGCTGAACTATTACCCTGATAAGGGCCAGATCGTCGGCGTCGACCTCTCGGCGGGGATGCTCCGCGAAGCGCGCAAGAAGATCCGCGAGCGCGGCCTTCGCCACGCCACCGTCTTCCAGGCCAACGCGCTGCAGCTCCCCTTCGGCGACGATACCTTCGATCACGTCTTCATCAGCCACGTGATCAGCGTCGTCAGCGATCCGTACACGCTGATCAAGGAAGCCCAGCGCGTCGCCAAACCCGATGCGCGCATCGTGATCGTCAACCACTTTCAATCGACCAACCGGTTCATCGCGCTGCTGGAGAAATGGCTGTGCCCCCTGTGCACGAAGCTTGGCTGGCGAAGCGATCTGGCGCTGCAGGACCTCATCCACCGCACGGGCGTCGAAGTGGACTACCGGTACAAGCTCGAGAGCATCGACCTGTGGGAAACGGTGGTCATCACGAACACCAAGTCCGCCCTGCCGACCACGAAGACGCTCGCGGCGTAGCATCGTCCGCTTGGGCAGCTTCAAAGATAAAAACCTGTGCACCGCGGAGACGCGGAGAGCGCGGAGGATGAGCGGAGGTCTGGGCGTGCATCTGCGTTCACACCGTCACTCCCCACTCGGTCACTCCTGGTCTTCTCCGCGCTCTCCGCGTCTCCGCGGTGAAGTTGGCTACAGAGCGAGCAACTATTCCGATGCGGGTGGTGCCATCAGCGGCGCGGTTGTTGGCTGCCGCGTGTTGGAGGTGGACTGGAGTTGCCCGCGCAGCGCTTCGGCGCGGTCGAGCATTCGTTGCGGGTCGGCCGCTTCGTCGGTCGACGGCTGCAGCGTGTAGTGCAGCGTTCGACGGTCCGTCAGCGGGAGCAGCTCGGCGAACAGGTCGAAAGGTACCCACTGCCACCACGGCGCGATGACCTTGCCCGTGGTCTTCTTGGTCTCGTATCCGTCGCGGCGCAGCGTGACGTCGTATGTCCCGTACCACGTGAAATCGCGCGTGACCGGGGTGCGGCCGAACTCCTGGCCGTTGAGGTGGACGAGCGCGCCCGGCGGGTTCGTCGTCACCGTCAGCTGCCGCTGGACGCACCCGCCCATCGCCAGGACGAGAGCGAGCAGGACCGAGAATTTGGCATGATTGGCACGGTTGTGACGCATATCGAGTAGCGGGGGGCGAGTATAGCGCGAGGGCGCGCGCCCGCAAGTCGCCGCGCGGGTGATGCCGCTCCTACCATTCGCCGCATGGGTTTTATCCTGACCGTCATCACGATGATGCTCGTCCTTGACGGGCTGTGGCTGTGGCAATCCGACCGGCTGCTCCGCGGGGTCCGCGGCGCGCGGGGCTGGCGGATCGTCAGCGCTGCGTTCGTCCTCGCGCAAGTGCTCATCCTCGGCTGGATCGTGCTCGCCCGGCTCATGAACCTGGACCCTGCGGCATCGTCATCAAAAGCGCTGGTGGGTGCGGTTCTGATCTGGCACCTGATCGTGTTGCCTGCTGTTCTGGTGCTCATCATCATCCCCGCCATTTCGCTGGCGATCGCCGACGCGTGGAGACGCCGCACCGCGCGGACCGAGTCGCCCGGTGAACTCATCAAGACACCCGCCGATACATCGCCCGCCATGTCGCGTCGCTCGCTGCTGCGCACCGCGGCGGTGATGACGCCCCCGCTGATCACGACACTTGCGACCGGGGTGTCGCTGCCGCAGCTCGAGCGGTTCCGCGTCCGCCGGCTCACGCTCCACCTGCAGGCGCTTCCGTCCGCGCTCGACGGGATGACGATCGCGCACGTCAGCGATGTCCACGTCGGCCGTTTCACGCGCGGCCGGATCCTCGACCAGATCGTCGCCGCCACCAACGACCTTGATGCCGATCTCGTCCTGCTCACCGGCGATTTGATCAACGACTCGCTCGGCTACCTCGATGAAGCGCTGGCATTCGTGAAGCGGCTGGACCCGCGCCTGGGGTTGGCGATGTGCGAAGGCAATCACGACCTGATCGAGAGCCGCGAAGGATTCGAGCGCCGCACGCGCGCCTCGGGCGTGCCGCTGCTGATTAACGAGGATCTGATCGTCCGCGTGCGCAACGAACCGATCCAGCTGCTCGGGTTGCGCTGGGGCCGGGCGGAGCCGGGGGGATCGCGCCGCGACAACCAAAGCGACAGCGCCATAGCATCGTCGATGGACGTCACGCTGCGCCACCTGCGGGCCGACGCCTTCCCGATCCTCCTCGCCCACCACCCCCACGCCTTCGACCCAGCCGCCCACGCCGGCATCCCCCTCACCCTCGCCGGCCACACGCACGGTGGGCAGCTGATGCTTACCGATCGCATCGGCTTCGGCCCGCAAATGTTCCGCTACTGGTCCGGCGCGTATCGCAAGGGCGATGCATCGCTCGTGGTGTCCAATGGCGTCGGGAACTGGTTCCCACTCCGCATCAACGCGCCCGCTGAGATCGTGCACCTGACGCTCCGCCGCGGGTGAAGTTACCCTTCGGCCGAGGGAACACGCGGACCGTCAGAGGGAGATCAGTTTCCGCGGGTTGTCGATGGTCAGCGCAGTGATCGCGTCTTCCCCCGCGAGTGCAATAGCGTTCCGCAGGCCGTTTGTCCGGATCGCCATCGACTGTGGATTGTGCGTGTCGCTGCCGAGCATGAAGTACCGGCGCTCCAGCAAAAACTGCTCCGCCACGCGGCGGGTGTGCGAATCGGGGGGATCGCCGAAGCACTGCAGGTTGCCTTGCAGGAGCACGCCCAGGTCCGCGAAGACATCCGCTAGGTCGGGACGGTCCTGGACCGCGCGCATCCGCTCGGGGTGGGCGAGAATCACCGTGTAGCCACGCGACTGGAGGAAGCGGATGGTTGGCGTGAAGAATTCAGGCAATTCCGCTGCCCACATGTCGGCCAGCAGGTAGCGCCCGGCGATGCCGTACGTGATCAAGTGATCATCGGCCAGGTTCCGCACCCCCTCGTGCAGGTTCAGTTCCCCGCCGGGCATCACCTTCAGCGGGACCTGGGCCTCGTCTAATTTCTCCTGAAGCCCGCGGGTCCAGCCGGGAACGGTTGATGACCTGACGTTGTCGTAGCTTGGCCAAACGTGCGGCGTGCAGAACGCGTGCGTGTAGCCGGCGGCAACGAGTTCGCGCGCGCAGGCGATCGAGTCGCCGTAGGTCTTGCACCCGTCATCGACCCCGGGAATCAGGTGCGCGTGTACATCGATTCGGCCGGTCGCCATTGTCAGCGGTGCTCCTCGGGTTTCGTCAGCGCCAATGTCGTGTCGCCGGCGAGATAGTCGTCGAGGCGCCGCACGTCGTCCGTCAAGCCCTTGGCGAATGCCCACACTTCGGCCGGCTCGTGCCAGTGCAGGTAACTGACCCCGGCCAGATCGGGCGAGGCGAGGAAGTTGAACACGAGCGTCTCGGCGGCCGCATCGTAGGCTCTGCCGATCGTGGCGTAGAAGGAGGCTGCGTCGAGGGTGTTGAGCGAGCCGCTGAAATAGACGATGTCCGCGCCGACAAACAGCCGCAGCGGCTCGCGGACAAAATCGGCGCGGACGATGAGCGCGTCAGGGTGATGCTTCGCCTCCGCGGCTTCCGCCAGCGCGGCGACGCCTTCCAGGCCGACGTAGTGCGCGGGGCTGATACTGCGCGCCAGCAGAAAGTCGAGCAGATCCGCCCGGCCGCAGCCGACGTCGAGAATGGACTTGCCGTTGAGCCCAACCAGCCGCGTCAGCGCGGTAAAACGAACCGCCTGCGTCTGTGGGCTTGCCCACAGGAGCGAACTGAACCCCGCCCCGTGCCGCGATGCAGCCCGGAGGTAGGGGTTGAGGTAGGCTGGCGTCGTGTCGGTCGTCATGTCCAGCGCACTCTACGCGCGCCTCGATGCCCTTGCCAACTGTCGCAACCCGACGCCGCTCCCGCTACCATGCGCGCCGCACGCATGCGTTGGCTGCTCCACGGAAACCTCACCCCCGCCGTCGGCGAAGCACTGCGCCGCCACGAGCACACTGCGTTTCCCATGACGGAACTCGCCATCGCTGGCGGCGCGACACACAGCGAAACCGTCCGCGCCGCGCAGGCGAAGCAGTGGGACATCCTGACGGCCGACTCCGACCTCGTAAATGCAGTGTTCGATGATGACATCTGGTTCAACCGCTCGATCGTCTTCCTGCAACTGACGGGCGGCGATCTCGAGCAGGACGATGCCATCGATCGGCTGTTCCGGCGCTACAAGCGTTTAACGCCCGGCCGGCTGTACACCGTGACGGAGACGCGCGTGAAAGTCCGGCAGTTGCCTTCGCGCAAACCATAGAAAGGAACCACCAGGACACAAAGCGCACCAGGCAGTTGTCTTGAACTTTGCATGCCTCGGCGTCATGCGCCCTCTGGATCGGATCTAAAGAGGATTGCCTGGTGTTCTTCGTCCTTGGTGGTTCAAATGGAATCGGAGATTGAATGTCCCTGCTCGTGACCGGTTCCATCGGCATCGACACCGTCGAAACCCCCTTCGGCAAACACGAAGACGTGATCGGGGGATCGGCGATCTACTTCTCCTATGCCGCGTCATTTTTTGCGCCGGTACGGCTGGTGGGCGTGGTGGGGGATGATGCGCCGCAGAAGATCTTCGAGGTTTTCGACGGCCGCGAGGTGGATACGGGCGGGCTCGAGGTCCGCAAGGGCAGCAAGACGTTCCGCTGGCACGGCTCGTATGTGAAGGACATGAACGAGGCGGTCACCGTCGAGGTGGATCTGAACGTCCTCGCGGAGCGGGCGCCCCGGATCCCCGAAAACTTCAAGGACAGCCGCTACGTCTTCCTCGCCAACACGCATCCGGCGCTGCAGCAGGAGATGCTCTGCTGCCTGGCAGCGCCGAAGCTGATCGTCGCCGACACGATGAACTTGTGGATCCAGACCGAGCAGGCGGAACTGCGGAAGCTGCTCAAATCGATCCACGGCTTGGTCCTCAACGATGGCGAAGCGCGACTGCTTACCGGAAAAAAGAACCTCATCGACGCCGCCCGCGACGTGCTGAAGCTGGGGCCGAAATTCGTGGTGATCAAAAAGGGCGAGCACGGCTGCCTGATGTGCTCCGAGCGCGACACGTTCGTCCTGCCGGCCTTTCCCGCGCAGAAGGTGGTCGACCCCACTGGGGCGGGCGACAGCTTCGCCGGCGGGATGATGGGCTATCTCGCTACGCAGGGAACCTTCTCCCCGGCGACCATCAAACGGGCGCTGGCGTTCGGCACGGTCGTTGCGAGCTACACCATCGCGGACTTCTCGCTTGGCGGCCTGAAAAGCACCGACCGCGACCAGATCGACCAACGCTGGCACGAGTTTAAGTCGGCGATGAGCTTTTGACCCGTGAGCTTTTGACCGCTGCGGGCATGGCTGCCGCGCGCCCCACGTTCGCGGCAGTGTGTGGAGGTAAAGGCGGATGCGGCTATTCCTCGCCATCGAGTTGCCGCGGGAGGTGAAGGAGCATCTCGCCGCCCTCCAACGCGTGTTGGAGCCACAGCTCGGAAGCGCATCGATCACGCGCGACCACGCGCTGCACGCGACGCTGAAGTTTCTGGGCGAGGTTGACCCGTCGCAACTCGAGCCGATCACGGAGTCGCTTGCCGCCGTGAGCGGGGGAGCCATCGAGCTGACGGTAGCGCACGCTGAATGCTTCCCCGAGCGCGGCTCCGTTCGGATTGTTGCGGCGGGGTTCGGGGGCGACTTGAAGCGACTGAAAGCGTTGCACGGTGCGATCGAGCAGCGGGCTGTTTATCTCGGTTTTCGGCGGGAGGACCGCCCATATCGCGCGCACGTGACGCTCGCCCGCGCTCGGCCGGTGCTCCCGCCGGCTACGCGAAAGATTGTAAGCGACCTCACCGCCCCCCTCTGGCCGGGGCCGACATTTACAGCTGGGGCTTTTGTCCTATTTCAGAGCCGGCTCACCCCGCAGGGATCGCAGTACACCAAGCTGCACGAATTCCCGCTGTAATCTCGGATGGACTATTGGTGCGACTGGAGCCTGCGCTGCGACTGTCTTATGATGTCGCAGCGAGCCAACACACGCGAAGGGTTTTCAAACGATGATTCCGCAACCTCCCCCCGGACAAGGACCAATCGATCCGCGCGGCGCATTCAACCCGCCGCCGCCGCCGCCTGGCTATCGTCCTGGCGGCATGCCGCCGCCGCAGGGCATGCCGCCCATGCCCCCGATGATGCCCACGCCGATGTTCATGCAGCCCCCGCGCGAGCGCAGCTTCGCCCGCGCGATCTTCATGACGCTGGCGACCACCATTTTCGGGCTGTCGCTCGCGGCGAATATTTACCTGCTGCTGTTCAGCGGGCTGATGTCCGGCGGCATGTCGGCGCGGCAGAACACGGTCCTGGAGGGTAATCCGCTCGAGCGCATCGCGATCATCCCGGTCAACGGCGTGATCATGACCGATGGGGCGCAGCAGTTCGATCGATTCATGAAGCTTGCCGAGGCGGACAAGAACGTGAAGGCGATCGTGATCGAGATCGACTCGCCCGGCGGGACGGTGACGGCATCCGATGAGATCCATCACCGAATCGTGCAGTTCAAGACCAACCGCCCCGGCGTGCCTGTCGTCGCGACCATGGGCTCGCTCGCCGCCAGCGGCGGATACTACGTTGCCTGCGCTGCCGACTACGTCTTCGCCCAGCCCACCACGATGACGGGGAACATCGGCGTGCTGTTCCCCCGGTACAACATCAGTCGGCTGGCGGACAAGTGGGGCATCGAAGAGACGACGCTCGAATCCACCGGCGCGCCATACAAGAACGCAGGATCAATGTTGAAGCCCGAAAACCCCGAGGAGGTCAAATACTTCCAGGAGATCATCGACAAGTCGTTCATGCAGTTCAAAGAGGTCGTGCAGAACGGCCGCGGGAACAAGCTGACCAGGCCGCTGAGTGAAATTGCCAACGGGAAGATCTATCTGGGCCCCGAGGCGCAGGCGCTGGGGCTGGTCGACGAGATTGGATATCTCCAGGACGCGTACCTGCACGCCGCGCAGGGCCTGAAGAAGCCGCAGGTCGTGCGCTATATGAACCCTCCGTCGCTGCTGGAGGCGCTGGCCATGAAGTCGAACATTGGCTCGATCGGCGCATCATCGAACGGCACGGTCAACGTGCAGCTGGACTGGCAGAAGCTCCAGGAATTCACAACGCCGCGGATGCTGTACCTTTGGCGTGGGGAGTAGCGTCTGGGCCGACGGAAGCTGCAGCGTCCGCTCGATGACGCGTCGCCGAAGCGTGTCGACGCCGCCAAGCGTCGTGAGTCGCGGCGCGTGGCGATGCTCCTCGCCGTCAGCTCGGTGCTGATCCTCGGGGCGCTGATCATCCTGCAGCGCAGCGACGTGCGACTGGGGCAGGGGTCGTTCGCCTATCGCTATTCGCCGCTGTACGGACTACGCGTGATCCGCGCCATGCCGGCCGCGCTTATTGCGGGCGCCGCCGCCGGCGCGGTGTGGTTCCTCTGCACCTTCCCGAATCGCCGGAGGCTCGGGATCGCGCTGCTGGCGGCCGTCGCGGCGCTGCTCGTCGCCTGGACATGGTGGGCGCCGCCGCGGCCCGTCCTCCAGCACACGTTCAACCTGCACTCGCCCTCGCACGAAGGCGCTTTTCTCCTGGAGTTGCGGCAGGGGCTGCCGGAGGCCGAATATCTCCGGCAGTTCGACGATCGCATCCAGCGCCCGCCCGAGCATTTCGGCGGCACCCGGGTGATCTCCAATCCCCCGGGCATGACTCTGATCGCGATGGCTTCCAAGCGGGTGCTTCCGCCCAACGCGCAGGACCATTGGTGGATCGACCGCTATGCGCTGTCGCGCCCGGACGGGCTGCTCGAGACAACCTCCTGGCCGGAGGCGCTGCGCGTGGCGCTGGTCCTGTTGCTGCTGTGGGGCATCTCGGCCGTCTTCGCCTTCCTGCTCGGGCGCGAGTTCCTCTCACTTCCCGGGGCGGCCGTATTCATGTTGATCGTCCTGTTCAACCCGAGCACCGTGCTGTTCTCGCCTGGCAAGGACCCGGCGCAGCTGCTGACGATCAACGCCATGCTGTGGGCGGGGCTCGTCGGCTGGCGGCGCGGGTCGGTGCTGCTGTGCGCGATCTCCGGGATGTTGCTGCTTGTCGGGTCGTTGGTTGGATTGATCCACATCTGGGTCGCGCTCGCCGTGCTCGCGGCCGTTGCCTGGCATGCCTGGCGGACGCACGAGCCGATGCAGCGAATCATCCTGCGCACGCTGCTTCCCGCAGCGGCCGGCGCGGGAGTGCTGGCGCTGGCGATTTACCTCGCAATCGGCTGGAACCCGCTGGCCACGCTCGTGGCCGTGCAGCGGCGGTGGACGCAGGTGCAGCCGACGATCGCTGTCGATCACACGCTGTGGCTGTTCATCGGGCTCCCGATCTTCCTTGTGTTCACGAGCCCCGCTTACTGGGCAGTGCTCGGGCTGAACCTCCGCCGGCTCCGGCGGGGGGGCGACTTCGGGAGGCGGTTGCTCCTCTGCACGCTCGCGACCATGGGCGCGACATATTTCATCGGCGTGCCGTACGAGCTGCCGCGGCTGTGGGTGGCATTCCTCCCGCCGCTGGCGCTGGGCGCGATGATTGACCTGCCCATGTTCCACGCGGAACAGGCGCAGCGCGTCTGGCGTCCGCTGGCGCTGATCGTCGCGGTGCAGATCGGCGTCACCGCGCTGCACTGGACCATGCTCGACGTGCGCGAATCCGAATACCGCTTGATCACCCAGCGCCTGTGGTCGTGAATCCGGAGGGAGAGACTGCACCGCCCAGACGCGGAGAGCGCGGAGGAAACGGAAAAAGGAGAAATGGTCGTGACACGGATGTGTCCCTCGTGCTGGCGGTGCCGGTTCTTTCTCGCTCTTCTCCGCGCTCTCCGCGTCTCCGCGGTGAATCACTTCTGCTGATCGGGTACAACTTCCCCTCCGATGACCCCGACGCAGTTTCTGCTCCTCCTGATCCCGATCGCTTATGTCGTCGGCGCCATCCCGTTCGGGCTGCTCATCGGGCTCTCGCGCGGCGTCGACGTGCGCTCAGCCGGCAGTGGAAACATCGGCGCCACCAACGTCGGCCGGCTGCTGGGCAAGCAGTTCTTCTTCCTCGTCTTCTTCCTCGACCTGCTCAAAAGCCTGGTCCCCATGGCGATCGCGTCGTGGTTCGTCAGCCGCATCCCCGAAGCGCAGCGCCCCTGGCCGCTGTACCTCATGTGGCTGCTCGTCGGGTTCGCTGCCGTCATCGGGCATATGTTCAGCGTCTTCCTGCGCTTCAAGGGCGGAAAGGGCGTGGCGACCAGCGCGGGCGTGGTGCTCGGGCTTTATCCGTACTTCACGCTCGCCGGCCTGGTGGTGATCGGCGTGTTTATCATCGTGTTTGTCGCCACGCGCTACATCAGCCTGGGCTCGATCGTCGCCGCCTGCGCCTTTCCGCTGGCGTACTTCGCGATCGGCATGGCCCGGCGGTGGCCTGTGACGGGCGATCAGCTCCCGCTGCTGATCTTCGCCATCGTGATGGGCGGGCTGATCGTGTGGAAGCACCGGGCAAACATCGCGCGGCTTCGCGCCGGAACGGAGAGTCCGATGACAAGGTGAAGGTGACAAGATGCTGGGGTGATGGGATGCCGGGATGCCGGGGTGAAGGCGGGATCCTTCTTCATCCCCTCACCCCCTCATCCCCTCACCCCCTCATCCCCTGACCATGTCATCTTCTCATCCCCCGTCGCCTATCGTTAAGAGATGAAACCCACCCACCGCCCGATCGTCGTCGTCTTCGTCGTCTTCGGCGCCGTGATGGCGGTGGTGGGGGTGTCGCGGTGGATGGCGCCGAAGGAGATCGTCCCCTGGCGCAGCGATCTTTCCGCCGCCCGCACCGAGGCGCAGACGAGCGGCAGGCCGGTCCTCGCCTATTTCACCGCCGACTGGTGCGGTCCCTGCCACTCGATGAAGAGCACCACCTGGGCCGACGCCGGCGTGGAGGAGGCGCTGCGCCGCTACGTCCCCGTCCGGATCGACGTGGACCTCAACAGCGCGGCGGCGATGGAGTACAACGCGCAGGTGATCCCCAAGTTCGCCGTGCTGGACGCGGCGGGCAACGTGGTGAAGTCCGCCGAAGGCTACATGGACCCGCAGCAGTTCCTCGCGTGGTTGAACGGGTGAACGGTGAATGGACCTCGGCGGGTTATCTCCCCGCGGCCGCCCGGTCAGCTTCTCGCCGCTCGCTGCGCTTCGCGCAGTGACGCATCAAGAGGTAGTAGCCGTGCGCCCACGCGAGCGCCAGCATCCAGCACGCGATCCCCAGCACGACCGCGAACGGGAACATCCACGGGAACGTATCCGAGCCCAGGGCGTGAAAGATCGTTGCCACCACGAGGATGAGGCCGAGGATGAGCCACCACGCGCGGACGAGAAGGCGTCGCTGCTCATCGGCGCGATCGCGGGTAAGTCGCCAGACATGCGGGGATACCAAAGGGCGCATCGTCTTCAGGGCAGATGACGTACGGCCGATCACCGGCCGGGCCGGCACCCGCGCGGCCCTCGACCGACAGAAACTATACCGCCAGCCCGGTCCGGTGCATTGGCGGGTTGTGCGGCGGCGGCGCGGACCCGCATTCCGGGCAGCGCTCCGGCGTGCCGCGGAGGTCGTAGCCGCACTGCTCGCAAGCGCCGCGCTGTCGACGGCGGAGCCTTTTGCGCTGCCGCGCCCGTCGTGCCAACCAAATGGAGGGCACCGGTGCGCTGATCAAGATCACGAACCAGAAGGGAACCCCAACGGTCCACCCTGCAATTGGTCCGCGGTCCTCCGGCGGCGGATAGCTCGTCGTGGTGCTGTAATTCCAGTAGTCGACTTCGAATCTGAACCTGAAGCGTTCGTAGTTGAATTGCGCGATCCCTTTCGATCGTCCGCTGAGCCATTCTTCGTTGTTTAGGGGTCCTCGCGTTCGTAACACGAAGCTGTCGCGGAAATAGAGCTGCAAGTTGCCTGGCAATGGCAGTTCCAGCAACAGCCGTTCGTACCGATCGGGATGAATCGAAGCGTCGAACGCCTGAAGCAAGGCGAAGACGCAGACGGTCGCCGACAGTACCGCCGCGAAGTTGAACAGCTTCCGCCGCATAACCATCAGTGATGCGCTCCCGGCGCAGATGATGATACCGGGTGAAGGCGCTGCTGGCGGAAGGTTAGAGCGCCGGCGGGGGGCGGGGCAAGGGGGTTGGTGTGTCGGGGAGCGGGGGGGAGCGCAGGTTACGCCAGCGCGACTAGCACTTGGCTGGGAGAAGAAAAGGGGTCCGAGAACGTGACCCCTGTTCCGGACCCGCGTCCCCTTTAGTCAGTTCGCCTAATCGGTCGAGGTCGGGGTTGGGACCGGTTGCCCGGGGGTTGGGACCGAACGGCCCGCGGTGGGACCGGTCGTCCCACTGCCGGGACCAGGCAGCGCGCTGTTAGGATCAGCTCTCCCACTGTTAGAACCAGGCGTCTGGCTGTTAGGACCAGGCGTCTGGCTGTTAGGACCAGGCGGCTGGCTGTTAGGACCACGCGTCGCGCTGTTAGGACCACGCGTCGCGCTGTTAGGACCAGGCGTCGCGCTGTTAGGACCACGCGCTCGGTCGTTAGGACAATCCCTCCTATTCGTGCGACAAGCGGTCCTGCCGTGCGGGGAAGGGGGCGTGCCGGGGGGAAACCGTGGGAGATCGGGAGGAAAAGCGATGTGCGGGGCGCTCCTGCGGTGGCGGGGGGCGGGTGCGGGAGGGCGGGGCCGGATAAACGGTGCAGGCGGTGCAGTCGCGTTAAGTCGGCGAGGCCTTCGGCCGATGACGATGGACGTATGCTGAAGAATCCACCACCGAAGTCGAACAACGAGCGGCAGCGGTTGTTTCAGCTGCATCATCCCGGGTACGACCGCCGGCGCAAAGCACGCAAGCGCGCGGCAGGGAAGCGCATGCTGAGGGAGTTTCGTTTCAAGCTGTGCAAGGATGCGGCTGAGCGGGCGGCGGCCATGGAAGCGGCCATGGAAGCGGTCGTGGAAGCAGTCGTGGAAGCGCCGCGGCCGGTGTTGATGCTGCCCGCCCCGGTGCAGGATCCCGTGCTGATCGAGCTGAACGCGCTGAGGGCGTCGGTGGCTTCGGCGCCGGCGCGGGAGCCGCTGACGGTGCCGGTTTCTCGGCGCGAGTAGCGGCAGCGTTACGACGTGCCGAACAGCTCGCGCACCTTTCCGCCGATATCGTCGCTGCGCATCAGGCTCTCGCCCACCAGCACCGCCCGCACGCCCGCCTGCTCCAGCTTGCGGATGTCGTCGGCCGTGTTGATCCCGCTCTCGCTCACCAGCACCTGACGATCGGCAACCAGCTCGCTCATCCGAAGCGTCGTGCCCAGGTCGGTCTTGAACGTCCGTAGGTCACGGTTGTTGATGCCGAGCAAACTGTAGCTGCGGTGGGGGAAGCCGATCACGTGATCGCGGACGCGCATGAGGTTGTCCAGGTCGTGCACCTCGATCAGCACCGTCATGTTCAGCTCGGTGGCCAGGATCTGCAGGTCGATCATCTGGCTGGTCTCCAGACACTCGGCGATGAGCAGGATGGCATCCGCGCCTGCGGCGCGGGACTCGAAGACCTGATAGGGGTCGATGATGAAGTCCTTGCGGAGGACGGGGAGCTTCACCGCGTCGCGGATCAGGTGGATGTACTCCAGCTTGCCCTGGAAATACTTCTCATCGGTGAGCACGCTCAGCGCATCGGCGCCGGCGGCGTGGTAAGCCTGCGCGATCTTCAGCGGATCGAAGTCGGCGCGGATGACGCCGGCGCTGGGTGAGGCTTTCTTCACCTCGGCGATGAGGTTCAGCGGCTTCTTTCCCTTGCGCGTGACGGCGTCGAAGAAGTTGCGCGGGCGGCCGAGGGTGGTGATGATTTCCTTCAGCGATTCGATCGGCGTGCGCTGCTGGCGCTGGTTAATCTCGGCCCGCTTGGTCTGAATGATCTCGTCGAGGATCGTGCTCATGGCGGAAACGTCACCGACGCCTAGAATGCACGCCCCAGTCGGAGAAAGCAGCGTGGAAACCGTGGCGCGAAAAGCGGCGGGACACTCTAAACGGGATCAGGTTGATGTCAATTCTAGCCGCCGCCGGGGACGAACCGATCACCGCGGCAAGCATCATGCTCGCGCTGATGACGGTTGGGTTCGGCACGGTCATCGCGGCGGTGCTGGGGTTCTTTCGGCGGGGGAGCGTCGTGGGCCCGCCTCGCGGCGAGCGCTCCGAGGCGCCGGGCGTGCTGCTCGTGCTCGCCGCCGGGCTCGTCGTGTGGTTCGGCGCGCAGATCGTCTACGGGAGCGTGCGGGCGGCGCAGCACCGGGCGTCGGGCAGCACCGAGCCGTTCACCACCGCCGTGCTCGGCGCGGCGGATTACGCGTTCCTCTCCACCATTCCGTTCATCCTCGCGCTGCTGGTCGTCGCCGTCGGCGACCGGCTCGCCGCGCCGACGCTGCCGCGCGAGCTTGGTTGGTCGCTGGGCCAGCTCCGCGGCGGCTTGTGGCGGGGCGGCCTCGCAGCGCTCAGCATCGTCCCGCTCGTGATGGGCGGCTCGATTTTCCTCACCATGCTCTACCGCGCGATCGGGTACGAGCACCCGACGGCCCACGAGATGCTGAAGGTGCTCGGGGAATCGCGCGATCCCGTCATCCGCGTCACGCTGATCATCGGCGCGACCCTCTTGGCGCCCGTCTTCGAGGAGTTTCTCTTCCGCGGACACCTTCAGACGCTGCTCGTGCACGCTTTCTCGCCGCGTCCGCAGCCCGCGCCGCGCCGCGAGGTCTACGGCTTTGAACCCCTCGTGCCCGGTGCGCCGCGACTGGAGCCGCCCCCGCCCCCCGCGCCCCCCGAGCCGCCGCCGGCGCCGTCGGCGCGGGTGCGCTGGGCCGCCATCTTCCTCGCGTCCCTGGCCTTCGCGGCGCTGCATCCGGTGTGGACGTGGCCGCTCATCTTCGTGCTGTCGATCGGCATGGGCTACGCCTACGAGCGCACCGGCAACCTGTGGGTCCCGGTGGTGATCCACCTGCTGTTCAACACGTTCAACACGGTGTACATGCTGCTGTCGCAGCGGTTTGAACCACTCCCGCAGCCGCTTTAGAGTCTTTCAAAAGCCTCTTTCACTGCGGAGAAGCGGAGAGCGGAGAGAGCACACCCGGAAGTTGGATCATTGGTTTTCTCCGCGTCCTCCGCGTCTCCGCCGTGAGCCTGCTTGGAATGGGTGTGCTCCGCGGTGACTTTTGCTTAAAATCCGCCGCTCATCGCCATGATCTCTCCCGACGAACAACTGCGCGTCCTCTCCCGCCGCTGCGAGCGCATCCTCAGCGAATCCGACCTGCGCAAGAAGCTCCAGCGCAGCGCGACCACCGGAAAGCCCCTGCGCATCAAGATGGGCATGGACCCGACCGCGCCCGATGTTCACCTCGGCCACGCCGTCCCCTTGAGCATCGTCCGCCAGTTCCAGGACTGGGGGCACAAGGCCGTCATCATCATCGGCGACTACACCGCCCGCGTGGGCGACCCCTCCGGCCGCAACAAGACCCGCCCGCCCCTCTCCGGCGAGGAGATCGACCGCAATGCCGAGACTTACGTTGCACAGATCGGCGAGGTCCTGCTGACCGATCCGGCTCACCTCGAGCTCCGCTACAACGGCGAGTGGCTCGCGAAGATGAACCTCGTCGACATCATCCGTCTCGCCAGCCGAAAGACGGTTGCGCAGATTCTCACGCGCGAGGACTTCGCCAAGCGCTACGCCGAGGGGACCGACGTGCGCCTGCACGAGATCCTCTACCCGCTGCTGCAGGGGTGGGACTCGGTCGCCATCGACGCCGATGTCGAGATGGGCGGGAGCGATCAGCTGTTCAACAACATGGTCGGCCGCGAGTTCCAGCAGGAAGAAAAGCCCGATGATCCGGTGGCCGGTCAGGTCGTCATCGTCACGCCGCTGCTGGTTGGCACCGACGGCGTGAAGAAGATGAGCAAGTCGCTGAACAACTACATCGGCTTGACCGATCCTGCGTCGGGCCAGGAAGGCATCTTCGGCAAGATCATGAGCCTGCCGGATGCGCTGATGGAGAGCTACTACCAGCTGCTCACCGATGAACCGATGGATGCCGTGCGCCAGCGCATCGCGACAAACCCGCGCGACGCGAAGATCGCGCTGGCGAAGCACATCATCACGTGGCTCCACAGCAAAGAAGCCGCCGACGCCGCGGAGGCCGAGTTCGTGAAGGTGTTTTCCAAAAAGGAAGTCCCCGACGAAATGCCCGAGTTCACCGTCGGCCCCGGCCCGCACAAGATCGCCCCCCTGATCGTGCAGGCGGGCCTGGCGTCGAGCAACAGCGAAGCGATCCGCAAGGTGAGGGAGGGGGCGGTGCAGCTCGACGGGCAGCGGGTGACCGACGTCCAGCGCGAGCTCACGCTCGACCAGCCGCTCGTCCTGAAGCTCGGCCGAAAGTTCGCGCGCCTGCGGGCGTAGTTGCTCCGCGAGCCCCGTGCGATAGGATTGCCACGACCGCCATCCGCGTGATCTTCGGCGGCAGGGCGTTCGTGCCCCAGCAGCCGGTGTCGCTGCCGGCGCAGTCGGAAGCGCTGGTGATCGTCGAAGAGAGCGACCCCGCCGCTCAGGCCCAGATCGACGAGGACGACGCATGGGGCAAGGCCGCCACGCCAGACTCTTACCGCGCCTGGGTTGAGGATTGAAGGATGGGGACATTCCCGCGCCGCGGCGAAGGTCTGGCTCGTCGAGTTCCCCGACGACCCCAAGCTGCGTCCCGCCCTCATCGTCTCGCCTGACGTCCGCAACGAGTTCGCCAACAGCGTCTTCGGCGGCGAGGGGCGGCGGCCGCAGCGCGGGGCAGGGCCGGAGGTTGCGAACGAGAGACGTGGCGGCGTTGCGGGCGGGTCGGACATCGTCCGGCTGGCGGGGCGCGGGTCCTGTTCACCGACACGCTCCGCGCGGCGAGGACGTTGATCATGGCGAGGGCGGTGTCATGGTTGCGCTGCCGCGCTGTCGCTATCATTCCCGCCATGGCACGCAAGCGAAAACGGGATATCGAGAAGACGTATCCGCGGAAGCAGTTCATCGCCAAGCTGCGGCGGTGGGCCGATGCGCTGGAGACGGGGCAGCCGTTCACCATTCAGGTGGCGGGGGAGGTGATCCGCGTCCCGGCGCGGGCGGTGTTCAACATCGAGCACGAGCGCGAGGGCCAGGCGGAGGAGGTCGAGTTCCAGATGAAGTGGGAGCTGGACCAAGCGCAGGGTAAAGCGAAGCCCGCTGCAGCGGGGCGGCGCCGGCGGCCGATGTAAGCAGACGGTCGTTCCCCGCATGGCATCCACACTCAAGCAGCGCGTTCACGAGCTGGTCGAAGTCACGCCCGATGAGGCGGGGCGCAAGCGATTTGACTGGTTCGACATCTCGCTGGCTGTGCTCATTGTCCTCAATGTGATTGCCGTCATGCTGGAGACCGTGGCGGTGCTGCAGCGGCGGTACCACGACGTCTTCATCGCGTTTGAGGTCTTCTCCGTGACCGTCTTCACGATCGAGTACATCCTGCGGCTGTGGGCGTGCACGGCCGATCCGGAGTTTGCGCACCCGGTGAAGGGCCGGCTGCGCTACGCGGCGCGGCCACTGGCGATCGTGGACTTGCTGGCCATCCTTCCGAGCCTCCTGCCGTACATCTGGGTCGATCTGCGGTTCATTCGCGTGCTGCGGCTCCTGCGGCTGCTGCGCGTGCTGAAGCTGGGGCACTATTCCGAAGCGGTTGCGCTGCTGGTCAATGTGCTGCGGTCGCGCAGCGCGGACCTGGCGGTGATGCTCATTGTGTTAGGCATGCTGCTGGTGCTGAGCAGCGGCGCGATCTTCTACGCGGAGAACGAGGCGCAGCCGGACGTGTTCAGCAGCATCCCGGCGTCCCTGTGGTGGGCGGTGATCACGCTCACCACGATCGGCTACGGCGACGCATATCCGGTGACGGTCGCGGGCAAGCTGGTGGGCGGGGTGATCGCGGTGCTGGGCATCGGCATCGTGGCGCTGCCGACGGCGATCATCGCCACCGGGTTCGCCGAGGAAGTGCAGCGCCGGCGGAATCGGGGCAAGGGGACCGGCGAGAAGCCGGCGGGCACGATCTGCCCCCACTGCGGGAAGCCCATCGAGCTGGCGGCGCCGGCGCCGTGAGCGACTGAACGATCAACGACGAAGTTGCCATGCCGTCATCTTTTCGCATCCGCTACAACGCGCCGGTGATCCTGACGTTCTCGCTGGCGGCGGCGGCGGTGACGATCGTCGCGGCCGCGTCAGGCAAGTCCGGGGGGCGGGTCCTCAGCCTCTTCTTCGTGCCCGGCCACATGGACTGGGACAACCCGTTGGCGTACGTGCGGCTGTTCACGCACGTGCTTGGGCACGACGGGTGGCGGCACTTGATGTCAAATCTCATGGTGATCCTGCTCATTGGACCGCTGCTGGAGGAGAAGTATGGTTCGGTGCAGCTGCTGGAGATGATTGCGATCACCGCGGGCGTGACCGGCGCGCTGAACATCCTGCTGTTCGATACCGCGCTGCTGGGTGCGAGCGGGGTGGCGTTCATGCTGATCGTGCTGTCGTCGCTGACGAGCTATCGCCGTCGCGAGATCCCGCTGACGTTCGTGCTGGTTGCGGGGCTGTTCGTCGGCGGGGAGATCGCCGCGGCGATGCGCAATGACAACATCGCGCAGTTCGCGCACATCGCCGGTGGCGCGTGCGGGGCGATGCTGGGGCTGACGAGCGAGCGCGGATCGCGCGGGTAAAGTACACCGGGATTGAAAGGGGCGGCTGTGGGGCGAGCGCGGCGGAATCGCGGCGCCGGGCCGTTCCCGCCGTCAGTCTCCCTGGTTCCAGTAGATCCGCACGTTCCTGGTCTGCCGGCCGACGCCGACGATATCCGGCTTCCCATCGCCGTTGAGGTCTGCAACGGCGAGATCTTCGACGGCAACCCCGCCGGGGTCGAGCTCGGATTTGTTCCATTTGGCGCCCTCATCATCGGTGGCCCGGTAGACGCGCACGCCATTTTGCGCTTTGCCCGGCAGCGGATCGCGGACGCCGACGATGATTTCGTCCGAGCCGTCGCCGTCGAGGTCGGCGCACGAGATCGCGTGGCCCCAGCGGAGCTGGTCGTCAATCACCGTTCGCTTCCATTCCTTGGCACCTTCTGCGCGTGTATAGACGGCGACCTGGTGCCCGTGCCACGGCTCGATCGTGGCGATATACGGGCTGCCGCCACCAAGGGTGCCGCGCTTGATTTCGCTGGCGCCGCGGTTGCCCCCGGGATTGGATTGATCTCCGTCGCTCAGCCGCACGACCTCCCACGCCGGTGGGTTGGTCAGCACGCTGACGCCCTCATAGCTGGCGACGAGCAGCTCACTCACGTCCACCTGGAAATTGTGCGGCACGTGAAGTGATTGGTTGATCGTCTCTGCCGGCCAGTCGGGTTTCGTCGGGTCGTCCGGGATCCGGTGCAGCTGGACCTTCGCGCCCGCCTCGGACCAGTTGTTCTCCTTCGTCGAGCCGCGGCCCATGAGCGGCACCGTCACGAGCACTTTCTTCCCGCCGCCGTCCAGCTCCGCAAAGCGCATGCGGTGCAGCGTCGGCTGGTCATACGCGATCGGAAACATCTCCCACGGCTCATCCAGCGTTTTCCCGCGCCGGAGCCACTGGAGTGTTGAAGCATCTTTCGTATTGCCCGGCTTCCACCCGGCGCCCATTGCCAGGTCGAGCTGACCATCGCCATCGATGTCGTGCGCATCGATGCAGACATTGTCCGGTTCTGTCGTGCCCTCGGTGATGACGCGCAGCTTCCACGTCGGGTTTTCAAACCAGATCACCCGCTCCTTGTCGGCGACGACGATGTCGGGTCGCTTGTCAGCATTGATGTCGACCAGGACCACGCCGTAGCCGATCTTCAGGCTGGCGTCTATTTGCTGCGCTTTGAAGCGAGGCATCTGCGCGGACGCCACGCCCGTCAGCAGCACGATCGTTGCAAGGAATCTCATGAAGGGAGTTTAACCACCAAAACATGAAGAGCACCAAGGCATAGTCTTCAGATCCGAATCGATCCGCGTCGATCCGCGCGGGGTACGCAGATCGATCTGGAATTGAGAAGAACCGCTTGGTGCTCTTCTTCGTGGTTCAACTGTCTTCTTACACTGCCGCGTGGGCGTGGACTTGTTTTTCGGCGTGATAGCTGCTGCGCACCAAAGGGCCGGATTCAACATGGCGGAGCCCCTTGGCTTCGCCGCGGACTTTCCAGCTCGTGAACTCATCGGGATGCACCCAGCGCTCGACCGGCAGGTGCTTGGCCGACGGCTGGAGGTATTGCCCGAGCGTCAGGATGTCGCAGCCGATGGCGACGAGATCGTCGATCACCGCGTCGATCTCCTCTGCCGTCTCACCCAGCCCCAGCATCATGCCGGTCTTCGTCGTGAACCCCTGGTCTTTTGCGATCTGGAGCAGTTTCAAGGACCGGTGGTACTTCGCCTGCGGCCGCACGACCTTGTACAGCCGCGGGACCGACTCGATATTGTGGTTGAGGATTTCGGGACACACGTCCAGCACTTTTTGCAGCGCAGACCAATCCCCGCAGAAGTCGGGGATGAGCACCTCGATGCTCGTGCCGGGGGACTGCAGACGGATCTGTTGAATGGTCTCGGCCCAGATCTGCGCCCCCCCGTCGGGCAGCTCGTCGCGGTTGACGCTGGTGATGACGACATGGCCGAGGTGCATGATGCGCACGGCGTCGCCGACGCGGGCAGGCTCGTCCAGGTCAAGCGTCGGCGGCTTTCCAGTGGCGATGTGGCAGAACCCGCAGGAGCGCGTGCAGACGTCACCAAGGATCATCAGGGTCGCGGTGCCGGCCGACCAGCATTCACCCATGTTCGGGCACTTGGCCGACTGACACACGGTGTGCAGGCGATGGCCGTCGACGAGCCGCTTCAGATTGGCGTATCCCTCCCCGCCCGGCATCTTCATCTTCAGCCAGGACGGCTTTCGGCCCGTCGCGCTGGCAGTGGTGGCGGGAGCGTCGGGGCGCAGCACATTGAGGGAAAGTGTCATCTGAGCGACGAATCTTAGGGACGGCGGCGGGGGCTGGCAATTCGTCGATGCGGTTGGATCGCGCGGCGCAGTGGCTTATTATCGTTGCATGGGCGTTTCCAAGCGCATCGCGCTTTGCGTACTCCTCACGATTGTCCTCACGCCGATCACTTCCGCTGCCGAGCAGGGCCGCCGCGTCGGCGTGGCTGCGGTGGACATCACTCCAGATTACCCCATTCGCCTCAACGGCTTCGGCAACCGCCGGAGTGAGTCGGAGGGCGTCACGCAGAAGATCTGGGCTAAGGCAATTGCCATCGATGACGGCACGGATCAGAAGGGCCAGTCGGTGCTGCTGGCCGTCGACAACCTCGGCGTCCCCGATTACATGACGCGCGAGGTCGCTGACCGGTTGGCGGAGAAGGCGAAGCTCGATCCGGCCCGGCTGGCGATCACCTCGACCCATACGCACACGGCCCCGATGCTCACCGACAGCTGCCCGACGATCTTCGGAACGCCGATCGCGCCTGAGGAGCAGGAACGAATCGACCGCTACACGCGCGAGCTGACCGATCATCTCGAGCGGGTAGCGCTTGCCGCCCTGGCGGACTTACAGCCCGGCCGGCTGGAGTACGGCATCGGCTCGGTCGACTTCGCGATCAACCGGCGCAGGCAGGGCGGCCCGGTCGATCATGACCTGCCGCTGTTGGTGGTGAAAGATGCTGCGGGCAAGCTGCGGGCGCTCTACGTCAGCTATGCCTGTCACTGCGTCACCCTCGCCCACAACCAGATCAGCGGCGACTGGGCGGGCTACGCGCAGGAGCTGCTCCAGAAGGAGCACGCAGGCGTGATTGCGCTGACGAGCATCGGCTGCGGCGCCGACGCCAATCCCAGCGCCCGCGACAGCATCGACATCGCCCGCGAGCAGGGGGCGAAGATCGCCAGAGAAGTGGCTCGCCTGCTGGACACCCCGCTTTCGCCGCTGACAGAGGCAATCGAGCCGACGCTCAACCGCATCGAGCTCCCCTTCGACAAGCATCCCACGCGGGCAGAATGGGAAGAGCGGGCGAAGCGGCAGGATGCCGTCGGCCATCACGCGCGCGTCCAGCTCGCGCGCCTCGACCGGGGGGAGAAGCTGCAGACGGTCCTCTCGTACCCCATTCAGACGTGGACCTTCGGCGATCAGCTCGCGATGGTTTTTCTCCCCGGCGAGGTGGTCGTCGATTACGCGCTGCGGCTGAAGAAGGACTTCGACCGCAACCGGATCTGGATCAACGGGTACTCCAACGACGTTCCGTGCTACATCCCCTCCGAGCGCATCCTGAAAGAGGGCGGCTATGAGGCCGAGGGCGCGATGATCTATTACGATCGCCCGTCGCGACTGGCCAGCGGGGTCGAGCAGAAGATCATCGATGAGGTGCACCGCCAGCTGCCGAAATCGTTCCTCGCGCCAGAGGGGACGGAAGGCATCGCGCCGCGCTCGGCGGCGGAGTCGCTTCGCGCGATCCGCACCCGGCCGGGACTGGAAGTGGAGCTGGTCGTCGCCGAGCCGCTCGTCACCTCGCCCGTCGCCATCGACTGGGACGCGCAGGGGCGGCTGTGGGTCTGCGAGATGTACGATTATCCAACGGGCGAGGGGAAGAACTGGGAGCCCGGCGGTCGCATCCGCGTGCTCAGCGACACCAACGCCGACGGCGCCTACGACAAGGCCGAGATCTTCCTCGACAAGCTGCCGTTTCCGACCGGGGTCACCGCCTGGGGCCGCGGCGCGTTCATCTGCGCGGCGCCCGACATCCTCTACGCCGAAGACACCGACGGCGACGGCAAGGCCGACCTCGTCGAGCGGCGCTTCAGCGGCTTCGCCACCGACAATTACCAGGCGCGCGTGAACAGCCTGGCGCTGGGCCTCGACAACTGGATCCACGGCGCCAACGGCCTGCTCGGCGGCGTCATTACCAGCCCCCAACCCCCACCAGACACAAAAACCGTCCCCGTCCCGGTTTCAGGAACCACTTCTCGTAAACCCCTGCCTAACAAGCAGGAGCGCGAAACGGTCCCTGTCCCGGTTTTCTCTTCCGGGGTGGATATTCGCGGGCACGACTTTCGGTTTCACCCGCGCGAAGGGCGCATGGAGCTTGTCAGCGGGGTTACGCAGCAGGGCCGCGCTCGCGATGACTTTGGCCGGTGGTTTGGCTGCGACAACAGCAACGCCGTGTTTTACTACCCCTACGAGCAGCGCTACCTCGTTCGCAACCCTCACGCCCCGGCGCCGCCGACGCGTCTCAACCCCGCCGGCGATTTCGACGTGTCGCGGCTGTACCCGATCAGCCGCCCGACCGAACGCTACAACCATCCCGAGAGCGTCAACCGCATCACCAGCGCAAGCGGCATCGGCATCTACCGCGACACGCTGCTGGGCGAGGCGTACTACGGCAACACGTTCACCTGCGAATCGGTGCACAACCTTGTCCACCGGTTGGTCCTCACAGGCGACAGCTCCCACATGACGCGGCGGCGCGATGTGGGCGAGCGCGAATCGGAGTTCCTCGCGTCGGCTGACAACTGGTTCCGGCCGGTGCAGGCGCGCACCGGCCCGGACGGGGGGCTGTACGTGGTGGACATGTACCGGTTCCTCATCGAGCACCCGCGGTGGATTCCCGCCGAGCGGCTGGCGCAGCTCGATGTCCGCGCAGGGGCCGACATGGGCCGAATCTATCGCGTGAAGCCGACGGGCGCGAACGTGAAGCTCCGCCCCCTGCGCGACCTGACGGCGCTGAGCACTGCCGACCTCGCCGCGGCGCTGGATTCGCCCAACGGCACTGAGCGCGATCGCGTGCATATCGAGCTGCTGCACCGCCGCGACCCCGCAGCCGCCGCGGCGACGCTCGCGAAGCTCGCCGCCGATGCGCCACTTCCGCAGGTGCGCGTGCAGGCGCTGGCGGCGCTGGATGGCACCGGTCTCCTTCAGCCTGTTCACGTCCTGCGCGGGTTGAAGGATGCCGATGCACAGGTGCGCAAGCACGCGGTGCGGCTGGCGGAGACCTCGCGCGACGCCGCCGTCGAGTCGGCGCTGTTCGCGCTGCTGCACGATCCCTCGCCGCTCGTGCGCACGCAGCTCGCGTTCACTCTGGGAGAGCTCGACGACCCCCGCGCCGGCGAGACGCTCGGCCGGCTTGCCGCAGCGTCGCTCGACAACGCCGATCTGCGCTACGCGGTGCTCAGCTCCGCGGCGAAGCACTGCGGGCCAACTTTCGCCGCGGTGATGGGCGCGGGCGAGAACGCCGCTGGCCGCGCCGCCTGGATTCCCCCGCTCGTCGCCACCGCCGCGGGATCGTCGGACGAGCGCCTGCTCGGGGCGGCGTTGGCGGCGGTCCTGCCGACGGAACAAACGGCCCCCAGCGTCGCGCACTTCGCCGCGCTGAGTGGAATGCTTGACGCGCTCGAGCGCAGCGGCGTTGCGCTGCCCGCCGACGCCGCTCCGCGCGTGCAGCGCGTTCGCGATGCCGCACGGCATATCGCCGCCGATCCCACCGCGCCGGCGCCGGCGCGTCTTGACGCCCTGAAGGTGCTGGGGCGCGGCGAAACTTCCGCTGACGAGCTGGAGGTCCTGTGCCGGCTGGTCGCCGATGCGCCCGAGGCGGAACTGCGCTCGGCAGCGCTGGCGGCCGTCGCACGGCAGGCGAAACCGGACGTGGCGACGCGCCTCCTCGCGAACTGGCAGCGCACCTCGCCTTCCGCCCGCGCGGAGACCATCAACGTCCTGCTCGGTCGCGAGGCGTGGGCGACGGCGCTGCTGCACGCGGTGAAGGAGAATCGCGTGGGTTTGCAGGAACTTTCGCTTGCCGACCGCCAGCGGCTCGCGGAGAGCGACAGCGGCGCTGTCAGAGACCTTGCCAGTAAGGTGTTCCCGGCGACGACCACCACGCCGCGTGCCCAGGTCCTGCAGCAGTACGCTTCGGTTGCATCCCTGGCCGGCAATGTATCCCGGGGGGAGGAACTGTTTGCCAAAACCTGCCTCAGTTGCCACGCGTTCGCCGGCGCCGGTCACGCGGTCGGCCCGGACCTCGCGCCGCTGCGCGACAAGGACGCCGACTATTTCGTGAAGAACATCCTCGATCCCAACGCGGTCATCGAGCCGCGCTTCGTGAACTACACGGTGGTCCTCAAGGACAAGCGCGTGCTGGCGGGCATCATCAAATCGGAGACGGCGACGGAGCTGGTTCTCGCTGTCGGCGCCGGCGCAATCGAGAACGTGCCGCGGGCGGACATCAAACAGATCCGTGCGTCGAGCACCTCGATGATGCCGGAAGGGCTCGAAAGCGGCCTCACGCCCGAGCAGATGGCCGACCTCATCGCGTACATCAAGAGCGCTGCGCCGCCGCGCAAGCAGATCCCCGGCAACGCCCCGGCGCTGGTGAAGCAGGACCCGGACGGGTCGCTGTTCCTGCCCGCGACGATGGCCGAAATCTATGGCGACGGGCCGATCGTGCTCGAGAGCGAGTTCCGCAACATCGGCTACTGGTCAGGCGCCTCCGATCACGTCGCGTGGCTCGTGCAGGTTGAGAAGCCTGGCGACTACGACGTCCACTTCGACTACGCGTGCGCCAGCGACTCGACCGGCAACAAGCTGGTTGTCGGCTTCGGTGGCGCCAGTCTCGCCGCCGCGGTGAAGGCAACCGGCGACGACTGGACACATTACCGGCAGATGAAGCTCGGGACTGTCCGCCTCGCAGCCGGTCAACAGCGCGTCACCGTCCGCCCGGACGGGCCGATCCGCAACGCGCTGATCGACCTCCGCACGATTGCCCTGACGCCCGCCGGCGTCGCGCCGAAATGGCCGGCTTCAACGCCGACCGCCCAGCCGCCCGCGCCGGACCAGGTCATGCGCGATGCGCCGTCCGTTGCGCGGTTCATCATGGACAACGCCAACTCCACCGCCGCCCGCGAGGCGGCCGTCAACGCCAACCCGCAGTTCGCGCCCGAGCTGATCGCTGAGATGACGCGCGACCTGACGCCCGGCCCGCTGGAATACGAGCGCATTCCATGGATCTGGCGCGTCGCCATCGCCGCCGGCAAGCGCAACCAGGGGCCGCAGCTGCGTCGGATCCTCGACGTGTCCCTCCCGCGCGATGGCGAGCCGCTGCGCGACTGGCAGGCCGTGGTGATCGGCGGGGGCGTCATCAACGGCCTGACGCAGGCCGGCGCCTGGCCGGCGGAGCGCATCGCAGAGATCGTCGGTGATGACGACCCGCTGCAGGCGCGCTGGAGCCGCGCACTGGAGTTAGCGTCATCAATGACGGACGACGAGAACGTGCCGAAGGGCACACGTTACGACGCGCTGCGCATGCTCGGCGTTGAACCGTGGGAAAAGCGTGGCCAGCAGCTCGTCCGCTACCTCGGCAAAGACGTCCACCCCGAGCTGCAGATGGGCGCGGTGAGCGGCATTGGCGACGTAAGAGACCCGCGCGCTACTGCGGCCCTGATCGCCGCGCTGCCGGAGCTGACAGAAGGGAACCGAAAGCTCGCGATTCAGGCGCTCCTCCGCGACGAGCAGCGCCTCGCCGCCCTGCGCGAGGCCGTCAGCTCGGGCACCGTCGACCCCGCGCTGCTCGATGCGGACGCCAGGCAGCGCCTCGCAAAGCCCGCCAAGTGACCGCACAAAAAAATCCGCGGGCGGCCGGAAGTATCGCGGTAGCCGCCCGCGGGTCTCGCCTCAGTTTGTCTCGACGCGCGGCGGATCAGTAGATCTGGCCGCCGTGATCGAGGTTGTTCCAGATCTGGTCATGAACCCAATCCTGCTCCGGCGCGAACATGTTGACATCCATCTCCAGCTGCTTTTTGAACGCATCGTAATGGACCCACGATGCCCCGCCGTTGGCGTAGAGCACGTTGATTCCCTTCTGGTGCGCGGGCTTGATGCGCGTGACCGACGACATCACGTCGGCGACGATGGCGCGATTCTTCAGCTTGCTCATGCGGAACATGCTGCCCTTGCGGGGCGGATTGTTGCTGTCGGTGTATCCGTTCACGATCTTGATCGGATAGAACGGACCGGTCGTGCCCCACATCACCGCATCGGTTGCCCAGGTGCCCGGCTGGGGGTTGCGATTGTTGGTGCTCGGTCGGCAGCTGGACGTGCAGCGCGTGGTCTCATGTGACGGGGGCCACCGGTTGCTGGGCGAATGGAAGCCGTGGTAGCGGTCACCGTCGAACGACGGGCAATAGAACACCCGGCCGCTGCCGCCGTCGTGGCCTTCGCGAACGCGACCAGTCTTGAACAGCAGCGTGAAAAACCTCCGGGCGGGGACATGGATACTTTTCTGCATGCAACTCTGTATACAACTTAGACCGCACCTGCTGTGGAGGCTATGAGGCAATGGCGCGGACCGGGAGAGGAAAAGGCGGGGCCGCAGCGGCCTCTTCTGACGAGCAGGTGCGCACTCCATCCACCGTTTTCGCAGGAGCCTTTGGTGCGGGTGGTGCTGGATCGCACAAGGGAATGACTCAACAGGAGCGAGGAAAAGGTTTATGATGGGCTCGCAAGGGCCGTTCCAAGCTCTGCAGGGTCGCCAGGAAATGAGCACCAGTGCTGGCAAGCTCGCCGTCCGTTATGCCGTCGCCGTTGCGGCGGCGGCGGGGGCGTTTGCGCTCGCGATGACCTTGGAACACCCCTGGGTCACGCTGAGCCCGTTCTTTCTCTTCTACGCCGCCGTCGCCGTCAGCTCGTGGTACGGGGGAACGGGCCCGGGCATCCTCGCGACCGTCCTCGGCGCGTTGGCAGTCGATTACTACATTCTCGAGCCCCGCGGCTCGATCGTCATCGGGCGCCCGCAGGATGTGCCTAAGCTCGTGCTGTTCTCGTCGGTGGGGCTGCTGATCGCGACGCTCAACGGCGCACTCCGCCGCGCCCAGCGCCGCTCGGAGATCGACGCCAACGCCGCGCGCAAGAGCGAGGCCGAGGTCCAGCTGCACCAGGCACGGCTGCAGGCGATGGCGTCGGAGCTGATGATGGCAGAGGAGCGCGAGCGGCGCCGCATCGCCAGTGTACTCCATGACGCGGTCGTCCAGACGCTGGCGCTGTCGAAGATGAAAGCTGACGCCCTCCGCCGCGCGACCAACAACGGCTTGCACGAACGGCTCACCGAGATTTACGGGCTGATCGACCAGTCGATCTCGCGCACGCGCACCCTCACCGCCGATCTCAGCCCGCCCGTGCTCTATGAGCTGGGGCTGCCGGCGGCGATCCAGTGGCTCGGGGACCGGCTGCGGAGCGAGAACGACATCTCGTTCGAGCTGGACGCGCCCAGGGAGTGGACCGCGCTGGACGATCAGACGCGCGTCGTGCTGTTCCACGCCGTGCGCGAGCTCCTGATCAACGTCGCCAAGCACGCGCGGGCGACCCGCTGCCGCGTGCGCATTACGCGCGACACGCAGGCGGTCAAAATCCGGGTCGAAGACAACGGCGTCGGATTCAAACCCAAGGCGTCAATAAACTACGGCACCGGCGGGCTCGGGCTGTTCAACATCCGCCAGCGGTTGCAGCACCTGGGGGGCGGGCTGACGATGGACACCCGCCCCGGCGAGGGAACGACCGTCGTCCTCGTTGCCCCGCTGGCCATCCCTCAACAAAAGGTAGAAGTATGAGCACCAAAATCCTTCTGGCCGATGATCACCAGCTGATGCGGCAGGGGCTGCGCTCGATGCTCGATGAGCAAGCGAACCTGGAGGTGGTGGGCGAGGCCGATGACGGCCGCACCGCCGTTCGGCTCGCGCAGGAGCTGAAGCCGGACCTGGTCATCATGGACGTGACCATGCCCGACCTCAACGGGATCGACGCCACGCGGCAGATCCGCGCCGACAACCCGCGCGTGAAGGTGGTCGCGCTCTCGATGCACGCCGAGCGCCAGTTCGTCATGGAGATGCTCGGCGCCGGCGCATCGGCGTACCTCCCCAAGGACTGCCCCGTCGATGAGCTGCTCAGCGCCATCGACGCCGTCCTGCGCGGGGACACGTTCCTCAGCCCCAAGGTCACGGGCGTGCTGGTGAAAGAAGTGGTGGGCGGCGTCCCCGAAGCCGGGGCCTTCTGCGGCACCCTTTCCCCGCGCGAGCGCGAGGTGCTCCAGCTGGTGGCAGAGGGCAAGAGCTCCAAGGAGATCGCGCTCCTGCTGCACCTGTCCAGCAAAACCGTCGAAGGCCACCGCCGCCAGATCATGGAAAAACTCAAGCTCTACAGCGTCGCCGAACTCACCCGCTACGCCATTCGCGAAGGGGTCACGTCGCTGGATTGATCAACCCCGCCGCTCCCGGACATGTCCCGGCCGCTCGTGCGCGCAAGAACTCGGGCCGTCGTTTTTTGCAGGCGGAATTCGTTCCGCGCGGTAGAACGGTGCGATGGCCCCTCACTTTCGCCTCCCATGTATCCTCGTTGCATTATTAGAGCTCCTAACAAAACCTGTCATGCAAGCAGTTCAGACAGATCAATGCACAGGCCAAGGCGACGAACGCCTCGTGGATGTCGTCACGCCGGTCGTAGCGGAGCTTGAGGTGCCGATTCTGGTGCACCCAGCTCTCGGCACGCTCGATGACCCAGCGGTAC
>DASYWJ010000003.1:0-100589 GCA_035936155.1 Tepidisphaeraceae bacterium | reverse complement strand
CGGTCACGATGATCAACCCGCAGACGGTGCGCATCGAGGTGGTCGGGTTCGAGCCGTCGGGGGCAGCCGGGACGCTGCTGACGGCGACGGGGGGGACGGGGATCGTGGCGGTGGATGATGGGGGGATGTGGGCGGGGGTGACGGAGCTGGTGTTGCCATTCCCATGAACGAGCTGACGACGACAACATCATCAAGCATGCCCCTGCCTGCAGCGCGGCGCGAGATCGCGATCCGCGTCGCGACGATGGCGGATCTTCCGTTCCTTGATTCGCTGCAGAAGAAGCACAACAAGGCGCTGGGGTATTTTCCGACCAGGCAGTTCGAAGGATACATCGAGATGGGGGCGGTGCTGGTGGCGCACACGCCGGATGCGCCGCAGGAGGCGCTCGGTTACGTGATTGCGAGAGATCGGTATCTGAAGCGCGACGAGTTGGGGGTCATCTACCAACTATGCGTCGTGCAGGGGGATCAGCGAAAGCTGATTGGGGCGTCATTGATCAAGGCGGTGTTCGAGCGCGCTGCGTATGGGTGCCGGTTGTTCTGCTGTTGGTGCGCGCAGGACCTGGCGGCGAATTACTTCTGGGAATCGCTCGGGTTCGTGCCGGTGGCGTTTCGAGCGGGGAGCACGGGGAAGAAGCGCGTGCATATCTTCTGGCAACGGCGGACCGTGTCGGATGATGGGACGCCGTACTGGTATCCCTTTCAGACCAACGCCGGAGCGATCCGGCAGGATCGGATCGTGTTTCCGATTCCGCCCGGCACGCACTGGAAAGACGTGCAAGCGGTCGCGCTCCCGCAACCGGAACCGCAAACGAGCGACCCCAGCGCCGAGGCCGGCGGTCCGCAACAAGCCATTGCGCACCGCGAGCCCAGGGAACCGCGAGCAAAGACAGCGGGTGCGGAACCCGCGCCGCCTAAGCGGCCGACGATTCGCCGGTTGCGCGGGCTGCCTGTCGCGCCCGAGCCGAGCGCCGCTGCGCCGGCGAAAGCGCCGAAGCCAAACCTGCCCAAGGCGCCGCCGGCGAAGATCGATCCGAAGCATCTGGCCGGTGCCCGCGAGCTGCGCGATCGGTGGATGGAGCAAGTGAATCGCCGGATCCTGCTTCCGGCTTCGGGGAAGTATGACCTCAGCCGACTCCCTGATGCCGATCGGCGATCGGTGCCACTTCTGGCGGCCGGGTAAGCCCGGCAAAGCCACATTCACGAAATAGCGCCGCAGCCTCGTACCCGGCCCGCTCGCGCGCTGAATCGACGCTGCTGAGCGGTACGGGCGCCAGCTCGGCCACTGCCGAATCGTTGTCCACCCCGATGACCGCCACCTGGCGCGGGACCGCCAGCTCCGCCACACCCGCGGCCTCTACCACCTCGCAGGCGATCGGGTAACCGCCCGAGCAGCGGTCGCGCGATCAGGATTGGCCGGAGGCTTGAAGCAACGCAGAGAAGACGCTCAAACCCCTGGCTCAGCCTTTCACGCCGGACGTAGCAATCCCCTCGATGAATCGCTTCTGCGCGAGGAAAAAGAGCACCACGACCGGTACCATCATGACCGTGGAGACGGCCATCACCAGGTGCCACGGCGAGCCCTGCGCCCGGCCGGCGGTGCCGATGAAGTTCAACAAGCCCAGGGGCATCGTGGACAGCGAATCATCGTGCAGGTAAATGAGCGGCCCCCACAGGTCGTTCCACGAGGCGATGAAGGAGAAGACGGTGACGGTCAGCAACACCGGCTTGGAGAGGGGGACAAAAATGCTCCAGAGGATGCGCAGCTCCGAAGCGCCGTCGATCCGCGCCGCCTCGATGTAATCGCGAGGGACCGCAATGAAGAACTGGCGGAGCAGGAAGATCGCGAAGACGTTGGTCGCGAACCAGCTCGGCACGATCAGCGGGTACAACGTGTTGACCCACCCGATCGCCACGAACAGTTGGAACAGCGGGATAATCGTCACCTGCGCCGGCAGCATCATCGTGCTCAGCAACAGCGCGAAGATCAGATCGCGCCCCCGCGCCCGCAGGCAGGCGAAGGCGTACGCCGCCAGCGTGCAGCTCACCAGCGTGCCGGCGATGGTCAGGGCGCAGACCAGCAGTGAGTTGAACAGGTAGCGCGAGAAGTCGAACGTCGTCAGCGCCTCGCGGTAGTTCCCCCACTTCGGCTCCTCCGGCAGCCAAGCCGGCGGCGACGCGATCACCTCCTCAAAGCTCTTCAGCGACGTCAGCACCATCCACGCCAGCGGCGTGAGCATGACGATCGAGCCGGCGACGAGGATCGCGTAGGTGTGAAGCGAAGATGTGCCGGACTCGCGCCGCATTGAGCGAATTGTACCGCGCGGCGGGTGACGACGCTGTCATTGCACCGCCACACCGTATGGGAAATCGCCTTGACCGAATTATGATAGAAAATCGAAACCGATTCCCGCGAAACATCCGTCATGAATCGGCGGCCCAACATCCTCTTCATTACCGCCGATGACCTCGGCTACGACTCGCTTGCCTGCACCGGCTGCCCGCTCCCGGACATCTCGCCCAATCTCGACCGGCTGGCGAGTGAAGGGCTGCTGATCGATCATTGCCACATCGCCACGCCCATTTGCGGCCCGTCGCGGGCTGCATGGATCACCGGGACCTGGCCGCATCGCAATGGGATGATGGGCCACTACAACCAGCCGCCCAAATGGTTCGTCGCGTCGTCGGGCCCCACCGACGCATCCCGGGAAGCGATGCGCCCCGAGGACCGTTACTACAAGGCGTATCTCAATCAGCAGCCGCCGCTATGGTTCGGGCCGACACCGGTCACGGCTACTGTTCCCGAATTGCTGCGCTCCGAAAGCGGTTACTACACGGGGCTCGTCTGCAAGAGCCCCGACCCGCGCGGATGGGATTTCGAGGCGACCCATCTCGATACGGGCCTTGGCCGCGACCCGTCCAAATACGAGCAAATCACCACACGGTTCCTCCGATCGGCGCTGGAGCAGAACAAACCGTTCTTCCTCCACGTCAACAGCATGGACCCGCACGAATACTGGGCCGGTCAGTTCCGCGAGACCAGGGCATGGATCGACATGATGATGGGCGGCACGACCTACGAGACCTACCCCAACGGCAAGCCCTATCCGGACCCCGCCGTCACCTATTCCAACGATCAGATCCCCGTCCCACCGTGCTGGCCGGACAATGACGCGATGCGGGAAGATCTTCGCCCCTATTTCAACTCCGTCCATCGCCTCGATGAAACCGTCGGCGGGATCCTCCGCGCGCTTGATGCAAGCGGACAAACCCAAAGCACGCTCATCCTGTTCTGCGCCGACCATGGCATTGGCCGAGCCTTCGCTAAGTGGTCGATGTATCCGATGGGCACGCGGACGTCGCCGATTGTTCGTTGGCCGGGCGTAATTCACGCCGGCCGGCGCGACCGCCAGAGCATCGTCTCTGCCATCGACATCGCGGCGACCCTGCTCGAAGCCGCGGGCGTTGCCGTGCCCGGGTTCATGGATGCCAAATCGTTCCTCAGCCTCCTTAAGGACCCGCGCGCCAGCTCGCCGCGCGACAAGGTCTTCACCTGCTTCAACTACATGAACAACTACCCCGAGCACGATGCCAGATACCCGACCTACGCGCGCGACCTCCCGAGCAAGTTCGACAATTACCGCCCGATGCGGGCCATGCACAGCACGCGCTACACCTATGTCTGGAACGGCTGGGCGGACGGCCGAAACCAGATCCCCGAAGAAATGAGCAGCCACCAGGTCATCCGCCACATCCTCCGCGCCACCGGTCACCACGACCGCGCCGACTTCGAAACCTTCCGCGCCCGCGAGGAGTTCTACGACACAGCCAACGACCCCGGCTGTCTCGCCAACCTGATCCAAGACCCCGCCCTTGCGCCGCAGATCGATCAGTTCCGCCGCGAGCTGCTGAACATCATGGAACAAACCAACGACCAGGAGGCGGGCAATTACCGAGTCGATGCGGGGTCAGCGCTCAGCTGATTACTTGTGGCGAAGGTGCCTGTCACGTGCCTGTCACGTTCGATTCCCTCGCGGCGAGGGGAAACTGGCTCGTTGAGTTCCCCGACGACCCCAAGCTGCGCCCCGCCCGCATCGCATGGCCGACCGCAAGCCCATCCTCCTCTCGTACGCCCCGGCTACGGGTTGGCGGTGGCGACCTGCGGGGCGGACTGCTGCTTGAGGCGAGCGTATTCGGTGGAGAGCGTTTCGACCTTCGCCTTGGCGGCGGCGGTGGTCTGGGCGGCGGCGTCGGTGGCGGCCTTTGCGGTGACGGCGGCGGTGGATGCGGTCGCTGCGGTCTGTTTCTGCTGCGCGAGCGCCGCGGGGAGGGACTGAGCGTCAGACTGCGCTTCGGCCAGCGCCGCTTCATGCGCTGCCACCTCGGCTGTCGCCTGCTGGACGGTCGCGGCGGCGGCGCTGCCGGCGGCTTGCGCGGAGGCCAGATCAGCGCTCAGTAGATCGAGCGACTCCTGCGCCTTCGCCGCCGCGGCGGCGAGGGCGGGGTTGTCCGGGGACTTCGCAGCCGTCTCGCGCAGCGTCGCGACCAGCTCCGCCGAGCGTTTCGCCAGACCGCTGCGCTCGGTGAGCGTTGCGGTCATCAGCTCGCTCGTCTTCGTCGCCAGGGCCAGCGCCTGGCGCGACTTGGCGAGCTGTTCGTTCACGGCGGCGATGTGGGCGGGGGAGTCGGCGATCTGCTTATCCGTCGCCGCGACGTCGGCCGTCGCTTTAGCCAGCGCGGCGTCGGCCTGCTTGAGCGCTTCGGCCAGCGCCGCGTGCTCGGCGGTGCGATCGGCCAGCTCCTGCTTCGCGGCGAGCAGCGCGACGTTCACCGTGGCCGCTTGCCATTTTGACAGCTCCGCCTGCGCCGCCGCAAGTGTCGCCGCGGCCTCGTCGGCCAGCGGCTGGAGCTTCGCCAGCGCCTGTCCCGTCGCCTGCGCCGCGGCCGTCTTCGCCGTCGCGTGCTGCGTTGCGGCCTCAGCGTCGGCCCGGGTCTTGGTCAGCGTCTGCGTCAGCGCCGCGATCTGTGCTGCGCCCTGATCAACTGACGCTTGCGCCTGCGCGACCAGCTGCTGCGCCGCGGCAACCGCGTTTTGTGCCCTGGCGAGATCGGCTTCGGCTTTGGCGACGGCATCGACCAGCGGCTGAAGCTGCTGCGCCAGCGGCTCGACCGCGGCCTCGGCCTCATCCGCCGACTGCCTGGTCTGCTCGGAGTGCTGCTGGGCCAGGGCGAGGGCGCCGTCGAGGATCGGCATTTGCGCGAAGCGCTGCAGCACGTCGATGCGCGATGCGACGGCGATGGCGGCGTCGGACTCGGCCTGGGCGCATGCCGCCACCTCGGCGGCGGCAACATGCGCCGCCGCGGCGCCGTCGCGCGTTGCAATCGCCTGCACCCGCGCCTGCGCGAGGCGCTCGGCCTCGGCCTTGGCGGCGGCGAGCGCGTCCTGGGAAGCTTGAACCTGCGCGGCGATGCTCTGCTGAGTGCCGTTGGCCGCCGCAAGTGCCGCCGTCGCATCGGCGACCGCTTTCTGTCCCGCGGCCGCAGCTTGCGTCGCCTGCTGGAGCTCCGCGTTGGCTTTGGTCTCCGCCTCGCGCGCGGCAGTGAGTTCTGCGGCGAGCTTCTCGTGCGCGGGCCTGAGTTCCGCGAGGCGCTTCTCCGCCAGCGCGATGCGCGTGGCGAGCTTCGGGGGATTGATGTCGAGCACGCCCAGCGGCTTGGCGTCAGCGGCGCTGATCACGCGGATCTCGCCGTTCCAGTCTCCGCCGATCGCGAGCGTGCCGTCCTCGTTGAACGCGGCGCGCAGCACGATGTCCTTGAACGGCTCGGACTCACTTGCAGGCGAGCCGTCGGGCTTCCACACGCGTACGCGGCGATCGCGTCCACTGGAAACCAGGCGCCCATCGTGCGTGAAATGCAGCGACAGCACGCCGCCGGGGTGTGCCGGCTTGATCTCCTTGATTGTCGTGCCCGTGTACATGTCCCAGAGCCGGATGGCGCCGTCTTCGCTGGCGCTGGCCAGCACGTTGGAGTCGCCGCGGTAGCACAGGTCGGTGATCGGCTGCTTGTGGCCGGCGAGCGTGTAGAAGGCATTGCCGCTGCGCGTTTCCCACACGTGCAGGTTGCCCGCGCGGTCGCCGGTGGCGAGGAGCACGGTGTCGGGGCTGTAGGCGACGGCGGTGATCCAGTCGGTGTGCTTCTTGATCTGCTTGACGGCGGCGCCGGTGGCGACGTTAAAGATCTTCACGACGCGGCTCGGCCCGCCCAGCGCGACGAGCGACTGATCGCTCGTGATGTCGGCGGCGAGGACGGCGTCGAACTCTTCGCCCAGCTCAGTTACGCGCTGGCCGGTGGTGATGTCGTACAGCGCGACCTTGCCGGATTTCGCGCCCTCGCCGCCGCCGGCGAGCAGCAGCTTTCCGCTGCGCGCAAAGCGCAGGACGTTGGGCTGTCCATCGGGGAACGGGAGGACCCCGAGGAGGTCCTGCGTCTTCGGGTTGTAGAGCAGGACCTGCTTTTGGCCGCCGATGGCAACCAGCGGCGCCCAGGGGCTGGCGGCCAGCGCCGTGATCGCGCCGGCGCGGGGCGTGTGCATGACCGGCTCGAGCAGCAGATCGCCGGGCATCGGCGGGGGCCCGTCGGGTTTGCCGCTGTCGTTGACAGAAACGCTCAGGTCGAGCTTCGGCTTGTTCGACACCATCGCCACGCTGCCGGAGTTCTCGAGCAGTCCGCCGGCGATCCACATCTTGATCGTGTTGAGATCCTTGTCGGGAAGCTTGCCGCCTTTGGGCGGCATCTGCGGCTCTTCGGCGTGCGTGACGAGGCGGTAGAGCAGACTGCCCTCGGGGCTGCCCGGCTCCAGGGCTTTGCCGCTCCCCCCGCCCGCGAGCGCGGCGGCGAAGCTGGAAAGGTCCAGGTCGGCCTTCTTCTTGTCGGCGTTGTGACAGCTGAAGCAGCTGTTGCGGAAGATCGGCAGGACGTGGTCCTGGTAGGTGATCTTCTCCTGCGCGAAGGCGGTCGTGGCCAGTGCTGGCGCGATGGCGAGAAAAACAAAAATCGAACACTTCGTCATGTCGTAGTTCTTCTTCGTAGCATGGGCGTCCCGCCCATGTTTTTTCTCATCAGAGACATGGGGGGGACGCCCATGCGACTGTCAGTGCGCGAACATGAACTCCTGGCTGTTCAGCAGGGCCCAGAACAGGTCGCTTAAGACCGGGGCGGGGTCCTTTTCGTCCTTCAGTTGTGCGGTGATGGCTGCGAGCTCCTCAGGCGTTGGCTTGCGCGTCAGGGTGCGGAGATACAGCTCCTCGATGATCTCGTCGGGTGTTTTCTTGGCGGCCAGCAGCCGCTTCACGACGCCGCCTTGTTCGACTTTCTGCCAGACCGTGTTCCCGTTCAGCAGGTGCAGGGCCTGCGAGAGGTTGGGCTCCATCTTTACTTCACACGAGCAGACCGTCTCGCGGGTGGCCCGCCCGAAGGTGGTGAGGAAATAATTGCTCGTCCGCCCATCGGCGATCTGCACCGCGCGGGCGCCCAGCGGCAATCCGCGGAACTTTTCCTTCGCCTCGGTCACCTGGCTGATGCAGTCGAGCAGGACTTCCGCGCGCGTGCGGCGGATCGTGGCCTTGGCGAAGTTGCGCGTGTCGCCGGCGTTGGTCGAGTTCGGCCGCGTCGAGAGCTGGTAGGTGCGCGAGAGGCAGATGTCGCGCACCAGCCGCTTGAAGTCGAAGTTGTATTGCGTGAACTTTCGCGCCAGCTCGTCGAGCAGCTCGGGGTTGCTCGCGGGGTTGCTGATGCGCACGTCGTCGATCGGATCGATAATGCCGACGCCGAGAAAGTGCTGCCAGATGAGGTTCGACAGGTTCCGCGCGAAGTAGGGGTTGTCGCGCGACGCCAGCCAGTCCGCGAGAACCGCTCGGCGGTCCTTGCCTTTGGTGTCGGGCGATTCTCCACCCAGGAACTTCGGCGGGACCGGCTTTTTTGATACCGGCTGGTTCACCTCACCGCCGCCGCGGTTGAAGATGATCTGCTCGCGCGGGTCTTCGCCCTGCTTGCGCCCGACCTGGCTGAAGAACGACACGAAGCCGTAATAGTCGTCCATCGTCCACCGATCGAACGGGTGGTTGTGGCACTGCGCGCACTGGATGCGCATCCCCATGAACGCCTGCGCGGTGTTCTCTGCCAGCTTCATCGAGTCGGTCTCGACGTGGTAGTAATTCGTCGCCGGATTCTTGAACGTCCCGCCGTCGGCGGCGATCAGCTGGCGCACCACCTGGTCGATAGGCACATTTTCCGCCAGCTGCGACTGCAGCCACTTGTAATACAGCACCGCCGACTTGTAGCTGACGATGTTGTCCACCGAGCGGACCTTCAGCAGCTCGGCGAAGCGCATCACCCACATCTCGACGAATTCTTTGCGGCCGAGCAGCTCGTCTACGAGCTTCTCGCGCTTCTGTGGATCGGTGGAGGATGCGAAACGGGCGTGCTCCTCGGGCGTCGGCAGCAGCCCGACGATGTCGACGTACACGCGGCGGAGGAATGTCTGGTCGTCGCACAGCTCCGACGGCAGGATGCGCAATTTTTTGAGCTTCGCGTTCACCAGGGCGTCGATGTAGTTGTTCTCCGGCACGTCCGGCCAGACGAAATCCTGGCCCTTCGGCACGACGATGACCTGTGCGCCGACGGTGAACGTAGCGAACCGCGCCATCACGAACGCCTCGCCGCGGTGGACGGGGGTGACGAGGCCGTCGGCGGAGATGGTGGCGCTGTTGTCGTTGTTGCTCTGGAAGATGGCGAGGTGGGTGACGTCGTGCTCCGTGCCGTCGGAGTACCTGGCCTTGGCGCTGAAGGGGACAGGCGCATCACCGGTTTCCAGCAGCGCCTGCTTCGGGAGGATCTCGAGCGAAACCGGCTCGGGCATGTCTTTTGGATCGGGCTGCGCGCCCTGCTCGAGCCAGCGCAGCAGCGTCTTGTAATGACTGCTGTCCTTCTCGAACCGCTTGCCGCCGGTGTGCGGGGCATCGCCGACGATCTTCTTGAGCAGCAAACTTTCGGCGGGCTGGGCGAGGTTGATGCGGCGGGTGGCGACCTCGCGCGTGATGCTGCGGTAGTCGTCGTCGGGGTTGTAACCGAACAGCGAGAGGCGGAACCCGTCCTGCCCGCGCGACGAGCCGTGACACCCGCCGGAGTTGCAGCCGGCGCGCATGAAGATCGGCATGACGTCGTTCTTGAAGCTGACGCGGTCGGGGGTCCCGGACGGCGCGGTGGTCGGCGCGGCGGACACGAATGAGGCGAAGGAGGCAACGACCGTGATCAGTATGAGCAGGACGGGGCGTATGTGATTGTCATCCTGAGGTACTCCGAAGGATCTCCCGCACGCGAGCGCCAGAGATCCTTCGGAGTACCTCAGGAACACAACTGACCTGGGAGGATAAGCGTCGACTTTCATCACATTCACATCCATCACGTCACTGCTTCATCGCCTGTTTCGCTTCCAGCCGCAGCTTGTCCAGCCGGGAGAGGGGCTTCTCCGGGTTCACCGGCGCGGTGGTTGGCGCGGCCACGACTTGAGCCGTGGCCGGCGACGGCGCGGGGGCGTCAACTCGGAGCACCCCGCCCTGGCCGATGTTGTGCACGATCGGCTCCCCGTCTTTCGTCACCGTCACGATACAGAACAGTGCGTTGTGCTGGCCCACCGGCGTCTTCGCGTCAGCCTTCACCTCGAACACGACAGTCTTGTCGGCCGACGTGATCTCCATTTCCGGCGCTGTCGCATTCGGCGGCAGCCCCACAAGCTGCACCTTCGCCTTGCCGTCAAACGGCGTCTTCTGCTCGAGGTTGATCAGCACCGGCGCGCTCTTGCCCTGCTCGGCGGCGGCCATTTCGACCTTGGCGGTGACGAACGGGGCGGCGACTTCCAGCTCCGCAAAGGGCGACGCTGCCCACGTCGTGCCGTTGATGTCGGCATTGCCGATCACGCAGATCTTTGATTTTCCCGCCGCCGCGTCGCCGGAGGCGCTGAGGGTCATCGTCGCCTCACTCGTATTCTCTGCGATCGCTACGCCGCCCGATCCGATGCCCGGCGGGTTCTGCAGCATCGTCAGGTTGATCGGCGCGGCAAACCCCGGCTTTCGCTCCGCGATAACCTTCAGCTGCATCGATCCATTCTGCACGATCGGCACCTTCGGCTGCACGATGTTCAGCTTGAACGGCACCTCCTCCGCAACCGCAACGGCCAGTTTTGACACGGTGGCGGTGTAGTAGGGGGGCTGATTGTTCCGGTAGACGAGATCCACCGTCTGGGAGAACGACGCGCGGACGGGGGAGTTCGCCTCTGTCGGCGTTCCGACGACGTCTACCAGCGCGCCGCCCGTGGCCGCGGCGTCGTCGGCTTCGAAGAGGACCGGAATCATGTCCCCTTTGAGCGTGTCGGCGTGCATCGTGATGCCCTGGGGCAGGTTGTCGATGGACAGTTTGATGTCGCCCGCGAAGTCGCTGCGCGTCGCGCGGATGAGCGTCGCGTAGCGGTTGCCGCGCGGGACAACAATCGTCTGCCGCTCCTGCGAGTTAGCGGTGATCAGTGGGATGCCCAGGGTTGCGGCGGGCGTGATCGGACTGACCTCGATGCGGTAGACATAATCCGGGCCCCCGTCGTAGAGCTGATCGTAGATGCGGATCGTGTATTCGCCGTCGGCGGGGAACGTGAAGCGCTGGTAGCTGTCGGGGCTTTGGTTGTCATCGTTGCCGTTGAGGACCTTGCCGGCGGCGTCGAAAATGTGGATGACCGAGTCGAGCGGCGAGCGCAGGCGGCGCGCGTAGACGTTGAAGTCGAACGTCTGGTCCTTCTTCGCCGCAACCTTGAAGAAATCGACATCGCCCTTGTCGCCGATGACGCCGTTCATCGCGATGGGCAGGGCCGCGACGGGCGTGGCGGTCTTGATCTCGTTGTTGGGCTCGGCCTCCATCACGTTGCCGAACGGTGAGATGCGGAAGCGGTTGGCGGAGGGAGCAACCGCGCCGTGGCGCGCCAAAAAGAGCGGGAAGTACGGCTGGTGAAACTCCGCCGGCAGCTTGAACGTCTGCTCGTGCTCGCCGGCGATGTCGCCGATGAACTTCACCGCCTGTTCGGTGCCGGCCTGCCCGCCGGGCGGGAACACCGCGCGCGGGCGGGGGAAGGCGCCAACATGCAGGCGATAGTGAGAGTTGTCATCGCCGCCGTAGGCGCTCTCGCGAACGAAAACGTAGTACCTGCCGTCCTCCGGAACGGCTAGCGACAAGACAGGGTCCTGGAGGAACAGGGCCGAGTCGTCGCTTGCAATCAGCTCAAACTGTTTGCCGTCGAGAATCGCGACGAAGGGGTCGAAGATCGCCTGCGGCGCGGTCGAGGCGAGGCGCATGCCTTCGACTTCGGCGGTGATGCGCTGCCCCTTCTTCAGGTCGATGGCGTAGTAATCCAGGTCCTCGTTGGTGATGACGCCGTTAACGGTGACATTGAGTTCGATCTTCTGCGATTTATCAAACTCACTGTTGGGCTCCTTCTCGTCCACGTGCGGGAGGGCGCCGACGTAGAACGTGCGCAGGGGGGTGATGCCCGTGGCGGTGCGGACGCGGAGGCAGTGCTCGCCCAGCGGCGCGTCGGGGGCGATCGTCACCTTCGCCGTGAGCTTCTTCGGATCCTTTGCGTCCAACTGCGAGAAGGTGACGCCGGGGGAGTAGACGAACACTTCCCGAGCGTCGCCGAGCCGATCGCCATGAAAGACGACATTGATTTCCGTCCCGCGCTGCCCGCCGCGAGGGATGACGTTGGCCAGGTCTGGCGAGGCGGCGCGCACAGGCGCGGCGAGCGCCAAGGCGACCACCATTGCGAAAATCACCCACATCTGTCGCATCGTTCGCACAGCATCAAAAGTCGAGCATTCAAACGCCCCGCCCGAGCGATCCCGCGGCGACCTTGCCGGGAATGCTCGGGCGGAAACGCGAAGTTTGAACCTCAAAGTCGCGCCCTCACCTCTCCCCGGTATTCCGGGGAGAGGGCGGGGGCAAGGTGCGCCTGACGTTTAGCGCCGTTTGATTCGAAGATCCCTGTGACTCGTCGAATCGGCCGGTGCTCGGTCCGCCGCGCTGTTCGCCCCTCTCCCCTACCCTCTCCCCGGAGTACCGGGAAGAGGGTGTAAGACCGTTACACCAGCAACTCCTCCACCACGCGTCCGCCGTCGACGATCTCGATCGGGCGGCCGCCGGGGGCCATCAGTTCCTTGTCCGCCACGATGCCGAGCTGGTTGTAGATCGTCGTTGCCATGTCCTCGACCGTCAGCGGGTCCGTATTGGGCTCGGACGCAGTCGCGTCTGAGCTGCCGTAGATCTGGCCCTTCTTGATGCCCCCGCCGGCGAGCACGATGCTGAACACGCGCGGCCAGTGGTCGCGGCCATTGTCTTTATTGATCTTGGGGGTGCGTCCGAACTCGCTCGTGACCATCACCAGCGTCGAGTCGAGCAGCCCGCGGCGCTCCAGGTCGATAATCAGCGTCGCCAGCGCCTGGTCGAAGCGCGGCATCTGGTTTTTGAAGCCGCCGACGAGGTTGGCGTGGTGGTCCCACGAGCCGAAGGTCATCGAGACAAATCGCACGCCCGCCTCCACCAGCCGACGGCTCATGAGCATCCGCATGCCCGCCGGGTTGCGCCCGTACTCCTCCTTGATCGCGTCGGGCTCCGCGTCGACATCGAACGCCTCGCGCGCCTGCTTCGAACTGATCAGGTTGTAAGCGCGTTGGTAGAACGAATCCATTGCGTCCAGCGCATCCGACTTCTCCAGCGTGCGGAAGTGGTTGTCGACCGCTTGGAGCATCGTCTTGCGGCGTTCGAACCGGGCATCGTCGATGCCCTTCGCAAGGTTCAGGTCCCGAACCTTAAATGCCTTGTTTGCCGGATCGGCACCGAGACTGAATGGGCCGTACGCGCTGGAGAGGTACCCGCTGCCTGCGAACTCGTTGGCGACCGATGGGATCGCAACGTAGGGCGGGAGGTTGTTGCGCGGGCCGAACTCGTGGCTGACAACGGAGCCCATGGATGGGTATTGGACGGCGGGGCTCGGGCGATAACCGGTGAACATGTTGTGCACGCCACGCTCGTGCGCCGCCTCCCCGTGCGTCATCGAGCGGACGACGGTGATCTTGTCGGCGATGCCCGCGATCTTCGGGATCGTCTCAGAGAAGATTTCCCCCTCGAGCCTGGTCTTGATGGTGCTGAACGGGCCCCGGTACTCGATCGGCGCGAACGGCTTGGGGTCGAACGATTCCTGCGCGCTCATCCCGCCGGGCAGGAAGATGTGGATCACGCTCTTCGCCTTGCCCTCTTTGCTCGCGTAGTTCTTGATCTCGCCCCGGGCGATCGAGTTGAGGGTAAGGCCGAGGTAGTTGCCGAGGGTCAGACCAAGACCGCCCACCAACCCGACGTAAAGGAAATCGCGCCGGCTGGGACCGCGGCCAGTCAGCGGGGTTATGTCCGGGCGGACGTGATCGGGGCTGTTGCACCAGGAGCAGTCGTCGTCGTCATGAGCCATGAGACCTTCCCTGCGCTACTCCACTGCACGTAAGCGACCACGATTGTCGGCAATGAGAGCCGCCTGTACACGCTACTACGCCTGCGGCTGGGCGTTGTTACGAAGGTTTTGTGGAAAATGAGCGGGGGGCTTCAGGGCTGATCTGCCACCACGGGAGCGGCGGGGGTCGGCATAGCACGGTGGCGGTTTAGCCAGCGAATGGCCTTGCGGTCCAGCGAAGGCATGAGCAATTCCAATGGCGTTCGCCGCTGGCGGATGGCAATCACCACGGTCCACCCGATCAGGAAGAAGGCGGTCCCGATGTTCTGCCACGAAAAAAAAAACGGCCAGGCGCGGGGGTTGAGCCATTCCGTGTCCGACGTCGGCCAACAGTAATACAGCGGCCAACCGGGGCCGGAGCCGAGATAGTCCAGCACCAGGTGGAGGTGGAACAGAGCCAGGTAGGTGAAAAACGCCAACAGCCAATGGGTGGAGAAGGCCGCGAGCGCCGCCGACGTCAGTACGCCAAACGCGGCGCAGTGGCCGAGTTTGTGATGGTAGTCCCAATACAACTCCTGGCTGACGAGGATGCCGAGTCCGTCAACATCCTGCGCCGCGGCCGCGATCATGCAAAAGAGCCGCTCACGCGCCGTCAGCGGCAGCAGGTTTCCGACGCACCAGCCGGAGAGGATGTGCGTTTGAATGTGCATTTTGAAGGTCTCCCGTCAGCGTCTTACATTTCCGCTGGAGCGTCTTCACCTGTTTTCGAAGCGTGTGAAGTTGTCCTCCTGAACCAAAGCCAAGGCGACCGCGGTTGCCGTTTCCGAGCGTCAGCCGGCGAGCGCACTTTTCATCCGCTCGCGGGTGTGGCGCAGGCATGTGAGGACTCGGCGTCACAAGCAGGAGGATCCGCCATGCCCACCTGAAGATGCTCTATCTGGAACTGTTCGCTGAAGGCGCGGGGGGGACGCGCGGATTGTGGCGTGTGGAGTGTCAGCGGCAAAGCGACGACAGCCTCATGCGCTCGCCGCCGCGGGCTCCAGGGCGGGTGGGAACTCGGCGTGGGCATATCCCAGCTCGCGCATGAGCGGTCCTGCGATCCGCTGAATCGTTCGCACGTCCGCCTCGGCGAGGCTCTCGCGCCAGCCGCCGGCCTTGCCCTTGCGATAAAAACCTTCCGGCGGTTTCCTGCCCGCGGGGCGTGTCGGCATGGCAGCACCGGCAAGCGCAACCGAGCCGCTTACAACCGTCTCACGGAGAATGACCAGCACGTTGGGCGCCTTGCCGGACTTGATGTTCGCCATCGTGAACTGCTGGTAAATCCGCTCGACTTGATCGGCAGGAAGCGGATGGCCGAGAAAGTTGTACACGCGCGCCAGCTCGCGCGGCCCGTCTTCGATCAGCGTTTCGTATCGAACTTCCAGGTAGCCATCGGACGCATACCGACGACCCGTGCTCACCCACTCAACCCATCGCGCGGCAGCCTCGGCGGCGTCCTTGGGCGCCCAGTCCTCGCCCCAGGACGCCCCGGCCGCCAGCTGCGAGACGACCACGTCGCGCGGGTCGCGGATCACGTGGATGATCTTGGCCTTGGGGAACAAATGACGGATGTAGTGCAGGTGCAGAACGTGATCCGGCGTCTTCTCGATCGCCAGCGCCGCGCCGGGCTTGCCCTTCAGCAGCTTCTCCAACACCGTCATGGCGAACTGTCTCACGGCGTCGTCGAACTCGTCGGTGCTCAGCAGCGTCGGCAGCCCCTGCGAGCGACCGGCCTCCGCGTAATGCCGGAGGTCGTTGTAGTATGAGGCGATGAGGTGGCCGAGGTAGCGCGAGAACAGGTGCAGCTCTTCGGATCCGGCGATCTTTGGATGAGCCGCGCACAGCAGTTGCAGCCAGGTCGTCCCGCTGCGCTGGGCGCCGACGATCATCGCAAAATCCACGTCCGGCTGCGGGACGGAGGCGCGCGTGCCGGCCGATCCCTGCTGCTGCTTTACCGGCGGCGCACCACCCCCCACCACACCGCGCACGACGCGCCTGAGCCTTCCCGATATCGATTTCACGTGTGCATCTCCGCTTTCCCAAATGCCCACGTAATATTGTACCCGGTCTCAAGCCATTTGGCTGCGCCTGCTTTAGCGGGGGCGTGGAGAAAACCGGCTCGCGTCAGTATTCAGGCGCGGTTGTCGAGAGCAGTTGGACACGAACGTACCTGGAGGCGACCGCGAACAGATTGTCGCTGTGCTTGTGAATCCAGAAGGTCGCTTCGGTGTGAATGGCGGCGGCGACATACCAAGAGTCGGCGGGCGGACAGAATTTGTCGAACGTCAGAGGGCCGTTGCGACGAATGATGTCCTTGAGCTGGACTGGAATCAGGTCGAGCGTCAGGAGGTCTTCCCAGTGCGCGCGAACCCCTTCGAGTGCCCCGGCGGCGCGTGGTCCGGCTTGGCCGAAGACAAGATGACCAGGATTCGGTTCGGCCATTCTACGTCCTCGCTCACGCCAGCGTCCCCAGCTCCATCTCGTGCAGTCCCTTCCCCGCGGGCACCATGGGGTAGACGTGTTCATTGGGCTCGACGTAGAAGTCCACCACGACCGGGCCCGGGTGCTCGAGCATCGTCTTGACCGTCTTCTCCACATCACACTTGGCTTCACAGCGGATGCCTCGGACGCCGAAGGCTTCGGCCATGGCGGCGAAGTTCGGGTTCTTCATCGTCGTGTTGCTGTAGCGGTGGCCGTAGAACAGGTCCTGCCACTGCTTGACCATCCCCTGGAAGTCGTTGTTGAGGATGCAGACCTTCACGGGGATGTTGTATTCGGCGATGGTCGCCAGCTCGTAGCACGTCATGAGGTAGGAGGCGTCGCCGTCGATGTCGATGATTGTCTTGCCGGGGGCGCCGAGGGCAGCGCCCATCGCGCTGGGCAACCCGTAGCCCATCGTGCCGAGGCCGCCGCTCGTGATCATCTGCCGCGGCTGGGTCCATCGGTAAAACTGAGCGGCCCACATCTGGTGCTGGCCGACGCCGGTCGTGATGATCGCTTCGCCCTTTGTCAGCGTGTTGAGCGCTTCGATGACGTACTGTGGCTTGGCGTGGTTGGAGTCATCGAAGTACTTGAACGGGTAGCGCTTTTTCCATGCCGCGATCTGATTGAACCATTCCTTGCGGTCGCGGTGCTCGATGAACTCGAGCATCGCCTCGAGGCTCAACCGGGCGTCACCGACGACGGGGACGTCGACATCGACGGTTTTGCTGATCGACGACGGGTCGATGTCGATGTGGATGATCTTCGCCTTGGGTGCGAAGCTCGCGAGGTTGCCGGTGACGCGATCGTCAAAGCGAGCGCCGACGCTGATCAGACAATCGCATTCCTGGACCGCGTAGTTGGCGTACGCGCTGCCGTGCATGCCAAGCATGTGCAGCGACTTGGGGTCGTGCTCGTCGTACGCGCCCAGGCCCAGCAGGGTGGTGGTGACGGGGATGTTCCCCTTGGCCGCGACCTTGCGCAGCGCATCGGCCGCGCCGGCAATGATCGCGCCGCCGCCCACGTACAGGACCGGGCGCTCACTCCTGTTGATCAGCTCCGCAGCGTCCATGACCTGCTTTTGCGTGCCGCCGGAGAGGCTGACCTTCCGGCGCTTGAGAATATGCTCGCGCGGCGTGTCGTCGACTTCGTCGGGGCAGGCCATGACGGCGACGTCCTTGGGCAGGTCGATGAGCACCGGGCCGGGTCGGCCGCTGGTCGCCACGAGAAACGCCTCATTGATCACCCGCGGCAGCTCGCGGATGTCGCGCACGAGGTAGTTCCACTTGGTACACGGGCGGGTGATGCCGGTGACGTCGGCTTCCTGGAACGCGTCGTTGCCGATGACCTTCGTCGGCACCTGCCCGGAGAAGATCACGAGGGGGACGGAGTCCATCTGCGCCGTGGCCAGCGGGGTGACGGTGTTGGTCGCGCCCGGGCCGGAGGTGACGATGCACACGCCGGGTTTGCCCGTCACGCGGGCGTAGCCGTCGGCACAATGCCCCGAGGCCTGCTCGTGGCGGTTGAGGATGAACTTGGCGGGAGTCTTGTAGAGCTCGTCGAACACCGGCAGGATCGCTCCGCCGGGGTAGCCGAACATCGTGTCGACCTTGTGGTCGTTGATCAGCATCTCGTGGAGGATGCGGGCGCCGCTCTTACCCTTGTATTTCGGGCCAGTTGCGACCTTTGACGGTTGCTGGGCGGCGGTCTTGGCGGCGTCGGTTTGCAGGATGCTCATGGGAGAACTCGCTTTAGGTGCTGGTCGGATAGGAAGGGCCGAATGGTACCGGCCCGTCGCGTGTCCTTGCAACAAAATATCTGTAAATGTCGTGCTGAACGTCACTAATGCAGCGGCGCATCGGGGATGGGGTGGGCCGGTCGCGGTGCGGTTCCATGCGAACCGAAGGCACCGTCGTAGCCGACCTATCGTACGGCGACCGGAAGTCGAGAGAGGGTGCGGAGTAGCAGCATCTGCGACATCCTACGAACCGTCGAGGATTTCGTCAAATCATGCCACGCGACTGATCGGAGCGCGCGCTCGTTTATGTCCCGCGCAGCCCTTTGAGCCGTGCCGCGACCTTCGCCACCCGGATGCCGAGATTGCGCGCCGTCGTCAGTTCCGCTTCCACCGGCTGGCGTGAGCCGTCCTGCCCCGCGAGCGTGCCTGGGCCGTACGGAGAGCCGCCGATTCCCTCAACGGTCAGGATCTGCGGGTTCTGCCCGTACGGCGTGCCTACGAGCACCATCCCCAGGTGCAGCAGCGGAATCATGCTGGTGATGATCGTCGTCTCCTGACCGCCATGGATGGTGGAGGTGCCGATGAATACCCCGGCTGCCTTGTCCTCCAGCTCGCCCTTGAGCCAGAGCCCGCCGGTGCCGTCGATGAACTGCTTCATCTGCGCCGCCATGTTCCCATAGCGCGTCGGCGTCCCCCAGCAGACCCCGTCTGCCCAGCGCAGGTCGTCGTTGCTCGCGATTGCGACCTCCCGCTGCGCCTCCTGCGCCGCCACGTATGCCGGCTGCTGTGACATGTGCTGCCGTGCGCCCTCGAGCTCCGCGACGCGGCGGAGGCGCACCTCGGTGTCGGCGACCGACCGAGCCCCCGCTTCGACGGCCTGCGCCATCTTGAACAGATGGCCATACGAGCTGTAATAAACGACGAGGAGGTTGGTCGGCATGGCGGTCTCCTTCGGGTGTAGTGGCTGTCTTTTCATTCATAGTGGGTGGTCCGCGTCTCAACAACCAGCAACTCGCCAGAAGGGAATGATCAACTCGAACCGACCGGGCAGAGGAAGCGGATCGAAGAGAAGCGGTGTGCTTGCTTGCAATTGGCTTGATCCTGCCGCCATTTCCTGTAGTTAGCAGTCATGCCCGGCACGATCATCAACGTTTCGAACCGTCTGCCCATCACGATAGAGGGCGATCAGATCAAGAAATCGTCGGGCGGGCTTGTCACGGCGTTGGAGGCGGTCTCGGGCGGGCGCTACGAGCTGAAATGGATCGGGTGGACGGGCGAGGGCTGCGCCGACGCCACCCGGCAGCGCGGGCTGGAGGAACGGTTCACGCGCGAGTTCGGCTTTGTTCCCGTTTTCATGACCCAGGCGGAGCAGGCCGGCTTTTACGAGGGGTTCAGCAACTCCAGCATCTGGCCGCTGCTGCACTACCTCCCGAGCTATATGCGCTACGATGACGCGCAGTGGTGGCACGACTACCGCAATGTCAACCAGCGCTTCGCCGATGCCGTGCTGCGGACGGCGAAAGACGGCGACCTGGTGTGGGTTCACGATTACCAGCTGATGCTCGTGCCCGCGATGCTGCGGGCAGCCAACCCATCGCTGCGGACGGGCTTTTTTCTGCACACGCCGTTCCCCTCCTATGAGATCTTCCGCTGCCATCCGCACCGGGTCGACCTGATCGAGGGGCTGCTGGGCGCCGACCAGATCGGCTTCCACACGTTCGGCTACGCCCGGCACTTCCGCAGCGCGGTCGTGCGGCTGCTGGGCATTGACGCAGAGCTCATGCGCATCCGCCGCGACGGGCACACCTCGCACCTGGGCGTGTATCCCATCGGGATCAATGCGGCCAAATTCGAGGAGGAGCTCAACACGCAGCAGCACCGCGCCCAATGCGAGCACTTCCGCGCGAACTTCGCTCACAAGCGCGTCGTCCTGTCCGTCGAGCGGATGGATTACACCAAGGGCATCCTCCGCCGCCTCCAGGCCATCGACCAGTTCCTCGCCGCCAACGCGGACAAGCACGATGAGATGAAGTTCATCTTCATTAGCGTGCCCTCGCGCGAGCGCGTCGAGGAGTACCAGGATCTGCTCTCGGAGGTGGAGTCCCAGATCGGGCGGCTGAACGGCCGGTACGCCACTATCAACAATTCACCCATTCACTTCATCCACGGAACGGTCACGTTCACCGAGCTGTGCGCGCTGTACGCGCTGGCGGAGGTGGCGATGGTCACCCCGCTGCGCGATGGGATGAACCTTGTCGCCAAAGAGTACGTGGCGGCGCAGCGGGACGGGGCGGGCGTGCTGGTGCTGAGCGAGTTCGCCGGCGCCGCCGAGGAGCTGTTCAACGCAATAGTGGTGAACCCCTACGACGCGCAGGGCGTCGCCGCCTATCTCCGCGAGGCGCTGGAAATGCCGCTGGAGCAGCGGCGTGAGCGGATGCGGCCAATGCGCGACCGGGTGATGAAGTTCGACGCGTCCTGGTGGGCGACGTCGTTCATCGACGACCTGGCGGCACTCGAGCTGGTCTCGTCGGTTGCGCCGGACATTGACGACGCGCAGCGGCGGGTCGCGTCCGCCGTCGCAGACAACAGCAAACGCGTCGTGCTGTTCCTGGACTACGACGGGACGCTCCGCGAGATCGTAAAGGATCCGGGGACGGCGACGGTTACAACGGAAATGCGCTGGCTGTTCGACCGGTTGCGGCGGTTGGAGAACGTGGATGTCACGATCATTTCCGGGCGCACCCCGCAGGACCTGGACGCGTTCGTCGGCGAGTTCCCCTTCGGGCTGATCGCCGAGCACGGCGCCGCATTGTGTCGTCCGGGGAGCAGCGACTGGGAACAGCTCGATCGCAACGTGAGCTACGCCTGGAAGGAGGAGCTCCTGCGCGTTCTGCAGCTGTACGAGGCGTCGACGCCCGGCAGCCGAGTCGAGGAGAAACGCACCAGCCTCGTGTGGCATTATCGCCAGGCCGACCCCGAGTTCGGCCATCAGAAAGCAATGGACCTGGCGGAGGAGCTGTCGACCATCGCCGCTAACGATCCCGTGCAGATCCGCCATGGGCGCAAGATTGTCGAGGTGACGGCGTCGCACGTGAACAAGGGCGCCGCCGTGGCGCGGCTGCTCAGTGAGAGGCAGTACGACCTGATTCTCGCTGCCGGCGATGACACGACGGACGAATCGATGTTCCGGCTGGACCTGCAGAACTTCATCACCATCCGCGTGGGTGACGGCGACACGCTGGCGCGATACCGTCTGCCGACTCCGGCAGCGCTGCGCGCGTTCCTGGCGCGCTCCCTGCCATGATTCCAACGCCCGCTTTGGGTTGCGGCGCAGCCGGAAGTGGCAGGCCGCGCGGCGCACCCAATTGAAAAGCGATCCTTTTCTGACCTCTGCGTCCTCTCCGTCTCTACGGCGAATTGATTTTGTGAGGGCTCTTCATCATTGCGCGCTGACCGGCGGGTTCGGCGGCCGTTACCTTCACCCTCAGAGATGATCAAATCCAAGCCAAACGACACGGCGGAAATGCTCCTCGCGGGCGCGTTGGCGGGTCTGGCGGCGACGGTGCCGATGACGATCGCGATGGAGGTGATGTTTCGGCAGCTGCCTGCGCGGCAGCGTCACCCGCTCCCGCCGCGGAAGATCACCATGCGCGTCGCGCGGCGGGCGGGGTTTGCGCAGGAATTGAATGAGCCACAGCGACTGGGGCTGACTCTCGCCGCGCATTTCGGCTACGGCACGTCGGTTGGCGCGCTGTACGGAACCCTGTCGCATCGCGTCAACGGGCCGCCCGTGGTGAAAGGCATGGGGTATGCGCTGCTCGTTTGGGCGGTGAGCTACCTCGGGTGGCTGCCGGTGCTTGGGCTGATCAGCCCCGCGACGGAGCACTCGGCGCGGCGCAACGCGCTGACGATCTCGGCACACCTGGTATGGGGCGCCACGCTGGGACTGTTGACGCCGGCCCACAGGCGAGGCGGCGCATGGGCGCCGCGCCGCCGGCTCCGTGCGAGACATCGGCGCATGCGCTAGCTAGCGGCCGTCCGCCGCTTCTCCTATCATCCCCCGCTCGCTTGCGGAGGGTCTTGGGATGAGATTCGGCATCTGCACGACAGTCGACAACAGCGCCCCCGCGCTAAGCGCGGGCTGGGACTTTATTGAAGAATCGGTGCAGGGGCTGCTCAAGGGATTGGAGCCGGACGAGCAGTGGACCGGTCACGAGCGCGCGGGCCGAGCGGCGCTGCCCATCCGGGCGGCCAACATGCTCGTGCCGGGGTCGCTGAAGATCACCGGCCCCGACGTGAACACCGAGCAGCTTGGGTCGTACATCCGAACGGTCCTGCGCCGTGCCGATGCGCTGGACATTCGGACGCTGGTTTTCGGCAGCGGCGCAGCGCGGCACGTGCCCGAGGGCTTTGCGCGCGATACCGCCGCCGAGCAGATTACTGAATTCATGCGCGCCAGCGCCGCTGTCGCCATGGAACATGGCGTGACGATCGTCGTCGAGCCGCTGCACCGCGGCGAGTGCAACATCATCAATTTCCTCGCCGAGGCGATGAAGTACGTGGACGCCGTCAACCACCCGAATCTGCAGTGCCTTGTGGACAGCTACCACTTGTGGATGGAGGACGAGCCGCTGGAGAACCTGCGGGTGGCCATGCCGTCGATCCGGCACGTGCACGTCGCCGACAGAGTCGGCCGCACCGCGCCGGGCGAGAGCGGCGAAGCAGATTATCGCCCGTTCTTCCGCGTGCTGAAGGATGGCGGGTACGACGGCCTGATCTCCGTCGAGGCCAAGTCCTTCGATATTGCATCGAACGGCCGAAAGGTCCTGGAGTTCTTAAGGACGCAGTGGGACGCAGCTTAAGGGAGTTGTTGTTCCCGGTTACCCGTTACTCGTGGTTGTTTGCCAGTAACCAGTAGCCAGTGACAAGTAACGAGTCACCAAATGAAACGAATCTTCAATTTCAGTGCCGGCCCCGCGATGCTTCCCACGGAAGTGCTCGAGAAGTCCGCCGCGGCGCTGCTTGACTACCAGGGCAAGGGGTTTGGCATCGCCGAGGTGAGCCACCGCGGCAAGGAGTTCGACGGTGTGGCCGACGAGGCGATCGCGCGCTGCAAATCGCTGCTGGGCATCGGCGACAGCCACGACGTGCTGTTCATGCAGGGCGGCGCGACGCAGTTGTTCACGGTCATCCCGATGAACTTCCTGCACACCAGCGCCGACTACCTCGTCAGCGGCGAGTGGAGCAAAAAGGCCGCGAGCTTCGGGAAGGAAGTCGACCCCCCTGCGAAGATCAACGTGGTCGCCACGAGCGAGTCGAGCAACTTCGACCACGCGCCGCAACCCAATGAATGGAAGCTGAGCGCCGACGCCGACTACTTTCACGTCTGCAGCAACGAAACCGTGCACGGTCATCGTCTGCCCACGCTGCCGAACCATCCGAACCTGATCGTCGACGCCAGCAGCGAATTCCTCTCCCGCCCGCACCCGATGCAGGACATCGCCCTGATCTACGGCGGCGCCCAGAAAAACCTCGGCCCCTCCGGTCTGGTCCTCGCCATCGTCCGCAAGGACCTCTATGCCAAGCAGAAGAAGACGCCAAGCAAGCTCTGGAGCTTCAAGGATCTGGCCGAGGCCAAGAGCATGATCAACACGCCGCCGACCTTCGGCGTGTACGTGCTGCTGGAGATGTTCCGCTGGCTCGAAGCCCAGGGCGGCTTGGCCGCGATGGAGCAGCGCAACGCGACCAAGGCCAAGCTGATCTACGACATGATCGACAACAGCAACGGCTTCTACACCGGCACCGTGTCGATCAAGGAGCAGCGGAGCCACATGAACGTGACCTACCGCCTCCCCAGCGACGAACTGACCGACGAGTTCGTGAAGACCGCCGCCAAGCAGGACATGGTCGGCCTGAAAGGCTACCGCACCGTCGGCGGCATCCGCGCGAGCATCTACAACGCCATGCCCGTCGAAGGATGCGAGGCGCTGGCGAGCTTTATGAAGGATTTCGCGTCGAAGAAGGCGTAGGCGCCTTGAGGATCGGTCTTGGCGGGAGCGAAACGCAGTAGACGCTGCTCGACTCCTCCGAAGCGATCGCCAGTCGGCTGCCGTCGGGTGAGAGTGCCAGCGGTTGTTTACTGATCGATAGCCGTGGCTTACGCGCGCGCATCATAGAGCGGCTCGGGAGGTCGTAGACGAAGACGTGATGACCGCTGTGGGCCGCGACGCGCCGCCCGTCGGCGCTCCAGACAGCCGCGCGGACGTGCTCGCCGATCTCGCTACATCCAAGTAGTGTCGCTCCGCTTTGCCAGTCGTAGATCGTCATCCCGGCGGTTCTGATCTGCTGATCCACTACTCCATTCCCGGCGATCCACCTGCCGCACGGGCTCACGGTATGCGCGTAGAAGGGACGATGGCCCGCGATCGAGCGCGGCATTGCCCACGGTGTATCAATCACCGTAAGGTCGGTTGACCGGTGCGGCCGCGTGAAGGCGAACGTCCGCTGGCCGATCACTTGCACCGTCGCCTGATGCGCTGCCGAGATCCGCTCCCCGTCGATCCTCATTCCGGCAATCTCCCGCCCGCGGTCAACGTCCCACCAGCTCATTGTGTCCCCGTCCGCCGCGAGACCGACGAGTAAGCGACCATCTTCACTTAGCCCGACGTGTGGAAGGTCCCAAGGCCGCCGCGGTGGCAAGTCGCATATCGCGAGCAGCCGACCACTCGTGACGTCGAAAACCCGCGCCTGATCAAACATGACGGCTGCGAACCGCCTTGCATCCGCGGAAACGAGACCCTGGACATAATCGGAGGGTCGATTGAGCTGTGCAGCCGCCAGCAGCACCGGTGCGCCCTCGCCCTTCACCCGCCACGCCTCGACGCGCGTGCGCTTGGCCCGCACCAGGGCGATTCCGATGAGGTGGTGTGTCGCCGGATCGAAGGCGAGGGCGTGAGGTTGCAATCCCGGGCGCAGCTTCACCTCTTCCCAGGCAGGTGCGACGCGCACGAACGATACATCGGGCGAGCCGAGGTACCACACCGGTTGCGGAGGACTCAAAGCGCTCGCTGTGACCCAGCCGTCCGTCGCATCCGCCTCGAACGCGAACCGGCTCAACGTGATCGTGAGCTGCCCAGTGTGGTCATTAAGGCGATACGGCGCCACCAAAACGCTCGGCGCTTCGAGCTTGGCTGCCATCCACTCAAGTCGGTCGGTCGGATCGCGGCGCACGATCCGGATGCGGAGGGCATGCGTGTTCGGATGCGTGAACGACAATTCGCCCGGCTTCTTTGTCGACGCAAGGTGCTGCTGCGCGCTGAAGGTCCACCGCAGCTCGTGCGGAGTCGCCGTGAGCGTGACGATCTGCTGCAGCGCGTTCGGGTCGGCGGGCGGTCCCTGCGGATTGCCGACGAACAGCACCGCCTCGTCCGGCTGCAACATCACCTCCGGCAAGCCTGCCGCGGCGGACGCGGTGAACGTCCCGCTCCTACGGTCCAGCGACGCGGCGGCGCGGACATGGCGCCCGAGATTCAGCCATGCGGCCGGCGGCTTGGCGACCCGCGGCGGGATGTCCGGCGGCGGGGGCATCCAGCCCGCGTGGCCGATGCGATGCACATCCGCGGGCGCAAGACGCGGCGTCGATCCCCGGTCGGCGTAGAGGACCATGTCTGGCGGGAGCGGGACCTGCTGGCAGGCGCGAAATGCCTGCCGCGCTTGCCGGGCATGGTACGCGAGGCTGAGGTACCGCGACCCGGGTGCGGCAAACCGCCACGCGCCCCAAGCCACCAGCGTCGCCAGCGCGACGAGCACGACGGCGCGCGGGACTCGTCGGCGCGGGCGGCCGTAATCGAGCGGAACGGCATCCATCGTCAGCACACGCTACCCTCATTGGTGCCGGACGGGGACGAGCAAAGCGTCAGCGGCCTCGGGCGGATGAAACTGCCGCGGGGGCGGGTGCTGCGGCTCCTGCCTTATCCAGCGCCGCCAGCAGCTCTCCGCTGGTGTAAACCGACGCCAGCACGAGCGGCTGCTCGCTGCCCGGTGTGTAGATCGCGGTCAGGGGGATTCCGCCCGCGGGGTTGAGCTTCAGGAGCAAGTCGCTGCCGGGGGCGTCTTCATCGGTCAGGTCGACCTTCAGTGTCGCGAAATCCCGCTGCTTCAGCTCCTCCCATACCTCGGAGTCGCGGAAGACAGTGCCTTCGATGACCTGACACGTCGCGCACCAGTTGGCGGTGAACTTCACGAGCACGGGCTTCCCGGCATCGCGCAATTGCTGGAACGTCTCCTCCGAATAGGGCTCGAACTTTGCGCCCGCAACGGCGACGGCGGGTTGGGTGAGGCCGGTGATGCGCGCGGTCCACCACAGCGTTCCGCCGAGCATCACGACCGACAGGGTGGCGGAGATGGCGACGGGGCGGGCGCGGTCGGTGAGCTGGATGGTCCGGGCCATCAGGTACAGCGCCGCCACCGCGACGACGGCGACGATGAGCCACCAGAATCCCGTGCCGTGGATCACGCGCCCGCCGCCAAAGTATGCGGCGGCGGCCAGAAGCATGAACCCCATCATCTGCTTGAACAGCTCCGACCACGGCCCCGTCTGGGGGAACCTTCGCGCAAGCTCCGGCGTGGCGCTGAGCAGCAGATACGGCAGCGCCATGCCCACGCCGACGAGCAGCATCGCCGGCACACCGACGTATCCCGGCTGCGTCGAGGCCCACAGCAGCAGCGGCGGGAGCAGGGGTGCCGTGCAGGGCGTGGCGAGGATGGCGGTGAACGCGCCGAAGACGACATTTCCGCCGATCGTGTCCTGCCGGGGGTCGACGCCGTACAGCGACGTCGGCAGCGTGATGTTGATCGCGCCGAACAGGCCGGCCGCGCAGACGACCAGCAGTGCCACGATGCCCCAGATGAACCACGGATTGGAGAACAGGCTGCCCCAGGAGATCACCCGGAGCACGAGGACGAGCACCGCGAGCACCGCGAAGACGGCGATGATCCCGACGCTGAACGACGCCCCGAGCAGGATCGAGCGGCTGCGGTGGTGCTCGGCGGCGCGGTGAAACGCCGCGGCCTTGAGCGGAAGCACGGGCAGCACGCAGGGCATGACATTGAACAGCAGCCCCGCGAGGATCGCTGCGCCGAAGGCTGTCATCATTGACCAGTCGCCGCCGTTCCCCGCGACCACCGGCGACGACCCTTCCACCGGCGCGGTGGTCGGATTCGCGGCGGCGATCATCGGCGCTGTGGTTGGACCCTTGTAGTCCGCGAACAACTCCGGCTGGTTCGGCTGAACCGTCTGATCCGCGGGGACGATCGTAGTATCGATCTCGAATTTGGGCCGCTCCGGCGCGAAGCACACCTTGTCGTCGCAGATCTGGTACGTCGTGCGGCCCGTCAGTTTCAGCGGTCCGGGTTCCGCGTCCGGCTTGACGCGGATCGGGACGAATACGATGACTTTTCCCTCATACACGCTGAGCTTCCCGAGCGGCTGGCCGTAGTCGTGAATCTCGCCCGGCGGGTAAATCGGTTCGCCCACCGTGATCGCCGGATTCTCGTCGAGCTTCACGTCGAAGCGGATCAGGTTGTCGGTGAGCGGCGTGCGCGACTGCGCGTGGTGTCCCGGATCGACGTCGACAACGATCGCCACGACGGCGGGCTCGCCCGGTTGCAGGGCGGTCGTGTTGAGAGCAGTCGAAAGCTTCGCGCGCGACTTTGGCTGGGCCGACGCGGGGGCGACGAGGACCAACAGGGCAAAGAGGGCGAGGAAGCGGGGCGCGAATCGAGACAGGATCATGATGCTGATCATACGCGCTCTGCCGGCATCAGTTGTACGAGGGGGCGGACCAACGTACCATTCCGATAGGATTTTGTGGAGTTTTCCGCGTGAGATTGTCCAAGCGAACGGAATACGGCCTGCGCGCGGTCGTGCAGCTCGCGCGACTGTGGCCGCGCACCTTCGTGCAGTCCAAGGACTTAGCCCAGCAGGAGGGGCTGCCAAACAAGTTCCTCGAATCGATCCTGCTGGCGTTGCGCCGGGGCGATTTCCTCGAGAGCAAGGTCGGCAGCGGCGGGGGGTATCGGCTGTCGCGGGCGCCGCGCGAGATCAATGTGGGGGACCTGATTCGCCGCCTCGAAGGCCGATTAACGGTCAAGGAAGAAACCTCGACGGACGAGCTCTCGCCTGGCGAGGTCGCGGTTCGCCTGATCAACGAGCGCCTGACCGACGCGACCGATGACGTGCTTGACGCGATGACGCTGGAGCAGCTTGTCGAGCACGTGACGCGCGCGGGCAGCCTCCAGCAGTCGATGTACTACATTTGACCGCCACTCGTCACGCAATGCTCCCGCTGTCATCCTGGGGTACTGGCGAGGGATCTCAGGCAGTCGAATGCGGAAGATCCTTCGGAGCACCTTCAGGATGACAATGCAACGGCAACTCGAGCCCGTCCGGGTGGGCGTGATCGGCTGCGGCGCGATCAGCGGCGCGTATCTCGGGATGGCGAAGAACTTCCCGATCGTGCAGGTGGCGGCATGCGCGGACCTGGACCTGGACCGCGCTGGGGCGCAGGCGGAGCAATTCAGTGTGCCGAAGGTCTCGTCCGTCGACGACCTGCTCCGCGACGATGCGATCGAGCTCGTGCTGAACCTGACTATCCCCAAAGCGCACGCCGCCGTCGCCATGCGCGCGGTCGAGGCGGGGAAGCACACATACGCGGAAAAGCCGCTGGGAATCAATCGGGAAGAAGGCCGCAGACTGCTCGAAGCCGCACAAAAGCGGGGGGTGAAGATTGGCTGCGCGCCGGACACCTTCATGGGCGCGGGGTTGCAGACGGCGCGGAAGCTGATCGACGACGGCGCCATCGGCAAGCCCGTCGCGTTCACCGCCTTCATGATGGGCCGCGGTCACGAGCACTGGCACCCATCGCCGGAGTTTTATTACGAGGTCGGCGGCGGTCCGATGTTCGACATGGGGCCATACTACCTCACGGCTTTGCTGAACCTCTTCGGCCCGGTGAAGCGGATCATGGGCATGACATCGATCGCGCTGCCCCAGCGGACGATTACGAGCGAGCCGAAGCGGGGGAAGACGATTACGGTTGAGACGCCGGACCACGTGGTCGGCACGATGGAGTTCGAGAACGGCGCGGTCGGCACGATCATCCAGAGCTTTGCGATGCCGCATGCGCCGGACCAGGACAAGCAGCCGATCCGAGTCTATGGCACGACCGGAACCATGCGCGTCCCCGACCCCAACCAGTTCGACGGCCCCGTCCATGTCCGCGGGCGCGACGAACTCGAGTGGCGCGAGATTCCGCACGAGTTCCCCACGGGCTACGGGCGATCGGTTGGCGTGGCCGACATGGCATACGCCATCCGCTCGGGCCGCCCATTGCGGGCCAGCGGGGAGCAGGCGTTCGCCGTGCTCGACTTGATGGCCGGTTTCCTGGAGTCATCCGAGCGCGGGGGAGCCATCAGCCCATCGATCTCTTACGCGCGCTCCGCGCCGATGCCCCAAGGGCTGCCGTTCGGTGTTCTCGATTTTTGAAGCACCCCAGGAAAGTGCGCCGGCGACAATTCTCCGGTAGGCGGATCGAATGACTCAGCGCATTTTTCCTCTATGCGGTCGCTCTTCGCCGCGATAACACCGTTCGGATGATCAACCGGTGGATGAAGGTGGATCAGCGCCGCCGGCTGGGGCCCGCAGCGACCACTCGACACGTCTTTCCGTAAATACCGAGGAGCGCAACCGTGGAAACGCGTTCCAGCTCGGCCTTGCAATGGCGCGGCGGCTCGCGCGCCAGCTCTGGGGTGATCTCGCCGTCGAAAGCGCCCCGGGGCGGGGCAGCTGGTTTGCTCTCACCCTCCCCGGCGTCCTCGCCCGACGAGGACGAGCGGAAGCCTGCTCCAGGTCGCAAGCCCGGGCAGTCACCGCGACACACCAAGTGCAGAGTCCTGCTGGTCGAGGACGATGCCAGCAGCGCCAACGCGCTGCGCGTTATCCTCACCCTCCGCGGCTGTGAGGTTGCCTTGGCCGCTTCGCTCGAGCAGGGGCTTGACCTGCTGGGCACCAACCCGACGGCGATCGTCGTCGACCTGATGCTCCCCGACGGCGACGGGATCGAGATCCTCACGCGCGTCCGCGAGGCAAACCTTCCGATCACGGTCGCTGTGACCACCGCCGTCGGCGACCCGGCCCGGCTGGCGGCGGTGCACCGGCTGAAGCCCGAGTGCGTCATGCAAAAGCCGATCGACGTCGGCGAACTGCTCCGCGCCATCGGCGTGGCGTAAGGTCCCGTCGGCGGCTTGCGGGCTCTTCAATCGCGCAAAAGGGGAAGTGCGGCTGACAGGAATTGAACCTGCACGATCTTGCGATCACAAGGACCTGAACCTTGCGCGTCTGCCAGTTCCGCCACAGCCGCAGCGGGAACGAATCATATTAGGTACGACCAAAAGAGTGTCAAGGATCGGGATTCGGCTGATCGTCATTGGTCCTGCGTCACTTGTTCACGCGTCCCGGAGGCAAGCAGCTGCTCTTCCTCGACCAGTGACCAATGGCTAGTGACGAGCGACTTCCACGCGTATCATCGCACCTTATGGCCGGTAAAGGCTCCGCCAATCTCTCCCCGCGTATTACCAATCGCCGGGCGATGCACGATTACTTCATCGAGGCCAAGATCGAGTGCGGCATCGTGCTCGTCGGCAGCGAGGTAAAGTCGCTGCGCAACGGCAAGGCCCAACTGCACGAATCGTTCGCGCGCATCGAGCGCGATGGCCGGCTGATCCTTCACAATGCGCACATCGACCCATACGAGAAGGCTGCAAGCGTCTACAACCATGAGCCGATGCGCGACCGTGTCCTGCTCGTGCACAAGCGCGAAATCCGCAAGCTGCAGGATGAGACCAAGGAGCGTGGCACGAGCCTGATCCCGCTGTCGATCTACTTCAAGGACGGGCGGGCGAAGGTGGAACTGGGCGTCGCCCGGGGCAAGCAGCAGCACGACAAGCGCGCGACGATCAAGAAAAAAGAACAGGACCGCGAGCTGCGTCGAATGACCATGCGCCGGGGATAACGCGCGCCAACGGACCAGTGACCGATCTCAAGGCCCAAGCTGCGGCCTGAGCGGACGTCGCGGAGCGGCGATCCTTGCGCGGCTGGAGAACGCAGCCAAAGCTTGAGCTTGACCGCGCCACCGGCGGGTTCTAGAGTCGTTTCAGTCAACCTGATCGGGCGGCGCGACGCCCGGGGCGATTTGAATCGCAGCTTGCGGCCCGCGGTGAGGCAACTCGAACCGCAAAACAGCTAAAGCGCGGCAGACATTTCATCTGCCGGCGGGCCATGGGCGAATCGATCGCGCATGGTTTTTTCGTTTCGTCACGCAGAGGCATCGTCATGGTCACGCAGCTCAGCAACGATCAAGTCAACCGCTATAAGCGCCACCTCATTCTTCCGGAGGTCGGCGTGGAGGGTCAGAAGAGACTGCTCAATACCAAGGTGCTGTGCATCGGCGCGGGCGGGCTTGGCTGCCCGATTTCGCTGTACCTGGCGGCCGCGGGGGTCGGGACGATCGGGTTAGTCGACGTGGACGTCGTCAGCCCGTCGAACCTCCAGCGGCAGATCCTCTTCGGCGTCAGCGACGTCGGCGTGAATAAAGTGACGGCCGCGGCCAGACGGTTGCGCGACGTGAATCCCGACTGCAACGTGATCGAGCACCAGACGATCGTCAACAGCTCCAATGTGTTGCAGCTGATCAAAGACTATGAGGTGGTCATCGACGGCACGGACAATTTCCCCACGCGCTACTGCGTCGGAGACGCGTGCGTGATCGCGAAGAAGCCGAACGTCTACGGCTCGATCTTCCGCTTCGAGGGCATGGTGACGGTGTTCGCGCCGCACCTGCCGAACCCGCTGCGCCCCGGGGAGCGCGGGCCGTGCTACCGCTGCATGTATCCCGAGCCCCCGGACCCCGGCAGCGTCCCGAGCTGCGCCGAGGGCGGCGTGATCGGCGTGCTCCCCGGCATCATTGGCACGCTTCAGGCCAACGAGGTGATCAAGCTGATCCTCGGCGTCGGCACGCCGGCGATCGGCAAGCTGACGACGTTCAGCGCGATGGACCTCGAATTCCGCAGCTTCAAGCTCCGCCGCGATCCCGCGTGCCCCGTGTGCGGTGATAATCCCACGATCACCGCGCCCATCGACTACGAACAGTTCTGCGGCGTGCCCGCGCTGGACCCCAAGTCGCTGGAAGAAACGCGGCGCGAAGTGCACGATGCCAAGGCCAAGTCGTCCGGCCCTGCTGCTGGTGCGCCGCAGCCCGACCCGTCGCTCGATGACGATGGTTTGCCGCCGGGCTACCGTTTCAACCCGCAGTGGGAAGTCACCCCGCGCGAGGTGAAGTCGCTGCTCGATCAGAAGAAGGACTTCGTCTTCATCGACTGCCGGCTGCCCAACGAGCACGCCATCACGCACATCCAGGGCACAAGGCTGATCCCCCTCCAGCAGCTCGGCCAGAAAATCGGTGAGCTGCGCGGCAACGAGGAGAAGCAAGTGATCGTCCACTGCCGCAGCGGCGCGCGCTCGATGCAGTTCGCGCAGATCCTCAAGCAGCAGGGGTTCAAGGACGTCAAGAGCATGGCCGGCGGAATCCTGCTTTGGAACAAGGACGTGAACCCGGGCGGGCCGCAGTATTGAATCTTCTTCAGAGGTTGTTCCCCGCGGATAAGCGATCACCTTTCTGCGGTGCTATGCACGGCCCAAGACGGTGCTAAAATCCTCCGCCCGTGATTTTGGGAGTTGTGAGTAACACGGAAGGTCGCGCGGACGCCATGAGGGCGGCCGCTCAGGTTCTGCGCGAGTCCGGCGCCGAACTCATCTTTCACCTCGGGGACGTAGGCGGACGGCACGTGCTCGACGAATTGAAGGAGATCGAGGCTGCATTCGTGTGGGGCGACACGGACAAGGACCGGATGGGGCTGCTCCGCCACGCCCAGCGCATCGGCGTCGCGTGCTATGGCGTCCTCGCCGACGTCGACCTCGACGGAAAGCGCATCGCACTGGTTCATGGGGACGACAAAAAACTCCTCCAGAAACTCCTGGCCGAGCAGCAGCACGATTTTGTCATCTGGGGCCACGGACCCGAGTCCGAGGACCGCAAAGTCGGCAAGACCCACGTCATCCACCCGGGCTCGCTGTACGGCGGGACGGGCCGCAAAGCCGCGCTCATCGATACCGAAGCGGATGTGGTCAGCGTCGTCACAGTTTGAGAACTTGCGCGATCCGCCGCGGTGGTGGGGACACGCTTTGACACCGCCACGGTGTCGTCATCCGTCAGTTTTTGCGAGCGAGCGGCCTCGTTCGATTATCTTCCGCGACATGACGCTCGAATACGGCAGACCCGAAGGACGCCCAGGTGTGATCAGCTGGTTCATGGCCTACTGCATTCTCATGGCGCTCCTGTATGGCGTTCTTGCAGTGATGGGAATTGTGATCCTGCTGATTCCCACCGCATCGCAGTCGCCGGATCAGATGGTGGCGATGATCCAGGGCGTTGTGTTGATCGTGATGGGTGTGGCCTTGGCGGGGTTGTTCGGTGTAGCGCCCTTCCTGCCGCGCCGGCCGTGGGTGTGGATCTATGACCTCGTGCTCATCTGCCTGGGCCTCACCAGCGTCTGCTGCCTGCCGGCGACCATCCCGCTGCTCATCTTGTGGATCAAGCCGGAGGCGAAGGCGTGGTTCGGGCGGGTGTGAAAGCAGGTTGAACCACCGAGACACGAAGACCACCAAGCCGTCGCTGCTAGATCCAATCGCGCAGCGCGAGTACGCGCGCCATGTGGAGCTGAAGACAACCGCTTGGTGCTCTTCGTGTCTTGGTGGTTCCAACTGTTCGAGCTACGCCACGAACCGCTTGACGATGATGGTGTCGTTCTGCCCGCCGAAGCCGAAGCTGTTGCTGACGGCGACGTCCACCTTGGCGGGGCGGGCCTTGTTCGGCACGTAATCCAGGTCGCATTCGGGATCGGGCGTGTCGTAGTTTGTCGTTGGCGGGAGGACGTTGTCCCGAATTGCCAGGATGCAGCAGATCATCTCGACCGCGCCGGCGGCGGCGATGAGGTGGCCCATCATCGATTTGATCGAGGAGACGGGGACGTTTTTGGCGTGCTCGCCGAAGACGCTCTTGATGGCGGTGGTCTCATTCCCGTCGTTTTCCTTCGTGCCGGTGCCGTGGGCGTTGATGTAATGCACTTCGGTGGGGGTGATGCCGGCATCCGCCATGGCTTCCTGCATGGCGGCGATCGCGCCGCGGCCGTCGGGGTCCTGATCGGTGATGCGGAACGCATCGGCCGTGCTGCCGTAGCCGACGACCTCGGCGAGAATCTTTGCGCCGCGCTTCTGCGCGTGCTCGAGCGTCTCGAGAATGACCATGCCCGCGCCCTCGCCGAGGACGAATCCGCCGCGATGCGCGTCGAACGGGCGACTGGCGCAGCGCGGGTTCTCGTTGAGCGTTGACAGCGCCGTGAGCCGGTTGAAACCGGTGACGCCGAGCACGTGGATCATCGAGTGCGCGCCGCCGCCGATCATGACGTCGGCGTCGCCGCGTCGGAGGATTTCCGTGGCCTCGCCGATCGCCTGCGTGCTGGCGGCGCAGGCGGTGAGACAGTTCATGGCCGGCCCGCGCGCGCCGGTGAACAGCGCCAGGTGCGAGAGCGGCATGTTGGGCTCCTGCTCCAGCTCGCGCACCACGTTCATGCGCTCGCGCGCGATTTCGGCCCACTTCACGGCGTCGATCTGGCCCGCCTCGGGCTTCCAACTGGTCAGGGCGGCGCCGGTGTAGGCGTCGAAGTCGAGCGATCCCTCGCCCGAGCCGAGGTAGATGCCGACGCGATCCAGATCCAGCTTTGTGGAATCAAGCCCCGCCATGTTCCAGGCCCGCGCGCAGGCCCCCAGCGCAAACTGCGTATTCCGCCCGCCCTCCGCGTGCTCGGCCGCCTTGTCGCCAAGGTGGTCGGCGAGGTTGAAATCCTTCACCTCGGCGGAGAACGTCGTGGGGAACGTGCTGGCGTCGAAGAGGGTCGTTTTGGCGATGCCGCTGCCGCCTTCGAGCAGCTGCTTCCAGACGCCATCAATGGAATGCCCCATCGGCGTGACCCAACCCATGCCTGTGATGACGACTCGGTTCATGACTTCCTTCACGCGGATTTCTTGCGGCGCGCGATCAGCTTGCGGACCTGCGGGACGAGCTCGGCAGGGACGAGCATCCACGTTGAATCTCGAACCTCTCGAGCTGTCTCGATCTCGCGCGCAGCTTCCTCATCTGTCTGGTTCTCGTAGTAAGCGAGGATGCGCGCAACATCCGAGGTCCCCGAACGGTTACGCCGCTTGTTTCCGTTTGTCTTCATCGTTTGCGTCGCCTTCGGCGACGATATGCGGCCAGTGCCTTTCCTCTGAGCGGGTACGCCGTGATCACCAGAATGCCGTCGCGTTGGAGCTTGTAAATCACCTTCAAGTGTCGACCCGCTAAGGTCTGTCCGAGCGTGAACATGCCACCGCGACGGCCGTGTAGGCGAAGCGGCGAGCCCCGCAGCACTTCAAGGACCTCCTCCTCGTTGACGCCATGATTGTAGATGTGCGGCAGGTCGGTTTCAGGATCGTAGTGGAAACGCACCTCCATACCGGAGTTCCTCAGACCTTCCTGAACACCAACGCCGCGTTCTGCCCGCCGAGGCTGTAGACGCTCGTCACGGCGACATTCACGTCCGCGTCGCGGGCCTCCGGCGAGACGTTGAGCTTGCGGTCGTCGAGCGTCTTGCTCGTATTCACCGCCGGCGGAATCTCGTTTTGCTGCACCGCCATGACGGCCGCGACGGCTTCCACGCCGCTGCCCGCAGCCAGGCTGCCGGTCTGTGCCTTGATGGTCGAAAGCGGCACGCGCTCTAAGCCGCCCCCGAACACCTGCGTGAGGCCGTTCAATTCCGCGCGATCGTGTGACGGAATGCCCAGGCCGCAGGGCACGAGCAGGTCTACGCCGGCGGGGGGGATGTTGGCGTCGGCGAGCGCCGTGGCGATCGCCTTGGCGTAGCTGTGGCCGGTTGGTTCGGGATCGGTGACCTTGTGGGTGTCCTGGCTGGCGCCGAAGCCGACGAGCTCGGCATAGATCTTCGCGTCCCGCGCCTTGGCGTGCTCGTACTCTTCGAGGATCAGCAGCCCGCCGCCTTCGCCTGCGGCGGTGCCGTCGGCGTCCGTGTCGAAGGGCCGCACCGCGCCCTCCGGCGCGTCGTTGTGCGTCTCGGTCAGCCGGCCGAGCAGCGACTGCCGCATCATGCCCATGGGGTTGACCTTGGATTCTGCGCCGCCGCAGATTGCCAGGTCCGCCTTGCCGCGCTGGATCGTGCGAAACGCCTCCCCGATCGCCAGGTGCGAGCTGGCGTCGGCGCATGTGATCGTGTTCGACGGACCCTTCAATTCGTGGATGATCGTCACATGGCAGGCGAGCATGTTCGGGAGGTACTTCAGCAGCCACAGCGGCGTGAGCTGGTGCAGCCCCTCGGCGCCCCATTTGTGCAGATCGACCTGATTGCCGTCGCGCGCGACATGCAGCGCCGCCGTCAGCTCATTCAGCTCACAGCTGATGAGCCCCGCGCCGATGTTGCACCCGAATCGCTCGGGCCTGATCTGGGGCGTGCCGGAATAGGCCTTGGTCTTGAGGCCCGCGTCCTTCATCGCGTCGTCGGCCGCAACGACCGCCAGCTCGATGTCGCGGGCCATCACCTTCGTCGCCTTGCGGTAGCTCTTGGGGACGTACTCGCCGATCTTGTACGCCGGCACCTCGCCTGCCACCTGCGACGCGAACCCGCCGGGGTCGAAGAGGCTGATGCGCCGCACCCCGACCTGCCCGGCCAGCAGGTTCTCCCAGAACGGTTTCGCCCCAATGCCAATGGGCGAGATGGCGCCGACGCCGGTGACGACAACTCTTCGCATCGATCTCTCAACTTCACAACTAGAAGCCGATCCCGAGCCCAAACCAACCGAACAGCAGGCAGAGGCACAAGAAGAAACCGGCCGCGCCCAAGCCGCTCAGCGATAACCCAACGAGAGCGACTGCGGACGTGCCGCGGCGCAGCGACCATATCGCAAGCGACATGCCCGTGACATACGCCGCCCCCGCGAAGCCGCTCACGGACTGTGCAGGCAGGTAGCTGATCGACCCGACCTTACCGCCCATCAGCAGCGCCACCAAGGCAGAGCCGGCAATGGCGAGGACAATCGACCATTTTCCAGCGGCCAGTTCAGGGGCCATGGGGTCCGGCGGGGCGTAACCGAGCGCGTGACGCTTCATCGTCTCTTTCACGAGCGAGCTTCCAACAACCCGTCAATCTTCGGGACGAGCTCTCGCAGGGCTGGGATGAGAAACTCCACATACGCCTCAATCGAGCATAGCGGCCCCAGTGCGCTTTTGAACTTCACCGCGCAGAGACAGTTAACCGCTTCCGTAGAAAGCAACCCATGGGCGGTAGCGTCGACGGTATCGCACTTGCGGTTCAATGATCGCCGCAAAAGGTCGAGGACGTCTGCCTTCAGGTGCAGCACCTCTCGCAATTCCACTTGCCTCAGTGCATTCTTCTGAATCTTTCCCTCGTACGGGTAAGTCTCAACGTCTAACTGAAGCTCACCTGGCCGTCGCGCCTCCAGGTGAACGTCTATGCCCTCGGTCCCCGGTGCCGGCAGTGATAACAGCCATCGCACCTTTGACAGCTTCATCCCATCGTTGTGGGTCCCACCTCTCCCATACGTCTCTACTCGATCAAGGCCTTGTCGGGCTATCTCCGCCTTAAGGTGCGGGTGCTCCAGGGTGGTCTGGAAGAATCGCAAATCGGTCATCGGCTTCACAATGGTGGGTGACCTGGTGCCCCGAGGTGGTCAGCGGTCCGCCGCGACCTTGTAAACGATCATGCCGATGAATGCGATAACGAACGCGAGGCCGACTCTGAGGAACGGCAACCCCGGCATCAGCATGAAGCTCAGCACGCAAAGCCCGAATGTGATCAACCCCCACAGCAGTGGCGACTGATCGTCGGCCGACGCGATCTTCACCATGGCGATCACCGCGAAGACGCTGACGATCAACTCGAACATGTCCCGTCCCCTCGACTGCGTCCTACAGCCTCACGCTCGCGCCCGTCCGGTACGTCTTAAGCAGTTCCGTGAACTGCTCGGTGAACACGAAGTTGTGCTCGGGGAATTCCAGCCCCGCCATGTTCTGGTCAATGTGACTGAACATGAGCTCGATCTCGGCGACGAGCTCGCCGCCGGCTGTAACCGTACCGCGGATCGAGGCGCCTTGTTCGTTCAACTGCTCGATCGTCGCTTGGAAAACGATCGTGTCGCCCGGGCGGACGAGGCGGTGGAACGTGGCCCGACCGATCTTGGCGAGGATGACCTTCTCCTCGAAGCGGCGCGCCTCGCCGACGAGAATGCCGGCCGTCTGCGCCATGCCTTCGACGATCAGGCTGTGCGGCACGATCGGGAAGGCTGGGTACAGGTCGTGCAGGTGCTCCTCGGCCAGTGAAACGTTCTTCACCGCCGACGCGCTGGTGCGCGGCGTGAACTCGATGAACTTGTCGATCCAGATCCAACGCATGGGGTGACTGGCTACTTGTTACTTGTTACCCGTGAGGCCCGCAGTCCTGGAAGCCGGCTGCGAGTAACCAGCAACAAATAACAAATAACCCCGCCGTCAGGTTGCCGCGGCGTTCACTTTCGTCTCGATGTAATTCACGATCGTGTCGACCGTGAACTGCATCTTGTTGATGTCCGGGTCCTTCTCGAGCTGGGAAAAATCCATGTGCGGCATGCGCTTCTTCAGCTCCTCCATGCCGGCGGGGGTGATGCGGCCGTTCTGGACGAACTGCTGATTATTCAACACGTCCTCGGGAAACATCTCGCCGCGCGGGATCTTGATCCCGAACGCCTTCTCAAGGCGGAAGACGATGTCGAGGAAGTCGATGCTCTCGGCGCCCAGGTCGCCGCGAAGCGTGGCGCTGGGCGTCACTTCGTCCTCGTCCACCCCGAGCGCATCAACGAGAACGCCCTGTACCTTCTTGTAGATTTCGTCTCGAGACATGCGAATTCCCTTGTTCCTGGATACTTGATGCTGGCTACTTGATACTCGGGCGTGTGGGATGCCACCAAGTATCCCGTATCGAGTATCGAGGATCCGCCTTACAGTGAAACCTTCCCCTGTTGCAGCACGTTCCATCGCGCCCGATTGTGTTCCGCCAGTCGTGCGTCCATCGCCGCCAGCTCCGGCTGCTTGTCGGCGAGGTTGAAATACGCCAGTTCGACGCGCGCCTGCAGCGCCTGCTTGTCGCCGACCGTCCCGGCGGCCTTGAACGATGCGCCGGCAGCGGTTGTCTTATTCAGCTCCACTTCGACGCGCAAAAAGTTCCCCGGCGCGACGAAGTGGCCATACTTCACATTCTTCGCTTCCTTCAGCACCGCAATCGATTTCGCGAAGCCGCTGCGGTGATGCAGCAGCCACGCCGCCGCCTGGGTGATCGCTTCGAGCATCAGCACGCCGGGCAGCACCGGGAACGTGGGGAAATGATCGCCCAGGTAATCCTCGGCCAGGCTGACGTACTTCACGCCGACGATCCGGTTATCGCCGAGGTGCTCGATCCTGTCGATCAGGTTGAACTTCACGCTTGTCCGTTGCCTCCCGACGCAACTCTTGTGAACGGAGGTTTTTATCGGTGGTGGGGGTGGTTTGCAAGGGAAGCGGCTCGAAGCGACTGAACGCGCTTCGCTCGGGAATCGCGCCCCGTGTGCAAAGGGAGTCCTTCGCAGCCCGGTCGCAAGACCGGGGGAGGGTGCACTGACTCTCCAACCGGACTGTTGAGGAGGTAACGGCCTCCCCCGGTCTTGCGACCGGGGCTGGAAAGCAGACGGGGTCATCCTCCAAAGACTTCGCGAACCATGATCGCGACTTCGACGTAGGCGTTCCCCCACGCGCCGGAGCGGAAGAACCTCGTCGGGGCGCGAGGGTCGCCGATGAACGGGCGCAGCACCCAGCCCATCTGGATGCCGACGAACGCGAAGACGATCAGCCAGGCGCGCAGGAGCAGCCGGTGCTTTGGGTTCCGCTCGATCAGCGGACGGTAGAGGCGGCGGAGCAGAAACTGCGCCGCGACGCTGGCGACGCCGAACATCAGCGCGTTGAACAGGATCGCCTCGCGATATCCCGCGACCGACAGATGCCACACGCCGGTGATCGGCGCGAGTGACGCGAGCACGATCGTCAGCGCCGCTTGTGTCGCGACCAGCGCCCGTACGGCCTCGCCGAAGTCGTCGCGGACGCCCAAGAGCGTGTTGAGCACGAAAAAACTCGGCAGGCTAATAGCAAAGGTCAAGAGCAGCAGCAGGGGGACCTTGGTCGCGGAGAAAATCATCTGCATCACGCGCGGCCCTGTGGGTCCCGCATACGTGCCCATCACAGCGCCGTAGGCGAGGCCGAAGATGACGATGAGGAGCGCAAGCTCCCCGAGGGCCCGCCACGGATGCCGCTCCCCCAGCGGAATGCTCCGTGATCGCAGCAGATCGGCGGGATGGAGCAGGAGGGAGGTCATCTGGCGAGCGAAAGAAAAGCGAAGGCAACCACGAAGACGCGAAGAACAGGAAGACAACCATCAAGGAAGCCTAAAACGTGTTGCATCTCGGGCAATCCGGCCCCAGGTGCCGATGCACGTCTATAGCCGCGCTGATCGCCAGCGTCCCGAAGTTCTCGGTCCTCAGATCTGCCTTCACGTCGGGACGTTCGTGGAAATGAAACACGTTCATGTCTTCCTGCCTTCCTTCGCGGCTGTCTTCGCGCCTTCGCGGTCGCCTTTCTGTCTCGCCTCAGTTCTCAAAACAGGTCCCGGATCTTCTCCATCACGTCGATGAAGAAGTTCGACTCGCGGGAGCGGAACCAGGTGAACTTCAGGTTCGGGTCGCCGACGAACGGCCGGAGGATCCAGCTCATCTGCGCGCCGACCAGGCCAAAAATAATCACCCAGATGCGAAACACCGTCTTCACGTCTCGCCCCAGCACGTGCCCCTCGGTTCGATCCAGCGCCCCCGGATTCGCCGGCGGCGCCGGCATGGGCGCCGGGCTCGCGTCCGGCAGGGGCGGCGGTTGAGCGGGTGGAGCCTGGAGTGATGCCACGTGGGGCTGCTGCTCGGCGATACTGATCCGGTGCAGCGTCTGGAGCAGGAACGAGAGGCCGAGGAACCCGGAGATCGCGAAGACGGCGACGTTCAGGAGGACCATGAACGGGTAGCTGGTCGTGCTGAACGAGAAGAACAGCACGATCGTGCCCATCGATGCGAGCACCGCCATCATGACCGCCATGGCCGCTGCCAGCAGGCGCAGGAGCGACTCGGCGCGCAACCGCGACCCAACCAGGGCATTGAAGACGTACAGCGACGGGAACGTGACCGCCAGCGTGAGCAGGAACAGCGCCGGCACCTTCAGCGCGCTGGCCAGGATCTGCAGCGCATTGCCGCTCCCGCTGCCCGTAATGGCGAACGCGCCCATGCAGGCGCCGTAGAAGACGCCCAGGGCCGTCAGCGTGAGCGCGAGCCCCCCGGCGGGAATCTCGATGCGCCCGGTGCGCAGCTCCGACAGACGGGTGGCATCGCCGCGAAGAATGCGGTCCAACTGCCGCAGTGCGTTCATCATTCCTTGACCCCATCAGACGTGGCGCGGGTGCGGATGATAACAGGGGACGAATTGGAACACGAATCGGCACGCCTTTACATGAATCTCCACGAATCAGAGCAGAACGAGCCAACGGAACTCCCTTCGTGGGAATTCGTGCCGATTCGTGTCGATTCGCGTTCCGCATTTGGACGTCACGAAAACAGGTTCCCGAGCGCGGCGAGGACCGCCTGGAAGAAGTTGCTCTCGCGCGAGCGGAACCACTGGAAGGGCAGGTTGGGATCGCCGATGAACGGGCGGAGGATCCAGCCCATCTGAGCGCCGACCAGGCCGAAGACCAGGACCCAGATGCGGAAAACCGTCTTGGTGTGCGGGCCCAGGACGTTTTCGGGCGTGGGGTCGAGCGCGCCGAGGTGCTCGTCATCGTTCAGATGAGACGCGCGGGCCTGTGGCGCGGGCGGAGCGATCGGGTCCACTTGTTCCGCCGCCGCCGTCCCCCCCAACGGCGGCGGCGGGGTCGATGGCAAGTGTGCCGGGAACCGCTCCGCCCGCACGATGGTCATGCGGTGCAGCGTCTGCAGGAGGAACTTCAATCCAAGCAGCCCCGCGATCGCGTAGACCAGGACATTGAGCAGCACGATGAACGAGTAGCTCGTGGTGCAGATGGCGAAGAAGCCGACGATTGACGCCATGAGCAGCCGCACGACGGCCATCAAGGACAGGCGCGATCCGACCAGCGCGTTGAACACGTAAAGCGACGGCAGCGTCACGACGAGCGTTTGCATGGTAAATAACGCTACGTCGTAAAGCATAAGCCCGCGATCAGCGCCCTCAGGTGGTGGACAGCCCCTCCGGAAGCACATCAACGCCAGCGACATCGTGCTTCGCGGTGCGTGCGGCGTTCTGCACGACCTCTTCCAGCACGCCGATGTATTCGAGGAACCGCTCCTGCCCGCTTTGTGTCAGCCGGCAGAGCGTCTGCGGGCGGTTGTTGTTGTAGCCCTTCCACACTTCCACGAACCCCGACTCCTGGAGCAGCTGGATCTGTCGACTGAGGTTGCCGTCGGTTAGTGAGCACAGTTCCTTGAGGTCGTTGAACAGCAGCCCCTTGGGATGGGCAGCGAGGGACGAGAGGATGCCCAGGCGCGAGCGCTCGTGAATGACGCGCTCAAGCCCCTCGTACGCGAAGCGGCCGCTGACGCGGATCGGCTCTTCCTTGCTCTGAACCTGATTGTCGTTTTGTTGTTTAGCCATGGCGGCGGTCCTGCTGCGCAAAAAAGAGCACGCCCGCGACGAGAAACTGTCCGACACCGAACGTCCAAACCATCGCCCATGGTGAGAACGCGTCGTTCCCCTGGGCGAGGGTGATGCTGAGCAACCCGGCCAGCAGGTAATAGCCCGCGGGAAGAAGAATGCCCACTGGCATCACGCGCCGGCAGGCGAAGAGCCCGAGCGAAAAAAGGATCGACCACAGCCCCGGGAGCAGCCACATCCCGCTGCGCGCGTACGCTGCTATCGCGAGCGTCAGCAGCGCCCCGGCGACGAGGGCGGGCGTCAGACACTCAACGGTCGCCAGGCTCAGTTCGCGCTGGAGGGCCGAGCCCGATCGCATGTGTCGGGTGGCGATTTCCACCGCGACGACAAAAAGACTGGCCAACGCAGCGAGCCCCCAGACTGCCAGATAAGGCACGACGTCATGGAAGGGGTCCGGCGCCCAGTCATTCTGGACGGAAGCCGCGAGCAGCGCCATCACGCCGGAGAACGCCGCCGTCGCCGCCCGGTACCCGCGGAAGACCTGCGCCCGCGCCATCTGCCGGCGGATGTCGGAGATCTGCGTCAGCGCGTCGTGAAGTTCCATATCGTGCCTCCCTCTAATCGCTTTACATGATAAAGTGTGCGGTCGAGATGTCAAGGGGACAAAAAATGGCGCGATTTGCGCTTCGCGCGGTCCGCTCCATTCAGCTCGGCCCATGGGCCGGGCTATGTGTCGGAAATCGAGCCGGGACGAACCTGATAAGTCACGTCGTCAGCCCTCCGTTCTGCCTTGACAGATCACCTCAACTCACGACAATGCCTCGTCCTCATTTTCCCGGAGAAATCAGTCCATGTACGCGATCATTAAAGACAGCGGGCGACAGTTCAAAGTGACCAGCGGCGACACGATTCTGATCGATCGCGAAGCGGGCGACGAGAAGACGATCCAGTTCGACCGGGTCCTGCTGGTGGCCGGGGAAGGCGAGCCGCGCGTGGGCGCGCCGCTCGTCAGCGGCGCGACGGTTACAGCCGACGTGGTCGGCGCCGAAAAGGGCCCGAAGATCGACATCGTGAAATACAAGCGCCGCAAGGGCTATCACAAGAAGATCGGTCACCGCCAGCAGGCCCTGCGCGTGAAGATCACCGGCATCAACGTCTGAACCGCGCCGCGTGACCGTATGACAGCAAGCTGATTGAGAAGGCGGTTCCTTCGGGGCCGCCTTCTTGTTTGGGCTTGGGTGCCCGGGGAGTAGCATACTCCGCCAAGTATCGCGAAGATGCCTGCCGGCGACGCAGCGCACGACCACCGCCGGAAATCCGTACTGGGGAAGTCACATGATGCAGCTGGAACCTCTGGACGCGCGAACGATGTTCGCTTTCGGCTCGCTTGACCCCTCGTTCGGGGAAAATGGCCACGTCGCGACGCTCCATGAGGCTGAGTACGTGCGCACGCATCGGACCCTTGTGCTGTCGAACGGACGGACGGTGGTGGCGGGCATTCGCGAGAACGGTGACGACCGCGGATGGGCCGTTCGAAAATACCTAGCCAACGGAAAACCGGACAAGAGCTTCGGCGACAACGGCAAGTTCACCTTCGGGAACCTGGTCGATGAAGCCGAGGGCATTGCCTTCGTCGCCGAGGCCGCCGACGGGGGGCTTTTTATTGCCGGCAAGGCGAAGCTGCGCTCGGAGGACGATTCTTCCGATGACGGGACCGTGCTGGTCGCGAAGCTCACGCGCCGGGGTACGGTGGACAGCAATTTCCTCGCCTTTGGCGCGAGCAACGTCCACCGGCCGGGGTTCTTCCGCGTGGGCGACGGGGTCATGAGCAACGTGAGCGGGGGCAAGCTGCTCGTCGCGAACAACCCGTCGTGGAAAAACCCCGAGCTGCTGTTCAGCCGGTACAAACCCAACGGCCAGCTGGACAAAACATTCGGCTCAGGCGGGCGACTGAGCGGCCTGAACCTCCCGATTCCGACGGCGACAATCGAGCCGTCCGGGAAGCTGCCGTTCTCCTATCGCGGCAACGCAGGCATTACGGCGCTGGCCGAAGCGCCCGATGGCTCGACCGTTGCCGCAGGCTACTACGTCTACGCGCGCGGCGCCGCCGTCAACAACGGCGGCGCAGGCTATGTCTCGGCATCGCTTCCGTACTTCATCCGCATCAGCGCAACCGGCCAGGTCATCAACACCAGGGTCTACACGCTCGACATCGATAAAGGCCAGACCTCGCGCTACCGCGGCCTCAGCCTTGCGCCGCAGCTGATGAAGATCACGGCCGACGGGAAGATCTACGTGCATGGCGGCACGGGCGTAATCGTGCGGCTCAACCCGGATTTCTCGCTGGACAGGATGTGGAGCGACGACGGCATCGCATCCGTGATCGCCCCGCATAGCGACCCGCGCATCGGGGAATTCGCGGCCAACCTCGCCGACATGGAAGTGCAGTCCGACGGCAGCGTGCTCGGGGTGGTGATGGGCAGCCTCCGCGCGGGCGGACCGGGCGCGGATAACCCGGTGGTCCTGCGTTTCGGCGCCGACGGCACGACGCAGGCCGCCGCGACCCTCGGGGTCCCGCCGGGCGCGCCCCCGGCCGGCGCCGCACGCCGCACCCTCAATTCTGTCGAAATCGCCTCCGACGGTACCATCCTGGTCGCCGGCGAGTCCATGCCGCTCGCCCGCGTCTTTCGTGAAGACGCGCCGGTCCAACAAGTCAATCGCGGCGACGCCCACAACCAGGCCGATGCCGGCAGCGGTGGCATCACGGGCATCCACGCGGCCAGCGGCTACAGGTTTGGGAATGTCTGGCACGATAACGAGTGCGTGACCGGTTCGGTCATCGAACGAGGCGACCTTCAGGTTCTCACGCCCGGCGGCGGGCGCATGAATGCCCGCGTCATCAGCAAGACGCAGCGCCCCGATGGATCCGTTCTCGTTCGCTACCGCACGAGCGCCGCCCACGGCAGGAGCGGCGACGACGGCTCGCACACGTCGTTTCACGTGCTGGGCAGCCGCCTTGCCGATGTCGCCGGGGCGCTCGCGGCCGGACGCACGCTTGGCACCTTCTCCGTGCGCGTCTCACAGCCGATCCTCTCAACGGCCGAGGTGGCAGTCGGTCTCAGTCGAGACCGCGCATCTGAGCAGCGGGTGCACTGAAGCGACAACGCTTCGTCGGGCCCATACCATCCGGTGAGAAGTGTGCGCGCGGCACGGACGCGGCAATGGATGCTCGAAGCGATTTGCGCCACATCGCCGCGTGCTGGCGGATGACATCGGGCGCACACTACGCTTCCGCGAACCGCTCTACAGGAACCGCGCGATGTCCTGGTAGGTCACGAGGAGGAACACGCTCAGGATCACCGCCAGCCCCACCACCTGCGCGATCGACTGCGTCTTGGCGCTGAGTGGTCGCCCCTGAATCTTCTCGATGATCAGGAACGTGAACAGCCCGCCATCGACGATGGGGATGGGCAGGAAGTTCACGACGGCGAGGTTGGCGCTGATCATGGCGAGGAACCAGAGCAGCCAGTCGTTGCCCTTGTAGGCAAAATGTCGCCCGGCGTTGAAGATACCGACGGGCCCCATCATGTTCTTGTAGCTCACGCTGCCCTGGAACATGCGCTGCAGCGTCAGGTAGAACTGCATGACGAAATCGCGCGTTTCGGTGACGCCCCAGGCGGCGGCCTGGAGCGGGCCCTTGGCGGTGCGCGGCTCGACGCGCTCGTGCAGGAACGGGATGCTGTAGGTCAGCGCGCTGGTGTACGCCAGTCCGGCGATCTGCTGAATCTGCTTGTCCGTGAGCTTGAGTTCCACCTCGCGGCTCTGCCCGCCCTCGACCGCGAGTGTCAGCTTCACGGGCTGATCGGGCGCAGCGGCCGCGATCAGCGGCTTCACGTCGAACCAGCTCTGCACCGGTGTGCCATTGACCGCTTTAATCCGGCTGTTGGCGGGGATGCCCGCGGATCGGGCAGGTGAGTTTTCCAGTACATCGGCAATCACCGCGCCGGTCGGGTCGGGGCGCAGCTGAATGCCCAGGCCGCGCTTGCCTTCGTCGAGCTTCACCGACGGAACGATGCCTTCGACGATTACTTCCTTCCCGTCGCGCTCGATAAGGAACGTCAGCGCCTTGTTCGCCTGCCCGGCATTGTTCAGCCAGTCCATCAGCTTCCTGGCCGTCGGGTTGCGCTGCGCATCGCCGTTGGGGTAGCGGACCTCGATGATGACGTCGCCGGGCAGCAGCTTGCCCCGCGCGGGCGAGTTGGGGTCAGCGATCATGAAGATCGCCGTTCGCGGGACCATTCCGGCGAAGTCGACGTTGTCGAACATCGTGTCGCGCGAGGTCTTGCCGAACTGCCGCTGGAACAGCGGCGAGATCGACTCAGTGCGCGTCTGGCCGCTATCCGACCTTACGGTCAGCTCGACGGGATTGCCGCCGGACTCCTGAAGCGCCCGGTCGAACTTCCAGAACTGATCATCCTTGCCGCCGACTTCGACGGGCTGTCCATTGATGTGGGTGATGATATCGCCTGGCTTGACGGCCAGCGCATCGGCCGGCAGCAGCTCGGGCGAGAGCGCCTCGGCCGGCGGCGCCGTTTTCTTATCGAGACCGCGAAGCTCGTAGGGCATTCCCACACCGAGCATCAGGAATCCATGCTCGTCCTCGCCCTCGCGCCGCGGGGTGATCGTCAGATGCTCGCGCGTGCCGCTCTCGGCGCGCTCGACGTACAGCGGCGTGGGCACCCCCTCCTCGGCCAGCGCCACATTGAGCGTGATCTTGGTGAAGTCGTGCTGGTATTTGTCCTCGAAGTACAGAATGCGATCGCCGACCCGCAGCGGGGCGAGCACGATCTTGCCGTCGGCGATTTTCGTCGTGTTGGCCGCCGGTGAGCCCGGCAGGACGCTGCCCGCCACCGCCGGCGGGGCGCGGAACCCCATGAGGAACAGCACCATGAACCCGATGGCCGCGAGGATGATGTTCATGATCACGCCCGCGGAGACAACGAGCATGCGCGCGCCGATCGACTTTTTGTTGTACGCGCGGGGATCATCCTGCTGGGCATTGGGGCGGAGGTCGTCCTGCCCCAGCATCTTCACGTACCCGCCCAGCGGGATCCAGTTCAGACGGTATTCCGTCTCACCGACCGTCTGGGCGTCGGTGGGGCCAGTGCCCGCGGTCTGAAGCTTCATCAGCTCTTCGTACTTGGCGCCGCTCGAGCCGAACTGCCAGCCCAGGCCTTTGCGCCATGACACCAGCGCCTGCCCGAATCCGACGGCGAACTGCTCGACGCGGATGCCGACGTACTTGGCGGCGAGGAAGTGGCCCAGCTCGTGGAAGAAAATCACGAACCCGAAGCCGAAACACAGCAGGGCGATGCTCCAGATCTGCCAAATCATGCGGGGTACTTACTTTCGCTTTGCGGAAAGGAGATTCAGCCACCGATGGGGCACCCATGAGCACCGATAAGATGAGTCGTACTTTGATCGGTGTTCATCGGCGCCCCATCGGTGGCTAAGAATGTAATCTGCTTCCTGTTGTCATAATGGCCGCCGCCTCGGCCCGGGCCCAGCGGTCGGCTTGCAGTAGATCGTCCAGCGATTGGCTCGACTGCACCCGATGGCGGCGGATTGTAAGCTCTACCGTCCGCGAAATCTCCCCGAAGGCGATTTTACCGGCCATGAACGCTTCGACCGCCACCTCGTTCGCCGCGTTCATCACCGCACCGGATGTCCCGCCCGTTTTGGCGACCTCGCAGGCCAATCGCAACGCGGGAAACCGATCCAGGTCCGGCGGCTCGAAACTCAGCGAGACGCGCTGCCCCCAGTCCATCGTCGGCCCGATGCCCGGCAACCGGTCCGGGTACGTCAGGGCGTATTGAATGGGCGTGCGCATGTCCGGCGGCGAAAGCTGCGCAATGGTCGACCCGTCAATGAACTCCACCATCGAGTGCACGATCGATTCCGGATGCACCACGACTTCCACCTGCTCCGGCTTGAGGCCGAACAACCAGCATGCCTCGATCACTTCCAGCCCCTTGTTGAACATCGTGGCCGAGTCGATGGTCACCTTGCTGCCCATGCGCCACGTCGGATGATTCAGCGCATCGCTCAGGGTTGCTTTCTCGATCTGCTCTTGCGATGCGGTGCGAAACGGGCCGCCGCTGGCTGTGAGGATCACTCTGCGGATTTCCTCGCCTCGCCCGCAGCGGATCGCCTGGAAGACGGCGGAATGCTCAGAATCGACGGGGAGGATCGGGACGTTTCGCCTGCGCGCTTCGGGGATCAGCAGGGATCCGGCGATGACGAGCGATTCCTTGTTCGCCAGCGCGATCGGCTTCCCCGCGTGCACGGCCGCGAACACCGCGGGCAATCCGGCCGCGCCGACGATCGCGCCCACGACCATGTCCACGTCGTCGCGCGCCACCATCTCGACGAGCCCCTGCGGACCAACGTAGAGCGTTTCGACATTCCGCCGGATTTCTTCCAGCAGGCCGGTATCGCTGGAGCGATCGGTGATCGCGACCGCGGCTGGACGATGCCTGCGGACCTGCTCGAGCAACTTGCCCGCCTGGCGATGCCCGCTGAGCGCGACGGCGCGAAAGTCGCCACCGAGGTGCTCGATCACCTCCAGCGTGCTCTGGCCGATGGACCCGGTCGAACCGAGAATCGCGATGCGCTCGGGCACGCCCGCCAAGATAGCAAACGCGCGCGCCGGCTCAAGCGGAGCCGGTCACTGCCGAATACGAATCCGATGCGGCTCGACGATGAACAGCTTTCCGCGAAAGTACTCCGGCTCCCGATGATCGCGAAGGAAGCTCGTAAGTCGCTCTATCAATCGCGGGATAATCTCCGGGTGATTGTGGAGCTGAATCGCCACGATGCAAAGCGTGGGGTGGATAGGCGACGATGTCAGAAAAGTCGCCATTCAACGAGACGAGGATGGAATCCGATCCTGCGCTTTTGCGATGACGTCCGGGTCGATCGATTTGCGTGGCATGACGTCACGCAGGAGAACGATATCATGCCCGTTTTGGCGAAGCGCTGTCGTGATGGCTGAAGGAACGCAGTGATCGCTGAAGAAGCGAAGGCTCACACCGCACCCGCGGCTTCGAAGTCGGCGAGATCGCGCGCATAGTCGAGGGAAGCGGCCACATCGTCAGTGGTGAGGTCGGGGAACTGTTCGATCACCCCTTTGGCTTCAACACCGCTCGCCAGGTAGCCGAGGATCAATGCCACAGGGATGCGCGTGCCGCGGATGCACGGCTTGCCCCGCAGGACGAGCGGATCGCTCACAATGCGGCTTTCCCACGCGCGCGTCATGCAAAAACTGTAGCTTGATCGAACTGTCCGAGCAAACAATCACACCAGTGGCCGCGGTCTTACCCACCGGTCCAGCAGCGGCGTCATCGGGCTAACCAGGACGATCGCGACATAAGCGCCAAACGACACGGACAGGTAGAGCTGCGCGACCGCGGCGAGGACGCCGACGAGGATCGCATAGATCGCGCGGCCGGGCTTCGTCATCGGCCTGACGCCGGGGGCGGTGGCAAGGAAGCATGCGACGAACAGGAGCGGGCCGGCCATCAGCTCGTAGTTGGCGAACGTGATGGCCCACGACCAGCCGACGCCCGGCTGCGTGACAGCGAACCACCGCCAGCGCGGGACGTTCTCCGTGATCACCACCGGGATCGGCAGCACGAGGAACGTCACGAATGCGGCGATCACGATCAGCAGCGGCACGCGGTAGTCGATCATGCCGCGGTACAGGAGAAACAGGCCCCCCATGATCACCGCGATCGCGCTGCTTGCGCCGATGGGTCCGGGCTGGCCGCCGATGATGAGGTCCTCCAGCGGGGGGAGTCGATCGCGGATCACTTCATCGAGCGTGAGCCACCCCTGCTCGAGCTGCGCCCGCCCGCGCGTGAAGTCGCGGAGCTGAACGGCGGCGGTGCGCATGAGGACGGCATCGACGCCGTGCAGCGGCGGCGCGGTGATCCATGGCTCCTTGATCGGGGCGTTGCGCGGCGGCTCGACGATCGGAACATCCAGCACGTCGCCGGCAAAGATCCGGTCGCGCTGAAGCACCGAGCGGGCGTTGAGCGAAACGCCGAAGGTCGACGTGATCAGCAAAAAGACGACCGCAACGGGGTGCACGCGTGACGACCCGACCCGCGCGAAAAGCCACAGCGCCCCTGCGAGCGCGATCCCGGCGGCGGGGATGATGGGCCAGAGGTACGTCGGGCGCCCGGATGTTTCAGTGGTGGCGAGGTGCGCGGGCAGCGACAGCCCGAGCAGGGCGGCCATCCACAGACCGTACGTCAGGCGCAGCTCCCCCCCGCGCGAACCGACCCGGCGCAATAGCAGCAGCGCACCGGCCGCCGACGCCATCACCCCGACGAGCACGAGCAGCGCCCGCCAGCCGTAGAACGCGCCGGCGGCCGCGACGGGAAACACCGCCGCCTGCAGGTGCGTCGCGAAAAACTGGTTGACGTCAATCCCGCTGTGCAGCAGGCGCAACGAAGCGCGCTGCGACGGGAGCCGCACGGGTGCGACGGAAGCATCGGAGGCCAGCTCCGTCACGGGCGCCTCCGGCGCCTTAATTCACGGATCGCCCCCAGCAGCGGAAGCCGCGATGGGCACACGTAAGAGCACACGCCGCACTCGATGCACGCGTGAATCCCATACCGTTCCGCCAGCTCGGCACTGTCGCGCTGCGCCGCCTCGAGCAACCCCGCGGGCTGAATGCGCGTCGGGCATGCGGCGGCGCACCAGCCGCAGCGGATGCATGGATCGGGATTGAACGACGGAGACGCATATCCCACGTGCACGACCAGCTCGCCGCCGCTCACCACCGCTTCGCGCGAAACCGTCTGATCGCGCAGCGCCTCGCCGACGCGCGGCACGGCATGGCCGTCGATACCCAGGTGGTTGAGGATGTGCCAGATGGGCGTGCCGACGGGAGCGGTGACCAGATGCGTCGTGTCCCGCGCCACCTCGCGAATGGCCAGCGGCAGGTCGAGCATCGGCTGCCCGGACAGGGCGATGCGCCCGACCGCGACAGCGGCGGCGGCATCGAGCAGGATGACGCCCGCCTCGGGCGGCAGCCGCCCCGGGCGCAAGCGCCGCCGCAGGAGCGTGTACAGCATCAGCGTCGGGTCCGCCTGCGGGTAGCTGTTGGCCATTGGCGCGAGCCGGACGGCGGTGTCGCCGTGTGTTGCGCCGCGCAATCGGTTGACATCGGCCGCGGGGGCATCGGCGTCAACCGCGATGATCCGCTGCGCGACCCGCAGCGCCCGCGCCAGCGTGCGCACCCCGGCGATCAGCTCATCCGGATGCGTGCGGGACAGCGACGCGTTGAGCGGCACCGCTTCCTCTGCGTCCAGCGCATTGCAGACGATCGTGTCGCATGGTCTTCGCAGCGCCTGATAGAGCTGGGCGAGCAGGTCGGGGCTGTTGCGACGCTCGGCCCAGAACCCGCCAAAGCGCAGCCGGTCGATCCACGCCGGCAGCTCTGCCGATTCCGGCGACGTGAACTGCTCTGGCTCCGGCGAGGCGATGGTCGTCCGGTCGACCTGGATTTCCACCGCGGCGACACGGTGGCCATTGAGCACGTCCACGCGCGTCTGCGCAACGATCACGCCGTCGGCGGGACTCAGCGGGACGTGCGCCGTCTCCGGCATATTCTCCGCCAGCGGCTCGCCCCGCCTCACGCGCGTGTCAGGCAGCTTGGCGTTCGTCGGTTCGCCCGGCGGGCGCGTCCCGAGCGGAACCATCAGGCGCGACGGCGCAGGGATGCGGCAAAACGCGGTGGCGGACTGCCGAGAGATGGGGTCAGACATCGTTCACGATGCAAGGGGGATATCAGCTCGCCGGCACACCGCACGCAGCGCATCCACAGCGACCTTGAACAGCGCCGGCCCCGTCTCGCCATGCGAGTGGCCGGCAATCTTCAGGTGCGGCTCGAGGCTGAGAAAGCCGCGATAGCCGCTGGCGTAGGCGTCTTTCAGGATTGATTCGACGTCGCCGTCGCCCGCGCCGGCAGGGACCACTTTGCCGCTGCTGAGCTGGGCGTCCTTGATGTGGATGTGGGCCGTGTACGGCTTCAACAGGGGCCAGTTGTCGCGCGGGTGCTCGCCGGCCTGCACGAAGTTGGCGAAGTCAAATGCGCTGCGCAGCTTCCGCGAATCGAGCGACTGCATCAGATCCTGACAGCGTCGCCCGATGTCGCCGAAGATGCCTTTTTCGTTCTCGTGCGCCAGCGTGATCGGCCGGTCATCGAGATACTCGATCTTCTGCTGGAACCGGCGGACGACCTCGTCGCGGTGCGGGTCCAGTGGTCCTTCTCCTTCACCGCCGGCAGGGTAATAGCTGAAGACGCGAATGAGCGGCGCGTCAAAAAACTCCGCCAGCTCGACCGCAATCTTGAACCGGTCAAAATGCCTGTCCCATGGCTGGTCGATTGCGACCTTCCCAATGGGGGAGCCGATGCTCACGACGCCCATCTCGTTGTCGACCAGCTTGCGCTTGATTTCGTCGCGCAGGGGCTGGTCGAAATCAAGCACGTTTTTGCCCGCCACCCCGCGCAGCTCGAAGTGCGTTACACCGTTCTCGCGGCAGACGCGGATCTGCTCGTCGAGATCCGGCGAGATCTCGTCGGCAAACGCCGCCAGCTTCAGCCCATCCGTATGGTGAGACACGGGCGGCGATTGTAGATCGACGGTGGCACGCGTCAAATACGTGTTATGAGCGGTGCTGCGGACAGGGAAATCATCACATCTCCAGCTTCGCTGATTTCACTGTGGCCGCCATTCGATCGGCGATCGCGGCGTCACCGGGCGTGCCGGTTGAACGCAGCCCCTCGATCGCGCCGGCGCGGTCGGCGGCGGTGCGATTCTGCCCGAGCTTCCACTTGCCTTCGATCCGCGCGATCGGCATCTCAAAACCGATGATCGCCTGGCGGAGCCTTTCGGTCACATCGCCTGGGAGCTTGCCGCTGTCCCACCCGTTCGGCCGCCCCGCTTCGTATGTGGTGACGAGCGCATCGAGATGCAAGACCAGCTCCTCGTCGTTCATGACGTGCGCTGTGCCGCAGGCGTGCACGGCGATGTAGTTCCACGTCGGCACGGCGGCCTGGTTGGCGTACCACGTCGGAGAGATGTACGCGTGCGGACCTTGGAAGATCGCCAGCGCCTCGGTGCCGGCGGCGAGGTGGTCGCACTGCGAGTTCGGCTTTGCGAGATGGAACTGGAGCGTGCCGAAAGGCCCGCGCGCGGGGAGGAGCACGACCGGTACATGGGTGGCGACAAGCCCGCGCCCGCCGTGCGTCACGAGCGTGGCGAACGCGTTGGAACTGAGAAAATCGTGCAGCACGTCGAGCCGCTGCTCGGCGAAGGCGACTGGAATGTACATGTCGGCAACCCCGTATTTGCGATCGATCCGCTGAGGCCGGGGCTTTGTTGGCGTGGATCAGATGGCCGACGCTCAAGCGGATTGGGAACGATCCGGTGGTGCGCTGGCGCTGACCGGTTCGGGCGCGGCCCCACCGCCATCCTCCGGGGGGGCGGCGGTCTCACCCACGCCACCGACTTCCAGCGATTTAAGCAGCGCGACGTTGGATTTGAAGATCTCGGCGAGCACGGAATTCTGCTCGTCCTTATCGACCGGCCCGCGGGCGCGGCGCGGGGCATAGCCGCCGCCGCCCACGCTCACGTTGCGCAGCGTCGTCTGCATCGAGACGAGCAGGTTCTCAGCCTTGGTGATGAAGTTGGCCAGCCGCGTAAGCTGCCGCTCGAGCGGGTCGCTGGCCGGCCGGGGCGCCAGCGCCTGCTGCGGCGGGGGGGGCGGCGCGGGCGCCTGCATCTGCCCCAGCCGGCTCGTCAGGTTCTCGTTGTTCTGGAACAGCTTTTCGATCGCGTCGGCAACGCGGTCACGGGTTTCCGTGCCGGTGTCGGCGTTTTGCATGCTGGCGGTGATCGCCTGGTCGACGACCTGCGACACGCGCTTGCGGATCTTGTCGCGGTCGATGACCCAGACGCTCTTGCCCTTGAACTTGTCCGCCAGCGCGTCGAACGAAACCTGCGTGCTGCTGGTGTCAACGGCCGAGTCAATGGCGCTGCTAAAATGATCGCCGCCCTCGGGGGTGGCGCTGAGGTTGAGGGGCTTGGGCTCTTCGCGAAGCGACTCGGTGACGATGCCGTTCTCGCTGAGCAGGTTCAGGGCCTGCTCGTGCCACTCCGCCTCGACGTGCCCTTCGACAGGCTTGCCCGTCTCTCGTACTAGCCCACGGAAGCGATAGCGCACTGTTGTAATTCCCAGGTTGAATGTATCCGGCGCGTCAGGGGCGGCGGATCAGGCCGCCGCCCACCGCGTCCCGCAGAGCAGTCAAGCGCTCATTCTACGGTCAGTTTCCCCACGACGGAACTTTTTCGCCGGCCCGATGCTTAATTTCGGTTTATCGGACAGACCGGCCTTAATGAATATCGCGTTCCGGCGCGATCTGGCGGGGGTATTCTGGGCATGCGGAGGATGCCGTTGGGCTCCGTTCTCCACGTCACGGACATCACTGCACCCGACCGTGCTGTTCGTGTGGCACACGCATATGGCCAACCCTCGCTCATCCAGTGTCGTTCACCCTCGGCGTGCATGCCGCACCACCTGGCCCCCGCCCCGCGCCCGACCCTTCCCGTCGAGACCGCTCCCGAGGAGCCCCTCCCGCGGAGCCCGCCTTCGCCGCGGGCCATTCGCCCGTCGTTTTCGCTCCCCCGCAAAGTTGACCTTCGCCGATCCCCGGCTAAGATGTCGTCAGATCGCGGGGTAGAGCAGCCTGGTAGCTCGTCGGGCTCATAACCCGGAGGTCGGAGGTTCGAATCCTCCCCCCGCTACTTGCGATCTGAAAGGGACTTGCGGCAACGCGAGTCCCTTTTTCGTTGGCCACTTCGGGGCTTTTGTCCCCCGTTTCGTACCCCGCCACGCGAAACAGCGGACCCGCCAGGACACCAACTCCACCCCGGAGGTTCTCGTGGCGAGTCTCAAAAAACGCGGTTCGATTTTTTACATCCAGTACTACCTCGGCGGCGATCAGCGCCGCATCAGCACGGACACGGACAACCTGCAGATCGCGAAGGAGAAGCTCCGGCAGTTCGAGTCGGCGCAGATGCGGGGCGACCTCAACCCGCTGCCGACGAAGACACCCATTGCCGACGTCGTGACGGCGTACGTCGACCATATGCGGGCGACGAAGACTGCGAAGAGCGCTCAAACGGATATCTACTACCTCCGCGACGCGTTCGGCCCGATCTGCCCGGCGCTGCAGGTGACGAGCCGGAAGCTATCCTCGAAAGCGAAAAAGCGCCCACCGAAGGAAGGGCAGGACCGCCGGCGGCGAGCGAAGGTCATCGAGGCGCAATGCTTCGAGCACGTGACGACGGCCGACGTCTCCGCGTTCATCTCTGGCCAGGTGCAGAGCAGGGGACTGGCGCCGAAGACCGCCAATCGCTACCGCGAGATCCTCTGCCGGCTGTTCAACTGGGCGATGGAGCAGCGCGGCGTCCGCATGCCCGGCGACAAGAACCCGGTCGCCAAGGTCGAACGGTACCGGGAGCGGGCGCCGGAGATTCGGTTCCTCACCCTGACTCAGATCGACGAGCAGCTCGCGGCGCTCGCGGACAAGCCGCAGCTGCAGGCGATGGTGGCGATGCTCATCTACGCCGGGCTGCGCCGCGAGGAACTGCTCTGGCTCACGCTGGATGACCTCGACCTCAGCTCCGGCCCCTTCGGCATGATTCGCGTGCGAGCGAAGACGATCGACGGCGAGAGCTGGCAGCCGAAGACGAAGGTCAATCGGGCGGTGCCGATCAGCAGCACGCTGCGGCGCTACCTCGACGAGTACCGGCGGCTCACGCCGGGAAGGTGGTTGTTTCCGAGCCCGGACGGCTATCGGTGGGACCCGGACAACTTTTCAAGCGACTTGCGGTCGGTTAACCTTGTCGCACGGTTGCCTTGGGGGAGTTTGGACTACCGGCACACCTTCGGTAGCCAACTCGCCATGAAGGGCGAGAGCCTCTACAAAATAAGCACCCTTCTAGGCAACTCGCCCGAGATCTGCCGCCGACATTATGCGGCGCTACTGCCGACGGCTCTGATCGGTTCCGTCGAGTTTACAATGCTCGCCGACAGCGCGGAGGTCGCACGTCATGTGGCCATTTAAAAAGCGCACCATCGCCTCTCTGCCCCACAAACGGCTGGACATGGCGAAGCTAAAGCAGACGACGAGCATCGTCGTAATCGATGATGATCCCAATGCCTTCCCGGAGGTCTCAACTTTTCGGGCCGAAGGCTACAACATTACCGAATGGCGGAAGGTCGAAAGCTTGAGTCAGTTAGAGTCTGCTGCATTTGACATCATTGTACTAGACGTGACAGGAGTTGCTGGAAAGTGGGGGCCAAAGGACGGACTCGAGATCCTGCGCCTCTTAAAAGATGCTAATCCCCGGCAATACATCATCGCTTTTAGTGGCCAGCGATCGGTTCACCAGCTTGAAGAGTTTTGGAAGCTCGCCGATGCCCAGATGAAGAAGCCGGTCACGGTATCCGACTGTAAACGCAAACTTGATGATGCGATCGAAGAGCTCGCGAACATCGAGCATTATTGGGTAAAAATTCGGGAGCGGCTGCAATCCTGCGGAGTCTCCGAGAAGAAGCTGGCACAGGTCGAGGACCAGATCGTTCGCCAGGTCGAGCTAGGTGATACGTCGCCTGGCAAAATCCGGACGTTGATCGCGTCATGCGTCGAGAACGAGAAGGTTCAGAATCTGGCTGTTAATCTGGCCGTCAAGCTCATCACGGCGGGTGCGGCGGCACTCTAACATGGCGTATGAACTCTTCAGCCCTTGGCCAATGGTTTCGAAAGCCGGCGACTTGGCAGCAGGCTCGATCCTCCCCATTCACCCCACATGCCGCACCTGCGACCACAAAAAGTGTCGAGCGTTTCATGGCAATGCATCGACAAACCTGAACGTCCTCAAGTGCCCCAAAGGCCTTAATTGCTTTGCGCATAAGGATGATAAGGAGACCGTGGTGTTCATTGGTCTCGGGGATCCATCGCGGGTGGACCTTCCACGATCTTTCAGCAGGCACCGCGAGTACGTTGTTGCGCCGGACATCGTGCGACAGTGGATTCTGCGCACGACCCACGCCATTGACCATGCACATCTTGTGATGACGGAGGATACCGAACGCGCAATCCAAGGGCTTCACAATATTCAACCAGCGGTCAACATGGTACTACGAGCCGCCGAACGGCCCATCAACATGCATGCCGGAAGCACTTTTGAACAACGGTTGGATGCCTCGACTCAGGCGGAGCGAGATCTTTATTACGCTGCCAATCTTCTCACTTGGATGATCGACATACAGCATGACCTTGTTCGCCCCGAAACCATTCTCCACGGCGAGCGCTCGTCTACGCCAATTTACGAAATGGTCGATCGCTTCGTACGTTCCTTTCGACTGCTGGCAGGCCCGCATAAACGCATCCGGCTAGAGGGGCAGTCGTATCGTCGCCCCAGATGTTTTGACAGCGTCGCGACGCTGCTCTTCATCATTCTGCACAACGCGATCAAATACTCGATTGAGAATCAAGAGATCGTCATACGTGTCAATGATCCCGGGAATTACGTGGAAGTGTCGATCGAGTCGTACGGTCCGGCCATTCGGAAAGAAGAACTGGACCTTGTCTTTACTGCGGGTGCTCGAGGCCGACACGCGCGAGAATTTACCACCGAAGGGAGCGGCCGAGGCCTCTACGTTGCGCACATGATCGCCCAGAAGCATGGTACATACATCGAGTGCACGCCTCCCCACCACACCGTTGACTACGACGGCATTCCATGTGGCACAAATACATTCGCCGTGCGCCTATATTAGTGCACAACGCCCTGGCGGACCTGCTCCTCCAAGGCGTCGGCTGCTCAGAATTGTTTGAAGCGTCAGCTGCTACACCTGACGCGATGTTTCATACGCTTCCACCTCCTTCCGCAGATATCGCACCATTCCGTTCTTCCCATCGCCCAGGCACACGCGCGTGAAACCCCCTCGCCGTGCAATCCGGTCGACGCTCGATCGCGAGCACTCCCAGCGCTTCATCAGCTGCTTCGGCGACACGTATTTGAGCCGATCGCCATCGATGCGTTGATGGTGGTCATACATCCGCCGCCCCCTTTCCCTCTGCCGGCATGCCCAGGCGAATTGCTTCGGTCGCGTACCGGTCCTCGAAGCTTCGATGCGCCCAATGCTCGCGCACCGCCCCAAACAGGTTGTCGAGTGCGTCATCGAAGCTTGACAGGTTTAGACGCACCGCGAAAGGCACGAGGCAACCGCTGACGTGCGAGACGTACCACTGCGGCGGCGCTGTTCCCGACCGATACTGACGATTGAGCCCGCCGATCCAGCCGAGGCGGTCGCTGACGTCGATCACATCCTGCCAGAAAGCGTGAATCGTGCGCCGGGTCGTGTTCTCGTTGTCGTTCAGCCGCAGCGAAAAGAACTTCTTCGTCAGGCTCTCCCACAGGTCGCCGAGGTACTCTTTCAGCGTCTCGACGTCGTGGATCTGGAACTGCTTGAGGATTTGACGGCGGAGCTGGAACTCGATTCGCCACACGTCGGCGCCGTCCGGAAGCATCCAGAGGTCGAGGAACCATCGCTTGTCGCTTTTGAAAATCTCTTTGCCCTTGTCGTAGATGCGCGCCTGTATCGCGCTATCGCCGCGGCCGGCCCGGAACGTCTCGAGCACGTCGCCGGTCAGGTGATGCTCGAACTTGTCCGTGCGCGACACCTTGTGCGACATCAGGAAGGCGAGGCTCAGGCCACCTGGCACGCGGAAGTCTGCAGCCAGGTCACAGCGGCTCGGCAGCATGCGCTCGATCCGACCGCCGAGCCGTTCGAGCACCACGCGGACGCTCGTAATGGCGCCGTCGAGACCACGCTTCCAAAGCGACTCCGATGTCAGCGAAACGTACACGTTTGGTGTGCTGCCAGCTGCTTGCTGCCGCTCCTGCAGGTAGACGTGCGCGTGGGGCAGTTGCAGGTGATAGCGGTACTGCGGCGGCTTGCCGTTTGGCCAGATGAGGCACTGTTCCACTGCGGGAAGGTTCAGAAGGATTCCCTGCGTCCCCTCGGCGTCACTCTTCCCTTTCGCGAGCTTCTCCGTAATCGCGTTCCACTTCCCATCCCAGGTCACGAAGCAACCGAGGTCCAGAGTATCGACGCCGGAGATCAGGTACTGCCAATCCTTCGGACCCGATCCACCGACAATCTCTCCACCTGAAATTTGATCATGGCGTGTTACAGGAACCGCCATGATCGGAGGGGTGGTCGGCGGGGCGGCGGGCCGGCCTGCCGGCCCGGCCGTCCCCGCCTCTCCCTCAACGTCATCAGAAACGAAATCGGCCACGATGATCCTCCTGGCGCCGTGAAGCGCCTCAGATCCCATGGCCGACGTCTGCCCAAACGATGGGCGTCGCTGCTGCGGGAATGGTGACTTACTTTTTGCCGAGCTTGCGCTTTACGTCTTCGACCTGCTCGGAGTCCGCCGCCCCCATCTGGGCGCTGAACTTCTTCTCGCTGGTCGTGATCCGAAACACGCGGAGCGCGCCCTTCGCGCCTTCAAGCGCAACGAGCCGATGCTCGCCTGCCCTCAGGCGAATAATGCTCGCATTGTTGGAGTCAGTCATTGTCGCCACCCTTTAGGAGCTCCTGCGCCGACACCGTCGGCGCATACTCGCTCTCGCCGCGCGCCCAGTTGTCCCACTGCTGCAAGAGGATCTCTAAGAACCGAGTCCCGCCCGATTCAAGAGCACGGCGAATCTGCGCTAGGTCGCCGTCGTGCGGGCGCTGCGGTGCGAGATCCGAGACCTCGCCGTAGCTCTCATCCGGAAATTCTCGCTGTGTCCTGGATGCCAGCGCTTCGTCGCGGCTTAGCACTCTCACGTTCTGAGTCGACGGGTCGTAAGGGTCGTCTAACTTCGTCACTTGCACGCGCGGGTTGAACACGTGCGAGAGCAAGATTGACGCGAGAGATTGCAGTTTCGTCTCTGCTCCGCCCGAAGCATTCACGACATCCGCCGCGCGACGGACAGCCGCGTCGCGAATAAATTTGGCGGGGCTCCAGCTGAGCACGCTCGCAGCCTTCTCAATCAGCTCTCGCTGTTGCGGATCAAAGCGCGTGCTATAGGTCGTCGTAGCCGACGGCTCAGGTGCCGGCGGGGCGGGGGGCGGCTTCGGTCCTCTGCGTGGTTTGTTTCCCATGTATTGCAGTGTTTACAATGTGCCACAACGGGCGTCAAGCGCGATTCGCCGCGGACCGGTCGCCGCCCGCTCCGCTCTGCCCTTCGGGCTCCGCGGGCGGCTCCCTTCGCTCCGACCGGCTGCGGGCTCCGCACTCGCTGCGGCGGAGTACCGCCTACGCTCGCTGCTCGGGGCTGCGCCCGCGGGAGTACCGGCCCCTTGGGTCTCCGCGATCCTCGTTTGCTAGCATGTCGCGAACGAGTGCAGACCTGTGGCATGCGTTGACTACGGCTGTAAACTGATCTTCCCATGTCGACGGAGGGGCCATGAACGAAAAGCGCATCATAATTCTTTCCGCGGTCGGAATGTTGACGCTAGTCGTCACGGGCGGAATCGTCGCCATGAAGCTGGCGCGGCCGAAGACGGAGGCCGTTGCACCCGCGGCCAGCCTACCATCGTCGTCGGCCCCACCAGCCACGGTACCCGTCAAGTCTTCGCCCGCTCTTGCATCCGCGCGTGAACCATCCCAAGCTGCGGCTCAGCCGGTTGCAGAGCAACGGGCGGAACTTGATCGGTTGAGAAAAGAGAATGAGAGGCTGCGTCGCGAGGTCACCGCGATGCGGGATGTTCAAGCAAAGCAAACAGTGGCGCCGGCCCCCGCGCCAACAACTTCAACACCGATTTCCGGCTCTGCATGGCTGACACGTGCTAACGCATCGTCTGACATGCTCAGAGGTTTGCGAGTTTACCTTTTGCCTAGCGCAATCCCCCGGAAATTACTCGTACCCCGCTTAGTGCAAGAGCGCGACAAGTTCTTGAAGTCAGCAGCAGAACACCAGGAGCGAGCGAAGCTTCCTTACGCCGGTGACTATGCCAAGAAAGACGCGCAACGAGATTCGGACGCCGCCCGCAAGATCGACGAAACGGTTGCCAAGCTGCAAGATCAAGTGGACACGAAGGACGCGCACGCGTTGCTGAAAACCCTTTCAAGATTCAACTTGCCGTATCTCTCGTTTGCTGCGGAGAGCGTTGCGCTCGCATCTACGCGAACGGGGCCAGATGGCAAATACGCGTTTACCAAGTTGCCGCAACCGCTACCCCCAGGAACGTACTACTTGTTTGCCGAGGTCGATTCATCCGCAATGTTCGTGGACTGGCTCATTCCAATCACCGTTGGCAGCGACGGTCAGGCATCGGCGGCAGAAACCGATTTGTTCAACGATAACGCCGCCACGCTTCATAACTCCCGCTGATCCGTCGTCGTGGAAACTGCCCGGAGGTAGGGCGGTCTTTGTGTCCCCCGAATCGTACCCTACGGCTTGAAAAACATGGTCAAAAGGGTACACATGGACGCGCACAGCTCGCGGCCGTAAGTCGCGGGGTTGTCGCTAGTAACTGAAGACGCAAGCGCTTGCCGGAAATGGGCGAAAACCGCTCATAACCCGGAGGTCGGAGGTTCGAATCCTCCCCCCGCTATTACCCCGTGCACGTGATTGGCGTGCGCGGGTTTCGTTTGCGCCCACGGCTTAGCAACTCCCTTAGACCTGACGATCGAAAGCCCGACCAAGCTTCCCGACGAGGTGATTCAGCTGCGTCGGGTTCGCGACCGCTTCCCAACGCTCTTTCGCCTCCAAGAGCTTCGCCCGGATGATCGCGGCGAGCTGATCGGTGTCGTCGTTCGCCTTGTCGAGCAGCCGATTTACTTATAGCTGTACTTAGGATGACGGGGCTCTCCAGTGGAAAATAGGCTTGGCACTCCCGCGCCCCCTCGCCCCAACCCACCCCAACCCTCTCCCGAAGGAAGAGGGGGTCAGAGCCTCACCGCCGCGATGGCGTAGAACGGCCGGCCCTCTCGGCGATACTTCCGCTCAAAATTCGTGCCCACGAACTCCCCTTCGTCCGCGGAGCCGGGGCGGTTGTAGTCCACGACCTTGAACCCCGCGGCGTGGCGGAGGACGGGCTCGATGTTCTCTTCCCAGTACCCCTGATGATCCGTGACGATCTGAATGCGCCCGCCGGGCTTGAGCACGCGGTGGGCGATGGGCATGAACTTCTCCTGAATCAGCCGCCGCTTGTGGTGACGCGTCTTGGGCCAGGGGTCGGGGAAGTAGATATGCAGGACCGAGAGACTTTCCGGCGGCACGAATTCCGTCAGGAAGAACGTCGCCTCCGCGCGCACCGTCCGCGCGTTGTCGCAGTGGTTGCGGCGGAGCCGATCGCTGGCGTAGCGCCAGAACCATCGAGCCCACTCGATCCCGAAGAAGTTCATCTCCGGGCGAGCCCTGGCTTGTTCGGTGATAAATGTGCCCTTGCCCACGCCGATTTCCAGCTCGACGGGTTTGTCGTTTCCGTAGAGCGCAACCCAGTCGAGGGGCTTGGGGAGCGCATCGGCGTCAAGCCCGATCGGCTCGGGGATCAACTCGTGGTTAGTGTGCATTGTCGCGCCGGGGGATTCTAGGAGGAAGCGCGGCAACCTTGAACCACAAGCCGGTCCTGCGAACGCTTGCGACAGCGCCATCAGGGCGTGCCGGCCGGCAGGACCAGGCCCTGGCGCGAGCGCACGCCGGTGACGTCGTTGCCAATGATCTCGCCGTCGCCCGTGACGTCGCGGAAGATGGTGTACCCGCTTTGACCGGGCAGATATCCCTGGTTCAAGCGCACGCTGGTGACATCGTTGCCGACGACTTCGCCGTCGCGGGTGACGTCGCCGGGAAGGACGTTCAGCCGCATGTTGAAGTCGCCGCCGGCGCTGCCGTTGCCGCTGGGGTAGCTGTCGGCGCCGCCGGCGGTAACGGGCATCGTCTCCGCGGGATTGGTCCACTCGCCGTCCAGCAATTGACCGCTGCTGTCGATGATGCCGCCAGCGCTCAGGCTGATCCGCAGCTTATCGTTGGCGATCGCGCCGCTGGCGAGCGCCCAGGTCGCGGTGAACGTGCTGGGGTCGTAAGTCACGGCGCCGCCGTACTGCGCTACCCTCACCCCGAATACCTTCAGCGCGTCCGCCGAGACCGTGACGTCCTTGCTGAAGCGGACGCTGATCTTGTTCAAATTGAGCCACGGCAGTTCGTCGGCGTGCTGGGCACCCGTCAGCCGGTAGCCGTAGGTGCCGTCGCCTTGCCCGCTGGACTGGAGGAAGTCTCTGAACGAAGCGGTCCACTGACTCCCGGAGACGAAGACGTCGCTTACCACGGGCGGCGGGGTCGGAGGCGTTAAGGTGACGTCAAACGTGCCCAGCGTGCCGACGGCGGCGGCGTTGCCAGCGAGATCCGTCACCTGCGCGGATTCCTGCGACACGCGATAGGTGCCGTGGTCGGTGCCGTCCCACGACCCGCCCGGCGCGGCGATGCTGTACGTGGCCGTCACGATCCGGCCGCTGTCGGTGCTGACGCGGCTGACGAACGTTGCGGGGCGCTCGACCCCGTCCGGTCCGATCACGACGAGATCGCCGGCGCCGACAGAGCCGGCGTCGACGCCGATGTTGTCCGTGTAGGTGATGGTGAACGGGTGCGGGTCGGTCCCTGGCGCCGTGACATCCGCCACCGAGAGCGACGCGACGGGGGCGACGGTGTCAAGGATCTTGACGACGAAGGAGCCGATGCCCGCTGCGCCGGTTGCGTTGCCGAGCACGTCGCGGACGGCGCCGGCGGTGAGAGCGACCTGGTATGTGCCGTTGTCGAAATAGTCCCATTCGCCGCCGGGTGCGCTGATCGTGTAGACGGCGGTAACTGTCTTCCCGTCGGTGGAGCTCTGGCGGCTGACAAAGTTGGCGAGCTGGCTGAACCCGCCCGGGCCGGTGACGCGCAGATCGCCGTCTCCGACGCTGGGCGCATCGACGCCGGTTGCGTCGTTGTAGACGACAGTGAACGTGTGCACATCACCGCCGGGGGCAGTGACCTGCGCTGCCGACAAGGTCGGTGACGGGGCGGCGGTGTCGGTCGCAATATTGACCGTAAACGCCCCAACCGCCGCGGCCGAGGTCGTGTTGCCGACGACATCGCGTACTGCGCCGCTCGTCAAGGCCACGCTGTACGCGCCGTTGTCGGATGCGTCCCAGAACCCGCCGGGGGCCGCGATGTGGTAAACCGCCGCGATCGTCTTGCCGCTGTTGCTCGACTGGCTGCTGACAAACGTCACGGCGTGGCTTTCTCCGCGCGGGCCGGTGACGGTGATATCACCCGCGCCGACGGTGGCGGCATCGACTGCGGTCTCGTCGTCGAATGTGACGGTGAACGCGTAGGCGGGGGTGCCTCCGGTGGTGTGTGTCGGCGCGGTGAGTGTCGCCGTCGGGGCGGCGGTGTCTGGCTGTGCGATATTGACGGTGAACTCACCGAGTGCCGCGGCGGGGGTGCCCTGGCCGGGGAGATCGCGCACCGCGTTGTCGGCCAGCGCCACGCTGTACGTGCCGTTGTGAGTGACGTTCCAGTATCCGCCCGGCGCGGCGAGAGTATACGTGGCGACGATCATCTTGCCGCTGTTGCTGCTCGTACGGCTGACGTAGGCGGCAGACTGGGTGAGACCATCCGGGAACCTCACGAGCACGTCGCCCGTGCCGATCGTGTTAAGGTCGATGCCCGTCTCGTCGGTGTACGTAATGGTAAACGTCTGCGGCGCCGTTCCGCCGGAGGTGATGGACGGCGCAAACGCCGCGCTGACTGCCGGCGGCGCGGTGTCGGCGGGGACATCTACCATGAACGAGCCGAAGTCGCTGTTGGCGGCAGAGTTGTTGCCCAACGTGTCGCGCACGGCGCCGGAAACCAGCGCCAGGTTGTACGTTCCGCTGTCGGTGATGTCCCAGAAACCATCAGGCGCGCGCACACCATAGACGGCGACGACTGTCTTGCCGTTGTTGGAGGTGGTCCGGGAGACGAAAGTGGCATTCTGGCTGTAGCCGTTCGGTCCGGTCACGCGGACGTCGCCCGTGCCGATGGTCGTGAGGTCGATGGCGCTGACGTCGGTGTACGTGACGGTGAAGTTGTGGTTGGCGGAGCCGGGCGCGTTGAGGTCAGTGGGCGGGGCGCTGAGGATCGCGCCGGGCCCGTTGAGGTCGGCCGGATCGGTCACTGGCCCATCGGCGGGGGTTGAATCTTGCGCCTGCGGTCCGTAGGTCGTGGCAACGCCGCCGGGAACGATGCCGGCTTCGGCGAACCCTTCGCGGATGTAATTGATCAGCGCCGCTGCGGTATAGCGCTCGTCGAGCGTGAGCCGGTCCTGAGACCCGGCGGAGGTGAGAAAGTCGTCAAATGCCGCGCTGCCGCCCAGCGAGGCGTTGTACGAGGCAAGCGAGCGCGCGGGATCGGCGTAATCGACGGAATGATTCATCGCCGTCGGCTCGGCCGCCGATTTCCAGCCGTCGAACGACATCAACGTCGTGCCCACTTGAAACCACCCGCTGGGGGCAAACGCGTTGTGGTACCGATTGCTCTGCCAGTACAGGTGAGTCGTGTTGATCGCCGGACCATGGCGGACGATGCGGCTGACTGCCGTTTTCTGAAAATCGTTCTCGATCATCCGCACGTTGTTCACGCCCCGGTAGCCGCTCTGGCCGGTGCGGAAGCTCTCGGACATGTTCCAGGCGCTGTTCCAGTCGTAGACGATGTTCTTGCGCATCGTCAGGTCGTTGATGCCCATCGACTCGGAGATGTTCTGCGCGTCGCTCGTCAGGCCGAAGGTGATGGCGGCGGACTTGCGGTGGGTGTCGGCGGTGAAAATGTTGTCCGTGACGACGAGGTTCCCGCCCGGCTTGAGGTTGGCCAGCTCCAGTCCCGTCCCCCGGGAAGAGCCGGAGATGCTCCGGCTGTCGAGGAACACGTTGCCGACGATCCGGCCCTCAACCCCGCCCGGCATCACCAGCGGCGAGCCGCCGCCGAACAGCAGGTTGATCGGGTTGCGCAGGAACACATTGTTTTCGATGATTCCGCCGCTGCGCGCCTGCACGCCGTGGCTGGCGCTGTCGGCGATGATGTTCCCGCGGATCACTACGCCTGAATTGTCGGCCGAGAGGTATACCGAATGACTGTATATGGTGGCCTCTGCGCCGCTGACGTGCTCATTCCAGCCGTTGTGGTCGAAGAAGTTTTCTTCCAGGACCAGTCCGCGGACGTCGTTGGCGTACATCCCCTGCGCCTTCCCGGTCGTGCTCCACGCATCGGTGATGATGGAGCGGCGGAGAGTGAAGTCGGTGATGTCCACGGCGTCGCCGGTGACGCTGAGGTTGTAGACGTAGTCGTCGAAGACCGCGTCTTCCACCAGCACGTTGCTCAGCGACCCCGATGAATGAAATCCGTAGCTGCCTGCGGTGACGCCGGCGTAATCGGGCGAGGACGTATCGCGCGTGTGGGCGTGGAAGTGAACGCTGACGATCGCCACGTGCGCAACCGGCGCAACGCCGTTGCTGAAGCCGCCCAACGTGCCGGTGTTCAGCTTCGGCCGCGCGCCCGTGCCGTAGGCGCCGATGACCATCATCTCATCGGCGCTGCGCCCCGACCGCGTCCAGCCGGTGAGGTTCTCCGACCACTGATCCCCGCGCTTCAGCAGCATCCAGTCGGGTGCTCCGTTGCGCAGCAGCGTCCTGGCCTTGGCGATGGTCTTGACTGGCGTGCCCTCGGCGAGCCCGCTGTTGGTGTCGCTTCCGGCGGAGCTGGAGACGTAGATGATCCGCGTGTCGGCGCTGCGGCCGAACACCGTCCAGCCCTGCTCGTCGGTAGCGACCGACAGCATCCGCCGCGCCTCCAGCGGCTCCAGCCCGTGCGCCAGCGCCTGCTCCGAGAACGTGCGGGCTTGTGATGAGGCGCTCAGCGCAGGATCAGACAACCTCGTGCGGCGGGCACGATGACGGAACGGGTGCGCCACGTGAACTCCTCCGTGGATGCGTCTCATGGGATCAGAACGATTCTGCCGTGGCTCCGCGCAACCGGCGACGCAACATCGCCGAGCCCAATCCGCGCAGCAGCCCTAATGCAGCCCATCAAGCGGAAACAGGAACAAGCCGCTCCGCCACCGCGCCACCGCCGGACCACCGCGAGTCGGCCTCGCATTGACCCGCCGCCTTCGGCAGCGCCCGAAGGCGCGTATAGCGGTCGACGGATAGTGTTTTATCGCCGATTTCTCAGAAAGCCACGGTTTTATGTCAAAATGGGTAATTTTTTCCGGGCAATGCTCCGGCTGAGGGACGTTTGGCGTGTGAAACGGTTGCAGGAGAGCGTTTTCAGCCCCCGGTGGCTCACCTGACGAAGCGAAAGGGGGCCGCCGAGCGTGGGGTGAGATGTTTACACCGCCGCCGATTCCCGCAGCCGCGTCTGGACGTTGTCCAGGACGTTCATGAAGTTGATGTAGCTGTCGTAGGGGCTCTCGTACGGGCTGAAGTATTTGTGCACGTCTCCGTCGGCCCAGTACTTCGTGCACATGTAGTAGAAGTGATCGCTCGTCGTCAGCTTGCGCCAGTCATCCAGCAACTGCTCGTCCCCCTTCTCGCGCAGGGGGCCTTCCAGCTTGTACAGCTCGTGCAGCGCGTTGGACTGCATCGCGTTGCCCAGCCATGCCGAGAGGTCGCGCTCGGTGTCGGCCCAGCTGATCATGTGCGGCACGTCGATCTCGCCCACCGGTTCGTACACATCGCAGACCTGGCTGGGGGTGAGGAAGTTGTTGTCCGGGTGCTTCATCACCTCCCCGGGCAGGTGGCGCATGAAGTCGAAAATGCCCGTGTCGGCCCACTGGTGCTCGCCGAAGGTCTCGTAGTCCATGAACAGGTTGCAGAGGAATCCGTTGCCGTTGATCTGATTCACCCAGCGCGCGAACTTCTCGGCCGTCAGCGGCCACTGCTCCCAGGAGCGGTTAGAGAAGCGAAAGGCGATGTCGTCGCTCAGCCGGTAGTTCTTCAGCAGCAGCTTCAGCTTCGGCGCGTGCGGCGGGCGGTACACATAGTTGGGGCTGCGGTAGCCGAGGATGTGGTCCGCGCCTTCGGTGATGATCGCGTCATACCCCATATGCGACACGAAGTGGGCCAGGTCGTTGTTGTAGATCAGCTCCGTATTGCGAAAGACGCGCGGCTCCTGCCCGAACAGTTCTTTTATCTTCGCGCGGTGCAGCTCGACCTGCGTCCGGAACTCCTCACGCGAGTACAAAAACGCCAGCGAGTGGTGATACGTCTCGTCGAGAAACTCGACGCACCCCGTCTCATTGAGCTGGTGGAAGCTCTCCATCACCTCCGGAACAGCGCGCTGCAACTGCTCCAGCGCGACACCCGTAACCGAGTACGCGATGCGAAACCGCCCCTCGTGCATGCGGATGGTGTCCAGCAGCATGCGGTTGGCCGGGAGGTAGCACTTGTGCGCCACCTTGCGGGCGATTTCGGCGTTCTTGTGATCGTCGTAGTAATCGCGGTCGGTGTCGAAGACGCTGTAACGCCTGAGCCGAAATGGCTGGTGGACCTGGAAGTAGAAGCAGACCGAAGCCATTGCACGCGTCCCTTCACCGATGACGGCGGCGCGGCATTCTACAGGTCAGGGGGCAAATGTGAATCCAACGCCGGCGCCGCATGCACGGCGCGACCCTGCTCACTCGTTGAATGTTTTTACCCTGTCAGGCTGTGCGCGGCGGAAGGGACAGAGAAGGGGACATTCGGACATTCCTGAATAACTTCCCCGCTGTCGTGGCGGGTGGGTAGGCTGAATCCATGCCACGCATCGCACGCGTCGCGCCGGGCCGGATCGTGGACCACGTCCTCAACCGCGGGAACAACCACCAGACGATCTTTCGCAAGGACGGCAACGCCGCGGCCTTTCTTGGTAAGATCACGTAGGAAGATCAACGAAGTTGTAGCCCTGGTAGAAGCCTTGGAACAGCTACGTCCCCCTTTGGTCTGCGGAGTGTTGCACCGTCCTGGCGGCATAATGCAAAGCTCCACCGCACGCGGCACATATCTGGGCAACGGCGCGTTTGACGACTTTTCAGACGCGTCCCAAGAGGAAATTGATACACGATGACCTCGTGAGTCGCATCCGGAGCCTGCCATGTGTACGTGTATCTGGTTTATCACGTGCCTCCGCGTTTCGTTGGTGCTCGCATTTCTCGTCGGTGCCCTCGCCTGCGCTGCGGAGGCAGACGATGCAATCATGGGACCGGACCTGTCCACCACTCGTCCGGCACAGGTTGAAGGATGGGGCGAAAAAGTTCACGGCCTCCAAGTAAAGCTCGTCTCCGAACAATCGTCTCTGAAGGTTGGCGAGTCACTGCACCTTCGCCTCGACATTCGCAATGCCAGCAACCGACGAATCACGCTCGAGTTGCCGCACATCTTGCCGATCATCTCCGCCGCTGGTGATCATCCTTATCCGGTCGACCACAACCGGAACGTCGTCATCACAGCGCATGCGATATCTGGGCAGAAAGTGCATATTCGTTGGGCCCAGAGGTTGTTAAAACCCGCACCTGTTGAACGAGCGGTTCTCGCACCTCTTGATCGAATTTCCGTTCAGGTCCTTCCCTGTCCCGTGAAGCAGTCGCCGACAACGGCGGCGGTCGTCGATGACCAGCAGACGAATCATCGACAGGCATGCGCGGATTTTGCGTACGGATGGTACCTGGGAACTTACCGCCTCGTGGCCACCTACACCGTTGACCGCCCGGGCGTATGGCAGGGTACGTTGGTAACCCCGCCGATCGATTTGGAAGTAACTCCAGCAACGGAAGAAAACAGAGGGGACAGAAAGGGGGCACGGTGATTATTACCGTCCAGATCTTGTACCTTGAGAAATAGGGACGTACATCAACAACGTGACCCCGCGTCGCGCCGCGCGGGGTCGTGGACCACGCGCTCAGCCGCGGGGATGGCTGACAGCGGATCGTCCATACTCGATCGTCCATGACACCGCAGCGATCAGCACGTTTGGGCGGGAAAAGTGGTTGTGCGCGGCGGGAGGGAATGCGATGATGCGCGTCGCCGCACCACGATGTCAGGGACAGAAGACATTTCGTGGCAGGAGCTCCGCCGTATCGTCCAGGAGTGGAAGGGCGCGGCGGCGGAGCTCGAAGAGGTTACCCCTCTTCCGGGGGGACATATCAACACGACCTTGTGCCTGACGACGAAGGACCGGCACAAATCGGTCCTGAAAATCTCCCCGCATCGCGTCGATCGGGCTTACGAGCGGGAGGCCCATCAGCTCAAGCTCCTGCGGGATTGCGGCGTCCCGGTGCCCGAGGTGTACGTCGCGAAGACGGGGACGCTCGATCATCCATTCAGCTATATCCTCATCCAGTACGTGGAGGGCGTGGACCTGGCCGAGGCGAAGAAGCGCTGCTCGCCCGAGACGTTCGATCGGTTGCAGGAGCGGCTGGCCGACGTCGTCGCGGCGATGCACGACTGCACGCATGGTTCGTACTGCAAGGTGACCGACGGCGAGCAGAAGGAGTTCGCGAGCTGGCCGGCGTTTTATCGGGAGGTGTACGATGTAATCTGGCACGAGGCGGAGAAGTCGCCGCACCTGGCGACCAAGTGCCGCAAGCAGATCGGCCGCGTGCACGAGCGGCTCGAGCGGCTCATCGCGCATACCGACTGCCCGCGGCTGGTGCACTGGGACATGTGGTCGTCGAATTTGCTCGTGAAGCCCGATTCCGATGGCGAATGGCACGTCAGCGCGCTGCTCGACCCCAACTGCAAGTACGCTCACGCCGAAGCCGAGATCGCGTACATGGAGCTGTTCCACACGGTGACGCCGGCGTTCATGAAAGCCTACCAGCGGCGGCACAAGCTGGACCCCGATTACCACCGCTTCCGCCGGCCGGTGTACCAGCTGTATCCGATGATCAATCACCTGCTGCTGTTCGGCCCGGAATACGCCAGGCCGCTGGCCGCGGCGGTGGAGAAGACAACGAGCATCGTGTAGACACACCGTCGGTGTTGAGCACTGCCTGAATGCGTGCAAGCGACTTGCGCCGGTTCGTTCCGTGAGACGCTTCGCCCAGCAGGACGAACCGGGCGTCGCCGATCGCGTCGAGCAGGGAATCGAAGTCGTCGCTTCGGCCATGGAGAAGGCGCGCCGAATCGGTGATTGTGCGGATGATTCGCTTCCTTGTGGTGTGGCATGGTCGCCTATTGCCTCCATACGTTTGGGGAGGGCTCCGCGCGGGCGTTTTCCGCGCGGGCGGGCGACGGTGCACGGCCCGTCTCGCGCGCGGCGCGTTCCAGCAGCTCGTGGACCTCGGCGTCGGTGATCTGAGAGAAGTCCTCGTACCACATGCCGACCGCGCGGAACGGCTCGGGGGTCATGGCGCAGATGATGCGGTCGACTTCGGTGCGGAATTCGTTGCAGGTCTCCTCGGCCGCCACCGGGAGGGCCACGACGAGCTCCGCCGGGTCCTGCCGGCGCACCGCCGACGCGGCGGCGCGCATGGTGGAGCCGGTGGCCAGTCCGTCATCGATGAGGATGACGCGCCGGCCGCGGGCAGTGGGTGGTGGCCGCTCGCCGCGGTACGCGCGTTCGCGCCGGCGCAACTCCGCCTCTTCCAGCGACGCCACGCGGTCCACAACGGATGTGGGGATGTTCAGCATGTGAAGCACGTGGTCATTGACGACGCGGACGCCCCCGCTGGCAATGGCGCCCATTGCCAGTTCCTCGTGCCCCGGCACGCCGAGCTTGCGAACCACGAACACGTCCAGCGGCGCACCAAGGGCACGGGCCACCTCGTACGCCACCGGCACCCCGCCGCGCGGCAGTGCCAGCACCAGCACGTCCGAAGCATTGGCATAGTCCGACAGCTTCTCCGCGAGCACCCGGCCGGCTTCCATGCGGTCACGAAATCTTCTCTCCATGGTGTTCCTCCTCTCGCATGGAAACACCTCCCTCCCGGCAGCTGCGCACACGAGAATGGGCCGCAAAATGCCGGCCAACCCGGGCGAAATGAGAGCGGAACTTACCGAGGTTTTGCAGACGGGCTCAGCTAGAGATGCCGCCCGACCGCTTGAGGCGGCGAGATGAACTTCCAGCAAATCGCGTACATCTGCCGGAGATTGCTAGACTAGGTGGTATTGGGCGACACGATCAGAGCGATCACCGGCCGCGCGGCTTCGGCTCCGCCCGTGCATGGCGCGGGGCCGAAGTCTGAGCCCCGGGCGGTGGAGCGGCAGATCACCTCGGCACCGCACGGCCACGTCCTCACGAACATCGGCGTCTGGTCGCGCGACGGCAAGCGCATTGTGTACGACGTCCGCTCGACACCGGCCGGCGATGTCTTCGACGGCACGCGCATCGAGGAAGTGGACGTTGAGACGGGGGAGGTCCGGCTCCTGTATGAGTCGAAGAACGGCGCCGCCTGCGGTGTTGTCACGACCAGCCCGGTGGACGAGCGGTGTGTCTTTATCCATGGTCCGGAACGTCCGACGCGCGACTGGCAGTACGGCCCAGCGCACAGGCAGGGCGTGATGGTCGAGCGCGGCCGCCCGGGCGTCGCGGTAAACCTCGATGCACGAGATCTAGCGCCGCCGTTCACCCCCGGAGCACTGCGCGGCGGAAGCCACGTCCACACCTTCAGCGGTGACGGCCGCTGTGTCAGCTTCACCTACAACGATGCGATCCTCGAACATGTCGCGGCGCCGACCGCGCACCTCGCCGATGCAGACATAGATCAGCGCAACATCGGCGTCAGTTTCCTGCAGCATCCGGTCGCGGTTTCAAGGGATCATCCGCGCAACCATGACGGCGTGGCCTTCAGCGTGCTCGTCACCCGAACCACGGCGCGTCCGCGCCCGGGGTCCGACGAGATCGCGAAGGCGTGCGAGGAGGGGTGGGTCGGCGCGAACGGGTATCTCAAGCCGGACGGCACGCGCCAAGCGCGTGCGATCGCGTTTCGAGGGGACGTTCTTACCGACTCCGGTCAAAGCATCACTGAAGCGTTCATCGCCGACCTGCCGGAGGACCTGACGATCCCTGGCGACGGCCCATTACAGGGCACCACGTCGCGCCGGCCGTTGCCGCCGAAAGGCACTGTCCAGCGACGCCTCACCCGCACCCAAAGTCGCCGCTTTCCGGGGTTGCAGGGCGTCCGCCACTGGATGCGCAGCTCGCCCGATGGGTCGCGCATCGCCATGCTGATGAAAGACGACGGCGGCGTCGTGCAGATCTGGACAATCTCGCCGAATGGCGGCGAGCCCCAGCAGGTGACGCGCAACCCGTGGAGCATCGCTTCGGCATTCTCCTGGAGCCCCGACGGACGATGGATCGCGTACGTTGCGGACAACAGCGTATTCGTAACCCACGTCGCCACGGGTCGCGCAACCCGGCTGTTGCCGCGCTCCAGCGACGCAGTGGCGCCGCGGCCGGAGGCGTGCGTCTTCTCGCCCGATGGACGATACATTGCATATGTGCGCCACGTCTCCCCGTTCAACCAGATCTTCGTTGCCGTTCCTGCTTGAGTCCCTGTCACCCCGCACGCAGCAACCAATCTTGATTGTTCACACCCGACCATCCGGCGCGGGCCGCCGCCGTCGCCACAGTTGGGGCGCGAGACCGGTGCGCGACTTGAACTGCGCCGAGAAGTGATAGGGCGAATCGAAACCGAGCAGGTCGGCGATTTCCTTGACCGACTTGTCGGTGTTCGCCAGCAGGTCCTGCGCCCGCTGGATCCGGACCTGCACGTGATACCGTTTGAGGCTGATGCCGGTGCGAGCTTTGAACCGCTGCCGGAGGTAGGAATAACCGACGCCCAGAGACGCAGCGAGCTCGCGCATGTCCAGGCGCTCGTGAAAGCGTTCGACGATGACAGCCTGCGCCCGCTCGATCATGCGGTCGGCTTCGCTCGGCGGGCCTGAGGACTCGTCGGCGGCTTCCACAATGGCCAGCAGGTGCAGCGCCAGAGCCGCCAGCGCCGATGCGCGCGAGGGAACGGCGCGCTGGGCCCATCGGTGGCACAGGTTGAACGCGTCCAGCAGGTCGTGGTTCATCCCGACCCGCAGCACCGGGCGCTCCCGCCGAATCGTCCCCAGCAACAGCGCCCGCTCGAAGGCGGCGCCTTGGCATTCGATCCAGTGCTCCGTCCACCCAGTTTCTATATCCGGCGTGTAGTGATGCCACACCCCCGGGAACAGAAGCAGCACGCTCCCGCCATCCACGCGTTGCCGCTTGCGCTCCTCGCCGGAGCGGAACGTGCCCCCGCCGTGGGTGACGTAGATGATCTGAAAAGCCTGCAGAATCCGCCCTGCGGACCAGTCATAGGGATAATCCAGCGGATGCTGCCGGAATGGGTAGGGGTCCCCCGGCGCGAATCGCCCGCGGCCCATGGCCGTCGGCGCGCAGGGGTACATCTCGGGAACCGCTACCTGCGGGATCGAAACCCAGTAGCTGCCCTGCGGCTTGATCTCTGGTTTTGGCACGTGGCAGATTCTATATGGAATCTGTCACTCCCGCTATTCAGTCCGATGAACCGTTTTCCTATCGTTCTGTCGGCGGACGCGACCTGCGGTGACGGCGCAACTCCAGTGAAGGCGCAACTTCGGTGAGGGCGCAACTCCCAGGACTCAAACCTCGAGCCGCGGACGAAGAGGAGAAGTCCATGTCCAGACTCCTCGGGTACGAGACCCGGCCACGCCCCTTTGCAGCGGCGGCGACGATCGTCGCGCGGACGCGCACCACTCCACCACGGATTCGGCAGACCGCCCTCGCCTTTCCAGTGCTCATTCAGCCGTTGGGATTCGTCCAGGACCGCTCCACCCATGCGGTGATCGTTGACAGCGTCTGCGTCGCGCGGGCGATTGAGTACGTCCGGCACCACCTTTCGGAAGTGTTTGGAGTCGAGGCGGTGCTGCATGCTTCGGGCGTTCCGCGACGTTCGCTGGAGCTGGCGTTCAAGCGCGCCCTGGGATGCACGCCGTACCAGTTCATCATCCGCGCCCGCCTGGCGCGGGCCAGGGAGCTCCTGGCGCTCAAGCCGCCGCGCAAGCTGTCGGAGATCGCCTATGCCTGCGGATTCGCCGACCTGCGCCGTTTCCGCCTCGTCTTCCGCCGCGAGCTGGGCATGACTCCCGCCCAGCATCGCGCCGCGCTGAGCGGGGACAGGATCACACAGCTGGGGCCCTGACGCCTCATTTGCCGTCTGCCTTTGCACCTGGAAGGGAAGCGGAATCACTTCGCGATGATCAGTTCGCACCCCGCGTCACGGACGCGTTTCTGATGCTCGCGGCTGAGCTTTGCGTCGCTCACCACCACGTCGATCTCCTCAATCGCGCAGAGCTTCGAGAGCGCCTGCTGACCGAACTTGCCGGAATCGGCCAGCAACACGACCTTCTGCGCCTGCTCCATCATGCGACGTTCGGACTGAACGAGCAGGAGGTTCTGGTTGTAAAGCGATCCATCGTGCACCCCGGCGACGCTGAAGAACATCGTCTGCGTGTGGATGGTGGCCAGGACGCTCTCGGCGGTGGGGCCGAGCAGGACGCCGTAGCGGGGGTAGGTGAGGCCGCCAGTGAGCACGAGCTCGACGTTCTCATCGTTCGTGAACAGGTTCGCGATGGGCAGCGAATTGGTGACGATCTGGAGGGGTTGGCCGAGCAGTTCCTCGGCCAGGTAAAACGTGGTCGTGCCGCCGTCGATGAGAATGGTTTCGCCGGGGCGGACGAGGTCCTTCGCGGCCTGCGCGATGGAGCGTTTGGCGTCGAGCTGGTAGCCCATGCGCTGGTCGAAAGCATACGGCCGGGTGGGGGCGGTACCGTCGCCGACCCAAATGACCCCGCCGTGCGTGCGGCGGACGAGACCCTGCGTGACGAGGGACTCGACATCCCGCCGCACCGTTGACTGCGACACGCGCAGCTCGGCGGCGAGGGAATCCAGGTCGCTCATGCCGCGGCGCTGGAGCAGCTCCTTCAGTCGGGATTGACGTACGGGGATGAGCATGAAGCGAGTCAATTACAGAACCATTCTTCTTCTGCTCCTGCCATCCTGAGCTGAGGTCCTCCGAAGGAGCTTGGCGTCCGGACGCGTGAGATCCTTCGGAGTACCTCAGGATGACAGTTTCGCGCGTTCACGATCCGTTGTTCCGCGCGATGTCGTTGTGAATCCGCTGCCGCGCGAACGCAACCTTCTGCGCGGAGGTCATCTTCTTGAAATCGGGTGACCCGTCCGCGTGCACCGGAAAAACGACCGCTGTCGCCGGCGCCGCCGCTTGCGACTTGGCGGATGCAACGGGCTTCGGCGCCGCAGTCGTCCTGCTCGTCCTGCTCGGTTGCGCCGTCGACACGCTGCTCCCCGTCCCCGCATAGCTCGTTGCGGTGGTCGTCAGCTCCATGTCGTCCTTCAGCGACCGGTACGGCTTGATGTTGAGCTTCTGCAATTCGCCGTGATATGCGCGCACGGCTTCTTCAGCCTTGATCTGCCCATTGGCGATCGCATGCAGGAAGCCGACGAACGCAAGCTGGTGCTCGCTGTTGTTGATCTTCCGCCCGAACAGGCCGGCGCGGGCGCCGTATCGTTTCGCCTCTTCCAGCAGCTTGAACGCGTCGTGCGTCGTGCCGCTGGAGCCACCGAGGATGCCGGGGACGAGATGCGGGTCGTACGCCGCCAGCTCCTCCATGGCCTTGGGCCCGTGGTAGGCGATCTTGAGGAAGATCGGCCGACCGCTGCGCGGGACGCCGGCGAGCGTGCGGACGATCAAGTCGTTGATGAATCGCCCCAGGTCGTGGGGGCACGCGCCGCCGCAGGCGTTGGGGTCGAACACTTCGAGGAAATGGCGGAATCCCTTCTGTTCGGCCTCGATGCGGAATTCCTTGTACGCAGTGAGCGTCGGATAGTCGAACGCGACGTTGTTGTTCGGCGTGATCGAGTACAGCCCCAGATTCGCGCCGCGGCGGCGCTCGACGGGCGTGGGATCGATCTTGCCGCTCTGGATCTGCTCGATCGTCGCCGTGCGAAACGGCCGAGACGGCTCGGCGGCGTACGTGCCGCCGGTCATCAGGTGGATGTCGGTTGTGTCGTTCGCGCGGACGGCGGGGGTGATGGCGGAGTTGTCGAACAGCCGCTCATCGATCGTCAGCACCTCCGACGTAGAGGCCGACATCAGCATGATGTCGACGAGCCCCTGGCGGACGACCTCGCGCATCTGATCGCGGTAGTCACTGAGCGAGCGGATCTTTCCCGTCACCGCGTCCTTCCCCGGCGCCGCCAGCCCCGCGGCCATGTCCGCGTCCTTCGCGTCGGCAAGGATGAAATCCCGCGCACCGCTCGGGTTGGCATGAATGTTAGCGAGCTTCTGGTCGAGTGATTTCATTGTGTTATTTGCCGCAGATGAACGCAGAAAACGCAGATAAACCAAGAGAGCCTTCTCGGCGTTTATCTGCGTTCATGTGCGGCTCAATCTACTTCTGAACTTGCGCATAGGTCGCATCAAGCGCTTTGGCGCTCTGCACCATCGCCGATGCTTCGCGGGGCCAAAGTTCGATCTCGTGGCGGCTGACGACGCCACGGCGGTCGATCAGCGTGGGCACACTCGTGCACGTGTGGCGGATGCCGTACTCGCCCGTCAGCTGCGTGCTGATCGGCAGGAGCTTGGGCTGATTGAGCGCGATCGGGTGAATCACTTCCGCGATCGTTAGACCCACCGCCCAGCCCGCGCCGCCCTTGAGCTTGATTGCCTCCGCGCCGCTGGTTTTGGTGCGCTGGAAGACGCGCTCCTGCACGGTTCCGTTGAAGCCCGGCAGCTTGATCAGCGGCATCCCGCCGACGGTGGCGCTCGACCAGATCGGCACCATGCTGTCACCATGTTCGCCGAGAATCAGCGCCTTGATCTGGCTGGGTGGAAGCCCGGTTTCCAGCGCGATCAGCGACCGGAAGCGGGCGGTGTCAAGCTGCGTGCCCAACCCGATCACCTTGCTCGGGTCCCACTTGAGGGTGTCGATCGCCAGGCGCGTGAGCACGTCGACCGGGTTGGACACGACGAAGATGATCGCGTCCCTCTTCAGCCCCGCTTGTTTCAGTGAGTCGAGGATCTGCTTGAACAGCGCGACGTTGCGGTTGATCAGGTCGAGCCGGCTCTCGTCCGGCTTGCGGCGCAATCCGGCCGTGATGCACACGAGATCGGCATCGGCCGTCTTCTCGTAATTGCCGGCATAGACTTTCTGATCGCCGGCGACGCTCGTGCCGTGGATGAGATCAAGCGCTTCGCCCGCGGCCATCTGCTCGTTGGCGTCGAGGAGGTGAATTTCGCTGACGATGCCGGCGCATTGGAGGGCGAAGGCAGCGTTGCTGCCGACCCGTCCGCCACCGCCGATGATGCTGACTTTCATGTGAGGTCCGAGGCACGAAGGCACAAAGGCACGGAGGCACGAAGGGGAAGGCCGCGCGTGTCGCAGGTCCTTCGTGCCTGCGCGCCCTCGTGCCTTCGTGCCTGCTTCTTTACCCCACCGACGCCATGATCTGGTCGGTGATCGTCTGCACGAGCTGTTCGACGTCGGCGTCGTAGTTCTGCGGGGCCATCGCGTGGATCGCCTTTTCCATCGGGGATGATTGCACCGCCGTTGTCGGGCGCAGCTCCGACCCCTGCGGCACCGGCACGGTCCCTCCGCCGGCCGTCGCCATCCTGCCTTTCGTGCCGATTTCGCCTCCCACGCGCGAGAGAAAATCCGTTCCGGCACAGGTCTGCGATTCCGGCGTCGCTCCCGGCGCGGTTCGCGGATCGAACATGCCGAAGCGGCTCTTGAGGTCCAGCAGTTCTTTCATCTCCTGCGACCCCAGCGGCCGCACGCTGCCCAGCTGCTTGGTCAGCAGCAGGATTCGCGCATACGCGTCGACGATCTCCAGCTTGTAATACGCGTCCTCCAGGTCCGGGCCGTAGCAGACGACCCCGTGGTTGCCGAGGAGGATCGTGTTCGAGTCCTTGACGTACGGGCGGATCGATTCGCCCAGCCGGGTGTCGCCGGGCGTGACATACTTCGCCGTCTTCACCGGGCCGAGAAACACTTCGGCTTCGGGATGGATGCACGTGGGCAGCTCGATGTCGGCGATGGCGAACGCCGTCGCGTGCGGCGGGTGCGAGTGAATGACCGCCCGCACGTCCGGTCGTTCCTTGTAGATCGCCAGGTGCAGCAGGATCTCGCTGGTGCGCTTGCGCTTGCCCGAGATCTGCTTGCCCTCCATGTCCACCACGCACATGTCGTCGGGTTTCAGGTTACCCTTGGAAATCAGCGACGGCGTGCACAGCACCCGGTCTTCGCTGAGCCGGTACGAATGATTACCCTCGTTGCCGGCGCAGAACCCCTTGAGCCAGATCTTCCGCCCGATCTCCGCCATCTGCTCCTTGAGCTTGAACTCGGGGATGCGGGGGGCGGGGTTTTTGTTGCCGTTGCCGTTTGCGCCATAAGCCATAGTGGTCACCTCGTGGCACGGGCGACTCGCCCGTGCACAGATCAGATTTCATGCGTCACCGATGCGTGATCCAGGATCGCCGCGTTGTACGCGTCGAGCGGGACGCGCTTCTCCGGGTAAAAGGGCATCGTCGCCTCGCGGCTCTCGGTAAAGGCGATCAGGTCGCCGTCAGTTGCCCCCAGGTGGTCGTAGACGACGAGCGATTCCGTCGATTTCCGGGCCTTGCCGGACAAAGAGAAGCGGTCCTGCACGTCAACGATCAGGAACCGTCCGCCGACGAGGGTGTCGTAGGAGCGGCTGAGCGTGACGCGACCTTTTACAATTCCGATTCGCATTTCTTCGTGGCACGGTTTTCAACCCGTGCGTTTCCATCTGAAGCACGGGGTGAAAACCCGTGCCACGTTGAACGTCAAGCGCAGCTCGACAGTTCCGCGAGTTGCCGTTGTACGTCCTCGCTTATTTCCCGGCGTCCGCGGACGAACGGGATGAGAATGTTCCGCACCTGCGGGAGCGAGTGGTACGGATACTCGATCACCAGCACGTTAGCGGCCACATGCTGCACGCCTTGCTCGACGGACTGGCGACACGTGCCGAGGATGGCGCGCAGCGCGGGGTAGCGGTTGGCGTACACGATGGCGGCTGCGCCGGACTGCACGAGCAGGATTCCGCCCGATGCGCGGCCGGAGTTCACTTGGCGCGCGACCTGCTTGATTGCCGGGAGAAGGTTGTCGCTGCTGGCCGGGATGTCGAGCGGTTCGAGGCTCGATTCGCGCGCCTGGGCCGCGATCGCGCCTTTCGCCTGGCCGCAGGGTCCGTCGCACCACCACAGCAGCGTGCCGGCGGGTGCGACCATCAGCGGCAGCGGTTTCTGCTGGACCAGAGCTGGACCGACCGCTGAAGCGGCGGGCGGTTGCATCGCGGCGCCGTTTGTTCCATACCTCAGGACCACCTTCTTCGCCCGCAGCCAGTCCTGCGCCAGCGGGGTGACGCGCGCGCCGACGGGGACGGTCACGTGACCGTTCGTCTTGTGCAGGTCTTGGAGCTGTCGGGCGGTGAAAATCATTGCTCGCTACTGTCGTTCGTCCACAATCCCGACCACGAAATACCGGACCGGACTCTTCTCGCTGCCGACGTACTCCCGGGCCCCGCGCCCGTCGGAGTTGAAGATGATCGTCTGCCCCGGCGCCGACCCGAACTTGTCCACGGCCACGATCGGATCCGCCTCCGGCTGCCGTGATGCCCCCAGCGGCTGCGCGATCACCAGCCGCCACCCATGCAGCGACGGGTGCTTGATGGTCGAAGTCGCGTGGCCGATGACCGTTGCCAATTGCATTCTGCTTTTGCCGTACCACGGGTTTTCAACCCGTGTCTTCACTTCACGAAAGAGCACGGGTTAAAAACCCGTGCTACGTAAAGATCAGATCATTCGAAGGCTCCCCGTCACCATCACCCGGCGATAGCGCGTGAACGTCAACGGTGTGGTGATGCCTTCACCGGTCGGGGTGGCGATGCTGTAGCTGAGGTAACCTTGCCCGCCCAGCCCCAGGCCGGCCATGCTGGCGCCGTTCACGACGAAGAGGGTGACGTTCGCCTGCCGTCCGAATCGCGTGATCGTGTCCAGGTTGCGCGAGTGGATCAGCGCCGTGTGGCGGTAGCCGTGCTCGCTCTTGATCGCCAGGTCGATCGCCTCGTCGACGTTCTTCACGCGCACGAACGGGACGAAGGGCATCATCTGCTCTTGCTGGACGAACGGGTGGTTGAAGTCCGTCTCGCCGACGAGCAGCTGAGTGGTCGGGGGCACGCGGACGCCTGCCGCTTCAGCCAGCACGCTCGCGTCCTTGCCGACCAGCGCCTTGTCCACGTGCGGCTTGCCGTCCTTCGGATCGACCTTAAACGCCTTCTGCGTGAGCGCGTCGATCTGCGACTTGCTCAGGACGTATCCGCCCGCGCGCTCCATCTGCGACATCAGCTTGTCGAAGATCGACTCCACCGCGAACACCTGCTTCTCGCCGATGCACAGGAGGTTGTTGTCGTACGCCCCGCCTTTGACGATCGACTCGGCGGCGTTCTTGAGGCACGCGGTTTCATCGACGACGACGGGCGGATTGCCCGGGCCGGCGACAATCGCGCGCTTCTTCGCCGCCAGCGCCGCGCGGGCGACGGCGGGACCACCGGTCACCACGAGCAGCGGGATGTCGCGATGGTTGAAGATCGCCTCGGCCGTCTCCAGCGTCGGCGGGACGATGCAGGTGATCAGGTGATCGACGCCGAACTTCGCGTTGATCTGCTTGTTGTACTCGCGAACGGCGACGGCGGCGCAGTTCACGCCGCTGGGGTGCGGGTTGGCGACGATCGCATTGCCCGACGCGATCATGTTGACCGCGTTGGCGCTGAGCGTCGGCACGCTGTGGGTGACGGGGGTGATGATGCCGATGACGCCGAACGGCGCGAACTCCTCGAGGCAGACGCCGTTGGAGCCGCTGTTGGCGTTCGTCGTGAGGTACTCGACGCCGGGGACAAGCTCGAGGATCTGCAGCTTCTCAATCTTGTGATCCAGTCGCCCGATCTTCGTCTCGTCCAGCTCAAGTTTTCCCCACTTATGAGCATTTTCCGTCGCGATCGACTTGATCAACTTGACGATCTGGTCGCGCTCATCGAGCGAGAGCCGCACGAGCTTCTTCTGCGCCTCGGTAGCCGCGCGGACCGCGTCGTCCACGCTGGAGAAGATGCCGTGCTGCCCCATGGGGACGTCGGCGCGGTGCGGCTGCGCGTAGGTCGCACGGCGCTGCGGCTCATTGGCGGGCGCATCCTCGCCGGCGCGGACTCCGGTGGGGCGACGCGCGCCGGCGCCGTTGCCCCCCGGCCTTCGATCGCCGAGCCGCTTCATCACCTCGGCGACCACGTCTTGTACAAGTGCTTGATTCATGGCTGCGTCTCGTGACACGGGCGTCTCGCCCGTGCGTGAACCGTAAGCACGGGCGGGACGCCCGTGTCACGCCTAGCTTTGCGACTGGAAGAACGTCTGTCCCGCGTACGTGGCGGAGTCCACGATGCCGACGATCACCGCGTCGGCGGGGAGGTTCTTCGTCTGCTCGGTCATCCGCGCCGAGCTGCCCTGCACGACAAGCACCAGCTGCCCCTCGCCCGCGCCGACCGCGTCGATCGCGACGATCGCCCGGTTGGTGTTCCCGAGCGACGCCGGCTTGCTGCTGCCGTCGGGGGCCTCGTCGTACTTGACGTTGAGGGGCTCGACGAGCAGCAGCTTTTGGCCGCTGAGCGTCTTGTCCTTCTGCGTCGCCACGACCTGGCCGGTGATGCGGGCTAAGAACATGGAAGTCCTGAGTTCTGAGTGCTGAGTGCGAGTGGGAGTGCCGCGTTACTCGGCACTTCAGAACTCAGCACTCAGCACTGGCCTATCCCATCTTGGCGACATCCCCGTGCGGGCGCGGGATCACGTGCACGCTGACGATCTCGCCCACGCGGCCGCCCGCTTCGGCGCCGGCGTCGACGGCAGCGCGCACGGCGGCGACGTCACCCTTGAGGGTGATGGCCACCAATCCGCTGCCCACCTTGTGCTGCTCGACGAACTGCACGTTCGCCGCCTTCAGCGCCGCGTCGCATGCCTCGACGGCGGCCACAATGCCCTTGGTCTCAATCAGTCCGATTGCTTCGCCATTTGCCATAACTCGCTCCTGCGTAGCACGGGTTTCAATCCGTGTTCTTTTCATTCGAAATGCACGGGTTAAAAACCCGTGCTACGGGCTCAATTCGCATTCAGCACGCTGACCGTCTGCCGCGCCACGATGAGTTCTTCATTCGTCGGCACGATCCAGATGTCGGCGTCGGATTCGACGCCGCTGATTTTCTCTTCCCGCGCGCGCACCTGGTTCTTCGCCTGGTCGAGGCTGATGCCCGCCCATTGCAGGTTGCGGCAGATCGCTTCGCGGATGGCAGCGCCGTTTTCGCCGATGCCGCCGGTGAAGGCGAGCACATCGCAACCTCCGAGCACGACGAGGTACTGGCCGATAAATCCGCGGACGCTCTCGACAAACGCGTCGATAGCCAGCTTGGCGCGGTGATTCCCGTCGGACGCTGCTTTTTCGACGTCGCGCATGTCGTTCGACACTCCGCTGATGCCGAGCAGGCCGCCTTCCTTGCCGAGCTTGCTGAAGATTTCGCCGAGGCTCAGCCCCTGCTTGGTCAGCTTGGTCAAGGCGAAGGCGTCAAAGTCGCCGACGCGGTTGTTGTGGAACACGCCCGACTGCGCCGTCATGCCGAAGCTGTTGGCGACGCTCTTGCCGCTCTCGATCGCGCACACGGAGCACGAGCCGCCCAGGTGGCAGCTGATGATTCGCCGCGACCGCTCCTTGCCGACCAGCTCGACCACGCGCGTCGCGATGTAACGGTGGCTGGCGCCATGGAAGCCGTAGCGGCGGATGCCCAGCGTCTGTGTCCACTCGTGTGGGATGCCGTACACCTGGCGGCTGAGCGGGATCGTCTGGTGAAACGCCGTTTCAAACGCCGCGACCTGCGGGGTGCCTGGGAGCTTGTCGGCGAACGCGCGCATGGCCGCGATGTACGGCGGGTTGTGCGCCGGGGCGACGTCGGCGAACTGTTCCATCGTCGCGATCACCTCATCGGTTACCCGCACCGCGCCGGAGATCGGCCCGCCGTGCACCGCCTTGAACCCGATCGCATCGGGCTTGCGCTCGAGCTGCTTCAGGATGACCTCGATGACTGCGGCATGATTCGGGTACGGGGAGTTTTCTTGCCCGATGCGCTCATATCCGCCGCGCGCAACTTCCTCCCCGTTCGCGCTCATGTCGAGCAGCTTGAACTTAAAGGAGGTCGAACCGAGATTTGCGGCCAGTACCAGCATTGATGTCCATGTCCCATTTAGCCCCGGGTCATGACCCGGGGCTAACTGCGGAGTCGCGCGGCGAATGACAATCGATTACGCGCCATAACCCGCGAGCAAATCCGGATGCGGGCGCGCGATCACGTGCGACGCGATCAGCTCACCCACCCGGCCCGCCGCTTCCGCGCCGGCGTCGACGGCCGCCTTCACGCTCCCGACATCGCCGCGGACGATCGTGGTCACGAACGCGCCGCCGATCTGGATCGTCTTGACGATCTCGACGTTGGCGGCCTTGGTCATCGCGTCGGTCGCCTCGACCAGCGCCACCCAGCCCTTGGTCTCGATCATGCCCAGGGCGTTGCCGTAGGAACCGTTGCCTGAATTCTCTGCCATTGGATTGCTCCGTCGTAGCACGGGTTTTCAACCCGTGTTGTCTTTCCTCTCAAGGCACGGGTTGAAAACCCGTGCTACGGAAACGCATTCAGCGTTTTGTAGCTTCCGCCAGACGACCACCCGCCGGGGCCGCGGCGGTCTTCCGCTTCGGCATCATCCCCCCGAGGTCATCATGAGGGCGGGCGATGACGTGCACGCTGATGACCGTTCCGACGCGTCCGGCCGCTTCGGCGCCGGCGTCGACCGCCGCCTTCACCGCCGCCACGTCCCCACGCACGAAGCAGGTGACCATGCCGCTGCCGGCCTTGTCCCAGCCCATCATTTCCACGTTCGCCGCCTTCAGCATCGCATCGCTGCCCTCCATCAGGGCGACGAGGCCTTTGCATTCGAGCAGGCCTAAAGCTTCCTGAGCCATATTCTCTCCAGTTGCTAATTGCTGGTTGCTAGTTGTTTCTCTGAATTGGCCGCTAGCAACCAGCAACTAGCAACCAGCAACTCTTACTTCACCAACTCCATATGCGTCGCCGACTCCAGATCGCAGGCGTTGCCCTCGTCGGTGTCGATGTGCACCTCGAGGATCACCTTGGGGTGGAAGCGGACTTTGACGCGGTCGAAGAGCAGCCCGCAGGGGCCGTCGATTTTCAGTCGCATGTAGTCGCCGTCGCGCACGCCGTAGTAAGCCATGTCGTCGTTGGACATGTGCACGTGGCGCTCGGCGCGGATGACGCCCTGGTTGAGATTCACGGCCCCCTTGGGGCCGAGGATCGTGCAGCCGGGAGTGTTGTCGTGATTGCCGCTGATGCGCAGCGGGAGGTCGATGCCAAGGTACACCCCGTCGGTGTAACTCAGCTCGACCTGCGTGTAGTTGCGCGTGGGGCCGAGGATGCGAACGTTGGGGATGATTCGCTGCCGCGGCCCGACGATGGTGACAAGCTGCTCGGAAGCGAACTCGCCTTCCTGGTACAGGTCCTTCATCTTCGTCAGCTTCGCGCCGGGCCCGAAGAGCACTTCCAGGTCCGCCGGCGTGACGTGCATGTGCCGAGCGCTGACGTTGACGACCAGCGGATTGGGCGGCCCCCCGACCGTCCGTGGCGCGGCGGCGTGGCGCTCGCGGCTGGCGGGGGGCTGCTCGCCGCGCAGGCGCGCGGTCAACACCTCCCGGACGAGGGCTTCGACTTCAGTTCGTTCGAGCGTTCGTGAGGCTTCGGCAACCATGCATCCTCAGTCAAAAGGTTCCACAACTGTGCAAAACTTTTCAAAATATGTCAAATGAAATTACGCGCCGTCTCGCAAATGGCGGGAGCAACAATCTGTAAACGACTGTTGTGGCGATTGTTGCGTAAAGCAGAGCGCGCCAGATCGGGTGCGAGATAGTGGTCGACGGTGAAAGGAAGCAGGGTGTGTAGGCAGTGCAGGAGAAAGAGTATCAGCAGGACCAAGCCAGAGTCCTCACGTCCCCCGCGTGTGGCCGTACAGGTGGATGTGCAGGCGCGGGCAGTAGCGGAAGCCGGTGCGCTTGCAGACGTCGCCCACCCATTCCGCACGACTGTCCAGCGCTGCGGCGTCAACTCCCTCAGGCATGAACAGCACGTCGCTCGGCTGCCAATTGTTTAACTGCTCGAGCAGTGACTGGATTTCGCTCAAATCCCGCTCCTCGCTCACCACGAACTTCAGTTGAAAATCGGGCGACGAATCAATGAACTGCTGAATGACCGGCAGGTTGATGCGCTGCCGCTCGTGGGCGGCGGCGAACTTCCCCCCCTCGCGGTCCCACGGCGTGGAGTTCGACAGCTTCGGCGAGAGGCTCGCCAGGTCCAGCGGCAGCGGCTTGAACACCGTCGCCGCCGTCTCGACGGTGAGGTGGTGGCCGCGGTGCTTCAGCGCAGTCGCGAGCGGGATGATCTCGGGCATGATCATCGGCTCGCCCCCCGTCAGGATGACGTGATTCGAGCCGAAGGCTTCCACCTGCCGGACGATGTCGATCACCGCGACATCAGGGCCCTCCGGCTCCCAACTGGCGTAGGGCGTATCGCACCACGTGCAGCGCAGGTTGCACCCGCTGGCGCGCACGAACACCGAGGGCACGCCGGCGAGCTTCCCCTCACCCTGGATTGAATGAAACAGTTCCGCAACGCGCATCGGACCGGATTGTAGCCGGAGCGGCCCGGGTTACGTGATGACGAGCTCCGGCTGGTTGCTCGCGGCGCCGTCGGCGTTGAAGATCGCCCAGGGATCGGTGATGACCGTCGCCTTGAGCGCGATCGTAACAACATTCCGCCCGGCGGCCTTCTCGGCCTGCAGGAAACTGCTCACGTCCCATTCGTACCAGCTCCCGGCGGTGCCGGTGATCGTGGCGGTCGAGAGCGGACCGGTGTTGGTCATCGGGCGGTTGTTGAAGGTGACGCCCGACTCGGTCCAGCTCGTGTTGGTTGACTTGTACGCCCCGATCGTCACGCCGGCGCTGGAGGCGGCGCTGATTTTGCCGAAGAGGCGGAGTTTCCCGGTGGTGATCGCCGAGACGCTGCTCAGGTCGAACTTCAGGAAGCTCTCGCGGACGTTGTCGATATTGGCCGAGAGCTTGGCGAGCATCGTTGGATCGGTGCCGAAGTTCTGGCTGGCATATTTCCCGCCGCGGACGTAGCTGGCGGTCCTTGTCGTGATTGTCGTTGCCGCCGGCGCTGTCGCGGGGGCACTAATCAGCAGCAGCGGCTTGTTGGACGCGGCCTCATCGGAGTTGAACCAGATCTGCGTGTCGCTCGTGCTGCCGCGCTTCAGGGCGAATGCGATCCCGTTGTGGCCGGCGGCCTTCTCGTTGCGCACGTAGCTGGTGACGTCCCACTCGTACAGCTTGAGCGTTGTGCCGCTGACGGTCTCGCTATCCAGTGCGGTCGATGCGGATGCGGGGCGGTTGTTCCACGTGATGGTGGTCTCACCCCACGTGGCATCGGCGACGGCGTGGAGCCCAACGGCAAGGTTGTTGTTCTGCGTGTCGGAGAGCCGGCCCCACAGGCGCAGCTTCACCGTTTGCCCTGCGCCGACCGTGACGCCCGTCAGGTCGAATTTGATGTGGCTCTCGCGGGTGTTGCCCAGATTGACCGAACGTTTCACGACGAGCGTCTGGGCGGTGCCGAAGTTCTGGCTGGCGAATGACCCGTCACGCACATACGCATCAAAGCGCGGCGCGAGGAGCACATCAGTCGGGCCGGCGGTCTGCGTGAAATTGGCGGTGTAGGTCGTGTTGCTGATGGGCGTGGTGATGTTGTGCGTCTGTGCGCCGCCGTCGGACCAACTCGAGAAGGCATAGGTCCTGTCGCCAACCGTCTGCGGGCTGGGCACCCCGAGCACGCGTGTCATCCCTTCCACGCCGACGACATTGAACGGGGTTGCGCGCGGCTGCCCGTCGAGCGTGATCTGCGCGCCGGCGAAGCTCCCGTTAAATGTCATCGTGGTGGTGCGGGGCACGACATCGCGGAAGCTGCGGTGCACGACGCCGTCGGAGTCCGTCACCTTCAGGTGGACCCGGTACCACTGGTTGGCATCCTGCTCGCCGACGGTGGGGATGGTGAACGAGCCGCTCGTGACGCCGGTGATCGGGCCCTCGAACGGATGGGTATGGTCGGCGTGGTGGAATACAATCGTCCACTCGAACGCGCCAGGGGCGAGCGTGCCGTCTTCGGGGTCGGTGCCGGTGCCGGCGAAGCTGATCGTCTGCCCGCCGCCGAACGTGGCACCGGCGGTGGGGGAGGTGATCGAGCCCACGGGGGCCCGGTTGCCGGCGCTGATCGAGATCGGATCGGATGCATCAGACCCACCGCGGCCGTCGCTTACGGTGAGCACGACTTTGTACGTGCCGGCGTTGTTGTACGTTTTCTGCACGTTCAACCCCGTGCCGGTCGTCCCGTCGCCGAAGTTCCAGCTGTACGTGAGGCTGTCGCCGTCGGGATCGGTGCTGCCGGCGCCGGAGAAGTTAACGGTCAGCGGGTTCTCGCCGCTGGTCTTATCAGCAGACGCGTTGGCGGTGGGGGCGCGGTTGGCCTGGCCAATGTAGCGGATGCGGCGGATGTTCCCGCCGACCGACAGCGTCCACACCGTGCCATCCGGGGCGACGTCGAGATCCAGCACGTCAAGGATGGTGTCGTCGCCCGTATGGAAGTCCGTCGCCTGCTTGGTGGCCGGATCGAAGACCTTGATGAATTTGCGAACCTCATCGGCGAAGAACCACTTGCCGCTGTACGACGACGGGAATTGATTGCCCGAATAGAACACCCCGCCCGTGATGGCGGCCGGCACGCGCGTCGTGCCCGAGCCGTTGGGGTAGTGCGTGTAGGCGTAAACCGGGTTGGTGTAGGTCGTGTCGGAGGTGTTGCCCTCCTTGTTCGGCCAGCCGTAGTTCTTCCCGCGCTGGACGTCGTTGATCTCCTCCCATTGCGATCCGCCGACATCGTTGATGTACAGCGTGTTGGTGCCCGGCTTGAAGCCGCCGGTGAATGGGTTGCGGAACCCGTGGGCATAGACGAAATCGCGCGCGTTGATGCCGTTGGTCGCATTGTAGTACGGGTTGTCGGTCGGCGCGGGGTTGGAAGGATTGTTCACGTTGATGCGGAGCACCTTGCCGCCGAACTTGTCCAGGTTCTGCGCGTCGGTGGCGGTCGAGCTGCCGCCCTCGCCCACGCCCAGGTACAGCATCCCATCCGACCCGAAGTGCATCGCGCCGCCGTTGTGGATGCCGTTCACGTTCGGGATGTTGTCGACAATGACAACCGCCGACGACTTGTTGATCGTGTCGTTGCCTGAGTTCATCGTGTAGCGCACGAGGCGGTTGACCGCGTTGCTCGGCGACGCGTTGGGATTGGCCGGATCCGGCTTGGTGTAGTAGAGGTAGACGAACTTGTTGCTGGCGAAGTTGGGGTGGAACACGATCGACTCGATCCCGCGCTCCTTGTGCCGATCGACCTCGCTGCTGGTGAACGTGATGGCCGGCGTGGTCTGCAGCACGCCATTTTTCAGCAAGCGAACCTGGCGGTTGTTGCTGTCAACGACGAAAAGGCGCGTGATGCCGTCGCCGAGCGCGGGGGCGAATTCCATGCTGGTGGCGACGTTCGTCGTGACACGCGTGATTTTGACGCTCTCAAACCCGGACACCAGCGCCAGCATCGTGCGTGATTCGAGGGGCTCAACGAGAGCTGACGAGGACACAGACGGCCGTTGCTTCGACGACATCAAAATCATTTGTTTTCCCATTGCAGGCATGGACGGAGTGGTTGCAGGCGCTGTCTCGCCTTCTGATCGATGATACCAACCTTCGCGCTGAAATACCGAGGAATCAGAATCGAGCTGCCGGGTGTGGTGCAGCTTACAATGCCCCGCTCCCTTCATGGGTCCGATTGAACCGGAAAGGCATTATGCTGCACAGTCCTCCGGAGTACAGGGAGAAGGAAGGCTTAAGATGAAGGCGATCGTGTTGCAGGAGCCGGGGCGCTTGGAGCGGGTGGAGGTGGACGAGCCGGCGGGCCCGGGACCGGGCGAGGCGCTCGTGCGCGTGCACCGCGTCGGCATCTGCGGGACGGACGTCAGCGGCTATCTCGGCAAAATGCCGTTCTACAGCTATCCGCGCATTCCCGGGCACGAGTTGGGCGTGGAAGTGATGGCCGTCGGCGCGGGCGTTACCGATGTGAAGCCCGGCGACCGCTGTGCGGTCGAGCCTTACCTCAACTGCGGCAAGTGCCACGCCTGCCGCAAGGGTGCGAGCAACTGCTGCGCGAACCTGAAGGTGCTCGGTGTGATGACCGACGGGGGACTGCGTGATCGTTTCGTCCTGCCGGCGCGCAAGCTGCACCCGTCGTCGAAGCTGACGTTCGACCAGCTCGCGCTCGTCGAGACGCTGGCGATCGGCTGCCACGCCGTCGATCGTCCGGCGCTGGCGCATGGCGAGAACTGCCTGGTGATTGGCGCGGGGCCGATCGGCTTGTCGAGCATCGTGTTCGCGAAGCTCGGCGGGGCGCGCGTGATCGTCCTGGATCTGAACCCGCAGCGCCTCGACTTCTGCAAACAAGTACTGGGCGTCGACGAGACGGTCGTTTCCGGTGAGAACGTCGAACAGGAATTGCGCCGCGTGACCGACGGCAACATGGCCGATGTCGTGATCGACGCAACGGGCAGCAACGTGTCGATGTCTAACGCGTTCGGCTACCTCGCGCCGACCGGGCGGCTCGTGTACGTCGGGATCACGACGAAGGAGATCACGTTCCGCCAGCCCGTGTTCCACCGGCCCGAGGGCACCCTTTACAGCAGCCGCAACGCGCTGCCGAAGGACTTTTCGCGGATCGTGTCGCTGATCGAGTGCGGCGAGATCGATACGCGGCCGTGGATCACCCACCGCACGGCGTTTGAAGAAATGAGCGGAGTGTTCGAGTCGTACACGCGGCCGGAGACGGGCGTGATCAAGGCGATCGTGGAGGTGAGTGAGTGATGCGCTCGGCGGTGACGATCAGCCTCGTGCCCGAAGCGCGCGGGGGGCCGTTCGTGTTCTGGGGCGACTTGGAGGCAGGGTGCCGCCAGGCGGCGGAGCTGGGGTTCGACGCGGTCGAGGTGTTTCCGCCCGATGCGGAAACGCTCGAGGAGCTCGACGCGGATGGGGTCCTCGCGCGGCATGGGCTGCGCCTGGCCGCCGTCGGCACCGGGGCGGGCTGGGTGAAGCACAAGCTGCGGCTGACCGACCCGGACCGCGCCCGGAGGGAGCCGGCGCGGCTCTTCGTTCAATCGATCGTCGAGGCCGCGGGAAAACTGGGCGCGCCGGCGATTGTTGGCTCCATGCAGGGGCGGTGGGGGGATGGGATGGACCGCGATGAGGCGATGTTCTACCTGGCCGATGCGCTGAGCAGCCTGGGCAGGTTCGCCCAGTCGTTCGGCGTTCCGCTGCTGTACGAGCCGCTGAACCGTTACGAGACGAACGTCGCGAACACGCTTGCCGAGGGATCGCGAATCCTCCGCACGCTCGAGAGCGCGAATGTGAAGCTCCTGGCCGACCTGTTTCACATGAACATCGAGGAGGTGGACGTGGCCGACGCCGTGCGCACCGCGGCGGCCGATGTCCGCCATGTCCACTTCGCTGATTCCAATCGTCGTGCGGTCGGTTGCGGTCATGCGGACATGACGCGGATCGTGCGGGCGCTGCGCGAGATCGGATATGACGGGTACCTGTCTGCGGAAGTATTTCCACTCCCAGACCCTGCCGCCGCCGCACGGCAGACGATCGACAGCTTCCGCCGCTATGTGCAGCCTCAACCCCTGAACTCTGAACCGTGAACCTCTCATGCTCCGACACAGACTCATCCACCCGAAGATCAACGAAGTGCTCGGCCGAGCCGGCCACCATGCGAAGATCCTGATCGCCGACGGCAATTACCCCGCGTCCTCCGCGATCGGGACCCGGGCGGAGTTGATCAGCTTCAACCTCATGCCCGGCGTAATCACGTGCAATCAGGCGCTGGAAGCGGTCCTCTCCGCGATCCCGATCGAGGCGGCGCACACGATGGATTACGAGCGCGCCGGCCCCTACGCGCTGACGGAAGACCCGCCGGTGTGGGCCGAGTACCATCGCACGATCCGCGATGCGGGGCTGAAGATCGAGCTCCAGCCAATCGAGAAATGGGATTTTTACAAGACGGTCGCGACGAACGACCACGTCCTGACGATCCAGACCGCCGACCAGCAGCGGTTCGCCAATTTGCTGTTAACGGTGGGTGTGAGGATGGATTGACCGTAGCATCGGGCCTCCCGCCCCGTGCACGTACGTACAGTGGCATGGGCGTCTCGCCCATGGACGTGCGCACAGGTGGCATGAGCTCCCGCCCATGGACGTGCGTATTCGCACGCTCGCGGCGCAGCCGCGAACGCCATCGCGGAGCAATCTTCCTCGCGCACCATAGAAGGAAGAGCCGCTGGCGCGGCGGGCTGAATCGGGCTGCGCCCGATGTGCGTGAGGACACGCATCGATGGCCAATTGCCCATGCCACGGTACGCACATCCATGGGCAAGATGCCCCATGCCACTTTACGAAGGAAACCGCATGCAACACCGCCCCCTTGGCAACACCGGCGTTTCGCTCCCCGTGCTCAGCTACGGCGCCTCATCGCTCGGCGCGGAGTTCCGCGAGATCGATCTCAACGAGGCCATCCGCTCGGTGCGCGTTGCCCTGGACCTGGGAATGAACTTTATCGACACCTCGCCATTCTACGGCCGGGGAATGAGCGAGGTGCTGCTCGGCATGGCGCTTAAGGGCGTGCCGCGTGAGAGCTACGTCCTCGGCACAAAGCTCGGCCGCTACAGCGGCAACCACTTCGACTTCTCAGCGCGCCGCGTGGTCGAGAGCGTCGACGTCAGTCTCGAGCGGATGAAGGTGAACCACCTCGACATCGTTCTCTGCCACGACATCGAGTTCGTGGACCTGCAACAGATCGTGGACGAGACACTGCCGGCGCTGCGGAAAATCCAGCAGCAGGGGAAGGTGCGCTTCGTCGGGGTCTCCGGGTACCCGATGAAGATCTTCCGCTACGTCCTCGATCGAACGCCGCTGGACGTCATCCTCAGCTACAACCACTACACGCTTCAGAACACGATGCTCGCCGACATGGTGCCGTATCTGAAGCAAAAGGGCGTCGGCGTAATGAACGCCGCGCCGTTCAGCGCGCGGCTGCTGACGAGCGCGCCGCTGCCGGCATGGCACAAGGCGACGCCGCAGGTGCGCGAGATCGCCGCCAAGGCCGCCAGACACGCCGCCGACCGCGGCTCGGACATCGCCAAGCTCGCCCTGCAGTTCTCCATCCGCCACCCGGACCTGACCACGTGCATCGTCGGCTCCGCCAATCCCGTTAATGTCCAGAACTGGGCGAAGTGGGCCGCGGAGCCAGTCGATGAGCAGCTGATGAACGAGGTGATCGAGATTCTCCGCCCGATCCACAACTGGTTCTACATCGAGGGCCGGGCGGAGAATAATGACCGTCTTTCCCAGTAGGTTAAGGCTGGAACGACGGGAGCTTGGCTTACGACTCTTGTGTGTCGTTCGCCAGCAAGGCTTCGAGCTGCGGGATGAGCATGGGCACTTCTTCGGATGAACGCTTACATTTTCCGTGCTTCCAGCGTCTCGCTCGGCGGCGTGACGATCGATGCCGGCGGCGTCCTGCGCTGTCCCTCCAGGTAGCGCCCGTGCTTGCCGGAGTTGCGGCGGTGGAGGAACTCCACCAGGCGCTTCACGTGCGGGTTGATCCCGTTCATCATGTCGTACTCGCTCATCGCCACCGAGAGCGGCTTTTTCTTTCCGAAAAGGTTGCGGTAGGCCTTCTCCAGATCCCGGATGTCCTCGTCGGCGTAGCCGGCGCGACGCAGGCCCACCGTGTTCAGGCCGCGGACGGCATCGGCGCCGTCCACCTTCACGAAGGGGGGGACATCGTGGTGGATGCGGGCGTAACCGCCGATGTAGGCGTAGTCGCCGATCGTGCAGAAGTGGTGCACGCCCACGCCGCCCATCATGTTCACGTAGTCGCCGCACACGACGTGGCCGGCGATCATCACGTTGTTCGCCAGGACGCAGTTGCTGCCGAGGGTCGTGTCGTGGCCGAGGTGGCTGTTCACCATCAGCATGTTGTTGTCACCGACGCGGGTGATGCCGCCGCCTTTTTCCGTTCCCACATGAATGGTGACGGCCTCGCGGAACAGGTTGCCGTTGCCGATCTCCAGCTTCGTTGGCTCGGCGCGGTACTTCTTGTCTTGCGGAGCGGCGCCGAGCACGACGTTCGGGAAGCAGATGTTGTCCTTGCCGATCGTGGTGTGGCCGATGATCGTGACGTTGTTCAGGAGCCGGCAGCCGCTCTCGATCTTCACGTCCGGGCCGATCACGCAGAACGGCCCGATCTCGACGTCCTCGGCGATCTCCGCTTCGGGATCGACGACGGCGTGCTCGGAGATCTTCCGCTCGGTGGAGAAGAAGCGCAGCGCCAGCAGTGAGGAAAACCAGCTCGGCCGCTTGGGTCCGTTCGGCCTGGGCGTTGTTTTAGCGCTTCCGTTTGGCATTGAGCTCACAACTGCACGGTCGGAAAAACACCGCGACCACTGGTCGCGGCTTTACAAAAAGGTCACACGGGCTCGGCGTCTACGAGCATGAACTTGATGTCGGCCTCGGCGGCCAGCTTGTCCGTCACGAACGCCTTGCAGCGTACGTGACCCGTGCGGCTCTTGACGCGAACCGCGGTGGCTTCGAGGATCAACTGGTCGCCGGGCACAACCGGGTGGCGCATCTTCACCTTATCCATGCTCAGCAGCACGGCAAGCTTGCCCGTGTGCTCGAGCTTCTGGCTCAACAAAATCCCGCCAAGCTGCGCCATCGCCTCGACGATCAGGACGCCGGGCATAATCGGCGTGCCGGGGTAGTGGCCCTGGAAGAAGATGTCGTTGAACGTGACGTTCTTGATGCCGATGGCCTTGCGATCGCCGTCAATCTCCAGCACACGGTCGACCATGAGCATCGGGTAGCGGTGGGGGAGGATCCGCTGGATGCTGCGCGTATCCATCGCCGCCTCACGTGCGACCAGCGACTCCCGATGCTGGCTGTCGTACTCCTGAACCAGGTGCCGCGCCAGCTGGTGGTTCAGCTCGTGGCCGCTCTTACGGGCGACGAGCCGCCCGCGGATCGGTCTTCCGACGAGGTACAGGTCTCCGATCAGGTCGAGCACCTTGTGTCGCACGCATTCGTTCGGCCAGTGAAACGCGTTCTCGACCGGACCCTCGGCGGCGATGACGAGCAGGTCCTTGGGCGTCAGATGCTTGCCCAGGCCGCGGGCGCGCAGCTCGTCGGCCTCGCGCTCGAAGATGAACGTCCGCGCCGGCGCGAGCTGGCGCCTGAAGTCCTCGCGGCCCAGATCATTGCCGCCCAGGGTGAACGCATAGGTCTGCCGGCCCACCGGGGCTTCGGCCTCGAAATCGTAGATAATCTCAAGGCGGTCCGTCGGGCCGGGCAGGGCGGCGAGCGTGGCGTCGCCCATCCCCACCTGCAACGGCTTGCGGATGATCAGCGGTTCCAAAGGCGCGTCCTGCTCTTCGACGCCGCCCTGGTCGAGTGCTTCGACAAACGGCTTGCTGCTGCCGTCGAACCCCGGGACCTCGCCGCCCGCGCCGCCCGTCACCCGGACGATCGCGTTGTGCACGCCCATCCCCGCCAGCGCGGCCATGCAATGCTCGACCGTCTCGACGAACAGCGTCCCGTTACGCAGGCAGGTTCGGCGGGGGCGCTTTAGGACGTTCTGGACCAGCGCGGGGATCGTCGCGATTTTTCCGTCCTGCTCGCGCACAAAGGTGATGCCGCTTCCCGGATCGGCGCGAGAGAACGTCAGCGTCGCCGTCTCCCCGGAGAACAGGCCGGGGCCGGCGAGCGACACGTCGCGGGCGATGGTTTTCTGGCGCTCGAGCATCATGGCTGCGCTGACGGACGTTCCCTGCGCCGTGGCGGTCCGGAAGAGGTCGAATCCGCCATTATATCGACGCGCCGGCGTTCCTAGAAGAACCCCTCTCCCGGCGGCGGCATAGAACACGACTTGGCCATGCTCACAGGTGCTTTGTGCTACGGTGTTTACGGCATTTGACGCGGGTCGCGCGATCCGTGGGGGAGGTCCGTCCGTAACGCCTTCTACAAGTTGCCTTTTGCTCGACGCCCCCGCAAGATGTGCGGCTGCCCTCAGCGCAGTCGAAGGGCGTCGTTAGCTGCGGATGCCGGCTGAGGGTCGGAGATTCACTGGACCTTCGGACCTACGCCTGGCCGATGGAAGTGTCATGATTCGCAGGGCTCTCGCCCGATGAGGGGTGGAGCAACATCGTTTGAAAGGAGCGCGTTTTGCGTCTTCCCCGTATTTCGTCGCCAAAGAGCAAGAAGCTCACCGCCGTCTCGTCCGCCGCCGCCCTTGCCGTCGCAGCGCTGCTGGGGGGCGGATGCAACTCCAACAGTTTTCTCGACCCCAGCGAGCTCACCCGTGGTGGAGAATCCGACCGACTCACGGTCAAGATCATCGACGAGATCGAACCCGTCGCCCAACTGTTCGATCCGGAGTTTCCCGCCGCCGAAGAGCCCCGCCCCGAGGACCTCCAGGCGACGATCACCGATTACACCATGGGTCCGGGCGACGTCGTCGACGTAGCCGTCACCGACCTGACCGGCCAGGGCATCGAAACCGTCAACACACGCCAGATCACCGAGAGCGGCAACATCATCCTTCCGCTGCTCAAGCAACCGGTTCGCGCCGAGGGGCTCACCGAACAGGAACTCGCGCAGGCGGTTGCCGAAGCGTACAGGACCGAAAACATCATCCAGGAGGCGCAGGTCTCGACGACGCTGCGGCTGAAGCGCAACCGCACGTACGAGATCCGCGGCGCGATCGCGCAGCCGGGCGAGTACGAGATCACGAAGAGCGATTTCCGGCTGCTCAATGCGCTGGTGCAGGCCCGCGACATCCCGGGCGGCCAGGCGGTGGCGGTCGACGACATCTTCATCATCCGAAAGGTCAAATCCGATCCGAGCAGCGCCGCCCCCGGTACCAACGGCGCCGCGACCGCGCCATCCGCGCCCGCCGACACGCGCGATCCGCTCGCCCCGCAGTCGCGCCTCGACACGCGCGCGCCCGCAGCGCCCGCGGCCCAGACGCAGAACCAACCGGCGCCCGGCGCTGACGCGCCCACGGCGGCCAATACGCCGGCCACCGTGCCCGCACCGGGTGAGACCGAAGGGCGATTCATCATCGTCGACGGCAAGCCGGTGCAGGTCGGCGCCCAGCAACCCCCGCCCGACACAACCGGCGCCGCGCAGACCACCCGGACGAGTCCCCAGGCTGCCCCGCAGACTGCCCCCCCCGGCCCTGGCGCCGGAACCGGCGGCGGCTTCACGTTCAACGCCCCCGAGGCCGAGGGCGAGACACGCGTCATCCGCATCCCCTTCGATGCCCTGCGCAATGGAGAACTGAAGTACAACGTCGTCATCCGCCCGCAGGACATGATCATCATCCCCGAGCCGCAGGTGAAGAGCTACTTCATGGGCGGCCACGTCGCCGCCCCCGGCGCGTATACGATGATCCCGGGCAACAAGTTGACGCTCATGGAAGCGGTGATCTCCGCCCGCATGCTGGACGGGCTCGCGATTCCGTCGCGCACGGACCTCATCCGCCGCAACGGCGACGTGAACACCTGGGTCCGCGTTGACCTCGACAAGATCTTCGCCGGTCAGCACCCCGACATTTACCTGCGGGAGAACGACAAGATCATGGTGGGCACGAACGTCGTCGCGCCGTTCCTCGCCGCCTTCCGCAACGCGTTCCGCGTCACCTACGGCTTTGGATTCCTGTACGACCGGAACTTCGCCGCCGAAGAGAACAACCGCGGCCTCCGCCGCTAATCCGCCGCCCCGAGTAAAAGTTGCTTGAACCACCCGAAGCCGGGACGCTGCAACAGCGTCCCGGCTTTCGTTGTTTCGGCATTGAAACGATCGCGTAGTCGGCGGCGACCTTGCTATCATGCCCGCTCACATTTCTTCGACGTGAGTACCAGGCGAGTACTGGCATGCGAGCTTCAAGGGAGTATCCCGCGATGAACAGCCACGGCACCTGCATCGGGAGCGACTACATCGAACGGCTCGAATCCCGCCGGTTGCTGAGCCTGACGCCGATCGGGACCGAGACGACGGTCCCGTTCCCGATCGAGATGAGCCAGTTCGACCTGGCCGTCGCCGGTGACGGCAGCTTCATCGTTGTCGCGGACCCCATCGAGCAGCCGGGCAGCCCCGACGTCATCGCCGTGCGCTACGCGGCCAACGGCGAGCAGCTCGGCGCGCCGCTGCGCCTCGACGACCGTGGCTTTAACGTATCGGTGTCAATGGACGCCGACGGCGACGCGGTGGTGGTGTACCAGAAGGGCCGCGACGGCGTGTACGTTGTGCGCGTGTCGAAGGCTGGCGTGGCGACGGCGCCGCAGCGCGTGGGGACGGCGCCGCCAGCGCAGTCGATATACGAGACCAGCGTCTCAATGGACGACGCCGGTGGGTTCTTCGTCGCGTGGCTCCAGCGGAACCCGCAATTCTATCCCGTGACGGTTCAGATGCGCGCCTTCGACGCCTCCGGCCAGCCGCGCGGGCCGCAGTTTGTCGCCGCGTCCGGCGATAGCACGAATGTCAAATACGCGATCGACGTCGCCGCCCTGCCGGAGGGCGCGGGCGCCGTACTGGTTTATAGTAACGGCCACGACAACGGCACCTCGCTCGCGTTCCAGCGCCTCGATACGCAGGGGATCGTCGGCCCCGTCGGCTTCGTCGCCTCCATCGGCCCCTACACCGCACTGGGCCTGGAAGGGGACGTCGCTGCGCACCACGACGGCTCGTTCGTCGTTGGCTACGGGCGCCTCGTCAAGCGGTTCGACGCGATGGGCACCTTGGTGGGTGGGCCGGTCCTGATTGGCGCGTCGATCCCCACGATTCCCACGGACACGCTCGTCGACGATGTGACGGTCGACGCGCCGCCCGACGGCGGGTTCGTCGCGGGGTTCGTGCTTGATCGCGGCGGCGCCGTCACGACTTACGCCGAGCATTTCAGCCCCACCGGTCTCTCCACCAATGGTGCCGTCGTGGTCGACACGGGGGGTGCCCGCTCCCCCGTCATCGGCGCGGGCGGCGCGGACAGGGCCGTGATCGCGTACCTCCAGTCTGACGGCGGATCCGGGGACGTGCACGTCCGCCGGCTGACCCTTGCCGACCTCGCGGAACTCCGCGGCGGCGAGCTGTTCGTCACCGGCACCGCGGGCAACGACCACATCATCATCGAGCGCGTCCGCGACCGGCTGTGGGTCAACGTCAACGGCATCGTCGAGGGGTTCAACGCCGCCGACGTGCAGTTCCTCTCCATCAGCGGCCTGGGCGGCGACGACGACGTGGTCGACACCAGCGGTCTGCAGTGCACCG
>DASYWJ010000002.1:0-36080 GCA_035936155.1 Tepidisphaeraceae bacterium | reverse complement strand
GGGCGGGCGCGGCTCGGGCGAGGTCGCCCGCGCTTGCGGCGGCTCGTCGAACAGGGCCGACCAGTGCACCCGGGATGTGCCGGCCGGGGCGCGCTCGCCCGGCCGGGCGAGCCGCGGCTGGCTGCGCCGCGGCTTGGCCGTCGCGCGCCGGGTCCAGTCGTGATCGAACACCTCCGCGCAGAACTCCACCGCCCGCCGGTCGGAGATCACCACGCTCGCGTCCCGGTTCGAAACCACGCCCTCGTTGGAGAGGTTGTGGCTGCCGATCATCACCTTGTCATCGTCCGCGATGATGACCTTCGTATGTGTCGCCGACATGAACTTGAAGACCTCGCGCGGAAACCCGAGCGCCAGCAGCATGTCGAGCTTCTCGGCCTTCATCAGGTCGCGGCAGATGATCCGCACGTCGATCTTCTTGGCCTTGTCGCGCAGGAGGTTCACCAGTCGTTTGAACTCGTCGAAGTCCCCGCTCGGGTTGAGGTTGATGTACTGGTTCTGGATCCACAGGCGCCGCTTGGCGCCCTTGACCAGGTCGTAGGCAACGTCCGGGTAATTGTCCGGCGTGAGCACGGGGCGGACCTTCACCTTGTCGCGGATCGTCAGCGGCTCGAAGTAGGTCGGCGGGGCGAACTCGAGGAAGTCCTCCTCCAGCGGGACCAGCAGGTCGGGCAAGGCCGCAACGCCGGCGGCGGGCGCGGCGAACTCGGGGGCCGCCCTGCTCGCCCGCTCGAAGTCGTGCTCGAGGTATGCGGCGAACGTTCGGGCCAGCGACGGGTTTTCAATCACCACGTGGTGCTCGCGGTTGTACTTGCGGTGGAAGCTGGGCGGCAGGTCCTCCGGCTCGTTCAACGGGTCGAACGGAGGCTGGTTGGAACTCTGCCAATTCCCGCTCGACAGGAACAGGCGGGCCCGGTCAGCGACCGCCACCTTGATGTGGTACGCGCTGGCAAACTCACCGGAGGCGCCGGTGGTCGTGTGCGCGTACCGGAACCGCTCCCCCAGCGCCCGCGAGAGCCGGTCCAGGACTTCCGGACCCGCGATGTCGTCCGCCTTGGTGCCGGACTCGGGGATCTTCTCCGCCTCAGGGTGAAGGGTCATGGTGAGCGTCGCGTCGTCGTCATCCAGCATGGTCTGACGCAGCGCCTTGTACACGTGCGGGGCGGTGAACTGGTAAATGCCCACGTGCATGGTGCGCCGCACCGGCTGGGCGAGGAACTCGCGGAACGTCGGCCAGCCCGCGTCCGGGCTGGTGGCGATCGTCAACACCATTTGCTCCTCGACGGGGTCGAGCTTCGGAGCGTCGGCGGGCGGCTTGTACTTGCCGGTGATGGGCGGGCGAAACTCGAGGATCTCAAGCGGCGGTTCCACAAGGTCGAGGAAGTCCGACCGCATCGACGGGACCGCGCCGCGGGCGAAATAGGCCACCTGGTCCTGCGGCGACGCCTCCTCAAACGTTACCGGGACACCCACCGCCCGCGACAGGTCCGCGGCGTCGCGCGCGGTGGCCGCCGTCGCGGGCGGCATCACGGCCAGGATGAGCGCGGGGGTCGCCTCTCCTGCCGTCGACTGAAACCCCGGACGCACGCCGACCAGCCCCGGCACGGCGGCGACCCGCGCCGCGTGCTGCCGAATGGCGGCCACCACCGGCGCGAACAGTCGCTTCATGTTGTCGTCGACGCCGTACGACTCCACGTTCCCCGCATCGGCCATGACTCGCTCCTTTGCGCTCGTCGCGCGAGAACTTTCGATCTTTGCATGCGCCCGGGTTCCGGCGAAGCCGCAGGCCGGACCTGCCCGCGGCATCCACCGCCACTACGCTCGCTCGCGCCGCGCGCCACCTGCGCGTCCGCTCGAACGCTTGGCTGGTTTTCTCTTTGCCGCCTTGGCTACGGCGGCCTTTTTCGCCGCGGCAGCCCTCTTTTTGGCCGCGGCAATCTTTTTCTTGATGGCTGCGAGGGATCGTTTGGCGGCGGCGCGGCGCTGCGGCTTCGGCTTGCCCGCCGTCTTTTTCACCTTCGCCCGCTTCGATGTGGGGGACTGCCGACGACGCTCAGCCTGGCCGCCCGGCAGACCGGTGGCCGGGGATTTCACGGGCCGCGGCTTCGTGGGTTCGGCAACTCCCGGCGCCGGACGCTGAGGCGGCGCCTCGGGCAGTGGCGGGCGCACGCCGGCCAGCAGAAGCTTGGTCTCGTCGATAGACGAACCCTCGTACGACGCGACAAAGCTGTCAGGTTTCACCGACTGATGGAGTGACGCGACCCAGGCGGCAACCTCGTCGTCCACGCGCGCGTCGGTCTTCGCGTATTGAAGGAGCAGGCACACGTGGTGAAGCAGCGAGACGCTCCTGGCGAAGTACGGCGCTCCGCGCGCGGCGGCGGTGTGGACGTGCGAGCGCGCCTCCGCGGCGCGCCCCGCGGCATCGAGAGTCTTGCCTTCCGCAGCCATACCCAGCTTCAGCGTGCACCAGGCGGCGATCGCCGCTCCGTCCGGCAGCCATTGAACTCCCGCAGCCAGGTTCAACGGCCAATCGTGCAACAGGGTGTACTCGCGCAGGCGCAGCAGCGCCAGCGCCCCCGCCGCCCCGGCCAGCGGGTTGCGAAACTTCCCGTACAGCATGCGTTTGGCAAAGCTCGCCGTTTCGGGTGCGAGCATCCGCGCGGCGGCCAGATCGCTGGCGTCGAGGAACCCGATGACCGGCGCCAGCTGCGGGTCCAGCACAAAGGCGCGGAGCGTCATCTCGCCTTCTTCGCCTTGCAGGTCGGGCACCGCCTGGACCTGCACGTACGTTCGCTTTTCGCCGTGCCACGGGAGCGGCAGCGAGAGGATGTGTGGCGTGTCGCGCAGTTGGATGAAAGCGCGGACGCCGGGAGGGAGGTTGAACTGCTCTGCGTCGAAGGCGAGTTCCTCGCCCGCCCTGCCGACGGCGTTCCAGTCGCCGGATGACGTGAATTGCCTCGATTCCGGGTCCCAGAGCAACAGCTCGTAGGGCTCTGTCGCCAGGCGCGCTTCGGCGAGCGCGAATGTCTTTTTGTGCCGCGGAAACGATCGCCGGATTGCGCTGACGTGCACCGTCTCCCGCGTAGCGTCGAACGTGGCGGCGGCGTAGGAGAGGCTCGTCGGCCAGCTCCGCGTTTCCCGACTCGAGTCGGACGCCCGCAGCGTCACGGGCTCTTCCCGTCCCTCCTCCACCGACACGCGCTGGGTGAAGACCTCGCCGGAGGGCAGGCGGGCCTGCACGAGCCAATCCCCCGGCTCCACCTCCATCACCTTGCCTGCGGCCTTCCCAACCGGCACCATCGCTTGCACGCGGCCGCCCTTCTGCCCGCTGAGGGGCGTGAGGTCGGCGAACGCGGCGTCGATGGCGTCGACGAAGGAGGTGACCTTGTCGACGCTGAGGCGTATTAGTCCCATTCCCATCAGTTGCACCTCAGAGTCGTTCGATCCTGCACGCTGGACGCAACACCACCGGCTTCTGGACCGTCTGCCCGCCGCTGGTCGCACTCACCACGTAATCGTGTGCCACCTCTAATTGGGGGGCGGGTTCCCAGTCTGCCGGCATCGGTGGCCGCTGCGCCACCACCGCGCCCCCGCGCGACACGGCGAAGGCCGTCGGCGCCGGGTACGGCTGCGCATTCAACCCGATGAGCAGGGGCACGGTCGGCATTGTCCCTGGAGCCGGGTAGTGAAAGATGATGTTGGCGGAATCCGGCAAGCTCTGTACCCGTTGAAAGGGAGCGCCGCGGACCTGCTCCTCGTACTGCAGCAGCGCGTTCACGTAGGTCACCAGCGTGTCGGTGCTGACGAGCCATTCCGTCCACGGGTGGGTGCGGTCGTCCCAGCCCGCCCCGCGCAACGCGATCAGCAGCGCTTGCGTCAGCCGGCTCACCTCGTTGTTTGCGCCGAAGGCGGACCGATCGGCGGCGGACACCAGGCCAGCGACGTCGCGCAGGACGCCGGGAGTGGCGGAGCGGTCCGGCGTTACGATCGTCCGCCCGAAGTTGACCTGAACGTTGTTCGCCGCCGCCGGCGTGTCCCGGCACGAGTCGATGAAGTAGATCTGTTTGCGGGCCAGACACTTGTCCATGCCCAACAGAAAGTCCGTGAACTTCAGTGCGTCGTCGAGGTTCAGCTTGGCGGGTCCCGCGAACCCTTCGAGCAGGAGCCACGAGTCCAAGCCCCGCTTCACGCCGTGCCCGCAGAAATAGAAGACCGCCACGTTGTCAACGGACTGGTGGCACAACGCAAACCACCGTCCGATCGCCTGCTCGACGTTCGTCAGGGTCGCCGCGTCAACCTGGACCTGACTCGCGCCCGGTCGCGCGAAGGGCGCCGGGGCGGCCGGCGGCGACCACAGCACTTCCATGCTCGCCAGTGGCGCGAGCGGGTTGCGGTACTCCGTCAGCATCCAGCGGGCGAACGCCTCCGCCGAAAGCGGCGGCGACCCCAGGTCCGGCAATTGCCACGTGTTGGGCATGTACTTGCCCACGCCAATGACCAAGGCGTGTGTCGCCGGCGCGGGAGTCGGGTTGGGCGGGTCGAGTATGTAAGTCATATCGGTTTGCCAGCCTTGCGATCCTGGGCAACGACGCGTCCCCACAGCTAGCGCACCGTCGCCTACAGCCGCGTGTGGAGGTGGTCCGCCAGCCGCTGGGCGAGTGCGACGAGCGTGAGCGCGGGGTTGGCGATCGGGATCCGCGGGTACACGGAGACGTCGCAGCAGTAGAGGTTGTCGTATGCCAGGAACTTCAGGTCGGCGTCGACGACGCCCGACGCGTCGCCCGCCATGCGCAGGCTCCCGCCCGCGTGGTGCGGGGTGCCCTGGTTGCCGTAGCCCATGTCCTGGTTGGGAGAGAGCTCCCTCATCCCCACCGCCTCGAGTAAGCGGTTACGGACGTGCTTCGTTTCGCCCGCAAACCCCTGGCCGCGCGGGTTGGGCGCCACCACGACGGTGGCCTTGCGCCCCGGGCCGTTGCCGCGGATGTGGTTGGCGTCGTTGAGCGGGGCGTCGAAGGTGAAGGTCATCTTGACCGTCGCCCGGTTTTTGCCGCCGACCTCCTGGCGGCGCAGGTCCGGGTCGGTGAAGCGGGTGTTCCAGTGCCACGGGTTGACGAGGAACTCAACGTGGTACGGGTGCTGGTCCGGCGCGTTCTTCGGCGACAGCAGCACCTTCGCGTGCTTCTGCGGCGCGTCGAGGAAAAGCCCCTCCGGCACCTCGTACTCCGCTGAGAAGTACGCCGGGTGGTCCGTCAAGCCGCGCCCAATTTTGCCGGTCGGGTCGGCCAAGCCGCTGTCGAGCGCGATCTTCGGACTCTGCACGGAGCCGGCTGCGAGCACGACGTGTTTGGCGCAGTAGGTCCGCTCGCGATTGCCCGCAAGGTCCTGGCAGGTGACGCCGGTGACCTTGTTGCCGGCGGTGATGAGACGGGTCACGAGATGGTGGAGGTTGATCGTGAGATTCGCTGAGCCGCTGGGCCCTTTGTAGGCGAGTGAGCCGAGGAGCAGGTCGGCCGTCGAGAAGGTGCCTACGTCCTCGTCGGGGACGTCGAGGGGGGCGCCGCCGGGCCCGGTGCGGGCCTGGTCGCGCGACCGGGGCAGGTCGCGCACGTGGAAGTCGGGCACGTTCTGCGACAATCGTGTGACGACCGACTGCTGAAACGGGCCGCCCACTTTGCTGAGGCGCACGAGCCGCTCCGCTCGGGCGTAGCCGTTGGCGGAGCCCAAATGTGCCGCCACGGGGGCGGGCCAGTGGGCCAGTTCCCACTCGTAGATGCGCGGGATGAGGCCCGACCAGAACAGCGAGCGTCCCCCGAGTGCGAACTGCACGCCGAACAGGAAGCCAGACCCTGGGCCGTTCTCGAAGTTCAAGGACTGATAGAGCAGCGGCATTCGGGAGCGGTCGCCGGGCACGTTGTCGATGTGCGACGGGAGTTCCAGGCCCCCCGCTTCCAGCACGAGCACCCGGCGGCCGAGGTCCGACAGCTCGTCGGCCAGCACGCCGCCGCCCATGCCACTGCCGATAACGATCACGTCGTATTGCTGCGAGGGGTCGGTGTTGTACGGGACGGTCTCCTCCTCGCGCGGCGAGGCGTAACAGACGAAGTCGTCGATCCCGTGACGGAAGCGGCCGGCTGGATCCGCCTGGAACGCGACCTGCGCGCCTGTCAGGTCGTGATCGGCGCTGCTCGGGAGGACGAGGTCTGCGCCCTGCATTGGCACGTGACCGTTCAGCACGAAGCGGAGCCGCAGTCCCTGCGGGTAGACTGCCTTCTCGAACCGGAAGTGCCAGGCGCCGAAGCGGTACTTGCCGTAAACGTCGCGGTCCCAGCCGTCCTGTTCATTGCGGATGGTGACCTGATGGTTGGGCGCCCACTGATCGGTGCGGAGGTGGACCCAGAACGCGTCGGCGTCTTGGCCGAGCCCGGGCGAGGCGGGCAGCGACGGCGCGGCGAAAGGCTCGAAGCGCGCGACTCCGCCCTCCAGCCGCTCGATCGGCACCCCCAGCCGCTCGGCTCGTGCCCGCTCGGGCCGGTCCGGCCGCGCGGACTCGCGCACCCAGTCTGGCACGCTTGGATCGTTCTCCGGCAGACCGCTGTGGTACGGCGCGGATGGCATCCATGACCTCCCTGCTTCGTCCCGACGAAAACTCGCCGGCCACCCCATGCATACTACCGAACGTGACGCCGGGCGTCGTGCCGGCTTCGCCACTTCGCGTCCTCCTTTGTGGCCCGCGGCTGACTTAACGACGACGGCAACAGTACGTGGCCCGGCTGAGCGCGGACAATTAACCTGAACCGGGTATTGCGGAGCGGCCCGCATGTGTGAAGGTGTTGCTATGATGTGGGCCGCGTATCGAACAACACGCGCGGCCGAGCCATGTCCGCCTTCGACCCGTGCGGGGCCCATGTGGGGCCTTTGACCGGTGCTGGGCATCCCGCGGTGGCTTCCGACGTGGGCGACGATGTCGCGGCCAACCGGCGTGTTTCCGGCCAGGAGCTTGGAGACCTCGTCTTCCCTTAGTCCCATGTCGGCGGCGAGCCGGGGCCTCCGTTGAGAGCTGCCGCACCTTGCGGCAGATAACACGAGAGGCAGGCTTTCCCGTTTCCACGAAGCCGCGCGACGCAGGAGCGTGACGGTTGAGTTGCCGGTCGCGGTATTCAGGACCTCGCGCGGGCGGTAGGTTACGAGCTTTCGCCTTCCCGCCTCGCTGTCGATCGTGTGAGCGGCAACTCGATTGGCTCCGGATGGGTCGTTGCCAAGCGCTCAACGACTTCGGGACGGGAAGCGGTGTGAGCCCCGTTCTGGGAAGCGCTGCTGCCGCGACGTCGGGCTTTGCGGGTCCGACGTTGCTGCGCCGCATGAGGATGCGCTCCCGCTCACGCACCCGCTGCTCCTCACGCTCTTTCTTTCGTTGTCGAAACATCTGTGGCCAATCGAGTGCGCTATGAAGGAATTCTTTCGAAAGGTGTGAATCGGGTAGCTGACAGGGTTAACCCGGTGCATGTCGCGTTCCGCCGCTACCGACCGCCGTCGGTCGGCAACTCCCGTCCAAGGGCGAAGGGGGTCGCGGACGGGCGTGCCCAGGGCTTTGAGCACCTCGGCCTTTGTTCGCGGAGCACCCGGTGCCCGCACGTCATCGGATCCGCGCGATCTGGTTGACCGCATCTGCAACCGCGGACTTCGCGGAGAACCCCGAGGTCACATTGCCCTTGATCGTAAACCTGCGCCGAAGAGTGGGGACACCTTAATCCAGCCCCGTAGGAATCTGTCGTTCACGCCGGAGCGGTTGAACGTGACGGGTCGATGTGCGTGATCAGCCAGTCGATCGCTTGTTCGTTGGCCAGAATCGCGTTTTGCGCGTCCGCCTCTGTCGCAACCTCGCCACGATGGACGATCGCGTTCCGCTTCTCCGCCGATGCGAGCAACGCATTCCAGAATGGCTTCTGCGTTGCCCTATCTCCCGAAAGCGCCGCGAAGTACGCCTGCACCTTGGGATTCGTGATGTTCGACTTGCCGAGCAGCCGATTCAACGCGCCATCCAGATCGCCGATCCCACGGCGGCCGTAGATCGCCGTTAACGCTCGCCTGACGGCCAGTTCGCTCGCCGTCTGCGCAGCGATGACGGCGTGATCCAAGTCTCCGGCATCGAAGTACCCCCGAGCCTTCGCCAGCGCTCGTTCAGCGTGGTAGGTGATGGTCATGTTCGCGACGCCGCAGGTGATCTTGAGCGACATGTGTAACGAAGCGGAGTACGCGCGAACGGTTGAGCCGCACTGCGGACAAGAGGTCCGCTGTTCAACTGGCTGATACGAAGGAACGTCCAACACCGTCCCACAATCGCGACAAGCGGTCGTTTCCATGATCGCCTCCATGTCCCATCATAGGCTGCCGTCGTCGGCGGCTTGCTGTTCGTCCCGATTCTGCGACCACCGCTCCGCGTCCTGAGGCGACATGGTGACTGAGACGGCCGCGAACGACTGGTATAACACCATCAGTGTCAGCACGTGGTCACGCCGATCCGGGAAGTGTGCCTGCTTGAACGCGAAGACATGTTGCTCCATGCCAAACCAGTAGGGTTCGACAAACATCGGCAGGAACATGTCTACCTGTTCTTCCGTCAGATTCCCAATCACGTTGATCACGCTATCTGCCGGTAGCGGTTGTCGTTCCCGATGGTAGTACAGGCCACGGGTGATCTTGCGGATTACACGGTCGGTTCTTACATGGCGGACTGTGAACAGGTAGCGATCTGTGGGAAGGCTGTACACGGGCGACCAGATGTGAAGCGGTTCCCACGTGCTGAATACCGACCGCGCCAGCAATGGCGACTTGTCGAACGACCGGATCACCTGCGATTGCGACAACCTCTTCGCGATGGGGTTCAGTGAGGCCGTGTCGTGACGCATGCACAGCACGTTGCGCATGTACTCTTCGTCCAGATGAAGATCGCGCTCGCCGCCATCGCCTGTGCCGCTATCGCATTCGTGACACGACGGAACTATGATCATCTGCTGCGGTAGTTCGTCGAAGAACACCTTTCCGACAACGTGATCCATCTTCACGGCCGGACGTTGGAAGCAATAGACGCATAGCTTCTGCGGCTTCACCTCACGTTCGCGTCGTTTGCGTTTGCCAAGCCGTGGCATGATGGGATTGTAGGTGTTGGCGGCGGGAAAGGCCTAGAATGTGCGAACCAATTGACTGGGGTCTCATGTCGCAGGCAGCGAAGAAGGCGAAGCGCGGTAGCGGGTCGCACAACCAAAAGACGGCCGAGCAGGTCGCGCATGAACTGAAGACGCAGATCAGGGTCATCATCCGGCAGTATGACCAGATGAAGCAGCGGCTCGGCACCGTCGCGGAACCGACGAACGATCCGCAGCGACCGGTCCAGTACCGGGTTATTGGCGCGGACAGTCCCGAACTGCTAATGGACCAGATGCTCGACTTCGCGGGGAGCGTGTGGCAGTTCAAAGACCGCCTCAAGAAGTACGTCGATCTGGCGAAACTGGACCTGCGTGAACCGACTGGTGCAGGAAAGGGGACGCCGACCACGATTGAGGCGGCGGCGAAGCAGTCGCTGCCGCTGATGATCTGCGCCGACCTGTACAACCACGAGAAGCACAGCGAGTGTGACACCCGGTCCGGCTACCCACCGAAGTTGAACGGGGTCGAGTTGCAGAAGATCGACGGCATGATGTGGAGTTCCGAGACGGTTAGCGGACGGGCGATCGTGAACACGCCGCGTCCCGTGGAATGGTCGATCGAGATCGTGTCGGGGGATAGTAGTTCGTCGTTTGGCAGCGCCGTTAAGACGATCATCACGGGGGTTCGCGTTCTGGATTCCGCTCATCCGTAAGACGGGTTACCTGAGGCCATCCGATCCCGACGCCGCATTCATCCTAAAGTGGCTGGACCGAATCGAAGCTGACGTAGCCGAGTACCAGAAGAAACGGCACGGCTGGGCGGCGGCGAACTACACGCCAGCGTGATGTCAGTAACCTGAGCCATCAGGTCAACGGCCTTCTGGTACAGGTCCAGCTTGCCGACTTCCTGTGCAAGCTTCGCGACCTACTTGGCCTCATCGATAATTCCCATAGGTCGATTGCAGCAGACGACGCCCGCGTCCGATTGTGTTCCTGATGGCGGCAATCAGCAGACTACTTTGCCGTTTGCAGATCAAGGTACGGGCGGAAGTAGCGGTTCAGTTCACCTTCGGCGACCTTTACGACCGCTAGCAACCGCTTCTCCTCTCGCGTTAAGTTCTTGTACTTCTCCTCGTCCATTAGGGCGGGCGCGCTATCCAGATAATCCGAAACTTTCTTAACGTACTCCGTCCAGTTCCGAAGGCGTTCGAGATAAGCCACGAGTTCTGGCGCGAAAAGGAATTCAGCTTCGGCAGTTGTCTGCTCAAACTCGATCATGTCGTTCAGATCGGCGCGTTTGCTGGGGTTGGCAGCGGAAGATAGGACCAGCCTTTTCGTCGCCATGAAGACTTTGAACCGCCGATCGAACAGGTCAAATCGGAGTTTGCGTTTCGCGGTCTCGGCCTGTTGATGCGCAGTGCGCCACTGCTGCCACGCGATGTAGCCCACAGCGACGCCAACAAGGAGTGGTGTGATCGCCTTCAAGATGTCGGTCGCGTACCAGTACCATGCGGGCGGGTTCATGCCGGGCATCATAAGGGAACGACGTCAGATGTTGCCCTTGTCAGAAATCGTTCCCCATCGGTCCGCGAAGGGATAGTTGATCGAAGCGTCGCGATGTTGGCCGATGCGAGGCCTCTGGAGGCGCGCCCGAAGCGACTCCCGTCCGCCGGTGGGAGGAGGATGTTGGCCACTTGCCCACAACCTATACCTCGGCGCAATCTGCTCCATGCGTTCAGACGGTCCCAAGAACTTCTGAATGCACGATAGTATCTGGCGATGGTTGAATCGCCTGCTCATCTCGCGACCGCAGGAGGTAACCAACTCGGAGGCGGGGATCGTGCGGCTGATGCGCAGGCACAGGTGCTTCGAGAACGGCATAGTGATCTCGATGTCCCGGAATACGATGCCGTACTCCCAGACGCCACGCTGCGTGCTCCACTGACACAACGGGTCATCGCCGATCACGAGGCCGTAGTTGCTGTGAACCCATGACCAGTTAAGCCGCATCAGCCATTCCGCGAACTCGCGTGCGCGATCCTGCGTGATGTACTTGGCATGAACATCCTTCGCCTCAGGAATGTATTTCAGTTCTCCGGACAGGATTCGCTGCTCAAGATCGGCGAGAAGTTCGCGTCGAACTTCCTGCTCACCGTAGCGGGCGACATCCGCCTCGTACGCATCGAGATGCCGCGACCTCAGGAACTCGATGTACTCGTCCGCCTTCTCCCTCAGTAACCGAACGCCCCCCATGTGATCGGCCTTTTCATTCGCAAGATGGTCCTTCAGCTTCGCCAGCTTCTTCGGGCTTCGCATCGCGAACAAAGACAACCACTCGGAGAGCAGTTTCCGTTCCTCGGGCGCAAGGCGGATGCGCATACGGTCCTTAATCCGCTTCGCGAAGATCGTCGCGGCAGTCCCGTCGATGTTCTGTAAGTAGCCCTGTTCGAGATCGGGCGGATACAGGTGCCGTTGCATTCCGGCGTTCTTGATGCCGCGCCGCTCGCACACCTGCGTCGTCTTGTTCAACTCGTAGATGCCGTCGGGCCCTGCAAACCCTTTCAACAGGAACTGCGGAAGGTAGTGCGTGTCCATCTGCGGTGGCTGAGGGAACCGTAGATTTAACGACGCCGCCGTCCACCCGCTGCACGTCGAGTTGACTCGGAGATGCCCGAAGCGAATAGGTCACGGAGAACCGAAGCGCCCACCACGATCAGCATCCCGAGCAGACCGATGCCGCCGACGATGAAGATGAGTCGAAAGCCAAGTGCGTGAATCTCGTCCATCTGGACCCCCTTTTGGCTATGCAGAAGTTTACCATCGGCGAGGCGCGAGTTCATCTGCGTACAGGCATGCCGAGATTTGATTAGGGTTAAACAACTCGGAGCGTGCCGCGTTGGACATGCACCTGATGCGCCACTGCGATGGCTAGAATGTCGAATGGCCAAGCCATCCAAGGAAGGTATCTGCCAGATCTGCCTGAAGCGCGGCAAGCTCACGTACGAGCACGTGCCGCCGAGGCGCGCGTAACGCTACCCGTGAGGACTATTTCAGCACCCATCAACGAAGGGAAACGTTCCGCTTCGCGCTTCGGTCTGATCATGTCGGACACGAGGTCGAGTTCCTCCTAAACGGCAAGCCGCTCTACAAGGCGAAGCTGAGGACGGCCTACCAGCTTCTTCGGCAAGGTCTTCTGACCGATCCCGAGCGGGTCGAGGGGCGGAAGGGCGTCCGCATCCTGTGGGAGCGGGATACCGTTTTAACGCATCTTGTGATGCCTCCTCACTCCTGCGTGCTCCCGCCCGCCACGATCTCGCTGCCGTCCCGCCCTGTCAGCGATTCTCTCCGATTGAGCGGATGGTGCGATGCGCCACCCAATCCGCGTAATTTCTAGGTGAGGGGTGCTTCAATGGCACCACATGGACCCCCGTTGTCGAACTGACATTCCGTGGTATCAGGGACGAATCGCGGCATGCACGGCGTCCGCGTCTAAACCGGATAGATCGTTACTGCGCCTTTGGGGCAAACGAATAAGGTGGATCGAACTTGATGCGACCGGACTACCTACCTCGTAAGGCGTTGTTCGCCGTTGGCAACCCGCCCTACGGCGGTGCAAGCGTTTCGAGGAAGGTCTGTACGGTGGAAGGAACGGGACCGCAAATGCGTTCTCGCGGGGGCTAAATAGCGCGGAGACGGACGACTTCGGCGTCTCAGGCGGTCGTGGAGGTCCGTTCAGAGAATTTGCCCGAGGTTGTAACAGAAAAACCGCGATCCTGCCCCACGTTTTCCGAGTTCCACCCGGCCCATGGCGTAGAACCCCGCCACTCACCGGGTGCTGGTTGGGCGTCTAGGTGGGATGAGGTCCGCAGCGCCGTCGGCCTCGGTGAGTAGGCTCGCCAAACGCGGCTGCGGGAGGGCTAGAGATAACGCCGTGACCTGACAGTTCGGATGTACGCCGCGAAGTTCGAGGATGGCGCGCAGTATCAACTAGTACCGTGGCACAGAAGACAGCCAACAAGGTCGCAACGACGGTGAAGCGGAAGCGGGGACGCCGCCGCAAGCCGTCATCCACCTATTATCGGGCTGCGGTGCCCTCGTACGAACAGGAAAGACGCGGCGGCTTCCGTGAGTGTGTAGCACGCGCACCAGCCTCACCGTCGAAGTGGCGGCAGTGGATACGGCGATGGGGACAGAAGACGCTGGGACTAATCCGACGCAGTATCGGAAAGGCTTTGGAGAACGTGCTGACGAGACTCATTGAACTGCTGATGATAGCCGGGTTGCTGTACGCGGGCATGACCGCCCTGCAACCGAAGGAAGCGCACGAGCGCCCGGACGATGTGGTCAACGTCCGAGCTACGTCCCCACGGGAAAACGCCGTCGCCCTTCCGAACTCGTCCGAGGCGTCCGACGCGTCAGAGGGCACGACCCCTTCTACCGACGTGGGCGTGAAGGCGGATTGCCAACCTGGAACAGGTGGACGCAGGGAAATCCGCGACCTCGGCAGGTGTCCCCAATTGTGTCCCCAAATTCAGTTGGACAATCAAAAACCCCAGGAAGTTGTTCAACCGGCTGCGGGAAGCGGCTGGTGTCTCGGCCGACGTGGAATTCAACACCATCCGTGACGGTTCCTACACGGCGTCCTGCATCGCGAAGGTGCCGCTGCACATCGCCAAGATTCTGGCCGGTCACCGTCAGGACGGCGAAACGGACAACTACGTCGCGAGGAATCCGTCGATGGTGAAGGTGGCGACGGACGCCATCGAACGGCACTACTTCGGTGGGTGACCCTGTTCGATTCTGTGGACCGCTTGAAGCGTGATCGCGACCGCAGCACTGACAGCTTTGGCGCGAATGCCCGCTCTGCGTAGGCCGGGAAGGCGGTTGCCAACAACGTCCATCAAGTCGGCGGATAGGTCTATCGCGAAATCGCGTTCTTCCTGCGTCAAATCAAGCGTGTCTAGCAGTCGATCCCGGTCAGTCGTGTCGATTTCTTCCGACATGTCGCGGCCCATCACCTTTCATCAAGCCATGCCGACCGTGGTAGGTCCATGTAAGTGACCTTTGGTGGCGGCTTCTTTCCTACTGGCTTCGGTGGCTTCGGTGGCATCGTAGGGTCCGGCATCGCGAAGGCTTTCAACTCAGACGCGAATTGATCCGCCGTGAAACTCTTCACCTCACGCACGCCGCTGGAAACCACAACCTTGATGTGGTCAATCCGATACTGTTCGATATCCCACGCCCACTTATCCCGGTCGTCGTTGGCGGTCATGAATCGCCTAGATTGACCACGCTTCAACGGATTTGCAGGCGGGCCTTTGACATGCAACGGACAGACGAATGCGCGGGTATCGTCCGGATGATGCCCCCGCAGCGATACGTCCAAGTCATACAGGTCCGCGCCCCAGTTCGTCAGGTCCACGAAGAACCAACGGATGTGGCCGTCGCGATAGCACTGCGTTTTTATCGACAACTCTTCTTCACGTCCCGCTGCCGTCACCGGCACTTCGTCTGGTTTGTCGGCTTTGGTGCCAAACTTGGCTTTCATCTCACGAACCTGCCGGGTCAGGTCTCGCAGCAGCGTCTGTCGTAATTCGTCCGGTGACGTGAATCCGCCGACCAATGCCTTCTGGTAGGTCTCATCTTTGAACGCCTTCAGCTTCTTCATCTGCTTCAGGTCGATCTTGTTCGGGTCTATGGGGCGCTTTGAAAAATACAACATTGCCGTCTTGCCAGCAGCGACGATGCGGTTCAGTTCTTCGACCGTGCCTGATTCGGCGACACCCGTGTTGGTCCCGATCTTCGTCCAGAACATTCCGATCAGCAGGTCTGCCTTATCCACGATCTGCTTGTTCAAGATCGCTTGCGGTCGGTCACCGGACTGCGGTGTTCCGTGCGTTTCGCACATCAACGGCAACAGCGCGACTGCCTCAGCTTCGGCGTGAAGATCATTCCAGTCGTGAATGGCTTCGCGCGCTGCAACACGTTCGTCGGCCAGATCGGACGGCGAAGCGATTACGACGCTGAAGGCGTGGCACGGGAATCCCATGCCGCAATGATATCTGCTGCGGCTGTCGGCGACGATGTCACGTCGTACCTGTCCATTCACCGTTTGGCCTGATGAACGGGTCTTGCGGGTAGTTCGCCGTGCGCCAGAAGCGGTCCAAGGCTGGCTTCATCGCCAACGCGGTCGGTTCGTGGCGCTCGCCGTCCACTTCTGTCGGTATATCCACGAAAGAAACCTTGACCGCAGCGTCTGTTAATGTGCGCCCGCCATCAAGTGACTGAAGAAAGCCGCGTCCAGTCAAGTGCAACCCCTTGACCCGCAGCAGCGAGAAACCGAACAGCAGCGGACCCGTGATGGTCAACCTTCTCAGCAGCTTGATGTACTCGCCGACAAGTAAAATCATCCGACGTTCGGCGTCCGCGAAATTCAACAGGGCCGACGCGCCCTGCGGCAGACCCGATTTGTTCGTCTGCAAGTTGCACGCTGCAAAGATCGCCCCATCGGCTTCGATTGCGGTGGTAGCTGAACTGGTTTCACTGCCGTCCACGTTGTGGCTTCGGACGTTGTGCGTGGCCATCGCGTCAGCGAAGAACTTATGGTTCCACTCATTGCCCCTGAACGGCGGCATCCCCTGCCTGATCGGAAGTTCTTCCCTTGCAAAATCCACTGGCACGACAGGCGGAATTAGCGGGACAAGGGAAACAGTCAAGATCACGTCGTCCGGTACATGCGGCTGAAATTCGCCGTGGTCAACCTTGCGTTCAAACTCTTCGCGCCTGCTTACCGCTTCGGTTCTTCGGGACTTCACGAAAGCTTCGGTGTCCTGAAGGCGTGCCAAGTCGTCAGCCGCTATCGCCGTCAACATCGGCCGCAGCATGTCCTTGATCTTCACGGCCAGCGTTAGTTCAGCCGTCTTGACTGCTTGCGGGTCGTTCCGATCCGGAAGGTCGTACGTGATCGGAAAGCTGTGTGACTTCAGGTCGAATGGAAGGTCATCGGGCGCGCCAAACGCCGTGTTCATCACCAGCACTAGCCGACCGAATCCCTTCGCCCTGATAGCTATGCCAAGCTCTATCAGGACGTTCGGATTCTGTGCCTGCTTCACGCGGTTGTCGCTTGTCCTGTAGGCGATGACGTGCGTCAGGTCGGCCAGAAACACGTCGCATGATTTAACCTTCTTGCGGATGGAACTGGCAATGTGCTGGTGACCTGTCAATCCCTTGGTCGCGTGGTCCAGTTCAAACGGTGGCGCTTCCTGAACTTTCGCCTCGGCCTTCAACATCTTGATCGCGCGGTTCGCAGCATCGCGGATCAGAAAGCGGCAGACATTCTGGTCGCGGTCCGACTGCCATGCGTAAAAGACTTTGAACCCCATGCGGCGATTCTACCGCTATCATTCCAGCATGTCAGAACCGCTGAAGATCGCACTGACCGCTGTCGGTGGCGTGGTGATCTTCGTCCTTGGCCAGATCATCCAGCGACTGTTCATCGAACCCATTCAGGATCAACGCCGAACCATCGGGAACCGCTTCGCAGACGAGGGATCGGCGGCAAGCTGCTGACGCGGTTCCTGCGCGAGGCGGATGCCGCGGGGATCCGCGAGACGTGGGGAGGCGTGACGCAAGCCGGACTGCGCGAGCACCCTTTCCTGCTGAAGTGGTATGAGAAACACGGCTTCGCCATCGAGGAGCCGGACGAGGAATGCATCGAGGGCGTGGTGAGAAAGATCGTCCGTCGCCGCTAACTTACAGCGACGCCCCTTCCGTGCCCGGCGTATCCCTATGTCGCCAACTGCCGCCCCAACGGTGTCCGCTCGGACAGATGTTTCCCGCCCGTCAGACGACAGACCTAGCGGCTCACCGCCCGGCGCGCGGCCGACTCCCCTGTTTAGGTGATGTTGACGGCAGCCCCGTCCGGGTTATAACCCGAAGCGGCCGAACCGGCTGGCGACAGCCGGACGGGGTATACGATGTGGCGCGCTCTGAGTGAATACTCGACGGGGAAAACGACGTGATGGATTATGGGTCGTGCCACGCCTGCGGCGTCGGCTCCGTCCACGAGCCGGGCTCGCCGCTATCGTCTCACGTCGCCGATAAGCCGGCGGCAGATCTCGTCTTGTGCCGCTCCGCCCTGCTGCATTGCGACTACCTCTTTAGTTGTCTGCTGGAACTCCCGAGGTCTTGATGCTGCAGTCTCTCGAACAACAGCTGGGAAACGGGAGCGGAACCGGGAGAGCCGCTCACACCGTAGGGAGTCCGCGATCACGTCCGCGACACCGCAGTGGGGTAGCGGCGTCTAACGCAATGCTCGTGATGCTCATGGTGACGATCGTCCTACATTCGTCACCCGCGCTGGCATGGAACGGCGAAGGCCATCAGCTGATCGCGTGGATCGCGGAGGAACGCCTGAGCGAGAACGCGAAGGTCGGGACGAAGGAGTTGCTCGCGGACGCGTCGCTGTCGGACGCGCAAGTTGCGAGTTGGGCAGATCACATTCGGCGCGAGCGGCGGTCATCGGCGCCGTGGCATTACGTGAACATTCCGGTCGACGCGCAGGGCTACGACCCGGCGAAGCACGGCAATGGGGGCGAGAACGTTATCGACGCGATCGAGCGGTTCGCAAAGGTCCTGGCTGACAAGAAGGCGCAGAAGGAGGAACGGGTCGAGGCGCTGAAGTTCCTCGTCCACTTCGTCGGGGACCTGCACCAGCCGCTGCATTGCGCGGACCGCAACGGAGACAAGGGCGGGAACGCGCGGCTGGTGTTCTTCCCGGGCCGGAAGAAGGCGGTCAGCCTGCACATGGTATGGGATTCTCTCATCCTGCCGCGAAGTAAGGGCAAGCAGAGTGTGGCGGACTACGGCGATGCGTTGAACGACAGGATCACCGAGGAGCAGGCAAAGGCCTGGGCGCAGGGGAGGCCAAAGGATTGGGCGGCCGAGTGCTGGCAGATCGCGCGTGAAGTCGTTTATCGCGGCGTTCCCCCAGCCGGCGACCCACCAGCCATCGCGGAAGAGTACATCGTGAGGGCGCAGCCGGTCGTCGACGAGCAGATCCAGAAGGCGGGCGTGCGCGTCGCCGCGGCACTCAACCTGGCCTTTCGGTAAGGGCAGCCGCCCACCGAGGCGGCGGCTATTACACTGACAATGCCTCCCGGAGTTGCTTAGTTGCCGTCTTCAGAGGTGCTCGCACGTCTTGCTCTGAATTGGGGAGTTCATGTCGAGAGACGAACCAGATTCCTCGCAAACACACGCAACCTTTCGGGGTGTCGCCGCTGTCGCGGCGGCAGTCGCGTCGCTGCTCGCGCAAACGACTCCCCCTGCTCTCGCCAACGAAAGGGTCGCGAACATTATTCACCAAGCCAGGGAACGGTCGGCGGCGGCGTCCGTGCAGAAGGACACGCGCAGCGAACCTCCCCCGTTAATCCTGAAGCCGGGCCGTGCGGGAGGCGCGGTCCAGCTTGGGCATCGATCACACAGTTCTCACCGATCACACAGCTCCCACCGCTCACATTCCTCCGGCTCCTCGCACTACTCCGGCAGCGGGGCCGTCGGAAGCGCCCCAACCTCTCCGCCCGCAGCCGGGCCACGACAGGACGACAACGAATCACGGCGACAACGCGAGCGGGAGGCCCAGCAACGGCGCGAGCGTGAACAGGAACAGGAGCGTCAGCGCGCCGAAACGGAAAGGCGGGGCCGCGAGGAGGCGGCCGCGGCGAAGGCGGCCGCGGAAGAAGCGGAGCAAACCCGTCAGGCCCGCGAGCAGGAACGGGAGCGGCGACTCAGAGAGGAAAAGGCTGCGCACCCTTACGTCGTGACCATGAAAGACGGGCGCGAGTTCGAATGCAACCTTCAGGACGAAGGGGCGCACTACACGATCGTCAGGCGCGGCATCAGCATGAAGGTGGCGAAGGCGGACGTGAAGTCGGTGCGGCGAGCGGCCGCTGCTCCGACACAGCCCTCCACGCAGTCGACGACCGGCCCGGCCGCAGACGCCGTGGAAAGGGGTTGAGCGATGGACGTCGCCATGGGGACGGTCAGGGTCGAACTGGAACTGGCGGTCTACTCCCTCGCCGCTATCAAGAAGGCGGCATATCGCTTGGGGGACCGCTGCCACGTTCGAATCGCGACCACCCGGGAGGATACGGTTGTCGTTCACCTGACGCCGAAGCGGTCGATTGACAACGCGCGGTTCCTGGCGGGCGAGTTCCAGAACGAACTCTTGGACCAGGACCTCCGTGAAATCGTCGCGCAGGAAACTGAGGCGATCCGAAACCTGCTGCTCGCCCAGGCGTTTTCGCCATTGGTAGATTGCGACGGCGGCTCGGAGAAGGTGATCCAGCCGGTTGACGAACGCGGTGCGCTCGCCATGCCGGAGAGGGGTGGGAATTAGCGTGGTGCGGCCGCTCCCCGTGCTCAACGACCGCTTCCGTTCCCTCGACCACTACCGCCAGCGGTCGGGGTCGTTGTACGGGTTGCTGCCGATGCGCTTCCTGCCGCTGGATGAGCGGCGGTACGTAGTGACGAACTTCGCCGGCGAGTTCCACGTGCTAGCCGCGGAAGACTTGCGGCGGCTCGTTCGCCACACGCTGGAGATGCATTCGGATCTCTACGAAGAGCTGAAGGCGAAGCACTTCCTCGTGGACGGCGATTCGCACGTGGCCCTGGAACTGCTCGCGACGAAGTACCGCTCGAAGCTGGACTTCCTCAGCGGCTTCACGTCCCTGTTCATGTTCGTCGTCACGCTCCGCTGCGACCACAGCTGCCCCTACTGCCAGGTCTCGCGCCAATCGCAGGACCGGGCCGCATTCGACATGACGGAGGCAATGGCGGACCGGGCGATCGACTTCATGTTCCGCAGCCCATCACGACAGCTGAAGGTTGAGTTTCAGGGTGGCGAATCGCTGCTGAACTTCGACTTGATCCGCCACATCGTGCTGGCGACGGAGCAGCGCAACGCGACGGAGGGCCGCGACGTCGTGTTCGTCATTGCGACGAACCTCGCCCCCGTCACGGACGAGATGCTCCGGTTCTGCGCGGACCACGACGTGCTCTTCTCCACGAGCCTGGACGGGCCCCGCGACCTGCACAACCGAAACCGCCCGCGCCCCGGCGGAGACAGCTACGAGCTGGCGGTGAGCGGGATCAGCCGCGTGCGAGAATCGTTAGGCCCGCATCGGGTCGCCGCGCTGATGACGACCACGCGGGAGAGCCTAGCGCGGCCGGAAGAGATCATCGATGAGTACGTGCGCCAGGGGTTCGACTCGATCTTCCTGCGCGCGCTCAGCCCCTACGGGTTCGCGGTAAAAACGGGGTGGATCGACCGGTACGGCGCAGACGAGTGGCTCACCTTCTACCGCCGCGCCTTGTCGCACATCATCGAGCTGAACCTCCAGGGGGTTCCATTCCGCGAGGAGTACGCGGCCCTGATCCTTCGGAAGATGCTGACGCCGTTTGCAACCGGCTACGTCGACCTCCAGTCCCCTGCCGGCATCGGGATCGGCGGCATCGTGTTCAACTATGACGGCGACGTGTACGCCTCGGACGAGTCCCGCATGCTGGCGGAAATGGGAGACAAGACCTTCCGCCTCGGCAATGTCCTGCACGACGCGTACGAAGACGTCATTGGCTCGCCGGCGCTCATTCACACGTTGCGCGACACCATGCTGGAGGGGGCGCCGATGTGCTGCGACTGCGGGGTTCAGCCGTACTGCGGCAGCGACCCCGTGTTCCACCACGCGACCCAGGGTGACGCCCTGGGATTCAAGCCGACGAGCGGGTTCTGTCGGAGGAACATGGGGGTGATCCGCCACTTGATCACGTGCCTAGAGGACGATGCCCGGGCGGCTGGCGTGCTGCGACAATGGATCCGGTGAGGCGTGAATGATCCGGCTTAACGGAAGACTGGAGCGGCCGTGGGACGCGGAGCCCTTCGTCGTCCGGGTGTCGACGAATCCTCTGCGACCCGCTCAAGAGCGCGCGCGCGAGGCGCTGTTATCCCGCGACCCGGCCCAGCGACCGCCAGGCTTCCGTGCGTACCTCGTACCACCCAAGACACAGGCGGGTCCCTTCGATGGACGAGAACAAGACGTGGCGGTGAGGGTGCCGGAGTCGCTGGAGCACCTCACCGACGGGGACATCGTTCGCGTGAACCCCCGCGGCGGCGAGATCTGGGTCATGTACCGCCGGCGTTCACGGTTCAACTCGATGCTGCTGACGGAGCGGTGCAACAGCAACTGCGTCATGTGCTCGCAGCCGCCGAAGGACGCGGACGACGGCTTCCTCATCGAGGAGTTCCTCAAGGCCATTCCGCTGATGGACCTGGCCACGCCGGAGCTGGGAATCACGGGCGGCGAGCCGACCCTCCTCGGGGCGGGCTTGCTGAGGGTGATCCATTCTTGCAAGAACCACCTGCCCGACACGGCGCTGCACATGCTCTCGAACGGCAGGCGGTGCAGCGACCTCTCCTTCTGTCGGGAACTCGCGCGGGCAGCGCATCCAGACTTCGTGATCGGCATACCGCTGTACGCCGATGTAGCGAGCCGCCACGACTTCGTCGTTCAGGCTGCGGGCGCGTTCGACGAGACGGTGCGGGGAATGATGAACCTCGCCCGGTGCGGCCTACGGCTGGAGCTGCGCGTCGTGCTCCACCGTGGCACGGTCGAGCGGCTTCCGCAGTTGGCGCGCTTCATCGCGCGAAACTTGCCGTTCGTCGAGCACGTTGCATTGATGGGCTTGGAGGTCATGGGGTATGTGCGGATGAACCTCGAGACGCTCTGGATCGATCCGGTGGAGTACCAACCCGCGCTGCGCCGAGCCGTCGAAGAGCTGGATTCCCACGACATGAACGTGTCAATCTACAACCATCAACTGTGCACGTTGGACCCGGCGCTGTGGCCGTTCGCGTGCAGGAGCATTTCCGACTGGAAGAACGAGTACCTCCCCGAGTGCGACGGATGTGCGGCGTTGGCGCAGTGCGGGGGGTTCTTCTCATCGTCACAAGTCCGTCGCAGTGACTTCATCCGGCGTATCGGAGCGTTGCCGGTTGCCGGGTGAAGCGGGTTTCTCCGAAGGAGATTTGAGTATGTGGTGGCACTCGTTCGTCTTTGCGGCTCTGTTCGGGATCATGGGGATCGCCCTGTCAATTATCGGTTACAAGCTGTTCGATTGGATCAGCCCGATCGATGTTGAGAAGGAACTGGCTGAAAAGCAGAACGTGGCCGTCGCCATCGTGGTCGGCTCGTTCATCGTCGGGGTTTGCTTCATCATCGGGCGCGCCGTAGGGAGTTGAGATCAAGCGAGCTTCTCCTCCTCACGCCATCGCCCCAGCGGTACTGGCATCATCGAGCGCTTAAAGCAATCGTCGAAGAGGGTCAAGCAAATGTGTAAGATCGCAATCGCGTTGGCAGTCGCCGTCATGTTCGCGGGATGCTGCGCGCAAATGAGCACGGCGCCTCGTTCCCAGCGTAGTGCACCACTGGAAGTAACGCCGAGTCCTTCCGCTCCTTCGGCAAAGCAGGTCGCTGGTTCGGGTGACCTCCAACTGACCCGCCTCCCGCCAAACTTCGGGTCGGCCGCGGTCGCGTTCGTCACGGAGCGAATCCCGGCGCGTGGGGGGACAGCCGAAGCCTCCATTTGCACTTACTTTTCAACGACGTTCATCGGCCGCGATTACAGCGAGGCGCGGCCTGCGCCGAAGGAAGTGCTCGGCAAGACGTTCCGGACCGGCGACGTGCTCGTCGAGTTGCGCGACGCTGAGGGCGCTGGCTCACTTTGGGAGAGTAAGGCGCCCGTGACGGTCAGCCCGTCTGAGCCAACCGTGTTGTCGCTTCAGGATATGCGCCCGGTTCCCGACGCAGCGGGTCGACGATCGCTGTGGGGGACCGGCACCGTCGGCGAGGCAAGGCCGCCGCGCTAAGAACGAAGACTTGGGTTGGAAGCCCGCCTGCGGGTGCTCCGGGTGCTCCCGTGTCCCCGAAGGTTACCGATGCCAGTTCAGTGCGGCCGCCAAGCGTACGCCTGCTTATCCACGACCCGCTGTGCCTGCGCCGCGCACGCCTCCGTCAGCCTCGGCGCGGCGGCGTCCAATCGGCCCGCTCATCCGCGGCACGGCGAGGTGTCCAAGATGCGGTCGTGGCTCGAGTCGCACTGCAAGCGCTAGCGGCGTAAGTGAACACCGGCAATAGACACCGCCGCGCATTCGAAGAGGCCGAATCCGGTGTCGGATCGGGTGCCCGCTTTGACTTCTACGCGACCCGGGTTATCTCTTGTTCCAGGGCGGGTTCTGCGTGGGCCCAGCGGGTGAACTCCCAGAACTGTCGTATACACATCGAAGGGGCAGCCGTGATTGAGCCGAACAACCCCATCTTAAAGCGGATGCTGGATCGCCTGTTCACGTCGATGCTGAACGGGCCGTCGATGAACTGCCGGCCGCACGCGAGCCGCCAGCGGCTCGACCTCTCCCAGCTCGCCAAGTTCAAGGACGCCGAGCCGGTGGCAGTGCTTCTCGCGCTAATGAAAGCCGGCGAGGCCGCGGTCGCCGCGCGCGTGCCCGCGCCCGCCAAGGCCGTCGCGGCCGCGCGAGACGACGAGGCGGCGGACCGGGAACTGACGCCAGAGGACCGCGCCGCCCGGCAGGCGTGGTCCGAGCAACAGTCGCTTCTCGGAAAGCTGCGCGTCATCGCAGACGACGCGCGGACGTACGAACAGGACACGGGCGTCCATGCGCTCAACATCGGCTTTCCGCTGTTGAGCCTCCCGCCGGGGACCTTTGGCACGCGCGGCGGCGGTACCGGAACCCGACGCATCGTAGCTCCGATCGCGTTCATCCCCGTGAACGTCGTCGTGAAGACCGGCGCGAGACAGGTGGTTGAGGTGAGCTGCCGGGGCGGCGGCAGCGATCTCGTCATTCCCAACGTCGCGCTGCTGGCATGGCTCGAGCAGCAGACGGGCAAGCCCTTGACCGAGCTGTTCGCGGACGAATCTGGCACTGACCCATGGCGCGAGATCTCGGAGATCACGAAGGTGGTCGCGGCGCAGGTGGACCTGCCCGTGCCGGCGTCCCTCTCAGAGCCGCTCCTGCCCGAAGACCTCCCCCTGCGGTCGACGCCGCGGGCCGAAGACGACGAAGGCGGGGCCGCCATCATTCTCGCTGCCGTCCTCGGCCTCTTCCCGGCTTCCAACCAAGGCCTGCTGAGGGACACGCGGGAGATGATCGTGGAGGGGGTTGAGGTTGGGCCGATTGAGAGTTTCGTCCGGGCCGGCGTGAGCCTGGACGTAAATCCCAACGCTTTGGCGACTTCCGCGCCGGAGCCCGCCCGGCTCGAGGGGACGCGCAAGTTCGGTGACGAGCGGATCGTGCAGGAGGCGGACCCATGTCAGGCAAAGGCCGTGCAGCTCGCGCGCGAACGTCGGGGGCTCGTGGTCCACGGTCCGCCGGGGACGGGGAAGAGCCAAACGATCACGAACATCATCGGTGACCATCTGGCCCGCGGGCAGCGCGTGCTGTTCGTCTGCGACAAGCGGACGGCGCTGGACGTGGTCGCCGACCGCTTGCAGGCGATCGGACTTGGGCAGCTCTGTGCGACCGTCCACGACCCGCAACGCGACCAGCGCGAGCTGTATAAGTCGGTGCGGGAGCAGCTCGATGCGCTTGCGGATGAGCCGGTAAAGGTGGGTGCGGATGCTCGCCTCGCGAAGGTCGACGCCGAGCTTTCGGCCCTCCACCAAGACCTGCTCGCGCACCACCGGGCGCTGATGGGCCAGAACGGCGGGCCGGGGTCCTTCCACCACCTCATGGGCCAATGGCTCGCCTCCGCTGCCGGTGATGCGAACGTGGACGAGGCGGCACTCGAATCTTTACCCGCGCGCGAGTTCGACCGGCACGCGGAACGGCTGAAAGAAGTCCTCCGCCGGAGCGAAGCTGTCGGTTATCAGAACAACCCTTGGCGCGCCGCGGCCGGCATGGCCTTGCCTGAACTCTTGGCCGAGCCGATGCAGTCGCTGCGCGACCGGATGGCATGGTGTCGTCAGGCCGCGGCTGCCGCCGACGCGCGTCGAAACCAGTTCGCGCCCCCGTTCATGCCGACAGACGACCTTTCCGCCGAGGGCGAATCCAGGCGGGCGATGGCGGGAGAGCTAAACGCGGTGCTCAGTGCTCCCGACCCTGAGAGTCGCGCGCGCTGGGCGGCAGAGCCTTTGGAACGGGTTCGCGTAGCTCGGCAGGAACTGATGTCCTTGGGAGTCGCGGAGGAACTGCTCCGCTCTACGGCGCAGGATCCCGAGCTGTTCACTCGAATGATGTCCAGCCAAATGGCCCCGCGCTTCGCTGGCGCTGCGGTAGCCTTGGACACCTACGCCGATGCATATACCCGTCAGGCGCGCGAGCTCCAGCGCATCCGATCGGTTGCCGGCATAGCCGACGATTCGACCATCCTGCGGTGGATGGCGGCCGACTCCAGCGCCGTGGCCGCCGCGCGCAAGCGGTTGATGGCCGCCGCCCCACTTGCAAAGGCGGTTGAATCATCTGTCCTGGACGCATCCTTAGCGGCACGGCTGGACGCGGCACCTTTGGACGCGGCGCGGGTCACGGAGTGGCTGGCCGGGCTCGGCGAATACCTGGAAACGGCGGGGAAGTGGTACGCAATTTTCCAAGGAGCGAGGAAGCGGAGCGCGCGACCGGCAGCGGCGCACTTCGGCATGGCCCTGAACGCAACGTCGGCCGCACAGATTCGACAGTTCCTGCTCGACCTGCAATCGCGGCAGAACCTCCAAGCGGCCGTCCAAGCCGCGACGGACGAGGCGTTTGAGTCGCGCGCGGACGACAACGAGCTCCTCTCGGTATTCCAGCGCAATTTTGCCGTACTGAACGCCCTGAGCCCGAGGCAGCCTGCTGAGCCCGAACCCGCTGCGCCTGACGCGCTACGCTCGGCAGACGTGGCGGCGGCCAACAGCCTCGTCCGGCGCGAAGCGGAGGACGCGAGCGTAATCTTGGCCGCCTTCGGGCTTCCGTTGGACCCGGCGGCCGCCACCCGTCTCTCAACGTTCTTGAAGCGATCGGAGGCGAAGCGGCGGATCGAGCAGTTCGTCCGCGGCACGCTCGGCGTCAAGATGGACGCGCACGACGCGTCGGACGGCGACTTGCTGAAGGCCATGGTCGCGTCTCGCCGGCTGCTCGATTTCCTGCTGACGCTGACCAGCGTGTCGCCCGAAGCACGCGCGGGTGCCCTCCACGTGCTCGCGACCGCCGAAGCGGGCCCGAAGGTGGTCGAGGCGCTTGTAAAGGAACCCCAGCGAGCCGCAGCGATCCAAGAGCTTGAGCGCACGATGGCCGGCGGAAAATTCTTCGCGTCCGCCTGGGTCGACAGGGTTGCGGCAGAGGTGCGCAGCGGCGCGGCGTGCGTAGATCGAATGGACGCGCTGTCGGATGCGATCGAGACGTATGAGGGCGTGCTCCGGGTGCGGGATGGTTTGACACAGATGCCGCCGCAGCTCTCTAGTGCCGCAATTGCGCTGGTGGAAACGGGGATCAAAGCGTCCGTGGGCTTCGCCGCCGTCCGTCGTGCAGTCCTGGCGTGCGAGATCAGGCGACGGCTGCGCGCGAATCCGAACCTGCAAGCGGTCGACGGGGAACGCCTGCGGACCGGCTTTGACCGTTACCGCGCCCTCTCCGACGAGAAACGGTCTCTCGTCCGGGACTCCGTGCTTCACCGCTGGGTCGCGCTTCAAAAGGATCGGCTGCTCGTCGGCACTGGCACGCGGTTGAACGGCACGGGGGCGGACCTGAGGCGGCGGCTCACCATCCGGGGCGAACGCGCACTGCGACTCCGCCAAGTAATTGCGCATGGCGCGAAGGCGGACGGCGGCGACCCGCTGTTTGACCTCCGGCCCGTCTGGATGGCAAGTCCTGAAACAGTGGCGCAGCTCTTTCCGCGGCTCCCCGTCTTCGACGTCATCGTGTTCGACGAGGCGTCCCAGTGCCGGCTGGAGGAGGCGCTGCCGCTGCTCACTCGCGCGAAGCGCGTCGTGATTGCCGGCGATCCGAAGCAACTCCCCCCGACGAGGTTCTTTGAGTCCGCGGTCACGGCGAGCGGCGCCGACGACGCAGAGACGGAGCAGGAGCTGTTCGAGGTGCACCAAGGAGAGGTGGAGGATCTGCTGACGGCGGCACTGGGGCTAGACATCCAGCAGTGCTACCTCGACGTGCACTACCGCTCGCGGAACGCGGACCTGATCGCGTTCAGCAACGAGCAGTTCTACAACTCGCGGTTACAGGCGATCCCCGGGCACCCGCGGAACCGCATCCGGTACGCGCCGCTCACGCTGTACCGCGTCGATGGCGTTTACGAGAAGCGGCGGAACGTCGCGGAGGCCGAGCAGGTCTGTAAGATCGTCCACGACTTGCTCCGCAGGGCCGCGCCGCCGTCCATCGGCATCGCCTGCTTCAACCTGGTGCAACGCGATTTGATCCTCGACAAGCTGGAGGAACTGGCCGAGTCGGACGGCGAGTTCGCCCGCCGGTTGGCGGCCGCACGCGAGCGCCGGGAGGACGGCGCGAACCAGGGCTTGTTCGTGAAGAACCTTGAGAACGTTCAGGGCGACGAGCGCGACCACATCATCATCAGCACAACCTATGGGCCAGATGCTGAGGGCAAGTTCCGCCGCAGCTTCGGCCCCGTGGGCTCAGCGGGCGGCGGGCGACGGCTGAATGTGCTCGTCACCCGGGCCCGCGAGGAGCTGCACGTCGTTACGTCAATACCGCGTTCGGCGTACGCGGGCCTGTCCCAATTGCCGTCGGGCGTGGCGCCGAGCGGTGCCTGGCTGCTGTTCGCGTACTTGGCTTTCGCCGAGCAGCTCGCCGATGAATATGAGACGGCGCAACGGATCCTTGAGGGCGCCGGGGCAGCGGCGCGGGCGAGCGTCATCCCGCGGCCGACCAAGGCAGAATCGACGTTCGCCAAGGCGTTGGGCAGCCTCCTCGCGGCTCGGCAGAACCTTGGGAGCGACGTTCACTGGGGGAACGATGGCTTTTGCATCGATCTGGCCCTCCACCACCCGACGAGGGCAGAGGACATGTCGATCGGCGTTCTCTGCGACACGACGCGTTACCCCGCCGCGGACGACCCTGTGGATTGGGAGGTGTTTCGCACGCGGGTTCACGAGAACCAAGGATGGAAGCTGCACCGGATCTGGACGCCGCACTTTTTCCGCGACCCCGACGGGGCGATAGCCGCGCTCGTGCAAGAAAACCAGTCGGAGGTCGCGGCGGAGGTTCGGCTCTTTCGACAACTAGCCGAGGGCACCGACCTGGGATGAGAAGCCTGAATGAGCTTCTCATCGAAGGCTGCGTGTGCCGCTCCGCTTTCCCTAGTGGCGGCTCAGTCGGGAGACGGGCGAGCTGGTGATGAGGATTGCCACCGGCGAGGCGTTGTCAAATGCGCTGGACATGGACGCGATCGAGCACACGACGGATGCAATCGTCATCGACTGGGCTAACCCGCATTATTCACGTGACCCGCGCGCGAAAAGCCTCCGTGTGGTTTAATTGCTTTTGCAAAGAACAGTTAAACCGAAGCACGGAGGTGAATCGGGTCAAGTCCATCGTCGTCTGTAAACATGCGGCCTGATCACCTTCACGCGGCGAGAAGGAGCTGATCGAGACCTATCAGAAGAAGCTGCCCAGCGCGATGGGTTGCCTGGCCGATGACCTGGAGGCGAGCCTGGCGCACCTGAAGCTGCCGAGCCTTCATCAGAAGATGATTCGCACCACCAACCTGTGCGAGCGATCGTTCGTGGAGGAGCGTCGGCGGACGATGCTCGGCCGGCCGACGTTTGCCGAGGTCGAGGCCGAGTGGCAGCGGATGCGGACAGTTAAGCCGAGGAAGAAGGTTTGGTGGTACATGCTCTTCGGTGGCCCCGACACCATCGAAGCGTTGGCGAAATTGCTTGACAAGCACGGGTGGTACGAAATCCTCTACCGCATTTACTCGGGTGGCTCTCACGGGTCAGACGCCCTTCGGGGCTTTCAGCCCAAGAAAGGCAAAGGGCTCTTCTATCGGCCGCTTCGATACCCTCAGCTTGCGCCCGAATTGGCCTCACTCGCGGTCACGGTGGGGGTCCACCTTTTCAACGTCCTAGCCGGCCACTACGCGAAGAGAGCACCTCAGGGCAATTCCCGCTGGTACGTCAAGAACATCATGAGCGAGTACGCGCAGCTCCGGAGCATCAGGTTCGAGGTGACGGAACCTGCGACGGAAGACGTGCCGTCGCACCCGCCCGCTGCCCCGTAGTGATAGTCTCCGACGTCGAACGTCATCGGGGTCGCCCGACAGCTCCTACACCTGTTTCCGGAGCACTACGACCCGCTAGGCGGGATCGGATGGGCCGCGGTACGCGTTAGAGCCGGCTCGGACAGGTTTTATCCGCGCCAAGAATTGCGCCAAGAATTGTTTCCGCGCATAAAAAAGGCCCGCAAAACGGGTCTTTTCCGTACCCCCAAGGGGAGTCGAACCATCCACATGTTTCCGGCGAAAAACGTGAGGAACGCCGCCGCGCGCTGCAAAATGCGCTGCACCGGGCTCGGTATTTCACCTTCCGCGGGCTCGTGCGCCAGCGCGTTCCTCGTCGCCTCTCACGTCCCCGCGCCAGCGTGGAAGCCGTGCGCGAGATCGTCGCAACTGCGCTGGCGCGATGATCGGCGTCTGAGCCTTACGCCTTCGCCTCAGCCTGCCCGCCGCGATGCCCTCCGGCGGGCTTTTTTATGCGCTCATCCGCCCCGCCGATCCCTCCGTGCGCGCCGTCGCCAGGATCCTTCGAGCCTCATCCACCGGCAGGCCGCGCAGCTGCTCCCCCAACGCCCGGTCCGCCTGGCGCCGTGCTTTGTTCTCCGCCCGCCGCTCCCGGTCGCCCCGCGTGGCGTACAACCCCGTGCGCGCCGTCGCCTGGCCTGCGAAGAGCCGATCGAAGGCTGAGACGGCATCGAGCCGCCGGTAAGTGATTCGTCGCCCCTCCGCCGGCGGCGCCGTCGCCTGGAGCTCGGCAGCCGTCGGTTCCCGCCGACCCGTGCGCCGTGCCAGCCGGAGCACCGCCGCCCCCTCCCGGGCGGCCCACTCGTCGATCGTGTCCCAGGTCCGGGACGCTTTTTCCATGATCGCGATCATGATCATCCTCCCTGCTCGCCTACGCGGCCGCCGTCTCCGCCGGCGCCGTCTCCGTCTTCCGCAGGCGCACCGGCCCCAATGTGGTGAAGGGCCCGCAGCGTCGCTGGGACGGGTTGCCCTCGACGTAATCGAGAGCGCCGAAGCGCGCGAGCACCACCGGCAGTGCGGGATTGCCCGTCGCCGCTGCCATGCGCTCGCCCAGCGGCGCCGGCGACGTGTAGAAGTGAATCAGCCCCTCCGCCAGGTCCCGCAGCGGCTGGGGCTCGCTGGCGGTCGCCAGGACGAACCGGCGATAGCTGCCGTCGGTGTCATTGAACACCAGCTCGGCCAGCCAGGGCTTGTTCGTCCGGCCGATGATGCGCTTGTCTTCCCCGCGGATGACGATGGCCCAGCTGGCGCCGTCGCCTCCGTCGCCTGGAGCCAGCTCTACGTCGATGAACAGGTGGCGCGAGAACGGCGCGGGCCATTTGAGCGCATCGAAGGTCCCATGATGGATCTTCACGACCGATCTCGGTTGCTCGAGCACGACGCGGTCGACGTCGGGGGCAGCGCAAGCCCCGCCAATCATGCCGTTGGGAAGACTGTCCAGTGCGTAGCGGTCCATGATCTGCTCCATTTCTTGCTGTTAGATTTGCTCGCGCACGCGCCGGAACAGCCACAGCGGGATGCGAAAGATGCCGCAGCCACACGGCGCATCCGTCGGCAGCCCCACGACCGACCGCGGCAGCCAGGCGCGTCCGTTCGGCTGGTCGAGCTGCTCGACGAGCCAGGCGTCCGGCGTGTACCGCACGATGTGCAGCTCGATCCGCACGCGCGCGCTTGGCGGAGTGCCTCTGGGGACGTCGGCGATACGCTTGGCGGGATCGTGTTGTGGTGTAGTGGCGTTCACGTGCGTTTACCTCGCGAGCATGGGATCAAGGTGAAAAGCAGCGGCCCGACCGGCTCGGGTGAACCGGCCGGGCCCGCGTGCTCAGAATCGGTCGGGGATCCAACCCAGCTCATTCGGCGGCCGGTAGTCGTCGTACTGCGCCGACTCGCGCGTCGCGGTGCGGTAGTCGCGGTTCGAGAAGCCGGCCAGCGCATCCCCCGTTTGGTCCGCCGTCTCCAACATCGACGCGCGCGCGGCGGAGAGGTGCTTGTAGACGGCGTCGATTTCCGTGCCGCCGTGCCCGACGATGCCCGACAGCTTCGAGAAGCTGTCGACGTGCGCGATGGCGAAGTCGATCAGCTTCAGCAGCGCCAGCGCGTGGCACTGGTAGAGGCGCGGCGCGGGGGGACGGGCGGTGCGGGTGCGGGCGGGGGCGGGCGCATCCCAGCCGATCGATTCATCGCCGGCGACGCGGGGAGTGTGACGGGTGGAAACGGTGTCTTGGATCAAGGCGACCATGATTGTTCCTCAGTTTGACGTGAACGGGAGAAGGGAAGCGGCGGCCGATCCAGGGGGGACCTGCCGGCCGCACTGGCGACCGATTCAGGCGCTACGGCGCGGACGGATCAGCCCGAAGCTGATGCCGTCGATGAAGCCGGCGACGAACCCGCGGACGTACGCGCAACCGATCGACGACTCGAGGTCGCGCCGCGCGTCGATCTCTGCATCCGTCGGTCGGGGCTCGCCGGCGTAGAAGAATTCCAGCGCGGCGCGCTGATCTTCAGCCAGGTCCATTTCGAGCGTGGGGGAATCGGGAAGGGCGCTGGCGGCGTTGATGAATCCATCCGCCGCGGAGGGTAGACTTCGCATCGCAATACCTCTCAACAGGTGTTGCCACGTCCCCGGGTGTTTGCTGCACCGCGGGGACACTTTATCTCATCAGCACGCTGCCGATGACTGTGAATTAAAGATAGCAACAATATCGGCACGGTCAACAGAAATCCGAGAATTATCGCTAGCACTTTTTTCGGCGGCTGCTATCCTCTGTGCCTATGGCAAAGAAAGCAGCTGCTCGCCGCCGGGGACGCCCCAAGGCTGAGAATCCCAAATCAATCCAGCTCAATGTGCGCATCGACGAAACTCTTCGCGATGCTTTGGATAGTTACCGCGCGAAGTCGGAGCTAGAGGATCTTTCCGATGCAACGCGGCACCTGCTGCGCCGCACGCTCAAGAGCCAGGGATTTCTCAAGTAGCAGCTCCCCGGTTACGAAAAGCTCACTTATCACAACCAGGTGCGCAACGGGAAAGACACTCTCCCGAGGGTCGCGTCTCCGGGTAGGCACCCATCACTCCTCGCGTTTCTAGAATTTTTTCCGGAAAATTGGAGCCTGAAATCGGCATCGTGGACGCTGATTCCTCCGGCTGCGATTTTGTTGCGGGAGTGTGTACCTGACGCACTAGCCATCGCGCCGCTCGGTAACGACATCAAAGCCACGCGGTTCGCGGTCGCGGTGTCTCGTCCGGATGTGAAAGACCAGAATCAGGACGGTGAGGACGGCGGCAATCGCAAAGCAGAGCACCGGCCCCCAAAACAGCAGCGCATAAAGGGTGCTGGCATACATCTACTTCCCCGGCTTCGGCCAGCCGCCCTTGGGATTCGGCGTGCTCACCGCTTTGCGTACGGCCTCCATGAACCCCTCGGGGTACTGCTCCGGCTTCGCGGGGGCGGCGGGCTTACGCTTCGCGGGCTTGGGCTTCTTGGGCGCAGTGTACCATGGTTAGCTCCGCTGCTTGATTCGCCCCAATGGGATAGCCTAACATATCCAGAACAACGTCGCGGCGTCCTTAAAGATTCGCGTTAGTCAGCGCGCGCCGCTACAAGGAATGCGACACCTCACAGGAAAGGGGAGCCGCGTTCATGGCCTACGTGTTGGAGTTCGCCAACCTAATCATCAACTTCGGGCGAGAGAAGGTGATGGCCGACCTCCTAGACGAAGTGGTCATACCAGCGTTTACCGATGGCACCCTCCGACGCCACTTCGGAAAGACGACGTACTTCTTTCAAGACGTGCAGCTGTTGAACTTGGGAACGAAGAGCCAGCCGGAACCAGCCGTCGCGGGCAGGTTCATCAAAGACACCGTGGTCCGGCGTGAGCAGTACTTGAACCCGGAGACGGGACGGATCGAGCCGAGCCCCCGCGAGATGCCGACCGCGCCTTCGGTCACGTTCACGCTCTTGCTGGCGAACCACAAGTTGCTGTACCTGCGAGAGACCGGTGGGGCTCCGGGTTTTGACGCGTTTAAGTCCACCCTCAAGAAGTTCCTGACGCACAAGTACTTCAGTTTCGTTGATGCGGAGTACGCCCGGCGACGCGCAGACGCTGCGGACGAAGAGAAGTCGAAAATCACGAAGAAATCCATCCGCGAAGAGTACTTGCCGCCGCTGGTCACGATAATCCCGCTGGCAAGCGAGGCCACGCTCGTACAATCGATAAAGCGATTCGAGATCATCGACACCGTGAGGGTCGAACTGGGCTCGGTCAATGCGGAAGCCCACAACGCCGACCTGTTCGTGCAACTGCGCGCCGCAAAGAACGCGGTGGAAGCCGAGCGGTCCATCCTGATTGAGACGAAGAAGGAGGGGTTGAACAAGGAGGAGGTGGCGAAGCAACTTTCCTCCGTCGCGCTAGAAGGAAATGCGAAGGTGAGTTTGTACGGGCGGACGCCCGACAACAGCCCGTTGGACGTCAGCAACACGGACGAAATGCGCCTCCGCGTTCCGGTGGCGAACCCGCCACTAGACCTCGAAGGTAAGGCCGGGCGGTCGCTTCACGAGTTCCGTAAAGCAATCCAAGATGGGACTATAATCGTGGGAAAAGTGGACGAAGAAACTGCGGCACGCATTCGCGGTAAGTTCAGGTCGTAAATGGCGTTGATTGATCCATCAACGATCACTGCCGAGACATCTCTTTGGGAGATATGGAACGCTGCGCGCCGTGTCCGCCGCAACGCGTTCAACCAATGGACCCTTCGCGTTACGGCAGCGGTTGCGGTGCTGTACGTGCTGACTTCAAAGCAATCGGCGCACGAGTTCGCCGAGATGCTCCGCGTCTGGGCAAATATCGGCTTGGGGTTCTCCGCGCAAATCTTGGGCTTCTTGGTGGCGGGCTTCACGATCTTTGCGACGTTGAGCAAGCCCGCCATGCTGGCGTCGATGGCGGCCCATCAGGAAAAGAAGAGCGGCCTAAGCTACTTGAAGTACAATTTTTTCGTATTCTTTGAAACGTTCGGGTGGTATGTCGGATTCGCGGGGCTCTGCGTAATCATCCTTCTTTTCGGCGCGCCCGGTGGTGCGGTTACACAACTTAGTCGCGCGCTCGGCTCCTTCCGGCACCCGTTTGAAGTGCTACTCACCCGAGGTTGCACGGTAGTCGTAGCCGTCTGGTTCGTTTTGCTCTGTCTGGAACTCAAGTCGTTCGTCTTCAACATCTATCACGTAGTGATGACTTCTATTCGGTGGACCGTTGAGTTTGATGAGGCCGAAACGACCCCTCGCTACGCACCGCCGAAGAACGAAGAAGTTCGTCAAACGTCATCTGCCGCCACACAGGTGCACGGCGGGGCGGCAGGATCGGCAGCGAGACCCGTTTAGGCTTCTTCTCTCGCGGCTTGCGCGGCTCCACCAGATGCGAAACGGCCCCCGCGCTCCCCTCACGCCGCTTCGCCAGATGGTTCACGGTAAGTCAGCCTCTTACCATCGGCGCTGCGGATCGCGTCGCGCGATCTGGGGCGGGATCGGCGTGGAGAACATGCCGGAGTCGGACTTGCATCATCTCTATCCCGCGCATCAATCTCTGAACAGCAGTCGCGGCGAGCATTACTACGGCGTGCCCGTCTCTCAGATCCGTCTGCTGCGGCTCAATGAGGCCGGAAGACTCGCGGCCGACGCTGAAGCCGGCACAGAGACCCGCTCGCGCCGCGGCAGAGATGCCGACAACGACATCGTGTTCGAGCCGCCGGCGGAACATCGTGGTAATGCGGCAAGAGCGATCTTCTACATCAGCGTGCGTTACGAGAAGGAACTCCCGGCAAAGCTGGAGAGGACGTTGCGGCAGTGGCACGAAGACGACCTGGTCGATGAGGAAGAGACTCTGCGTTGCGACGAGATCAAGCGCATCCAGGGCAATCGCAATCTCTTCGTTGATCGCCCGGAGTTGGTGGAGCTGGTTGAGGCTTTCTGACGCGGATCGGCAGAGACATGTTTCTGCTGATGCTTGAGGCGGCGCAGGCGAGCAATCGCTTCAGAGAGGCCGTCGCGCGCGGCGAAGGAAATATTTTTCAGGTTCGCCAACGCGTAGTCGAAGTGGCGCGCAACTCGCGTGATTGCAATTGCATCCGTGGTCATTGGCGCACCCCCTCAAACAAGCGCGATTGCAATCGATGGGCTCGCATTATTCAAAATTTGTTTGACAGTGTGAGATCGCGAGGTAGCTTCGATTTGGGACGCGGGGATTTGGGGGTCTGGGCTTGCAGGGATGCAGGGTCGGGGAATCGGCGGCGCGCCAGAGGAACATTCACATCGGCGCGCGAACCTAATCAGCAGACATTCCAGCACTGTGGCTGTGCAGCTTGCCAGTCGTTCGAGCGATTCACGGAGGAATCATGTTGCGTTGCTGTTCCACCAAGCGTTCGGTCGTTCGTTCCACCCGCGCCATTGCGCATCCGCGCGTCCGGCTCGCCGCGCTCATCGCGTGCGAGGCGTTGGAGCGCCGCACGCTATTCGGCTTTTACTCCGGTGATCCGCTCGACGAAACCCCACCCCCACAAGGTCCGTACAACCCGTGTGACGACGGCAGCGGCACGGGTGCTAGTGGCTTCGGCGGTGGCTTCGGCGGTGGCTTCGGCGGTGGC
>DASYWJ010000001.1:0-42954 GCA_035936155.1 Tepidisphaeraceae bacterium | reverse complement strand
GGTTACGGCGGCGGCGGGGGCGGGGGTCGCAGCAGCGGTGGGGGCGGCGGCTACGGGGGCGGGGGCGGCGGCGGGGGCCGCGGCAACCGGTACTAAAACCCAACCGGGCGAAGGCCGCAGAACATGCGGCCTTCGCTCTTTATCGCACGCGCCGGCGCGTGTGCCTGTTCAATCCATCGACGGCCGTTCACTCGTTCGCGAGGTCACTCATGACGATCTACCGGCTTTACTCCGACAACGGCGACAACGCGGGGTTCTGGGTGCAGCACCGCAAGTGGGGCGACGTCTGCGCGCAAGTGCAGAGCGTTGCCGGCCAGCGCCGGGGGAAGCTTCCCGGTGTCCCGCCGCTGCACGATCGCGCGCCGGCGGAGTTCCACTGGTTCGACGTGCGCAGCGGCCGCCAGCTCGACGCCCCGCCGGCGGCGCTGGCGCCGGAGGACAAGCACTACGCCTCGATCGCCATCCCCTTCTGGTCGCGGCGCAAAGAATCAATGGCCCGCGCCCGCGTGCCGGTAAGCTCGGGCGGGTCGAAACCGTTTTAGCCCAACGCATCGATCTTCTTGAGTGCCATACAAGTCAAAGCGATGCTATGATTCTCGGCCGATGGCGCCGCAAGACTTGATCAACAAGCTTCACGACGAGCCGTTCAAGCCGTTCCGGGTTCGGTTGTCGAACGCGTCAACGATCGACGTTCTGGAACCTGGGTCGGTGATTGTCAGTCCGAGCAGCGCACTCATGCCCTTGGAATACGTGGAGGACGAGCGCGGGCTGAAACTCGTGCTGCGGTGGAAGACGGTCGCGCTGAGCCACATGGTCGAGTTCGTGGACGACGCCAAAGGCAACGGATCGCGGCGCCGACGCAAACGATAGCCTCGTGCCGCGCGCACGCGCGGATTTCTCTATCGGCTCTTGCCGCTCAGGCTGATTGTGACCCCCTGCTGGCTTTGCGCATCGCCGTTGCCTCCCGGTCCCAGCGGCAGTCGTTCAAAACGCGATTTCCAAAGTAAAGGGGCGGGCATTTTTCATGCCCGCCCCTTCTTCGGTACTCCGTTGAGAGCGACGGCCGCTTACACGTCGTCGCGTGAGCCGTCGCCCGGCGGATTGAAGCTGCTTGCGACGGCGCGGGCGACAGGGCCGAAGGTCTTTTCCTGCGGCTTGCGGAATCGGCCGCCCCCGTTCCCGTTGCCGTTGGCGCCGTGCTGCTGGTGACGAGCGACGGAGCGGAGCGACATGCCGGAGATCGAACGCTCGAAGTCGCGCGTCTGCGCCCGGTTGAACACCACGCCGGCGAAGCGGGCGCCGATGCTCAGCAGGTGCTGCAGCGCCTTCTCGACGATCGGGCGCTGCTGGCCGCGGGAGACGGTGAGGATCACCGCGTCCGATGCGGCGCACACGGGGGTGGCCTCGATGCTGCCGAGGATGGGGCCGGTGTCGATCAGCACGACCTCGAAGTGCTTCTTGGCTTCGGTGACGAGCCTGCGGAGGGCCGCGGGCGAGAACAGTCCGGCGTGGTGCGCCTGAGCCGAGCCGACCGGGAGCATCGCCAGGTCGGCGATGTCGGTCTGGCGGATGTACTCCAGGAGCGAGCGGTTGGTCATCGCCTCGAGCACGCCCTCGGGCCCGCCCATGTCCAGGCGCGCCGTGAGGCCGGCGCCGACCAGATCGCAATCGATCAGCAGCGTGCGCGACCCGCTGGCCGCGAACGACAGGGCCAGCGCGAGCGTCAGGCTCGTCTTGCCGTCGCCGGGGCTGGCGGAGGTGACGCAGTAAACCTGCTGATCATCGCCGCCGGAGTTGATCTGGAGCATGGTGCGGATCTGGTGGACGCAGTGTGCCGCCGTCGCCGCCTGATCTGGATCGGTGAGGCGATCGGGGAGGTTCGGGAGGATGCCGAGCAGGGTGACGCCCGACATGTCCATCGACGCCTCCTCCGAGTAGCGGTAGCGGCTGTCGAGCATCCCAATGAGGAGCATCAGCGCGATTGGCAGCGCCCCGCCGCCGACGAAGCCGACGAAGGCCATCTGCTTGCGCTTGTCGGTGGCCGGCACGGGCGGGCCGCCCTCTTCGACGATCTTGAGTACGCCCGTCTGGGCAGCTTGGATCAGCTTTTCATCGCGGGTGCGCTCCATCTTCTCGATGTCAGCGCGGTGATTGGAGATTTCATTCGTCAGCCGCTCGATCTCCGTGCGGACGCGCCCCAGCGCCGTCGTCTTGTTTACATATTCCTTGTACTGCTGCTCGAGAACGGCCACGGTGCCTTGCAACCACTTGAGGTTGGATTCCGTGAGCTGCATGGGAGCATTGTTGGGGCCGACCTGAATGGGCGGGCCGATCCAGTTCTTTCGGTACGTTTCCGTCAATCCGGCGATGAAGCGCTCGGTCGATTCAATGTCGTTCATGAGCCGCTTGGACGTCGGGTGCTCCGGGCCGAGTTGGCGGTTGCGCATCTGCTCGAACTTGAGGTTTTGGAGCTGAGTCAGGTAACTCTGCATCGTTGGATCGGTTTCGGCAATCTGCTCGGGCGTCAGCTTCGCGGCCTCGACGGCCCAATCCTTTTTGGCCGCCATGGCGAGGTTGGCGTTCTCAAGGCTGATGTTGGCGTCGATCAGCTTCTGCTCTGCCTCGAGCTGCTTCTGCTGCATTCCGTTATGTGGGACCGACAGGTCGCTCGACCCGTACGGCGCCGAGAGGTCAATGATCTGCTGCTGCATGTTGCGCATGGCGGCCGTATCGTTGGTGATGCGGCTATCGAGGTGCAGCAGGTCCTCGCGGAGCTGCGAACCGTTCATGTCGCTGTAGAGCTTCGAATAGGCCTTCACGATGGACTTGGCGCCGGTCTGGGCGACCTGCGGGTCGGGGTGAGTGAAGGAGATCATGATGTTCTGCGTGCCGCGGATGGTGCTCGTGTCCATCGCGGCGCGGAACTTCATCATGCCAGCGGTGTCGGCAGACCAGCCGACCTGCTTCCACTCATCGGTGTTCATCGCCGCCGTGATCACGCGATCGCTCAGGATGTTGTACGGCTGGGAGCGCAGGAACGTCTCGTACTGCTGCATCACCTTGTCGGAGTTGGTGATGCCGCGGATGACGGGATCGATTGAGACCATGGCGGTGCTCATGACCTCGGCGCGCTGGCTGAACCAGCCGGCGACGGCGCCGATGGTTGCCCCGATCAGCGCCAGCGTGATGGCCAGCGCATAGCGGCCGCGCATCATGCGGTGCAGCTTGGCGGCAGGCGAGGGCTGCGCGGGCCCCATCATCATGCCGCCCCCCGCGGCGCCGAACACCTCGTCGGGCGTCGTGGGAAGGTGGGGCTGGGAACTGCGAACTTGAATCTCACGGCTCATCGGAGCCCTCCAGATGAAAGCGTCTTGATTACAGGTATTGTCGGCTCGATCAGAGTCCGAAATATGTCATCCCGCTCGGCCCGCGACAGGTCGGTGCTGGACAACCCCTGAAAAACGACTTGGAACTGAGCAGCACCATAATAGCGCTGCTGATAATCTTCGGCGGCATCGCGAACAGCGTCCATATCGCGGCGGAGCGGCTGATCGCTGCGCCCGCCGGGCACGACGAAGAAATTGTAAACCGTCGTCCGATAAGTCTGACCCACGAGCTTCTGCTCGAAGCCATATTCTACACCAGGAATCGTCAGCCCGCCGACCTTCCAGTCGCGTGGCTCGGCCGACTTCTGTTCCATTCCGTGCGAGCGGTAGCAGCGGGGCGGGTAGTGGCCGAGCATGTCGCGTGAGTCGCGGCACTGGACGATGAGCAGGGTTGCCGCCCGCTCGCGGCCTGTGCTCGCGCCGGGGGCGGCGAAGTCGCCCTTGTGGTTATCCTCATACGTACGGCTGATCCACGCGTTTGGCCGAAGCAGCTTTTGTGCCGCCGTCGGGAGTGGCTGGTCCTTGCCCGTCCAGCGGCCCTGGGCGAGGGCGTAGGGGATCTGGTCGATGGCCGTCTTGGCGTTGGCGTGGTACGGCTCGACATCCTTTGGCTTGACGTGCGCGCGCTGCTCCAGCGCCAGCCCCGCCAGGAGCGACGCCGCCATCACGGGCGGCGCGAGCAGGAACGTGAATCTCCGGGTTCGATTCGCCATACGACCCAAACGTTATCGGCCTCATGCCCCTTCTACCCGTACCGTAGGGGGCGAAACTTGTCTCGCCCTCTTTGGCCCAGGAGGGCGAGACAAGTCTCGCCCCTACAACGACCTTCTCCCGGCGTAACGGGAGAAGGAGAAATACTTCACGCATACTGCGAGGCCAGCGGATAGCGCGTCACGGGGAGCATCGCCCAGCGCAGGAGTTTGATGATTCCGAGCAGCAGCAGGAATGCGATCGGCAGCATCATCCACCCGCTGTAGGTGTGGAATGTGTCAGCCACCTCACGCGATTTGTTTCCGTAGAGCCAGATCGTAGGCACCGTGCGAATGACGTTGCAGACGATTGCCGCCAGCGGGCTGGCCAGCAGCACCGTGGTTCTCACGCTTTGCCGCAGGGGCAACCCGAAGCTGAACGCATAGCTGACCAGGATCAGCGGGAACACCATCCGCATGCCGTTGCACGCGTCGGCGATCGTTACAGGGACGCCGTTGATGCTCAGAACGTTCCCGCTCACTTCCGTTTCGACCGCGAGGATCTCCAGGCACGTCCGGGCGCTGTTTGCCGTCCAGTCCTGCAGGGGCTGGGCGATGTCCTGGCGTATCGTGCCGGGAACCGGGATCATGAAAATCAGCACTGCAAAGGCCGGGAAGAAACGGAAGATGACGTTCTTACCCAGCACCGACAGCATGCACCCCAGCACGACCAGCACCGACCCGCCGTGCCACAACGACTGGTGCTGTCCGTAGAATCCATGATGTGCCACGATCCAGCCGAGCGCGACCACCATCGGGCCGACGATGGTGCCCGACGCCTTGCAGTGTCGGAAGCGCATCCGCCGGACCCACACCATCCACAGGGCGACAACGGGGACGATGAAGATATGGCTGTACTCTTCATCGTTAAACGCGATCAGGAACATGTCCTTCCACGCGTCCAGCGTCGCCAGCACGCCCAGCGCAGCCATCGCCAGCGCAGCCATGGCGTGGTACGCGGTCAACCGTTCGGTGCTGAGCGACTTGCTGATGGTCATCGGTTTCCAAATGCCGCAACGAGCCTGTAGGGGCGATACTTGTCTCGCCCTGAGCGTCGCGCCCGGCCCAACGGGCACAGGCGGCGACGCAAGTGTCGTCCCTACGAACCTTCGCTGACGAACTGATCCACGGCCGAGCGATCTTTACGCACTGCGCCGCCGGGACAAATGATTGAACGGACGACGACGGCGCCGCCCTCGACAATCCCGCCTTTGAGAACGACCGAATCGTGCACGTGGGCCCGCGGGTCTACCGCTGCGCCTTCTTCCACCAGCGCAAACGCAGGACGCCAGTCTTCCGCCAGCGGATCAGAGAGGGCGGGGTTGCCTTGGCGGCGCCGGTGGAACTGTCTCAGCGCGCTGATGTAATCCGTCAGCGTCCGCACCGCCAGACCGGTTGCGCGGCGGCGGTGCATCACGGAAACGTCGTACCGTGCCGCAATCGCCGGCAAGGCCTGCTCTTTCATGTCGACATAGCCCGACGTCGGGATCAGACGCAGCGTCTTGCAACTGACGAGCATCACCCCACTGGGCGTCCCGTCGTTGTGCGACACCAGGCTCACGTCGCCGTGCTTGCGGTCCAGCGCGGTCGCGATCGCAGCCAGCGGGTCCATCAGGATCTGGGCGGCATTGGCGACGAGGATCAGATCCTCATCGGCGTAGTCGGCGGCGAGGTCGCGGAGCACGCCTCCCGTGCCGCGGTATTCGGAGAGGTCGCGCTCAACGCGATACGTCCCGTCGTAGCGCGGCGCGGCGCTGGTCGGCAGCGGCGAAGTGTGATTGACCATCATCCGCACGGGCAACTGCTCGAGCCCGGCGTGTCGGGCCAGCTCCGTCGCGTGGGTCAGCCAATGATTGAAGATCGAGCCCGTGTCGTCGACGGGCAGGTCGAGCAGCGATCGGCGGATCTGCGCGGACAGCTCTGTCGAGCGCACGGACCCCCCGAGCAGGACCAGCGCGCGCAACCGGTGCAGCGAGCGGGAGTGCGCGCCGGTGGCAACGTGCGGAGCGAGGTGGCGCTCGATCGGGCGCGGCGTGGAGTAGTCCGGGGCGATCAGCGGCTTGGACGCATCCCGGCCTTTTATGATCGCCTGGCCGTTCCCATTCCCGTTCCCATTGGCCGCCGGGTCGTACAGCGCGGGCCGCGGCTTGGATTGCCGCCGCGGCAGCATGCGGGGCAGACCATTCCAGGCGGCGCGGCTCATCAGCGACAGCCCGAAAGGCAATCCCACCACGATGTACCGGTGGAACAAGCGGCGCGGCTCCTGCAGAAGCCGATGGAACCACTCCAGCCCCGTGCGCCGCATCCAGGCGGGGGCGCGCTTCACGTCGCCGGCCAGGAAGCTGAAGCTCACTCCCACGCCCAGCCACCACGCATCGGGTAGCACTTTGCGGATGCGGTTGATCAGGTATTCCTGCTTCGGGGAGCCCAGCGCGACGAAGACGATGCTCGGTTGGGCCGCCACCAAGGCCGCGATCACCGCGTTCATCGCGTCCTGGTTCTTCTCAAACCCGATCGGCGGGCAGTGGATGCCGGCCACCTTCAGATTCGGATTGCGCTCCTGGAGCACCTTGGCGGCGGCTTCGGCGGTACCGGGGGCGCCGCCGAGCAGAAAGATCGTGTGTCCGCGCCGGGCGGCTCCGGCGCTGAGGCTGGAGATCAGGTCTGAGCCGGCGATGCGCTCGGGGAGCGGTGTGCGCTGGATGCGGCTGGCCCACACGAGCGGCATCCCATCGGCGACGACGATGCTCGCTTCATCCAGCAGCGCGTTGAACGTCAGGTCGCGCGCGCAGCGGCGGAGGTGGTCGAGGTTGGGCGTGACGAGCACGCCGCCGTTGCCCGCGTCCAGCTCGTCGAGTACGTGCTCGACACACCGGGCTTCGGTGATCGCATTAAGCTCAATGCCGTGGAGCTTGATCGTTGGAAGGCCGGACGTGGAGATGGGGCGGCTCGGGGGGAGCTTGGCGCGGCGCGGGGGGCGCGGGCGCGCGGCGACGGTCGTCGGGGCGGACCTCGACCCGTCCAGCGCATCCTGCAGTTCCAGTGCAGATTCCCCGTAGCGGCGATACATATCCAAGTCCGTCCCTCGCCCTCACATACACAGACGCCGCCCACGCGGCGCACGATCCATGCAAGTTGTGTTTAGTTCCTCACACACTGCTGGAACCGCGCGTGCTTACCCATCTTCATCGTCCAGACTGCGGCAAAACAACAAGCCGGGCACCCGGTTGATGAAACCAAGGGCTGGCGAACGGGGTAACACGTCTGACGACACGTGCGGGAAATCGAGCGCTGCTGAACCCACTGAGGCACCCGAACTATCCCTGGTATTTCCGGGGAAATCAAGCGATTCGGTTGACCGGGGACGATTCTAAAGCCGGGATGGGACGAGCAGTAACGCACGATCCTTATGGAAGATGCGCTGCATCGAGTGACGTTAGGTATGTTCTTATCTACTGCTGCGGCAGCGAGATAAAGCCACTTTGCGGTGGGGCGTGCGGCGCGGCGGTGGGGGCTGGGGGGGAAGTTTTTATTGCGCGCCACTGCCCTGCCTGGTGCTCATTGAGAAGATGGGTAGCTTTTGACTTCCCCTTCAGTAGGCAGGCGCGCTGGTACGAGCGCAGGAATTGCCGGAACTGGGCGTCGCCGTAGCGGGGGTGGCTGGTCCACCAGCTGCGCAGGTAGCCCCACGCGATCGCCAGCCCGCCCACAATTCGCGGCGGACGCGTCATGCGGAACAAAGCACTCGCCAGCATGTACGTCGGGCCAGTGCCCATGAACCACTGCCCCACGCCGTGGCGGACGCGGCCCGTCCACCAGTTCTTGTGGCTCGTGCCCATCGGACGCAGGTGCGTGAAGCGAATCTCAGGATCGTCCCAGCTCACCGCGATCCACCCGAGCATGCGGCAGCGGTGGCAATCGATGCCGTCCCACATCAGCATGCGAACGAACCCGCCGATCTGCCTGAAACACTCCGTCCGATAAAATTTGATCATGCCGACGGAGTTCTCGTCCCCGCACATTTCGCTGACGAGCTTCCCATTGAGGTCCATGTACGGCTTGCCGCTGCACGTGCCGATGCGCGGGTTCGCTTCCATTCGCTCCATCAGCGCTTCGAAGTAGCGGGGCGGGAGGTCCAGGTCGAGGTCGAACTTGCAGATGTAATCGAAATCATCGGGATTTATGGTCGCGTAACCTTCATCGAAGGCTTCAATCACGCCGCCGCCGAGCTTGCGGTCGCCGCGGTCGGCGCGGCGGATGATCTTGATGAACGGCGCCTTGGCGGCGTACTCGGCTAAAATCTGCGGCGTCGCGTCGGTCGAGCCGTCATCGACGATCACCCACAGCGCGGGCTTCACCGTCTGGTTGAGAACGGCGTCGAGCGTGATGCGCGCATATTGCGCCTCGTCCCGGCAGGGGGTGATCAAACAATAACGACGTGCGCTCACGCTCATGACCAATCGCTCATCGACAACCGCAGGCTGCTAACGTTACGCCCGTTCCCCGGCCCGGGTTTGCACCGCGACAGCGAACGATTCTGCCAGCTTCGCAGCTTCGCGGATCGCGCTATGGTGCTCGGCGACGATCTCCGCCCCGGCCTGGCCCATCTGCCACAGGCGATTGACCGACATCGTCAGCGCCTCGCGCATCGCGTCGGCGAGTGGCTCGATGGCGCCGGCGGGGACGAGCCACCCGCTGGCGCCGTGGCGGACGAGTTCGGGAACGCCGGCGATCTGGGTCGCGATCACCGGTCGCTCCAGCGCCAGCGACTCCATGAACACGACGGGCAACCCCTCGGCGAAGCTGGGCATCACCATCGCCCGCGAACTCTGAATCTCCCGGCGGACTGCATCGTTATCGCGCCAGCCAAGCAGCTTCACGTGCTCGTGCAGGTTGTGCCGGGCGATCAGTGATTCGATCGGGCCGCGCATCGGGCCGTCGCCGATCAGCGCAATCTCGAACTGCAGCCCTTCGGCGACCAGCCTGGCCGCGGCTTCCACCAACGCGAGCTGACCCTTGGCCTGCCCCAGCCGACCGACGCACACGAGCCGGGGGGATAGTGGGGGGGGTGTCTTCGGTGCGTTCAGGAACGACTCGTCGATCCCGCAGTGCACGATCCGGATCTTCGACCAGTGCTCATGATCGACCCACCGCTGCGCCTGGCTGCGCCCGAAGTGGCTGATGACAACCGCAAATGCGCAGCGCGCGATCTTTTCACCGATAGCCAGCGCCTCGGGCTTGTCCCACTCATCGGGGCCGTGGACGGTAAAGCTGTAGCTCGGCCCGCCCAGCGCACGACACAGCATCGCGACAGTGGTCGAGTTGGTGCCGAAGTGCGCGTGCACGTGCTTGATTCCAGCCCGCTCGAGCCAGCGGCGGAGGACGCAGGCCTCGGGGACGTAGACCAAATGTTTGGCCAGACCCGCATGGCTCCGCCATCCGACGCGGCACGCCAGCGAGACGGTGCGCAACAGCGCCAGCGGCCGCGTCACCAGCGCGTGCAGCGTCGCGGAAAGCAGCCCAACCGCACCCTCTTGAAGGATAGCGCGCGTCTTACGCTGCTCGTCCTGATCGCGCGGGTCAACCAGCTGCTGGTCCCATCTGCGGACCGTGAACCGCTGCACGGTCAGGCCCAGCAACTCCAAGGCGGCAATCTCACGGCGGATGAATGTGTGGCTCGGTTGGGGGTATTGGTTGACGAGGTAGGCGACGGTCAAGCGCGGCGGCACGTCGGCGCGGGCAGGCTTACGCGCAGAGACGTCGGCGGGAGCGTTCGCAGAATCAAGTGCCGTCATCGCATACATTTCCCCCTCTCCCGGAAATCCGGAAGAGGACGGGGTGAGGGTGATTTCTGCTCTGCCCCCTCTCCCTGCGGGAGAGGGCGGAGGGTGAGGGGGCGTGGGAGTCGAACGGGTCTTGTACTCGATCGCCCCCTCATCCTAAGGTACTAACCTTCTCCCGGAGGGAGAAGGGACCAGATCAGCGCAGTGCGCGCCCTTGTATTCGATCAACTGGCTGCGTTGGCCGCACAGCCGGCCGTAATGGTACCTCGCCTGCCCGATCGCCTGCGGCAGCTTGCCGAGGGCGACGAAGACTCCGTGCAGCCGCGCGTCGGCCGGGGCACGCCCCCGGTGCCGCTCGTGGCGGGCGACGCGCCACGCCAGCAGCGGGTAGGCGAGCAGCAAGGCGAAACTGATCCCGCGAGTCGGCCACGCCAGTCCGAGAATCAGCAGCGGAAGAACCAGGCCATACGCCCAGTTGCTCCGCACGCGATGGACGGCGTGCCGCTCGGGCGGGGCCCCGTGCATTGCGGCGCCTTCCGCCGCCGCGTGACCGGCGCGGACGTTTCGCTTCCACCACTGCCCGAATCGGGTCATCGCCGCATCGTGCAGCGTCATTTCCGCATCAATCCGCCGAATCGTCCACCCGCGTGCCCGCAGCCGCACGCACAGTTCCGGCTCTTCGCCGGCGATGACGGATGCATCGTACCCGCCCACCTCGCGGAACGCGGACGCGCGGATCATCGCGTCGCCGCCGCAGGATTTGGCCTCGCCGACGGGCGAGTCCCACTCGACATCGCAGAGGCGGTTATAGACCGTCGCTTGCGGGTGTCGCTCGCGGCGTCGGCCACAGACGACGGCGAGCTTCTCATCCCGCTTCAGCTCGGCGACCGCTCGCTCGAGCCAGCCAGCGACGACTTCGCAGTCGCCGTCGACGAACTGCACGAGCTCGATCGTGTCATCGATCTTCACCAGCCGCGCAAACCCTTCATTGCGCGCCCGGGCGGCGGTGAATGGCGTCGCGAGGTCAAGCTCAACAACCTCCGCGCCCATCTCCCGCGCCATCGCGACGCTCCCGTCCGTGGAACCCGAGTCGACGTACACGACGATCCGGCTCTCGCCCACGACCGAACGCAGGCACGCGCGCAGACGTTCCCCTTCGTTCCGTCCGATCGCGACGATGCCGAGGCGCTGAGTCATGACGTTTTCGCCCCTTGCGGCTTCGCGGAGCAAGAGGCGCTGATCCGCGCCGGTTGTTCCGCGAAGCCGCAAGCGGCGGTCAGGGCGCGGTCGCCGTTCTGCTCTCCTGTTCGGCGTGAGGCGCCACGGGCGGCGGCGTGATCAGCGGCGCCTTCTTCTCGACCGCATCGACCGCATCGACCGCTTCCGCGGCCTCACCTGTTGATCCAGGCGTCGGCGCCGCGGGTTCCTTCGGTCCGAACGCTGCGGCAATCGCCGCCGTCGGGTCGAACGTCTTGATCACCTTCGCCGGCACGCCCACCGCCAATGAATAGGGCGGCACATCTTTCAGAACGACCGCGTTGGCGCCGATCACGCTGTCATGGCCGATCGTGATCGGGCCGGCGATCACCACGCCTGCGCCGATGTCCACACGGTCTTCGATGATGGGCTTGAGCGACCGGTGGTCGCCGAGCCGCGCGACGCCGAACGTGGTGTTCTGGCGGATGTGTACATCATTCCCGATCGACCGCGCCCCGAGGATCATCCCGCTGTGGTGCCAGATCCGCACGCGCCGTCCGACTTTCACGGGGTAATTCAAGCTGATGCCGCACGTCCACTCGACGCATTTGTAGAGGAATTTGTAGACGAGTGAGAACGGGATGCGCAGGAACCGATTGCGAATGCCCATCCGCCAGTTGCCGAACCGGTGCAAGGCGACAGCCCACAACCCCTGTGAGAACAGGTCACGGTCATGGGCGCGGAAGTCTTCCTTCAGCACGTCCCACAGGGTCATGCCCCAGGGGTTCTGGTTCATCGTGCCAAGCTTCTCGTCGATGGCGTGCGGGCCCGATCGCGCCTCGGGAGGCGGCGGGGGGTGCAGCGCATCGGCGATCTTGTCGTCTACCGTCGGTGGGACCATGACATCACGCTGTGCCGCACGAAATCCCACCAGAGCATTGGCGGATCGGTGCGCGGTTTGAACATCAATCGACGCCAGATGCTGCTCAGGCCGAAGCTCGTTGCCCACGCCAAGTCCGCCAGCAGAACGGTAGCCGGGCCGTGGTTGGCCATGAAGTAGTGTCGGCGCGAGTCGAACCAGTATTTCGGCCGGCGCTTCATGTTCTTCTTCGTGCCCGTGACACCGGAGGCCTGCCCGACCAGGTGTACGATCGACGCACTGGGGACATACCAGCACGTCCACCCTTTCCGCCGGGCGCGGAGAGAGAAATCGGTCTCCTCGAAATACATAAAATACGATTCGTCCAGAAGCCCAATGTCCATGAATACTTCACGACGCACGAACATGCTGGCCCCGGACACCCAATCTACTTCGCATACTTCCTGTGGGATCGGCTGCGCGACCACTTTATCGGACAGCAATTTTGACACGATCCCCACCCGCAGCCCCGCTTCGAGCTCGGAGGCGACATTGTGGAACCGGAAGGCGGATCGGCGGACGGACTGGTCCTCGTTGATGACGCGCGTGCCGGCGATGCCGGCTTTGCGGTTGGCGTCGAGGAATTCGAGCATAGCGCGGATCGCCCCGGGCTTGACGAGCGTGTCAGGGTTAAGCATCCAGACGTAGCGCGGTGGGTCGGGCGACTCCAGGGCTGGGCGGATCCCTTCATTGTTGCCGTACGCGAACCCGCCGTTGCGCGGCAGCGGCACGACCGAAGCCCAGTCGCCCCAGCCGTTGGCGGCGATGGCGGCGCCGATCTGTTGAGCCGAATCGTCCCCTGAGCAGTTGTCGGTGACCACGACGCGCGTCGACGGCACGTCCGCCACCTCGGGCGCCAGCGACCGCAGGCAGTCGGTTGTCAGCCCGGCTGTCTTGTAGTTCACGATGACGACGAGGAGGTCCATGGTCAGAATCACGAATGCCGAAACCCGAAATCCGAATGAATGAGGAAACCAATGGGCGAATGATGGCTCCTTCGTCATTCCGGCTTCGTCAGTTGTTTGTTCGTCATTCTGGTTTCGTCATTCAAGCGTCGAGCCTAACTTCCCTTCAGCTTCTGCTTAAGCTGCTGCACCTGCTTGTTCAGCCACTTCTTCGTCTTCTCCGCGGGCATCAGCACGCCGGCCTTGAAATACTCGTCGGGGCGCGCCTTGAAGATCGTCGAGTGGCTCTGGCCGTTCCAGTGCGCCGGCGCTTCCCTGGTGTAGTAGTAGGCGGCGAAGCTCTTGCGCATGCGGTCAGGGGGGCAGGTGACCGAGCCGACACCGTGGAAGCTGATCTCGTTGGTCTCGAAGACGACGCAGCGGTTGAACACGGGGCTGAACGCACCGCGCAGCTTCTTCACTTCCGGGTCCCACAGCTCGACCTTGCCGCCCCATTCGTCTTTCCAGTCCTCGTTGAAGTAGACGAGGATGTTCATGCGGCGGTGCAGGTCGCGGTCCTTGATGTAGTTGAAGTCCACGTGCACGTCGAGGTGCCCGCGCGGCCCGGTTTCGTGGATGCCGCCGCCGAGGAGCTTGGGGTCGGCCAGGAGGTTCGGGATGCCTGTGATCTCGGTCAGCTCCTGAAGGAACTCGGGCGAGTTGAGCACCTCATTGAGCTTCGCGATCGGCGGCTTGAACTTGGTCGAGTCGGTGATCTGAATTTTGCCCTTCTCGTTGACAGCATCGAACGCCTTGCCCTGCTGCTGGGCTTCCTCATAGGTGGGGAACGCCCCGAGGCACTCGCGCGCGAACTCGGGCTTGAGGAAGTTGTCGGTCATGAAGAAGGGGTACGGATCGGCGTTGGTCACCTGCCACTGCTTGCGCAGCGCTTCTTTGTCGTAGTTGAGGTACTGGCGAATATCCATGAGCAAGATCTTCCTTCCTGAACTAACTGGCGTAAGCGGTGGGCCGGCGCCGCGGGGGGCGCACCTGCGCCTGCCGCAGCAGGTTTGCCCGCACGCGTGACGGCGCCCCTGTGGCGACGGTCGATGCGCCCCCGTTGGGGCGCATCAGCGGGACCATCGAGCCCACCGCCCCGGCGACAAGCAGCGAGACCATGCTGAGTGTCGCATTGAACAAACTGTCGATCATGAAGCACACCATCAGCACCGCCAGCCCAACCACGGGCGCGAACGCCGGATGCTCCCAGAAGGCCACGGGCATTCGCCGCCAGATCAGCAGCGGCGGGACGAGCAGCAGCAGCGTGAAGGCGATCAGCCCGACGAGCCCTGCCTGCCCCAACGCGATGATCCACATGCCGTCGGTGACCACCGCCTTGGCGTTGGGGTCCTCCGACAACCGGGCGCGCCACTGCGGGTCGCTGCCGTAGCCGAACGCCGGTTTTTCCATGGCGTTGCGGATGATGTTGCCCTCCGCGTCGAGGCGGAACTGGAGCGATGCGGCGCGATCGGCGTCAATCACCTGCGCGAAGCTCAGCAGCGTCTCGCCGGTGAACGCGCCGGTCGTGCGCGTGACCATGTAGAGAACCGGCATGACGATCAGCATGAGCACGATTGCGCTCGTCCGCAGCCAGCGGGTGGACGACAGCGCGACCATGCCCAGGTGCAGCAGGAGGATCGCCCCCAGCACCTTGCACAGGATCACCGTGCCCCACAGCCCCGCCACCAGCAGCCCCGTGGGCAATCCCCACAGCTCTCGCAGCGCCTTGGTTTTCCAGAGCCAGAAGCCCGCGATCGTGCTCATGAGCATGAACATGCTCAGCTGCAGCCCGTGACCGATGAACACGTTCGGGCGGTACCCCGGCAGCCCCAGTCCGCCGCCGCGCAGCATGCCCGATGCCCGGAACCCGTACAGCTGGTTGTGCAACTGCGGGCTCATGCGGATCTCCCACAGGACCAGCGGCATGTAGATCAGCCCCGCGAGGAACAGGCCGATCGCCAGTTCGCGCATCGCAATCAAGTCGGTGAAATACAACCGGCCGATCAGGTAGGGGATGCCCCAGTAGAGGATAGCCGTGAGCACGCGGCTGCCGCCGTCGTACATGCCACGCTGGTTGACAACGGAGGCGATGAACGGAACGACGACCCAGACGAGCATGGGGAGGTCGAACCAGCGCGGGCGGAACGAGAGCAGGCGAGCGCCGTCGAATGCCGCGACGGCCAGGAGGACCGTTGCGCTGGTAATCGAGACTTTCGAGAGGTCGGGCATTCCCTCGAATTTGACGGTCATCAGCGGGAGGAACATCCACCCGCCGAGGAACGCGGCGATCACCGCCCGGCGTGGGGGGAGCATAATGAACAGCAGGATGACGGCCGGCACCCAGGCGAGCAGGGCGAACAGGGCGAGTTGCATCATGGCTGACGACCAACCGACGGGCCTCTGCCCGTCCGTTTGAACTGCTCGACCGTCCTGCGATACAGGGCGACGCTCTGGGCGGCGATGACGTCCGGATGGAACCGGGCGGCATCGCGCACGGCGCGTTCGCCCAGGGCCGCCGCGCGGTCGCGGTGCTCCAATAACGAAAGCACCTTGCCTGCTAAATCATCGGCATTGCCGGCCCGCGCGACCAGCGCGTTTACGCCGTCGGACACAATTTCCGCCAGCCCGCCCGCGTCGGTCGACACCAGCGGGCAAGAAGCGGCCATTGCTTCGACGGCGGCGATTCCGAAGGTCTCATAACGGGACGCAACCACCGTGACCGCGGCACGTTGACGCAGGTTTGCAATCTGCTCGTGCGTCTGGACATTAAGCCACTCAAACCGCGCCCGCGCCCGGGGATCGGGCAGTTTCGCCGAGACGTATTCGGGAAGCAACCAGCGTTTTCCCGCGTCGTCGGGGCAGCCCCGGTCAGGACCGGCAAAGCTCAGCCGGGCCGTCGGGTGTCGTGCGGCGATCCGCGCGAAGGCGTCGATGACCGTGTCTCCGCCCTTGTGCCGATCGAACCGCCCGACAAACAGAATGTGATCCGGCTCACACAGCTGCGCCGACCAGCGATTCGGCGGCGGGCAGGGGGGGACGGGGTTGTAGATCACTTCGGCACTGGGCAGCTCAAGTCCGTAGTGCTCGCGCGTGGCCCGCAGGACCTGCTTTGACACGCCTGTGACCACCGCGGCGTATTCGATGCCCGGCCGCTCGAGCCGGTCGCGCTCGCGGAAACGCTCATCCTGCGCCGCGCCCAGCGCCGGGCCGTTGAGAAACCACGGGCCGTGCAGTCGCACAACCACGGGCACCTGCACCTTGGGGATGACCTTGCCCGCAAATCCGTAGGACTCCTCCATCTCCAGCAGGTCGAGCGATGTGCGGCCCGCGAGGCGCGCGACGGCCGCCGCGATCTGGCTCGCCGCCTGCCGCGCGTTCAGCTCCGCATCGGACGGGCGTGACATCGCGCCGCACAGACGCCCCAGCATCGACCGCCGGGGCGGCGGCTCGAGCAATACCACGTTCTCGCCCGCCGGCGCCTCGCCCACCAACTTGCGCGACACAACCCACCCCCGTACGCCATCCTGCGACCGAAGCCCCTCGAGGACATTCCCGACATACGACACAATGCCGTTCGGCACGAGCCCCGCCGGCCAGCCGGGCGTGTAGTAGGCGACGTTCAGCGCATCCTTTGCGGCTGCGCACGATGAGGAGGGTGGAGTTTGAGTGGCGATGTTCGTCACGCGTTGCGGGCTTTCCTAACGTCCGCGGAGCGAGCAATACATCACGCGCCACGATTCGCTTGAAAACGGTGATTTGCGCAGCGCCTTGCGCGCGTGCTTCCGCGCTGAGGTCAGGTGCCCCCCGGCCAGCGCCCACCACGCCCATTTGCGGTGCTGCTCAGTTTCGCTCATCTGTCGGACTCGCTCAAACCCGATGCTGCCCGCGGGCGTCAGCCCGCGCCGCTCATATGCCTGCCGCACGATCTCGCGGCAGGTTTCAAGCTGCCTGAGCATCTTCGCATGCCCGACGCTGCCCATGTGCTGGCGGTACTTCAGCAGCACGTCCCGCACATTTGCGAGTTTGCCGATCTCGGCCAACCGGAGGAACAGGTCCAGGTCCTGCGCCGCGGGCCAGTCGCGATAAAGCCCGACTTTCTCGAGCGCATCGCGGCGGAAGATCAGTGTAGGATGGTAGAACACCTGCCCTCCGCCCGTGAGGTGGGCGGCGTCGATCTCCTCGTGCGTCCAGCGCGGCGGGTCGGGCATCTCGCGCAGCGGCGCGCCGTCGGCATCGATGAGCAGCACCGGACAGCCGACGGCGACGACGTCGAGATTCTGGTTCAGGAACGCGACCTGTTTCTCAAACCGCGTGGGGAGCGAGACATCGTCGGCGTCCATCCGCGCAATCAGCCGCCCGCGCGAAGCTTGGATCCCATCGTTCAGCGCCTTCCACACCCCGGTGTTCGGCCGGCTGATGATGCGAATGCGCGCATCTCGCTTCGCGCAATCATTCAGGATCGCCAGCGAGTCATCGGTAGATCCGTCATCCACACAGACAATCTCGAAATCGCCCAGCGTCTGCGCAAGAATCGACTCCACCGCCTCGGCGAGGTATCGCCGGGCGTTGTAAACCGGCATGACGACCGAGATGAGCGGGTTCTCAACCATTCTCAGTGGCATGGGCTCGGGCCCATGCGCCTCTCGAAGAGCATGGGCCAGACACCCATGCCACTGCTCGGGTCTCATCCCAACATGAACGCGCGGAACGCGACGCGCCATGAATCCAACGTGAGCGGCTCGCGCTTCAGCGCGTCGATCGCGTGTTTCTTCGCCACGGCGCGATTGTTCGCCTTCAGCGCCGTCCGCGCCCAGCGGCGCAATTGCTCGGCAACGGGCAGCGGGGTGAAGATCCCCTCAGGCCACTGCGCCGGCGGAGTCCGGCCTCGGCGGGCGTAGGCATCCTGCAAAATCACCGCCTTTACCCGCCGCTGCTCCTCGAATTTCGTGAACCCCACGCTCTGGGGATGATACCGATACTTCAGCAGCACGTCCGGTAAGTTCGCCAGCCGGCCCACCTCCGCCAGCCGCAGCCACAGGTCCAGGTCCTGGCTCGTGCGGAATTGCTCGCGATACCCGCCGATCCTCATGACCGCGTCCCCCCGCATCATCGCAGCGGGATGCGTAATTGCCCAGCCAAGCCCCTCTTCCATCAACTGACGATCAATTTCCTCGTGCGTCAACTTGTGATCGGACTCGCTAAGCGGCGAGCCGTGGGGATCGATGCGCAGCACGCGCGTCCCGACGCATACGCAGTCCGGATGAGCGCGCAAAAACGCGATCTGCTTCTCAAAGCGGCTCGGCAGCGACACATCGTCCGCGTCCATGCGCGCAACGAACTGCCCGCGCGCCAGACCGAGCCCCTCGTTGAGCGTCTTGGTGAGCCCCCTGTTTGGCCGGCTGACGAGCCGCACGCGCGGGTCGCGCTGCGCGTACTGTTTGAGCAGCGCGGGAGAACCGTCGGTCGAGCCGTCGTCCATCAGAATGAACTCGAAATCGGCGAACGTCTGTCCAAGAACGCTCTCCACCGCCTCGGCGACGTATCGCTCGCCGTTGTATACGGACATGACGACCGAGATGGCGGGCGCCGGCGCTTCGCTCATCGGCCCCTCATGGCGTAGACCGCCAGTCGCCAGGCGGCCGGCTTGAACGGACCCATCTTGATCGCGTCCAGCGCGTGTTGCCGTGCCGCGTCCCGGTTGCCGCGTTTCAACGCTCGCCAGCCCCACGTGCAGGTCTGATCGAACTTCGGCGGCGGGTAGCGGCGGTTGAATTCCATGTCGGTTGGCATCGTAACACCGCGGCGGGCGTACGCCTCTGCCATCAGCTTGTGTTTGATCGACCGCTGCTGTTCGTGGCGCAGGTGGTTGGCGCTCTGGTAGTGCATGCGGTATCGCAGCAGGTATTCGGGGATGTTGTGCAGCCTTCCGATCTCGGCCAGGCGCAGGAACAGGTCCAGGTCTTCCGAGTGCTGCCAGATGGCGCGGTAGCCGCCGGTGCGCGCCACGTCCTGGGCGCGCATCATGACCGCCGGGTGCACCATCGCAAAGCCGCGGCCGGACATCAACTCGCGGTCGATCGCCTCGTGCCCGGTTTCGTGAACCAGCCGATCGAGGACGGAGCCGTACGGGTCAATCGTCTCGACAAAGGCTCCCACGGCGACGCAGTCGGGATGCTCGCGCAGGTATGCGACCTGCCGCTCAAAGCGCCGCGGCAGGCAGATGTCGTCGGCGTCCATCCGCGCAAGCAACTCGCCACGAGCCTGCGCGATACCGTCGTTAAGCGCTCCGACGATACCCGTGTTCGGGCGGCTGATGACGATGATGCGCGCATCCTCCGCGGCCAGGCGGCGGAGGATCGCCAGCGTGCCGTCGGTCGAGCCGTCGTCGACGACGATGAACTCGAAGTCGCCGAAGGTCTGGGCGAGTACAGAGCGGATCGCCTCTTCGACGTACCGCTTCGCGTTGTACGCCGGCATGATGACGGAGACGGTAGGGAGCGTCGGCGGCATCATCAGCGGTTAGTTGGTGACCACGGCCGCGGAGGCCGCCAGGTTCTGCTGCTGCGCCGGCCGACGCAGATCGGCGATGAGCCGCTCGTACAGCCGAGCATATGCCGCCGCCTGCGTCTCCAGCGAATACTCCTCGACCGCGATCCGCCGGCAGTTCTCGCTCATTTTAGCGCGCATCGCATCGTTCGACAGCGCCTCGATGATGCTGCGGCGCAGCGCATGTTCATCGCCGCAGGTGGCGAGCCACCCGGTCACGCCCGGGCGGACCATGTCAGTTGGTCCGCTGCCGTCGAACGCGACCACGGGCGTGCCGCAGGCCAGCGACTCGGTCACCGTCTGCCCGAACGACTCCTGCAGCGACGGCATCACGAACACGTCAGCCAAGCTGTACACCATCGACAGCAGCCGATCGTTATTGATCCGCCCGAGGTTCAGGTGCGGCACCGGGAGCTCGAGCCTCGACTTGAGGTTCCCCAGCGAGACAAGGAATGGCTTGTTCACCGCTTCCAGCGCCGCCAGTGCCTTCACGAGATAGCCGAACCCCTTGCGCTGGTTCTCCAGCGAATCGGCGATGAAGAGGATGACCTTCGCATCGCGCGCGATGTTCCACAAGTCGCGTGAGAACCCCCTGTCGCGCGGCGCAAAGTCAGCGGTGTCCAGCCCATTGGGGATGACGCTGACGGGGAACTGTTCCAGCAGCGAGCTGCGTCGCGATTCGGCTGCGATCCACTTGCTCGTGCCGACCAGGTGCAGCTGAGCGGGCGCGAGGCTCGCGAGGCTGCGAGACTTGCGCCGCCAAATCTGGCGCGAGAGGTCGTTGTCGTCGTTCGACCCAAGCTGGGGACAGGCGCCGCATCGGGCGGTGAACTTGTCGCAGCCGTGCGTGTAGTGGCATCCGCCGGTGAGCGGGGCCATGTCGGCCAGGCGCCATACGACCGGCACGTCCTTCGGCAGCCGCGGAAAGAAGTGCTCGTGGTCGACATACTCTGCAACCCAGTGCAGGTTGATCAAATCGCAAGCCGGCAGCTGGTCGGCGAGTTCCCCCGCGATGGGCGAGCGGTCGTCGTTGAACAGCTCCAGGCCCGGCGGGCGCTTCGGCTGGTACTGGCGGTGGTCGCGATTAATCCGCCGCGCGCGAATGCTGCGCCCAAGGCGGGATACAACGCCCGGCGCCGGCTCAAACCGCGCGACGGCGGGATCCTTGCTTCCCGCGCGCAGCACGAGCATGGACGAATCGTGCCCGAGCCGCTTCAGCCCCGTGTGCAGCCGAAACGCCGCGCGTGCCGCGCCGCCATTGCTGTCGCTCGTGCTGAGATGAAGGATACGCATGTGCACAAAGGCAAAAGCCAGAGGGTAGAAGTCAGAATCGGGCGAAACACTTGATTCTGCCTTTTGGCTTCATCCTTCTGTCTCTCAATTCTCCTTCGTCCACGTCGCCGGCAGCACGAAGTATCCCTGGTGCTTTCTCGGCAGCATCCCCGTGCCAAGGACGTTGGCGGGCGTAACATCCAGGCGGTCCACGCGCTCGATCTGCTCGATGATGCCGTAGCCGTCGGCCATCACCAGCTCGATGTAGTAGCTCCCCGGGACCAGCGGAAGCGACGGGACATGGCACGTGAAGCGGGCCTGGCTCGCGCCATCGAACGTGAAGCCGCTGTGGTAGCGCGTGTGGAAGAACAGCACTCGGTGCCCGCGGTCGTTGTGGATGGCCAGGCCGCACGTTGCGTCGCGCAGGTCTTCGAAATTCTCCGCCTCGATCTCGAATGTCACCTCGCCGCCGCACTCGACGATGTTGCGGTGGCCGCTGGTAGTGTGCATCGTGAGGTTCTGGAAGATGTGCGGCCGCTTCTTGTGCTGCTTGCGAGCGCGGTCCTTGATCGGGACGGTATCGTCGACATTCGCGAGCGCCGTGTACCGCTTCACGCCTTCTTCGGAGGTCAGCCGCTCGCTGGCGCGGCCCTTGTCGATCACGACGCAGTGGGTGCAGAGCGTCGCGACGGCGTCCATATTATGGCTGACGAACAGGACGGTGCGGCCTTCCTTGACGACGTCGCCCATCTTGCCGAGGCACTTTTTCTGGAAAGACGCATCGCCAACGGCGAGCACCTCGTCGACGATCAACACCTCCGGCTCGAGGTGCGCCGCGACGGAGAACGCCAGCCGCACGTACATGCCCGAGCTGTACCGCTTCACGGGCGTATCGAGGAACTTCTCCACCTCGGAAAAATCGACGATTTCGTCGAACTTGCGCTTGATCTCGGCGCGGGTCATTCCGAGGATCGCGCCGTTCAGGAAGATGTTCTCGCGCCCGCTCAATTCCGGGTGGAACCCGGTGCCAACCTCCAGCAGCGATGCGACGCGCCCTCGGACGCGTGCGAGGCCTTCTGTGGGCTCGGTGATGCGCGACAGGACCTTCAGCAGCGTGCTCTTGCCGGCGCCGTTGCGGCCGATGATGCCGCACACTTCCCCCTGGTTCACCTGAAACGTCACGTCGCGGATGGCCCAGTAGGTGTCTTCGCTGTCGGACCAGTCCTCGCTCTTCATGCGCATGCGCTTGAGCGGGGTCTTGAGCAGCTCGATCAGCTGCTCCCCGAAGTTGGTGTGCGTCGGGTGCGGCACGCCGATGCGGTACGCCTTGCCGATGCCTTCGACGCTGATGACCGCTGCGCTCATCTTACGTGATGTCCGCGAAGCGGCGCTCCGTCTTGCGGAAGTAGAACAACCCCCAGACGAACAGCGCCATGATGAAGAGAACGGAATAGACCGTATGGCCCACGTGCAGGGGCCACTCACGGAAGATGGCGGCTCGGAAGGCATCGAGCACGCCCGCGATCGGATTGCCGAACCGCAGCCAGGGATAATTGCGCAGCACCGTCGACGGGAACGCCACCGCGCTGAGCAGCATCAGGATCTGCACCATGAACGGGATCATGAACCGCACATCGCGGTAAGTGACCGTCAACGCCGACAGCGACAGCGCAAAGCCCAGCGCCGTCATCATCGTGAGCAGGATCAGCAACGGGACATACACGATCGTCCACTGTGGCACGATGCCGTAAATCAGCATCATGAAGGAGAAGACGGTGAACGAGATCGCCATGTCCACCAGGCCGCCCCCGACGATGGCCATCGGGATGAACAGGCGCGGAAGGTAGATCTTGTTGAGCAGGTTCTGCTGACTGACAAGAGACATCCCGCCCGCGCTGATGCCCGAGGAAATCATCATCCAGGGAATCACGCCGGCGAAGATGAACAGCGGGTACGGCAGATTGTCTGGGATATAGCCCCTCATCCCGCCCGCGCGGCCGAAGATCAGGGTGTAGATCGTCACCATGATCAGGGGAACGAAAATGGCCCAGGCGAACCCGAGTGCGGCCTGCTTGTAGCGCACCTTCACGTCACGCCAGACGAGGAAGAACATCAGCTCGCGGAAGCGCCACAGTTCCTTCCAGTCGATCCCGATCCACCCCTTGCGCGGGCGGATGACCATCTCGGGCGCATCATCGTGCGCCCCGTGCGGGTGCGGGAGCGAGGCAGCCGGCTCCGGCGTCGGCGCGGAAACCCCTGGCAGGTCGGTTATGGACATAGTCATAACGCCATCGAACCGTCGGAGACGGCGATCGAACAGAACAACTCTGCGGACGCCGATGCAGTATCGGCGCGCTATTGTTGGCATATCGTCTGTTCAGGCAACGGCCAATAGCGATGGGCGGGTCAGAATTCGACCCCCGCGGCGACGGAATGTGGCTGCCGCGCGGGATGCGCGGGCGAATCGGGGGTGGGCATAGGGAACTGCGGCTTGGGTAAGTGCTTGTCCAGCAACCACTCATAGATGCGCAGGACCTGGCGTGCCTTGGCGTCCCAGGTGAACTGCTCATGCGCCCGCCGCCACGCCGGTTCGCTCCTGGCGTCGATGAGGGCTGGATTTTCTGCGAGCGTGGTGAGGGTGTCGCGCAGGCGTCCGATAATCTGCTCGCGCGTGCCGATAGGGATGAGAAACCCCGTCTGTTCGGTGACCAGTTCGCCCAGCCCCCCGTAATCCGTCACCACCGGGACAACCCCGACCGCCATCGCCTCCAGCGCCACGCCGCCCCCGAACTCGCGGATGCTGGGGAACGTGAGCAGGTCGGCGTCCACCAGCCGGTCCTGAATCCTTCCATGCTCGACCCACCCGGAGAACCTCACCGCGTTCTCCGGCAACTCCAGCGCTTTCGCCCGTTCGCGCAGCTGCGGGAGCTGCGGGCCGTCGCCCACGATCTCGAGCGTCATCGCGCCGGATTTGAGCAACGGTGACGCCGCTTCCAGGAGCATGTCCGCGCCTTTGTAAGGCACCAGACGCCCGATGAAGATGGCGCGGATCGGCCGATCCGCGCTGCGCGTGCGGCGGCGCTGGAAGCGCTGCGGATCGATCGCATTCTCCACGATGTAGAAGCACTTGGGGTGGTATTTCGCCGCCATCTGCTCCCACGTGGCGCGCGAGCCGATCAGGATAGCCGATGCGTTGCGGCGGGTCGCGCTGTAGCCGGGCAGGAGCTTGTAGGCGCTGCGAATGTAGCTCAGCCACTCGTTCTCGTCCCGGCGCGCCTGATCGAATCCCTTCGGCCACGGAACGCCACCGTTCAGTGGGCCCCAGACAAAGGGGATCCCGATCTTGCGGCACTTGGAAGCGAGCCGGCTCGGGCTCGTCGGGCTCAGCGGCGTGAGCAGGTGCACGATATCGAACTCGCCCGCTTTCAAACGGTCGCCGAACTGCCCCCAGACGAGTCGCTCGAAGTATGGGAAAGCCAGCGCTTTCATCGCCGTCACGACCGTCCAGCCCTTGCCTTGCCCGCCGCGCAGCAACTTACCCAGCTGCTGCGTCTTGCGGGTGACGGCCTCGGAATCGATCGACGTGAAATCCCGCCCCTCGGCGAGCCCCGCGCGAAGCATCGCGGCCCGGTTCCGCACCTGCGTGACCAGGTGCGCGTCCACCACCCGCGCCAGCGCCCGCGCATGCGACCACCCAACCAGTGGGACGCTTACCCACTCCGGGTTGGCGGCTTCGGCGATCAACAGAACGCGGGGCTTACGCATGGGACGACGTTGCGCATCCTAATGAACGAGGCGACGAAAGGAATATCGACGCCAGCTGTCGCGATGCTCAAGCGCTTGCCGGAAACGCCGGTTGTGCGGTGTGCAGGGCTGTCGCGCGGGGCGGGGAGCGTGCGGCGGCGCGATCTTTGGGTCGTGCAGCACCCCGCGGACGATACAACCGCTATCGGTTCGCCCGCCCCTCGGCATTTTTCTCTTGCAGCGGGCTCAACCGGTGTCATAGTTAGCCGCCGCGCTGATTCATCTCTATCTCTTGAAGGGAGGACGACATGCCCACGATTCGCCAGCAGTTCCTTGCGACCATGATGCACTATTACCCGTTCTACAGCGGTTGCGGGAGCATCATGAACACACCCCTTCTCCGCGCCGCTGCCGGTAGCGGCGAGGGGCTTGCCTGGGCGCGGCTCCGCTGCGGCGGGCGATTGCTCGTGCCCCTCAACGACTACGTCGGCCGCGCCGCGTTCTACACCGGGGATCTCGATCCCAAGCTGTCATGGGTCTGCAGCCGACTGGTGCGCCGTGGCGATACTGTCCTGGATATTGGCGCCAACCTGGGGCTCGTCACCCTGCGCCTCTCGGCCCTGGTGGGGTCTGGGGGGCGCGTCCACGCGTTTGAGCCCAACCCGCTGATGATCGAGCTGCTCGAACGATCGGTGCAGCGCCATCATTTGCAGAACGTGACGGTGCACCCCGTGGCGCTGGGCGAAAAAGAGGCGGAGCTGGACTTGCACGTGCCGGCAAACCACGCGGGGCAGGCTTCGCTTCGCGACAAAGCACGCGGCGAGCGCGTGCGCGTTCCGGTCAAACGGCTGGCGTCCATCCCCGATCTGCCGATGAATCGTCCGATCCGTTTCATGAAGATCGATGTCGAGGGCTATGAGCCCGAAGTGCTCCGCGGCGCCGAGGAACTGCTGAAGAACAATCCGCCGCAGGCGATCGTCTTCGAGTTGAATCATTTCGAGTCGTTCATGTCGCACCCGACGGTTCAGATCCTCGCCAGCCATGGCTATGCGTTCTTCGCGCTGCCGAAGCGCTGGCTGCGCATGCGCGCCACCCCCGCCGACGGCATGACCAACGCGCCCGGGCACGACTTCGTGGCCGTTCACAGGGGTCCAAACTACGAACAGATGATGCGCGCGCTGCTTTAGACAACCACAACCAAAGCCCCCAACCCCAACGTAAAGGGGGCGCGTGATCGGCATCACGCGCCCCCGGGGGTGCTGAATCAGTCGGGTACCGGACTACGCGGCCATCTTCAGCGAGGTCGTCTGAATCGTGCTGATCGCCTGCCACTGCGTGGGGCTGGCAATGTCGTCCTCGGCCCAGAGCGTCTCCTCGGAAACGTCGTCGAGGAACTCGTTACGCGCCATCTTGAGCCCCTCGATCAGGCCGCCGGTCAGCTTGACGAATACCCTGCCGCTCTCCAGGCCGACGTTGTCCACAATCCGCACATCGGATGTGCCACGCTGGTAGGTGTCGTTCCATCCGTCGATTTCAACGGGCGAGCGGCTTGTGGTAAACACATTGCGCCGAACCATCACGTGGGCTGCGCCATGGTCGATCTGCAGGCGCGTTTTGAACTCGTTTTCCTCGACGACGGCCCAGTTCCAGCGGCTGCCGGGGTTTTTCAAGCCATCGCCGTCGCCGAGCGGGCCGATGGCCGCGGGGCCGTCGGTCAGCTTGTTACGGCTGACGTAGACGTAGCTGCCGCTATGAATGGTCAGCGTGCCCTTGCACGTACTGTCGCCGGAGACCCTGCCCGTGCTGTTCGTCAGGTCGTTGTGCGCGATCAGGATGCGGTGCGTGCCGCTCACGCGGATGTTGTGCTCGCGCGTCGAGTTGGCCACGGTGTTGCCGACGATCGAGATGTCCGATCCCGAGCTCCACACGAAGTAGCTGCGGATCGCTTCCGGACGTGACGCGACGTTGTCAACCACCAGCATCCCGCGCGGGCAGCCGTTGGCGTTGACGGCATAGCCGATGTTGATGAACTCATTGTCGCGCACTGTCAGGTTCGTGCCGTTGGCGCCGATCGCGTCAGGCCGGTTCGCCTTCTCCAGGTCGGTGAAGATCATGTCAAACGCCAGCCCACGGATCGTCACGTCCTGCGCCGTGTCCGTGACGGCGATGAGCGTCTTGTAACCGGCTGGGCCGATATACCTCACGACGGGCCGGCTGCCCGTGCCGTAAGCGCCGATAACGACGTTTCGGCCGGAGATGCGATCCCCCGAAGTGGTCGTGAACCGCTCGCCACGCTTGAAGAGGATTTCCGTGTCGCTCGCGGCCATCGACATGGCCTTGTCGAAGCTCTTCAGAGCCTTGTCCGGCGAGGCGCCGGTATTTGAATCGCTGCCGCTGCTGCTGACGTAAATCACGCGGCGCGTGGACTGGGCCACCGTCACCGTCGTGGTGGTGGTCGCGACCTTGCCGGCGGCATTGGTGACGCGGAGTGTGACCGTGTACGTGCCCGGCTTCTCGTAGGCGTGGGCCGCGTTCCAGCCGGCGAGCGTGTTCCACTTCGAGCCGTTGTCTCCGAAGTTCCACTCGTATTTGGCCGACAGGGCGTCGCCGCTCTTGAAGTTCGTCGCCAGCGCGTTCACGTGGATGGAGTGGCCCGCCTGGACGCTCCTGCTGATGGCGGTGATGACAGGGACCGGGGCGCCGACTTCGCCGGTGTTGTCCGGGCCGGGAGTCGGCGTCGGGTTCGGCTGGGGCTGTGGGGCTGGCGTCGGCGTCGGCGACGGCGTTGGGTTCGGCTGGGGCGCCGGTGTGGGCGTCGGCTGCGGGGCCGGCTGCACTTGATTGCTCGATTTGCTCGAGTTCGTGAAGTTCAGCGTGATCGTCTTGGTCTTACCGATCACACCCTTGGCGTTGTCGTGCGAATAGGGGGTCGCCGAGAGCTGGAATTCCCCGGTGGCGGGAGTCCAGGCGTGGTAATCGTTCTTGTTGTTGCCCGCCAGCGTGTAGTGGGCGACGTTTTCCAGGTTCGTCTTGCCGTCGAATTCAAAGAGGACGCTGCCGCGCTGCCCGTCGACGACGTTGGCGCGAATGTTCAGGTTCTTGGTCGGGAGCTTCGCAAGATTCACCGTCATCCCATCACCGAGGTTCTCGAACTCGGCGATGACTTCATCGGTATCGGCGTTGATGAGGGTGAAGCTCGCGATGCGCGGCCCGGCGGTGGCGTTGACCACGATGTTCTTCTGCAGCGCCTTGTTGTAGCGCACGTCGCCATTGTGCGCAACGCGGTCGGGGGGGCCGCCGGTCGTGACGACGTCATTGCCGCCGAACGTGCGGATGTCCAGCGGCATCGTCAAGCGCGGGTCGACATTGACGATGTCCGAGTTCGCCGACCCGACGATCTTAATCCCCTCGACGTCCGCCAGGGCGAACTTGCGCGTCTTGCTGTTCGCCTTGACCTCCAGCGTCTTGCCGTCGGCCATGACGCGCACGGACATGTCGTTCGTCCGATCCGCGTCGCCCGTGATCGTCAGCGTGCCATCGATCATGGCCGCCGACGACATCAACTGTCGCGTCTCCAGGGTTTCGACGACCGCCTTGCTGATGCGACGGCGGCTCGCCTCGGGTTGGTTCTGGTTCTTGGTTCCGGTGAGGTTGTGTTTGTTGAGCATCATGGGCTTTGTTTCGAGCGCCCATGAGGTCGACTGGATGAGCCAGTGCCGGGATTACCCGCGTTTTCAGTCTGCTATCACGTCCGCATAAACAACGGCATCGCCCAGCCCGCGCATGCGGAACAGACGCGTTCCGATAACGTCCCCGGCCGCAATGCTGGGAAGCACGAAGCGGCCAGATCGATATGCAATACGGATTGCATGGGAGCAAGCGGCGGGACGCGCGCTCGGGTGGCGCAGATCAGTATCGCATCCACAGCTTTTATGGGACGTCCAGGGATGGTGGCGCTTGGCCCCTCTCGTCCGTAGCGGGAGCAAGGAACAGAGCTAATGGCCGCAGTGCTGCGGGCCGGGGTCGATCTGGACGTCCCGAAAATAGAGCAACCGGCGCTGGTACCAGGGGAGCGGGGCGAATGCGGGATCGTGCTTGTGCTCCGCGTAGCGCAGGGTGTGCTCCTGGCCGTTGCGGCGGAAGGTCACCCAGAACTTGTCGCTCTTCTGTCGCGACAGCTTGTTGCGACGGAACTCGAACCAGGTCCAGCCGTATCCCAGTCGTTTCAGCGTGCGCAATTGGCCGTCGCTGGAGTCCACGAACTCGACCAGATCGTTCTGATAGTTCGCCAGGTCGATCCGCGGCATGAACAGGTGGTTGTTGCGCGCCCCTTCCGTCCGCAGGTTGGCATACATTGCAAAGGCCGACTCGGTCTTGAGCCCGAGGTACGGGCAAAAGCCGTTGAACACGACGAGCAGCGGGAACACGAGCAGCGGCGTGGTGAAGGCGGGGCGGAAAAACGGTTCGAAGACGCGCCCGTGATCTGCCGAACGAGCCTGGCGTCCGCGGGAGAGCCAGACTGCGCGGGCGAAGGCGTAAATGTTGAACAGCGCGATCAGGTTCCACGCCAGCCTCACCCCCGCGGCGATGTACACGTGCAGGTGTTCGATCAGCCGCGTCTGGGCGACGAACTGCGACGCCAGCAGCCGCAGCCCGATCACCGTCGCGCCGGAAAGAACCGCCGCCAGGGCGAACCACCACCACCGGTCGCGCAGCCACGACAGCAGCCGGCCCCAGACGCTGACCATCTCCGCCAGCACATCCTGCGGCAGAAACAGGAAATAGGCTGCGTACAGCAGCGCCGAGAAGCTGTAGATGAAGGGGTTGGGGTGCGGGGAGAGAATCAGGTGGAACACCAGCCCAAGCCCCACGCCCCACAGCCGGGTCGCGCGGAACAGCAGCAGCAGGGGGATGGCCGCCTCGGCGCCGATCGCTGCATAGATGCACAGCGGCTCGACCCACGCGCCGGATGGGAGGTACGGCTGCTCGCGCACGATCCTGGCGTACAGCGCGATCGCGCAGCTGTACGCGGGGTTGAAGTAGTCGGTGTTGAGCTTGTGCAGCACGACGAAGAAGTACATCGCCAGCAGTTCCAGCCGCAGCAGCGCGGCCAGGTGGGGGAAGAACGGCGCAGGATCGAGCAGCGCCCGCCCGCGCGTGCGCACCGCCGCCACGGCGATGGCGGCGAGCATCGTCACGTTCATGCAGATCGTCAGAAATGTATGGTTGGCCGTCTTCGGCAGGGCGGGCATCTCGTACAGCAGGTGGACGATCAGCAGCCCAGCGAACCACGGGATGGTGCGCCGCAGCAGGCTCGCCGCTGCGACGATCCACACGATCAGGCCGACCACAAAGCCATTAAACTCGCGTTGTCCATGGTCATTGGAGAATCGGAACCAGTCGTAATAAACCATCGAGTGGTGCAGGAACAGGTACCCCGACCACGCGAAAAAGAATGCCGACGCGCGCAGACTGCCTGCGCCCGCGTCGCGGGACGACGGCGGCGCCTGGTCATACGGCTGCGCGTCGAGCGCATCAGAGGTTGAAAGCGTCAACACGTCGGTCATCAATCGGCCGCGACGAGCACAAACGGCGCTTCGGGTTCCCAACATATGCAATAAACCGCCCCGGGCAAAGGTGCCCGGGGCGGCCTTGAGTGCATGTTGCGCCATGCGCGTTCGCCATGGCTGCGCGCGGGCGTTTACAGCTCGACCGCGCCGGCCGTCCAGTTGCTGCGGATCCTGCCGTTCATGTCGTGGAACACGCCCATGAACGCCTCCGCCGTGCCGTTGACGACGCTTGAGCTGCTGGGCGTGTAGCTGCTGCTGACGGCAACGTCGCTGAATACGTCCGTGCCGACCACGCCATAGGCGTTCCACTCACTGGGGTCCTTGTAGCCGGCCTGATTGGACCAGCTGGCGTAGACGTAATTCTGCCCGCCCTGCGCCCAAAGCGACGCCTGGGCGTTGGCCCAGACGTTGTTGTCGATGAACTTGAAGCTGGATAGACCGCTATCGTCAACGTACACGGACGCCGTCTGCGAGGAGCCCGTCTGGAGATTTGGAGCGACGTAGAGGTTATTCGCCAGCGTCACGCTGATTGCGCCCTTCTCGACCTTGACGAACTGGCCCGCCGTGCTCCCGTTGATCACCGTGTTGTTGACGATGGTGACATCATTGGTGGTGCGTCCATAGGTCGAGTTGTAGCCCTCGACCAGGATGGCCGAGTTGCCGCTCTTGATGACGTTGTTGCGGAGCATGATGCGCTCGGCGCCATGGTCGACGGCGACCTTGGTATCGAAGACGTTTCCGTCGAACACGCCGTAGCGGAATCGAGCCGACGTGTTGTTCAGCCCGTCGTCGTTCCCCAGCGGCCCGATCGCGACGGGTCCCTTTTTCAAATCATTGCGGGCGATCCAGAAATAACTGCCGCTGTGCAGGGTGAGGGCGCCTTTGGGCGTGTTGTCGCCACTGACCTCGCCGGTCGTGTTCGTCAGGTCGTTGTCCCACACGAGCACGCGGTCGGCGCTGGTGACGCGGATCGAGTGCTCCTCGCGGCTGTTGCGCACCGTGTTTCCAAGGTAGACGTGGTCAGTCCCGGAGCCCCAGACGAAGTAGCTCTGGATTCCATCCACCTGCGGCGCGCTGTTGCCCTGCACGAGCAGCCCGTCCGGCCTGGTGTTGCCGTTCACGGCATAACCCAGCGCCAGGAACTGGTTGTTCAGCACCGAGACGTTGTCGCCGCTGGCGGCAATCGCCTGCGGCTGGTTCGAGACGGTCGACGTGAACGACAAGTCCCGGATCGTGATGCTGCTGCCCTTGGGCGACGTGATCGTCGGGTAGCCGGTGACGCTGGCTGTGTATTTGATGATGGGGCGGTTGCCGCTGCCGTAGGCGCCGACGACAACGTTGGTGCCCCAGATGTGAAATCCGTCCTTGGCTTCGAATGTGTCGCCCCGGCGAAACAAAATCTCGATGTTGCTCGCGCTGTTGCCCATCGATGCGGCCTTGGCCCAACTTCTGATCGGGCTGGATTGCGATCCGGAGTTCGAGTCGCTTCCCGCGCTGGAAACGTAGACCTTCTTGCGCGTGTTGTCGGTCACCTTGACGGTGATTGATGTCTGGTTGCTCTTCCCCGCCTGATTGGTGACGGTGAGCCTGATCGTGTAGGTGCCGGGATTGGCGTAATGGTGCGCGGCGTTGAAGCCGTGGAGCGTGTTGTACGACGAGCCGCTGTCGCCAAAGTCCCACTTGTACAGCGCGTTCTGCGGCGCACCGGAGCCCAGCGAAGAGTTCACGCCGTGCACGAAGATGGCCTGACCAGCCATGATCGAAGTCTGTTGTGCGACAATGATCGGGGTGGGGGCCGTAGCGCTGGTGTCAAGCGGGACGGAGCCGCTGTCGGTGGAGGTCGTGCCGGCGCTGACGCTGACGCTGTTGGACAACAGGCCGTTGCTGTCGCGCATCTGGTAGATCGAAGTGCCGCTCGTGTGGGTGATGTTCACATCACCGTTGGTATCGGTGACGGTCGTGGCCTTTCCGTCCTTGATGAGCGTGTAGCGGCCGCTGATTGGGGTGTAGCGGAAGACGACGGCGCCGGTGGACTTGTTGTGGGAGTAGAGCGAGAAATCGGTAACCGCGCCGGGCGCGGGCGTGGGTTCGCTGGTCGTGCCGGCGCTGACTGTGACGCTGTTGGACAGCACGCCATTGCTGTCGCGCATCTGGTAAACAGATGTGCCGCTCGTGTGGGTGATGTGTACGTCGCCGTTGGTGTCGGTGACGCTGGTTGCCTTGGCATCCTTGATGAGGGTGTAGCGGCCGCTCACGGGCGTGTAGCGAAAGACGACGGCGCCCGTGGATTTGTTGTGGGAGTACACCGAGAAGTCGGTGACGGCGTTGGTGTCGCCGGCTATCGGTTCGGATGGCGGGGGGGCGGTGCCTGTGTCGCTGGTCACGCCGCCGGTGAACTGCTCATCATAGCGGACGTCATTGCCGCTGCCGCCGTCGACGAAATCGTTGCCGCTGCCGCCGTAGAGCGTGTCCTCGCCGTCTTCACCCCGAAGGCTGTCGTCGCCGTTGTTGCCGTAAACCCGGTCGTTGCCTGCGCCGGCGAAGATGCTGTCCCTGCCGCTGCCGCCCGACAGCGAGTCGTTGCCGCCGTTGCCACGGAGCACCGAAGGCTTGGTGACTTCTGGCTTGATCCAGATGCTGTCGTTCTGCGATCCGCCGATGATCTCGATGCGTGACACGGACGACGCCGAATATGACTGCGTCGCGCCGTTGTGACTCGCGACAAGATTGGAGCCGGAGACGCTCACGCCCAGATTGTTGGCCGACGTCGAGTTGCCCGTGATCTTCATGACACCCGAGGAGAGCGAGACCGACGACAGCAGCCGGCGGCCTTCCAACGTCTCGATAAACTCGGCGGTTTTCTTCCCATCACCCATTGATTGCTTCCCTTCCTGGAGGTCTGGCTGCGAACCATCCAGCGCCGAACAGCGCTGGTGGCAGGCGAGCGGTCGCCACTGAGTGCCGACATTCACCGGTGGACTTCGAGCAGGCATTTCGGCCTGGGATTCGCCGCAGCGGCCGTCACCCACGGGAAATGGAGGAGCGAGCCCAAAAAACGCTCCTGCCCGCCGACGGCGTGGGCGGGGAAATAAGCAAACGACTGAATGGGTTCAACCCCAAATCCAGCGAAAAAACTTCAGCGCCGACTGCTCGAATTTTGGGCACGCCATGGCACGGCTCGTAAGCCGAGTGACAGCGTTATTTATGAGTTCGCTTACGCACGTTTTTGCCAAGAAATCGCCCGCAAAAAAGAAAAAATTCATGCCATCGACGCGGGGCTGATCAACCGGCTGTGCGCAGCAAATGGGCTGATGCGCCGTGTCAACATCGAGAAGCTGCGCGAGGCAGGAGGTCTGCCGGCGCGACCCGCGTCCGGAGGTGGAACGGGAGAATCGCAGGGTGACAAGATGGGCGGCGGCGTCGTAAACCGGCAGGGGCGGCGCGCGTTCGAGTCCGCAATCGCATTATGAATCGCATTATGAGCAGCCAATGATCCTCAGCGACCACTGGTACAAGAACGCCATCATCTACGCGCTTGACGTGGAGAAGTACCAGGACAGCGACGGCGACGGAGTCGGCGACTTCCCCGGTCTGGTTCGGCGGCTCGATTACCTCTCCGGGTTGGGCGCCACCTGCCTGTGGCTGCTTCCGTTTTACCCCTCGCCCATGCGCGATAACGGGTACGACGTGCGCGATTACTACGGCGTTGACGAGCGGCACGGGACGCTGGGGACGTTCGTCGAGTTCATGCGCGAGGCGGAGGAGCGCGGGATACGGGTGTTGATGGACCTCGTCGTCAACCACACGTCAAATGAGCACCCGTGGTTCCAAAGCGCGCGCTCGTCACCGGACTCACCGCATCGCAACTGGTACGTGTGGTCCGATCAGCCGCGGGAGGACACGGGACGGCCTGTCTTTCCGGGCGAGCAGGATCGCGTTTGGACGTACGATGAGAAGGCCGGCGCGTATTACCTTCACCATTTTTACAGCTTTCAGCCCGACCTGAACGTCAACGATGCACAGGTGCGCGACGAGATCAAGCGCGTCATGGGGTTTTGGTTGGAGCTGGGCGTCTCCGGCTTTCGCGTCGACGCAGCGCCATTCCTGATCGAGGACACCAGCGTGCGCGGTCAGCGCGGCGGCGGCGAAGAGCCCCGATTCGAGTTGCTCGGCGAGCTGCGCGAGTTCCTCGATCGTCGCCGGGGCGATGCCGTCCTGCTCGCGGAAGTCAATGTCCCGCCGGATCGCGTCCCCAAGTACTACGGCGACGGCGACCGGTTTCAGATGCTCTTCAACTTCATCCTGAACCAATACCTGTTCCTGGCGCTGGCGCGACAGGAGGCGGCCCCGCTGGAGCGGGGATTGCGCGAGCTCCCGCCATTGCCGCCGGTCTGTCAATGGGCCAACTTCATTCGCAATCACGATGAGCTGACGTTGGACCGTCTGGATGAGCAGGAGCGGCAGGAGGTCTTTGACGCGTTCGCACCTGATCCGCACCAGCGGATCTATGGCCGCGGCATTCGACGCCGGCTCCCGCCGATGCTCGATGGCGATCAGCGCCGCGTGGCGATGACGTACAGCCTGCTGTTCACCCTCCCGGGCACGCCGATCCTCCGCTACGGGGAGGAGATTGGCATGGGCGAGGACCTGTCGCTCCCCGGACGCGAATCGGTGCGCACGCCCATGCAGTGGAGCAGTGAGGAAATTAACGCCGGGTTTTCGGTAGCACCCAGCGAGAAGCTCGCCCGACCGATGATCCGCGACGGGCCGTTCGGATTTCAAAAGGTGAACGTGGAAGCGCAGGAGCGTGATCGCGGCTCGCTGCTCAGCCGGATCGAGCAGATGACGCGGGCGCGCAAGCATTGCCCGGAAATCGGGTGGGGCAGGTGCGAAGTGATCAAGACTCAGGATCCCTCAGTCTTCGCTCACGCCGTCACGTGGCAGGGGCAGACGCTCCTGGCGGCGCATAATCTTTCTGACCGTCCAGCCGAGTTCTCGTTGAATTGGGAGGGACTGGGCAAGCGAGCGCTGCACCCGCTGATCAGCGACGACGGCCACGAAGATGCGGTGAAGCTGCACGGGCAGGTTCGGCTCAATCCATATGGCTACCGATGGGTTCGCGCCGGCGCAGAAGTCGCCGGGAGGTGAATGAAAATGGTTCCAGAAAGGCATCCGGTGGTAATGGTCACGGGCGCATCCGCCGGGGTCGGGCGGGCGGTGGTGAGGCTGTTCGCGCAGCGCCATCAGGCGCGGCTCGGGCTGCTGGCGCGCGGGGTGGAGCGGCTGGAGTCGGCGCGGCGTGAAGTCGAGGAGGCGGGCGGCGAGGCTGTCGTGACGCCGGCCGACGTCGCCGACGCCGATGCCGTCGAACGCGCCGCCGCGACCCTGGAGGATCGCTTCGGGCCCATCGACGTGTGGGTGAACAACGCCATGGTCTCCATGATGGCGCCCTTCCGCCGGATGACGCTGGCGGAGTTCCGTCGCATCACTGAGGTTACGTTTCTCGGGTACGTCCACGGCACGCACGCCGCGCTGCACCGAATGCTGTCGCGCGACCAAGGCGTAATCCTGCAGGTTGGATCAGCGCTGGCTTACCGCTCCATCCCACTGCAGAGCGCGTACTGCGCCGCCAAGCACGCCGTCGCGGGATTTACCGAATCCCTGCGCACGGAACTGCTTCACGACAACAGCAACGTCCAGCTTCGGATCGTTCACCTGCCGGCGGTCAACACGCCGCAGTTCGAGTGGATCCGCAACCGCATGGGCGGCAAGAGCAAACCCGTCGGGACGATCTACCAGCCCGAAGTGGCGGCAGACGCGATCGTCTGGACCGCGTATCACAACCGTCCTGAATTCCAGCTGGGATACCCGACGGTGCAGGCGATTCTCGGTGACAAAGTGGCGCCGCGCTGGCTCGATCATTACCTTGCCAACACGGTTTATGAGGGTCACGTGACGAAGATCCCGGACCCGCCGGGGCGTCCGGACAACCTGTTCGACCCGGCCCCCGGCGACTTCGCCGCGCACGGCCCGTACAACGCGGAGGCGTGGCGATCGAGCCCGCAGATGTGGCTGAATAAGCACCGAAACGTGCTCGCGCTCGCGGGGCTGGGCCTTGCCGCCGCGGCATTCTTCAAACGCAGACCAACCCGCGACGATCAGCGCGCCGCCAACGTACGCGGCGCTTACACGATCTGGAGGTGATTCATGAGCATGATGTTATTGAGCCAACTCGCGCCCGGTGAGCATCGCTCGCCACGGCGGGTGAGCCAGGACCTGCGGCACGACCGTTCGCCCGACTTGAGGCGACGGCGGGGGGTGGTCGGGCTGGCGCTGCTCGGCGCAGGCGCGATGGCGGTGGTGTCGCTGTACCAGACGGGCATGATCCGTCACCTACCCGAGCCGCGCTCGAAGTACCTCGGCGCGGACGAAGTGGATGCTTCGGATGAGGCGTATGCCCGCGCCACCACGCCGGACGGGCTGCTCGGACTCACCAGCTACGCGTTTACCGCTACGCTGGCGGGAATGGGCGGGGCCAGCCGCGCGCGGCGCCGGCCGTGGATTTCACTGGCGCTGGCGGGGAAGGTCCTCGCCGACACCGTCATCGCCGCTAAGCTCACGCGCGACCAGTGGACGAAGCACCGGCGCTTCTGCTCGTACTGCCTCGCTGCGTCGGCCGCGACGTTCGCCATGATCCCGCTGATCGTCCCGGAAGTCCGGCATGCCGTGCGCGCGCTGCGGGATCATCGCCATTAGCCCGACCACGCGGGTGTCTGCTGTTGCGCGCCGCTGACGCATGGTTTCGACGGCGGCTGGAATGTTCTGTCGTCGCCGCCGAAATCGCAGGATGCTGGATGAGCGCTGAGGATCGATATGGCTGGCGCGAGGAGGGCGCCGATCTGCTGCGCGCAGTCGCTGCAGGTTCCATCGTTGGAATGCCGCTGCTGTACACGATGGAGATGTGGTGGCACGGGATGACTCTGTCAATCGCGCACCTGCTGGTGTTGCTCGCTGCCACACTGGTGGTTAATTTCTGCTTCAGCCTCCTTTCGGGATTCCGTCCCAAATACTCAATCGCTGATGCCGCGGGGCAAGCCGTCAGCGCAATCGGATTGGGGCTGATCTATTCATTTGCCGTGCTCTGGCTCATCGGGGAGGTCGAGCCCGCAGCCGCCGGCGGTGCCGGTCGAGGTGCGCGTGCTGAGCGAACAGGCGCGACCCCAGGGCGGGAAGTACGTGCTCCCGATACAGATTCACAACCGCGGTGACCGCACGCTGAGTAGTCTAAAGCTGCAGGTGAGCTGCAAATCAGTGGGCGGCGTGACGACCGAGGGAGACATCTTGATCGATTATCTTGGCGAGGGCGCCAGTACGACCGTCTATGTGTATGTCGAGCAACACCCGCGCGAGCTGCAGATCAGGGTACAGCCGTTCGCCTATCAGCTCGAATGAACGGGTGCACGTCTCGGATGGCCAGGCGAAATCGGCCTTGCGTGGGCAACTGGCCCAGGGCATCGCCATGTGGCACAAGAAAACCTCAGGCATTGCCCCACCGGGGGGTCGTTGTTGGTGACGGGGAAGACGACGGCCGCACCGGTACCCGTCCGGGGATCCGCACGTGGTGATACCAGCGGCCGAGCCGCGCCGGCGAGACGCCGAGCCAGTACAGCGATTGCAGTGCTGTCCAGCGAAGGAACACCAGCGCAAACGAGCGATTCTCGAACCGGCGCGACGAGGTTCTGACGACGGCCGGCAAGCGGACGAAGCGTCCGATTCGCCTGAGCCGTCGCATGAGGTCCAGATCTTCGAAGATGGGGAAGGGCTGAAAGCCGCCGGCGTGGAAATAGGCCGAGCGACGGACGAAGTACGCGGAGTCGCCGTAGCGAAGGCCGATCCAAGAGAGGTATCGGTACAGCCGGGTCAGGAAGCGTGCGGCGGCGAAATCGCCATCAAAGCGGATGGAGAAGTTCCCGCCGATCGTTAGCGGGTCGCGAAGCGCGTGAACCATCTGCTCGATGGCGTCGGGCGGGGGCAGGGTGTCGGCGTGAAGGAACCACAACACCTCCCCGCTGGCCGCCACTGCGCCGGCGTGCATCTGCGCCCCCCGGCCGGCGGGGGCGGTGATCACTCGGCAGCCGCACCGATGCACATGATCGACAGTGCCATCGGAGCTGCCGCCATCGACGACGATGACCTCCACTGTGCCGAACAAGCATCTCAGCGTCGTCAGCGTCTGCCCGATGATCGCCGCCTCGTTCAGGACCGGCACGATGACGCTCAGCTTCGGGCGCGGCGGCCGATTCTCATCGTCTGCAACCATTACCTCTGCTCCTCCGCGGACGCTGCACGAACAGGATAAGCGCGGCCACACGTTCGCGCGAACAGCAAGTTAAATCTGACACGAACGCGGTTGTCAGGCGGATTTGCTGTTGTCAGCGCGCCGGTGGTGTCCTTTATAAGGGTCTGGAACATGCGAAGACGGACCCTGTTCAAGTGGCTGCTTGGCGCCGCGGGCGCCGTGATGGGCTCCGTCGTTGTTGTGCCGGCGGTGATCAGCGCGTTTTCGCCAGCGGGGCGATCGCAATCACGGGCGTGGCGTCCTCTCGGCCCCTTGCGCAGCTTTCCTCTGGGCGACGTCGTCGACGCAGCGGTGCCGCCGCGGCGCGAGGCCTACCCGGTTGAGGTCGCGGCGGCGCAGGTGGTGTACGTGTGGCAGCGCACCCGGTCAGATTTCGTCGTCTTCTCTCGCACCTGTACGGATCTTGGCTGCGCGGTGAAATATGACCCCGGGAGCGAATTCTACTACTGCCCATGTCACGGCGGGATCTTCAACAAGTCGGGTGAGCGGGTGGCGGGGCCCCCGAAAAAGCCGCTGTACCGATACGCCACCCGAGTGCGTGAGGGCGTGCTGGAGATCGATCTTCGATCGGTTCCCGCGATGGCGTAAGGATCTGCCCATCGCCTGCGAGTGTGACGAACCTGAGGAGCGAAAACGGTGGCCGCAGTGGTTCGCTGGATGATCGACCGCTTTGGAATGCGCGAGGTCCGCGACCACGTGCTGCACCGCCGGGTCCCCAAGGACCCGTGGTACCAGGGCGACGGCGAGGCCATGCTCCTGCTGTTCGCCATTCAGCTGCTCACCGGGATTGTGCTCGCGTTCAGCTACACGCCGTCCGTCGTCGAGGCCTACAACAGCATTCGACACATCACGTTCGAGCAAAAGCTGGGATGGTTCGTCCGCGGGCTGCATTACTGGTCCGGGGGGCTGTGGGTGTTCATCCTGTTCTGGCACCTGATGCGACAGATCGCCACCGGCGGTTACAAAAAGCCGCGCGAGGGGACATGGCTGATCGGGGTGCTGCTGCTGTTCCTGGTCGTTGTGATGTCGTTTCTCGGGTACTTGCTGCGCTGGGACGAGCGCGCGATCTACGCGCTGCGCGTCGCGCTGAGCATCTTTCATCAGGTGCCCTGGATCGGCGAGCAACTCGTGCTCATCATCCAAGGGGGGCCGGAACTGAGCAGCCTGACGCTTACGCGGCTGTATGCGGTGCATGTCGTGCTCGGCCCGATCCTCCTCGCCGTTCTGATTGCCTACCACGTCTACCTCGTCGTCCTGCACGGCACGCTGGCGTCGGCGGAGATGAAGGAACCGCTGGAGACGGTCGCGGAACAGAAGGAAGTCTACGAGCGGCAGGCCCGCCACCCGTACCGGGGGGAACGCTTCTTCCCCGACACCGTGGTGCGGCTCTCGCCCATCCCGCTGGCGACGCTGGCGGTGGTGATTGCGCTGACGTTGGCGTTCGGTCCGGCAAAGCTCTTCCCGCAGGGCGTCGGGACGGATGCGACGTTTCCAAAGGAGGAGTGGTGGTTCGCATGGTATAGCGCGCTGGCGGCGCTGCTGCCGCCTTCGGTGGCGGGGTACTTTCACTGGCTCTTCCCGGTGGTGTTGTTCGTGGCGCTGGCTGCGCTGCCCTTCGTGGACCGCTGGACCGACAACCGCGGCGCCCGCAATCGCCCCATCGCCGTAACCGTGGTTTGTCTGGTCGTGCTCGCGGTGCTTTACCTGACGGCGCTGCGGTTGCGGTCGCCTTGGACGGCCTGGCCGCGCAAAACTCCGCCGGCGGTCCCGGTTGGCGTGATGCTCACGGAACGCACAGAGCGCGGGCGGGTGCTGTTCGCGACCTACGGTTGCAACAGTTGTCACGCCGTCGCCGGTGACGGGCCGGAGTTCGCGCCCGATATGGCCCGGCTACGGCAGCGCTACTCGCTGGAGGGCATCCGGCGCTACGTCATGGACCCCCCGGCGGGGGTGGCCATGCCCAGCTATCGGGAGCGGATGCCGGAGGAAGAACTGACGCTGGTGGCGGAGTTTTGTCACGTGGCGCAGACCTTCCCGCGCGGGCGGTAGGGGAGTGCAAGGGACAAGGTGAGGAGGTGGCAGGGTGACAGGTGAAAAGGTGAAAAGGTGATCCGAACGCCACTTGAAAGATCAACGATGGAGCAGGCGGCCCTGCAGACCGGGTCCGTCTTCACCTTGTCACCTGGTCATTTTGTCATCTTGTCTCTGCTCTCCTCCAGCGAGCCGGTGCAGTCGGTGCTGCATCCGGCCAGCCCCGCCGCCGAGGCCATCGAGTGGCTCTGGTGGTTGATGTTCTGGGTCTGCACGATCGTGTCGGTCATCGTCTTTGTGCTGCTGGCGGTCGCGCTGATCCGGCGGCGGCGACGCACGGCCTCTCCGATGCCTCCGCTGGGCAACAAGTTCATCATCATCAGCGGCATCATCCTCCCGGCGATCATCCTCGTGGGGCTGCTGATCGCGAACCTGCGCGCCTCGATTGCGCTGCGCGAGCCCGAGACCGCGCTGACGGTTCGCGTGATTGGCCGGCAGTGGTGGTGGGAGGTGCATTATCCCGAGCTGGGGATCACGACGGCAAACGAGATTCACATTCCCGTCGGGCGACCGGTGCGGGTGGAACTGCGGTCGGCGGACGTGATCCACAGCTTCTGGGTGCCGCGGCTCGGGGGGAAAATGGATATGATCCCGGGCATCGAACTGACGAACTACGTGCTGCGCGCCAGCAAACCCGGTGAATACCGCGGCCAGTGCGCCGAGTTCTGCGGGTTACAGCACGCGCTAATGGCGTTTTATGTCGTCGCGCTGCCGCCGGAGAAGTTCGATGCGTGGGTTGCGGAGAGGCAGAAGCCGGTGACGCCCCCCGCCGACCAGCGCCTGCTCCACGGGCGCGCCGTATTCGCCAGTGCCGCGTGCGGCAACTGCCATGCGATCCGCGGAACGGAGTTCACCGGTACGCTCGGGCCGGACCTCACGCACCTCGGCAGTCGGCTGACCCTCGGCGCGGCAACCATCCCGAACAACCGCGGCAACCTGGAAGGATGGATTTCCAACCCTCAGCCACTGAAGCCGGGAAATCTCATGCCTGCCACCTACCTCAACGCCGACGACCTTCACGCGCTGGCGGACTACCTGGAGACGCTGAAGTGAACCCAGTCGAAGCGCCGGCGACAACCGGGACCGACGAAGCCGAGATCGGGGTCGGCAACCCGACCGCGCGCGAGGCGGAGGCCGTCCGACAAGCCAAGGCACGCGATCCGGAGCAATTCGACCGCTTCTATCAGACCTGGGAAGGCCCGACCGGCATCCGCATTTTCTCCACTGTCGACAACACGCCGCTCGGGCCGGCGATGATGATCATGTCCTTCACGTTCCTGCTGATCGGCGGCCTGATCGCGCTGCTGATGCGGATCCAGCTGGCGGTCCCCAATAACACGTTCCTCGGGCCCGAAACCTACAACCAGCTCTTCACCATGCACGGCTCGACGATGATGTACTTGTTTGCCGTGCCGTTCTTCGAAGGGCTGGTGATCCTGCTGCTGCCGATCCACCTGGGCTCCCGGGATATGCCGTTCCCGCGCGCCAGCACGCTGGGGTTCTGGACGTTCATCTTCAGCGGGTTGATGTTCTACGCCAGCTTCTTCTTCAAGGATGTTCCGGCCATCGGGTGGTTCGCCTACACGCCACTTTCCGGGCCGCGCTTCACTGGGCTTGGCACTGACTTCTGGCTCATTGGCCTGGGAATGGCGGAGCTGGCGGGCATCAGCATGGGCGTCGAGATCGTCGTCAGTGTCCTCAAGATGCGCTGCCCCGGCATGACCATCGGCCGGCTGTCGCTGTTCGCGTGGACGATCCTCACGATCGGCGTGATGATCGTCTTCGCCTTCACCACGCTGCTGGCCGCGACCGTGCTCCTCGAGACCGACCGGCTGGTGGGCACACGCTTTTTCGACCCGCACTACGGCGGGAACCCGCTGCTGTGGCAGCACCTGTTCTGGTTCTTCGGGCACCCCGAGGTCTACATCGTGGTCCTCCCGTTCTTCGGCGTGATCACCGAGGTGCTGCCCGTGTTCTCTTGGCGCCCGGTGTTCGGCTACAAGGGCCTGGTCTTCGCCACACTGGGCATCGCCGCCCTGTCGATGGGGGTGTGGGCCCATCACATGTTCGCCACCGGCGCCGTGCTGCTGCCGTTCTTCAGCGGGCTGTCCTTCCTCATCGCCGTGCCCACCGGGGTGAAGTTCTTCAACTGGATCGGCACCATGTGGGGCGGCCGGCTCACCTTCCAGACGCCGATGCTGTTCAGCATCGGGTTCCTGTTGACCTTCGTGCTCGGTGGCATCAGCGGGGTGGTGCTCGCCTCGCCACCCCTCGACTTCCAGCTCCACGACTCCTACTACGTGGTCGCCCACATGCACTACGTCCTCTTCGGGGGCTCGGTCTTCGGCGTGTTCGCCGCCATCTACTACTGGTTCCCGAAGTTCACCGGGAAGC